>CBFHQO010000052.1:0-45870 GCA_965658045.1 uncultured Flavobacteriales bacterium | reverse complement strand
ATTGCGGGCGACGACAACCGCGTGTTGGTTGCTCAGCTCACCACGGATGGCACGTTGACAGGCCAGCTCTACGTTCAGGTGTTCCCTGGTGGCGACGGCGACGCGGCGCAGTACTTGACCCTCAGCTTTGGTGCGCCTTCTTGCGGTTGTACAGACGACAGCATCGCTTTCGATGGCGTGAGTTACGCGGCTTGCAACTACAACCCCAGCGCAACCTATGACGACGGTTCCTGCACCTACGCTGCGGCTGCAAACCTCGACTGTGACGGAGTCTGCTTCAACGATGCCGACGGTGACGGGGTGTGCGACGAAGACGAAATTGTCGGCTGTCAAGATGGGTCTTTGGACGCCCTCGGCGGATACAACGCGTGCAACTACGATCCTGACGCGACCGATGCTGGTCCATGTGATTACGTGGAGGCGGTCTTTTGCCCGTTGGATGGTCAGTCCTACGTGTTCACGAACTGCGATGGCGTGATCTTCCCTGAATTTGACCAGGACATGAATGGAGTTGTGGATTGCTTCGACCAGGGTGGTTGCATGGATCCATTGGCTTGCAACTTTGAAGCTGACTTGACGTTTGACGACGGCACCTGTGATTTTGGAGAAGACGCCAATGGCAACGGCATCTGCGACTTGTTGGAAGGCTGTCTCTACGAAGACGCATGCAACTACAGCGCTGAGGTTATTGCCTTCGCAGCGGCACAGCTTGGACGCGTGGCCTTGGACGACCAGAGTTGCGACTTCAGCTGCTTGACCACCGGTTGCAGCGATGAAGATGCTATCAACTACGATCAATACGCGGACGGCACCGACGACAGCGGCTGTTTGTTCATCGGCTGTCAGGACGAGGCCGCGTTGAACTACGACGCGTCGGCCAACTATCCAGGCGCGTGTGCTTACCTCGATCCTTGCCCAGGAGACTTCACCGGAGACGGCGAAGTGGATGTGAACGACCTCCTCGACTTCTTCCAGTTGTGGGGCAATGTTTGCCCATGGATCGTCGACTGATCCTGGTCTGACTTAGAATGACTTGAACGGGTCGCCTTCGGGCGGCCCGTTCTTATTTTTGGCCTCCCAAGTTCCTGGCAACATGACCTCTCAAGACGACGAAAAGCGCGAACAGCTGCGGCAACAATTGAACGACACCCACACCTGGCCGTGCGTTTTCAAGTTCAAATTCATTGTGCCGGCCAAGCCTGAGAACGAGGCGTCGCTTCGCGCCATCTTTGGCACCAAGGCGACGTTTCAATTGCGGGAATCATCCAAGGGGAATTACCGCGCAGTGACGGTGGACGAGAAGGTGTCTGGCCCAGACGACATCTTCGCCCGTTACGAGGCTGCGTCCAAGATTCCAGGCATCTTCTCCCTCTGACCGCCAGTTCTGTGGAGACGCTTCAGTGGACGATGTTGGTGGGCCTGTTGGCCATGCTTGTCTATGTCTTGTGGCATCGCATGCGGGCCTCCTTCGGCAAGGGCGTGCCGCCTCCGGTGGCTGCGGACTGGGAAAGAGAGGGGGCATTGTGGTCCAACGGGGTGGCGGACATCCATCTTCGCGTGGTGCGTCCAGGAGAGGTGACATTGAGCGTCCACATGGACGATCACGACACCGCGGTGCATGAAGGGGCACTCGAAGTCGGTGTCCACACCTGGAGTGTGGCCGTGCCAGATGGCACGGAAAGCGTCACCGTGCGCATGTCGTGCGAGGGCCACCGCACGGAGCGGCGGTTGCAGCGCAAAAGCTGAACCTCACATGCGCTCGGGCATGTCGATGCCGAGCATGGCCATGCCGTTCGAAACCGTTTCGCTGACCAAGGCGGTCAGGCCAAGGCGGGCCTGCCGCGTCGCGGCGTCCTCTTCTTTGGCAATGGGGTGGTCCTGGTAGAAGCTTGAAAAGGCCTTGATCAGGTCGTAACAGTGGTTCGCGATGAGCGAAGGGTCGTAGCTGGCGGCGGCCTCTTGAACCACGTCCGGGAATCCAAGGACACCTGCGGCCAATTGACGCTCAGCCGCGTCCAGTGGTGTGGCTTGGTCCCACGTCAAGGTCGACGTGGAGGCTCCCGTGTTGCGCAAGATGCTTTTGCACCGGACCACGTTGAATTGGATGAAAGGCGCTGTGTTGCCAAAGAAGTCGATGCTGCTCTTGGGGTCGAACATCATGGACTTGGGCGGGGCGACTTTCAGCAGGAAGTACTTCAGTGCGCCGTGCCCCACTTGGGTGGCCAGCTTCACTTTGTCGTCTTCGCTGAAGTCATCCACCTTGCCGAGATCGTCCGAGATGCTGCGCGCCGTGTCACGCATTTCCAGCAACAAGTCGTCCGCGTCGACCACGGTGCCTTCGCGGGACTTCATCTTGCCCTCAGGCAGTTCCACCATGCCGTAGCTAAGGTGGTGGTTGGACTCGGCTTGGGCGAATCCAAGTTTTTTGAGGATCAAGAACAACACCTTGAAGTGGTACTCTTGCTCGTTGCCCACGGTGTACACCTGGCGGTCGAGGTCGGGGAAGTCGGCAAACCGGAGGATGGCCGTGCCGATGTCTTGGGTCATGTACACCGCGGTGCCGTCGCCACGGAGCAGGAGCTTTTCGTCCAGGCCGTCGTCGGTGAGGTCCACCCAGATGGAGCCGTCCTCTTTTTGGAAAAACACCCCGTCTGCCAAGCCTTGTTCAACGTGCTTCTTGCCAAGGAGGTAGGTGTCTGACTCGTAGTAGAGCTTGTCGAACGACACGCCCATGGCGTTGTAGGTCTCGTCGAAGCCTTCGTACACCCAGCCGTTCATGGTTTTCCAAAGCGCCACGACCTCTTCGTCGCCTTCTTCCCAACGTTGCAGCATCGTGCGGGCTTCTTGCAACATCGGGCTGGCAGCCTCGGCTTCTTTGGGGTCGAGACCATTGGCCACGCCTTCTGCCACTTCCACCTTGAACGCCTTGTCGAACGCGACGTAGTACCGGCCCACGAGCTTGTCGCCCTTCTCGCCAGTCGATGTTGGCGTCTCGCCTTGTCCCAGTTTCTGCCAGGCCACCATGGACTTGCAGATGTGGATGCCGCGGTCGTTGATGATTTGGACTTTCTTGACGTCGTGGCCGGCGGCCTCGAGGATGCGGGACACGCTGTAGCCCAGGAAGTTGTTTCTGAGGTGGCCCAAGTGCAACGGTTTGTTCGTGTTGGGCGAGCTGTATTCCACCATCACCTGCGACTTGGAGCCTGCGGGGGCGTGGCCCCAATTGGGCAGGGTCAGCGCCTCTTGGAGCGCGGCATTCCAGCACGCGTCAGTCAAGGAAAGGTTCAAGAATCCCTTCACCACGTTGAAGCCGGAAATCCAGTCGCACGCTTCGGTGAGGGCTTGTCCCAACGATTCGGCGGCGACATGCGGAGATGCCCCAGCCATGCCTGCGAGGGGGAACACCACCAGGGTGCGATCGCCCTCAAACTCGGCACGGGTCGTCTGGACTTGAATCTGTCGGTCAGCGGGGCGCTTGCCAAAGGTGGCTTCGAAGGTGTCAAGGACTGCTTGTTGAAGCCGTGCGTCAATGCCGTGAATCATGCGTGTGCGTCGTTGGTTTGGGCAGGGCGGGGGAGATGGACTTCCGCCATCATGCAGCGGGCAGAACCGCCGCCGCAGGTTTCGATGTGATGCAAGTTGTTGTGGACCAGGGTTCCGAAGTTCCCAAGCGTGTCGCGCTGGTCGTCGGTCAGCGCGTCGTGGGCACGGGAGCTCATCACGATGAGTTTGTCGCCTTGGTCGGTGGCCACTTCGAGCATGTTGCCAGCGAAGCGGTTGATTTGGTCTTCGGCGAGGTCGACGACGGTCAGGCCGTCCTCTTGGAGGGATTCGAGCACCAGCGTCCTGTCTTCTGGGTGGTCGATGGAGTCGAGGCACACGGCTGCCCAGCCGGTGCCCACCGCCATCATCACGTTGGTGTGGTAGATGGGCATGCGCGCCTCGCCGACCGTTTGGTTGGCCTCGAAAATCACGCCCTCCAGGTCCATCGACTCGCACCAATGGGCGAAGGCGTCGCGGTCGGTGCGTGGGCTCAAGGCGGCGTAGGCTTTGCCGTGCACCCGGTCCAGGACCATGCTCCCCGTGCCCTCGAGAAACGCGTCGTGCCCCTCGAATTCGGTGAAGTCCACGATTTCATCCATGTCAAATCCATTCACGTGGACCAAATCGTGGAGGATGTCTTCGCGCCGCTCCAACCGACGGTTGGGCGCAAACATGGGGTACAACCCCACACGGCCGTCGGCGTGGAACGACACCCAGTTGTTGGGGAACAGCGCGTCTGGCGTGTCCGTCGTGGGGTCGTCCTCCACCACCATGACGTTCACGCCGCGTCCGCGCAAGTCGTCCACCATGCCGTCGAATTCGTCGAGGGCGGCTTGGTGCACGTCGTCGATTTGGGCGTCCTGTTGGTAGTGGTTGTTGCCGGCGGTTTCCTCGTTTTTGCGGAACGTCGCAGGCCGGACCATCAAAATGTGGCAGGTGCTTTGGGCAGGGTGGCTCATGTTCAGGGGTAGGTTCAAAGATTCAATCCCGGTGCAAAGGCATGGTGACGCAGCGCAGGAGGCCTTCCATTTTCGCCACTTCCTGAAGGGGGGTGGTGTGCACGCGGTATCCCCATGCTTCCAGTTGGCGGTTCACCGCGTCAAAAGGAGGGCAGGAAGCCACATCTTCTGGCGTCACGGAAATCAAGTTGCATTGCATGTGGTACATCCCTTCGGCGCCCACTTCCAGGAGGTGACCTTGGAAGGTGTCGCGCACGAAAGCCACGTCTTCCGGCAGTTTCAGTCCTTCAGGGTGAAAGACGGCGTGTCCTCCGGCCAACGTGCTCAGGCAGCAGTCCAAATGAAGGGCGTTGGCCTTGGGGTCTGTGTCGGACTTCTGCAATTGGAATCCCCGAACGTTCCAGTCCGGGAATTGGTCCGACAACCAATCCAAGCCGGCTTCGTTGGTGCGTGAGGTGGTGAACGCCTCAAAGTCGTCCGCCGCGCTGTAGCCCACCCACAGCTCTCCGTCACGAGGCATCACGTCGCCGCCTTCCACACGCACGCCCTCGGGCGGGTGCAGGATGTGGGAGGGAGGCACGTCGGCAAGCAGCGGGGCAACGCCTTGCCATTCGTCCGCCCTTTCCGCGATCATGCGGGTGGCCACCAGGCGGTCTTCCACCACGATGCCCACGTCGCGGGCGAAGATTTGGTTCAAGTTGGGCACCACCTCAGGACGCACCACCTTCACGTCCATGCCCTGCAACATGTGCGCCAAGGCGTTCAGTTCACGGACACAATCGCCTTCCGACGGGAAGGTGCCTGCGGCGATGTGCTCCTTGGACTTGGGGTCGTAGGCATCCTCCAACGCAGGCGTGCCTCCCATAGATTGGGCGGTGCCGACAACCACCTTCTTCAAGGTGGCCCATTCGTTGGTGGCGCGAAGTTGCATGGCGACGTCTGCGCTCAGTTCTTGTCGTAGTTCTCGCGCTTGTGGCGAAGCAAGGTGAGCATGGTCTCGTTGTCCATCATCTCGGCCGCGAGCTTGGGCGACTTGCTGATCTGGGGCGGGAGGAACGTGCAGTGGAGGCTGTCGAGCGAGCTCAACGCGTACATCACGATCTCCGCGTTCACCTCAAACTGACGGATCAGGGCGGTGTCGCCTTCGTCGACTTGGTCAAACTCGTGCCACTCGATGGCGTCGCGGCCGTATTGGTCCTGCAACGAGAGGCGCATGCCCTCAGGATTGCCTTCGAAATTTTCAAAGAAATCGAGGAAGTAGTTGAGGTCCAGGCCGAGCAGCGCGACGCGCTGGTCGTCTTCCTCCACCCACGGGCTGACGTAGCGGATGTGTGCGCCGCCGGCGCGGTTGCGAAGGCCTTTGTGGAACCACTTGTCCATCATCTCGCGTTGCATGCGGACCATGGCGGTGTCCTCCGTGCGGTGAGCGGGGAAGTGCTCAAACATGGCGTCCCATTCGCCGACGTTGGAAAAGTGGAAGTAGTTGTACAAGTCGCCCAGGACGACGTCTGAAGAGTCCTTGGACATGAAGGTCACCAAGTTGTTTCCGGCCGTGGTGACTTTGAGGGGGTCGAGTTCCGGGTGAAATTCCAAGTCAGGCACGCGCAAGTCGGTGGTGCCTGTGGGGCCTCCAAACACCTCAGCAGAAGAAGTGGTTTCAGCGTCTTGCGTCTGGGTTCCTTGGTCGTCTCCGCACGCCCACAATCCCAGGGCTGCCGCCATGGCCAGCACGGGCCATCTTGTTTGGATCTTCATGACCCAAAGATACAGGGTCAATTCACGAAAAAGTTGGCGTCGTCCTGGGGGTTTTGCGTCAGGATTTGCACGGCCAACTCGAGGTGTTGCTTCAGGCGGAGTTGCATCTCTTCCAGGCTGGCGCCTTCCAAAATTTCGGCGCGCTGCACGGGGTCGCGTTCCAAGTGGGTCAACACTGCGATGAGCCCCTCTTGCTCGAGGGGTTTTGGGTTCAGTCCGTGGACCACCATCAGGCCCACAAGCGTGTCACGCGCCGCCCGACAGTCTTCGTCCAGGGTCCACGTTTTCCAGTCCGAGACGTCTGCCGCCTCTCCCAAGGGATAGACCAGTTGGCCGTCCCTCATGTCGAAGGATTCCAGCCGAAACAACCCGGTGGCTTTGACGGTCACGTCCCGTCGGCCGTTGGCTTCGCGCCGCGACACATTGACAAGGCGCATGACAGCCCCGGTGCGACGGATTTGGCCCTCGTGGGCGCAGGGAATGCCGAATTCCACCAATTCCATGTTCTCCAGCTCGTTGAACAGCCGCTGGTAACGAGGCTCAAAAACGTGGAGTTCCACAAATTCCCCGGGCAAAGGCAACATGCGCAAAGGAAACAGTGGAAGGTGCATGCCACAAGGGTACCACAACGCTTGGACGTGCGGGGCACCGCGGGGCACCGGAGCGGGGGTGGAGGGGCTGAGTGACCTCAGGGGAGCGGGACCCCTGCGTAGAACTGCTGGCCGTTGGCCTGGACGCCTTCCAGCAGGACGCCGCGTTGTCCGGCCTCCCTCGCCCTTGCCAGGGCTTCTGTCAAGTCCTCCTTAGACTCAAGCGGTTGGCCATCCACGCGCAACAACACGGCTCCGCGGCGGATGCCCTCGTCCGACCATTCTCCAGGTCGAATGTCGGTGACAACCAAGCCACCTCGAACGTCCAATCGCGCTTGGACCTGGGCGGATGCAGGCGCGAGCCGGACCCCCCAGTTGGGAAGGAAATCCTCCTCACTTGAGGTGCGGCTGGCTGGGCGATTGTCGGGCGTGGACGTCAGTGCGTTTCGCCCCTGGAGTTCCACTTCTTTCTGGAGCTGCCGTCCGTCTCGGCGGAGTTGCACGGCAATGCGTGCGCCTGGGCGGTGTTTGGACAACTGCTCTTGCAAGGCAGGAAAGGTGGACACAGGGATGCCGTCGATGGCTTCGATGCGGTCGCCGGGTTGCAGCCCAGCTGCACTGGCCCCGCTCCCGCGGAACACGCCCGCCACACGGACGCCGGGGTCGCGTTGGTCGACTTGGATGCCGAGGTAGGCCCTTTGGACGCGGCCGTATTCACGCAAATCGTCCACCACTTTGCGGACGATGGAGGACGGAATGGCAAACGAGTATCCAGCGTAGCTTCCTGTTTGCGACGCGATGGCGGTGTTGATGCCAATCAATTCGCCGTCGAGGTTGACCAACGCGCCTCCGCTGTTCCCTGGATTCACCGCGGCGTCGGTCTGCAAAAAGCTCTCCACAGGGTAGATGTCCCTTCTGGCGTCCGGCTCCAACAAGCGGAGGTTGCGTCCTTTGGCACTGACGATGCCTGCCGTCACGGTCGAGGTCAAATTCAAGGGGTTGCCCACCGCAAGCACCCACTCCCCAACGTTCACTTCGTCTGAATTGCCGAAGCTGAGCGTGGGCAGGTTCTTGGCGGGCGTTGTCTTGAGGAGCGCCAGGTCTGTGCTTGGGTCGCTTCCAATCAACTCGGCTTCCATGGTGGAGCCGTCGGACAGGGCGACTTGGATGCGCTGGGCCCCGTCGATGACATGGTGGTTCGTGACAATCCACCCTTGGCGGTCCAGAATGACCCCGCTGCCAGACCCCTGCGCGACACGACCTGGGTTCATGCCCAGCATGCTCAGCCAAGGGTTGCTCTGGGTGGGGACGACCGCGGCGGTTTGAACGTGGACCACGGCATCCACAGAAGATTGCGCTGCGCGCACAAACGCGTCGTCCGAGAGCGCGGTCTCGGTGGCAGGCCTGGCCGCAGGTGACAAGGCGCCAGTGCTTGGCGTCCAGGTGTGGGACGTGGTGTGCACGGTGGGGGCTGGGCTGGGGTTTGGGCTTTTCACCCAAGCCATGGCGCCAAACGTCAAGCCACATGCCGCCCCTGCGGCAGACCATTGAAGAAGGGAAGACCACTGCATGACCCAAAGAACGAATGGGTCAGCGCGATGTTCTCCTCAGGAATTGTCAAGAAATCTGAACGCCCATTGTGATTCACTCTTTTTCAGAGGAGGCGTCGCCGATGAGGCCAATTTCGCGGAGGCGTTCCTCGAGGTATGCCCCCGCGGTGATGGGGGCTTCCTTTGGCTGTTCGCCAGCGGGCACGCACTGGGCCAACGCGGCCAGACTCATGTGCGGCACAGGGTGGCAGAAGAACGGCATGCTGAAACGAGGCTTGCCCCAAAGCGCTTTGGGTGGGTTGACGACACGGTGGGTCGTCGACTTGAGCTCTTGGTTGGTGAGCCGTTGAAGCATGTCGCCCACGTTGACCACCAGTTGGTTGGGCAGTGCAGTCACTGGGGTCCAGTTTCCGGCGGTATCCATCACTTCCAATCCAGACGCAGAAGCACCCACCAACAAGGTGATGAGGTTGATGTCCTCATGTTGGCCTGCCCGGACGCTGGATTGGGGCTCCTTCAAGATGGGGGGATAGTGAATCAACCGCAAAATGCTGTTGCCGCCGGGCACGAAGGCTTCAAAGTAGTCCTCCTCAAGCCCCAAGTGCAAGGCGATGGCTTTCAGCACGTCGCGTCCAACCGATTCCATGCTGCGGTACAAGGCCTCGGACTTGACCGACAGCTGGGGACGTTCGGCGACAACCGCGTTCGGCGGGTAGTGCTTCATGTCGGCGCCTTCCGGGACGTCGCACTGTCCGACTTGCCAGAATTCTTTCAAGTCGGCCGCGTCGCTGTCCTTGGCATGCTCCGTCCCGAAGCTGACAAACCCCCGTTGCCTGTTGTGCTCGGGATGTTCATGCTGGGCTTTGGTTTCGGCCGGCAACGCAAAGAACGCCTCGGCCTCGCTGTACAGTCCGTCAATCACATCTTGTGGGATGCCGTGGCCGCCAATGGCCACAAACCCCACTTCCCGGTAGGCGGCGCCAAGGTCTTGGACGAATTGGTTGCGCTGAGCAGGTGTGCCTTGGGTGAAATGGCTCAAGTCGAGCGACGGGATGCCTGCGACAAAGTCGAGGTGGGCGAGGCTGGCAGGAGGGATCTTCATGTCTCTAAGGTCGAGAAAGTTGGGTCAATGTGGGGACAGGGCGTCTTGAAGGACTTGGTCGAGCGTCTCGCCATGGGTCGTCCATGCGAATTTGCGTGACACGGCGCCTTGCGCCATCTGCGCCATGCCTTGCGCTTCTTCAGGGTGGGCCAAAAGCCGGTCAATGCCGGCGGCAAATTCCTCAGGCTGGTCGCAAATTTCGGCGTGGCCGTGGGCCGGCATGCCCAAGGGGGCGAAGGCGTGGGGTGAAAGGACGCAGGGGAGGGCGGAGGCCATGGCTTCGAGCACCTTGTTTTGCAGGCCCGTGCCCAAGCGAAGTGGCGCCACAAACAGGGTGGCCCGCGTGTACTCGGCCGCAATGTCGTCCACCCATCCTGTGACCGTCACCTCGTCGCTGGCGAGGGCAGCCACACTTGGGGCGGGTTCTGCGCCCGCAAGGACCACCCGAATCGGGCGCGTTTGAATGTGGGGCAGGATGTCCTTGACCAAATGCTGCGCCGCATCCACGTTGGGCGCGTACGACATGTTGCCTGTGAACAAAAGGGTGGGCACGTCGGGGGCAGTGCCCTCTGCGCCGCTGAACGCCTCCAAGTCCACGCCGTTGGGGACGATGCGGATGGTGTCCCGGTGCAGGTGGGGGATCAGCAGCCGGTCGTTCTCGGAGATGATCGTGTGGGCGTCGAAGTAGTCGAACGTCCGCGATTCATGCCTGGCCAAACGCGTGCCCTCGGCCCGCATCACGGCGTGCCGAAACAAGCCCGGCAGACCTCGTTCCTGATGGCTTCGGCGGTGCATGCCCGCACTGAACGCATCCATGTAATCCAACACCTTGGGGTAGGCGTGCAGGTCCTTCACGTATTCCGCACACCGAACAAGTTGGCAGTAGATCAAGTCGGGTTGGGTGTCCGCGACGATGCGTTCAAGTTGGCGTTTGGCCTTGCGGTCGGTGAACCAAGTCACCTGGAAGGGCAACTCGGAGGTCCAGGACCACATCATGCGCCAGAGCTTCCTCAGGAGCGGGGTGCGGAGCACGTGGATGTGTTGGGCCAGCGGACGGAGCGCTTCCAGTTGCGCGTCGGTCAGCGCGCGGTCTTGCAGGGCGCACAGCGTCAGGGCGTGCTTGGAGGACAGGTGCTTCAGTTGGTGGTACAGCCGAAGCTTGTCCCCCTTCTCAAGGGGGAACGGAACCCGAGAGGCGATGACCAAAATGTTCACGAGGCCACCAATTCTTCAAGGAACGCGGTCAACCGCTCTGCCCGAGCGCGGTGCTGCAAGTTGACTTGGGCCCAAGCTCGTCCGCGTTGGCCCATGGCGGTGGCTTTATCCCCGTTGGACAGCAACTCGACCAACGCTTTTGCAAAGTGTTCTGCGGTGTCGGCCACCATGAGGTGTTCCTCGTGTTCCAGGGGGAGGCCGGTCATGCCTTTCGTGGTGGTCACGATGGGGCGTCCGGCGGCCAAGGCTTCTGCGATCTTGATGCGCATGCCTGAGCCTGCATGAAGGGGCACCAGCACCACGCTGGGGGTGTCGTATGTGGCGGCGGCATCGTCCACCTCGCCCAACACGTGGACCCCTGCGTTTTCGTCGGAAGTCCATTCTGGGCCCATGTTTCGGCCGGCCAGGGCCACTTGGGCTTCCGGGAGGGCCTGACGCACCAAGGGCCAAACGTCTTGGACAAACCACGACACGCCCTGGTGGTTGGGGGCCCAGTCCATGGCACCCAGGTGCAAGGCCCTCGTGGGCGCTTCGTTCATGGCGGCGTGTGGCGTGCCGTCCACGTCCATGCCGAAGGGCACCACCTCCACGCGGCACTTCGACGTGGGATGCACGTTTTGGAGGGTCTCTTCAAACCACACGGCGTCGTCGCGGGTGATGGTCACCACGCCATCCAACGCAGCAAGCACCTTGACTTCCTCCGATTGAAGCTTGGACTTGAACCGGTTGAGGAGCCAGCGTTTGGGTCGGGAGGTCATGTCCGCCGCGACCTCGTCCCACAAGGCGTGCTCCACGTTGTGCGCCCGGAGCACAAGGTCGGCGTCGCTTAAACGGCGAATCGCTGGGATGTAAGCCGTGGTGAACAGGGACTCCAGGAGCACCACGTCGTAGACCTGCGCGCGCAGCGCGTCTTCCACGGTCCGTTCCATTTCTGGCACCAAAAACCGGGACAAGTGGTAGCTCTCCCCAGTGACGAGGTGGGACAAGGCGTCCCGGACGTTCAGCTCCGTGTCGGCGTAGGCGACTTCGAGTTGGGTTTGCGCGAGGTAGTCCGGTTCAATTTCATCCGGCAGGAAGGGGTGCTTGTCTGTGTGGATGGACACCACTTTCACCTGGTGTCCCATGTCCAAAAGCCCACGCGTCAGGCTGTCCATCGCCAAGCAACCTCCATCCACGGACGGACGTGGCGGCTTGTGGCAGATTTGCAGGATGCGGAGGGTTCTCGCCATGGGCACAGCAAAAGTAGTTTTCAATCACCCGCCTGCATGGGGCAGCCAGCGTCGTTCTTTCAACGTGCTCCACATCAAAAGTGCGGCCAAAGGCGTCAGCAACAGCGTGCTCAACCACATGCCGGACCAAGGCTCCAGGGTGCCGGATTTCACCAATTGCTCGCCGACCATCGAGACCACGTAGTACAGCAGGAACACGCAAAGGGCCAACAGCGTGGGCAGGCCCAATCCGCCTTTGCCCACGAGCGCCCCCAACGAGCTCCCCACCAAGAAGAGCACCATGCATCCCAAGGCCAAGATGTACTTGCGGTGCCATTCGATGTCGTGCCGGTGTTGACGAAGCAATTTGCCTTCCATGTTGGCGACGGCGTTGTCGATGCTTCGAATTTGGTTGCGCGAGAGTTCTTTGGCCGAGTGAAAGGCGCGCGTCCTGGTTTTGGAGGCGAGGCTGGCGGCCCAGGGTGAGCGGGCCGTCGGTTGTGACGCGGCGGCGGCAGTGGCGTACCAACCTGTGGTGTCGTTTCGCCAGGCCACGTTGCGCTTTCCGTAACTCTGAAGTTCCTGCCCTTCTCGCCAGATTTCGGTGCCCAGAGAATCGCTGGTTTGGGACAGTTCGGCCAAGGTCATGCGCTCGTAGGAACGCCGGAAAAGGTCTTCGTTGGCCATGGAGAAATCCAGGCTGTGCAAGGGGATGCGCAGGGTTTGCCGCTGGAAGGTGCTGCGGACGTGGGGGTACACCCGCTCCTTGGAACGGGACATGGTCTCTTGGTGTTCCTCGTAGCTGACGCCGTCTGCCAGTTCGATGACCAAATGGCCGTCCGATTCCGACATGTTTCCACGCTCAGCTTGCACCACGAGCACGCGTTGACCTTTCGCGTCCCTGTGGTCGTGCACCAGCAGGTCCTCCAGCCTTCCGTCTGCGTGCTTGGTGCCCACCCGAATGGAGAAGCCGTCGATGCCGTTGTAAAACACCCCTTCGCGGAGGTTGAAGGCGGGTTTTTGTTTGGTCACAGAATACAGAAGGGCCCTGAACTTCATGTTGGCTGCAGGCCAGCCTGTGTTGCTGAACCAAAGTGCTCCGCCGCAGAGGAGGATCATGCAGAAGACGAGGGGCCGCAGGATACGCAAGAACGACATGCCGGACGCCTTCATGGCGGTGAGCTCGTTGCGCTCGGCGAGGTTGCCCAGCGCCATGATGGAAGCCACCAACACCGCCAGGGGCAGGGCCAAGTTGACCAAGCGTGCGGAGGCGAAGACCATGAGCTTGAACACGACCCACAATTCCAACCCCTTGCCAATCATGTCGTCGGCGTAGACCCAAAGAAATTGCATGTCCAAAATGAACAACGCGACGGGCAAGGTCACCGCGAAAGGACCGAGGAAGGCGCGCAACATGAGACGGGAGGTCCGCACGCCCCGAAGATACTCCTGGAATGTCCTTTACCTTGGCCGGCAAATGACATCAACCATGCGACAATTCTCTTCTTTTGTGGGCAGCGCCACGTGCGCCACAGCCCTGTTGACGTTCTTGGCCGGCTGCGGCGGTCCTGCGCCTACGGGCCCGGATTTTGAGGCCGCTCCAGCTGTGGAGTCCACGGCAAGCGCCCCCGACGAAACGGGCTTCGTGTGGAAAACAGAACAGTTTGCGGACCTGAAAATTGTTCGGTACCAAATCCCCGGATGGGAGAAGCTTTCCGACAAGCAGCAGGCGTTGGTGTATTGCCTCAACATGGCGGGACTGAGCGGTCGCGACATCATGTACGACCAAAACAACCGCTACAACTTGCGCATCCGCCGCCTGTTGGAGGACATCTACATCGGCTACGAGGGCGACCGAGGTACAGTGGGGTGGCAAGCGTTTGAAGTGTACTTGAAGCGCATTTGGTTCTCCAACGGCATCCACCACCACTACGCCAACACCAAGCACCTCCCAGATTTCAGCGAGGCTTACTTCGACCACTTGTTGGCGGAGACAGGCAACAGCATCGACGCGGAATTGCGCGCCGTGGTGTTTGACCCCGCGGTGGAGGCCAAGAAAGTGGAGCAGGACGGCAGCAAGGGGTTGGTGGAAAGTTCCGCCGTCAACTTTTACGCACCCGACGTGACCACAGAGGAAGCCAAAGCCTACTTCGAGAGCATCGTGGACAAGGGCAGCCGCAGCCCGGTGGAGTACGGGTTGAACAGCCGTTTGGAAAAAGACGCAGACGGTCAGGTGTACGAGAACGTGTACAAAGTGGGTGGCCTTTACGGCGAGAGCATTTCCGAAATCGTGAAGTGGCTCAACGAAGCCATTCAGTACGCGGAAAACGACAAGCAAGCGGCGGCCTTGCGCAACCTGGTGGCGTATTACGAAACCGGCGACCTCGAAAAGTGGAGCCTCTACAACATCAACTGGGTGCAGGACACGGAAGGTGATGTGGATTACATCAACGGTTTTGTGGAGGTGTACAACGACCCCCTCGGCTACACAGGCAGCTACGAGACCATCGTGGAGATCAAGGACTTCGACGCCAGCGCGCGCATGGCGACGTTGATGGAAAACGCCCAGTGGTTTGAAGACCACATGCCGTTCATGGATTCCCACAAGAAGAAGGAAGTGGTGGGCATCACCTACAACGTGGTGAACGTGGCAGGGGAAGCTGGCGACGCCTCGCCCAGCACCCCCATCGGGGTGAACTTGCCCAACAGCAACTGGATCCGTCAAGTTCATGGCTCCAAGTCGGTGTCGCTCGGCAACATCGTGAATGCCTACGACAAGGCCGCTGGCGGAGGCGTGTTGGCCGAGTTCACCCACGACCAGCTCGAGCTTGTGCGCACCCAAGCGCACGGAGAACTCGCCGGCAAACTTCACACGGCCATGCACGAGGTGATTGGCCACGCTTCGGGTCAATTGGAGCCAGGTGTGGGCACCCCCAAAGAAACCATCGCCGAGTACAGCTCGACCCTCGAGGAAGGCCGGGCCGATTTGGTGGCCTTGTACTTCCTGCTCGACCCCAAGATGGTGGAGCTCGGGTTGATGAAGAATTTGGACGTGGGTCGCGCCGAGTACGACAGCTACTTGCGGAACGGCATGTTGACCCAATTGCAACGCCTGGACTTGGGTGCCGACATTGAAGAGGCCCACATGCGCAACCGTGCCTGGGTGAGCAACTGGTGCTTTGAAAAGGCGGAGCCCGAAGGGGCTGTGGTCAAGGTCGTTCGCGAGGGCAAGACCTACATCGAAATCAAGGACTACGACCGCCTGCGCGAGTTGTTCGGCGAGCTTCTGCGGGAGGTGCAGCGCATCAAGTCGCAAGGCGATTACGACGCGGCCAAGGCGCTCGTGGAGGGCTACGGCGTGAAGGTCGATCCCGCGGTGCACCAAGAGGTGTTGGACCGTGTGGCGGTGTTGGGCGTGGCTCCTTACGGAGGCTTCATCAACCCAGAGATGATTGCCATTCGCGACGCTGAAGGACAGATTGAATCTGTGGAGGTGTCTTATCCCGACGATTTCACAGGCCAAATGCTCCGTTACAGCGAGCGATTCAGCTTCCTGCCAGACGTCAACTGATTGGCCTTTTCAGCCCTGTGAACCGCCCCGTCGTGCAACATCACGGCGGGGCGGTTTGTTGTTCCTTTGCGCCCATTGCGCTTCAACATGATGAAACACTTCCTTTCCGCAGCCGGCCTTGGCTTGGCATTCTCAGCCTTCGCCCAAACCCCTTGTGTCGACGGTTTTGCAGACGGATACCCTTGCTCAGGGCTTGATCTGCTCTCCGTGCGCACCCTCGAAGAATTGGGGGGTGGCGCCAACGGCAACGACTGTTGGGGGTGGGTGGATTCGGCTTCCCAACGCGAATTCGTGTTGTTTGGGCGCCACGACGGGTTGTCCATTATGGACGTCACGGATGCGGTGAACCCCTTGTTTGTGGGGCGCGTGCCGACGGCCACGACACCCAGCCTCTGGCGCGACGTCAAGGTGCACAACAACCACGCGTTCATCGTCAGTGAGGCGGCCAACCACGGCATGCAAGTGGTGGACCTGACCCAAGTGTTGGAGGTCACCGACGGGCCTGTGGTGCTCACACCTGTGGCGAGCTACATCGGATTTGGCAACGCCCACAACATCGCCATCAACGAGGAGACCGGTTTCGCCTACGCGGTGGGGACCAACACCGCAGGAGGGGGGCTGCATGCCATCGACATTTCCAACCCAGCTGCCCCATCTGTGGCGGGGACCAACGACGGCCCCTACACCCACGACGCCCAGGTGGTGCTTTACAATGGCCCGGACACCGATTATGAGGGCAAGGAAGTGGCGTTTTGTTTCAACGGCAGCGGTGGCGTGGCCATCGTGGACGTCACCGACAAATCGGACATGGTCCAAATCGCCGCGTTCAACTACAGCCAATCGGCATACACGCACCAAGGGTGGTTGAGCGAGGACGGTCGTTTCTTGTACTTCAACGACGAGTTGGACGAGAGCAACTACGGCAACGGCACCCGCACCTACATCGCCGACGTGTCGGACTTGGACGCCCCGGTCGTGATTGGGTTTTACGAAGCAGACAACACGTCTGTGGACCACAACCTCTACGTGCGCGGCAACAAGATCTACGCCTCCAACTACCTCAGCGGTTTGCGGGTCTCCGAAATCGGCCCCAACGGCAACTTGACGCCCTACGCTTACTTCGATACCAACCCCGACACGGATTCGGTGGCGTTTTACGGCACTTGGAGCAACTACCCTTATTTCCCGAGCGGCAACATCGCCATTTCATGTCGGTCGGTGGGCTTGTTCATGGTCAGCGACCCGACGTACGACCCAACCAACGTTGGCAACGTTCATCTTGCAGATGCGTCGTTGCAGGCGTTCCCCAACCCAGCTCAGTCTGTCATGACTTTGGAAGGGATGCCGCGCGCCTCCTTTGTGCGCGTGGTGAATGTTTCAGGCCAGGAGGTCGTGGCGCGTCGCGCTGTGCCTGGGTTGACGGGGTTGTCGTTCGACATCGGACACCTTGCCGAGGGCATGTACGTGGTGCACGCCGAGACCGACCAAGGCCAAGTCCAGTCTGTGCAAGTGTTGATCCAGCGCTGAGCTTCAGCCCTGTCTGGGGTTGAGGAGCTCATGCATGATCTCTCGACAATCGTTGGGGTGCAACGCACGGCGGAGCTCGCCTTCGTGAGCCAGGCTGATGGTCCCTGTTTCTTCGCTGACGGTCCACACCAGCGCGTCCGTCACTTCAGAAAGGCCCAGCGCCGCCCTGTGGCGCATGCCCAATTCGACAGGCAGGTGCTGACTTTGACTGACGGGGAGGATGCATCGCACGCCCCGCACGCGTCCCACAGCGATGTACAAAGCCCCATCGTGCATGCTGCACTCCTTGTGGAAGATGGCTTCAATCAACGGCGCGTAGATGTCGGCCACGAGCTTGGTGTGGCTCTGAATGTGGTGCGTCAGGTCGGATTCACGCTGCACGATGATGAGGGCCCCTTCTTTTCGAGAAGACAGGCGGTCCAACGCGCGCACCACCTCTTCCACGGGAAATGCCTTGCGGCCCTCTTGGGTGCGCTGAGGCAGCAGTTTGAGGAGCCACTCTGGCGGCTCCTTCAGCGAGGCCCTGTCGCCGATGGAGAACAGGAATTGTCGGAGTTCTTGTTGGAAGACGATGATGATCGCCAGGATTCCCACGGCGATGAATTGGCCCAAAATCTCCCCCATGAAGCGCATGCCCATGAGGGTGACCAACTTCCAGATGAGGTAGATGGCCAGCAACCCCAGGAAGACGGGGATGGCTGAAGTCCCTTTGGTCAAGCGGTAGACGTAAAATACAATCAGCCCCACGAGGGCCAAATCCAGAACTTGGGCGCCAAGCGTCAAGAACGGGGAGATGGCCTCCCAAAGTTCAAATGCGAGGATGGGTGTCATGGCGCGTCAGGGGTGCGGGATTGGACAAGGGCGCTGTGCAAGGCCACGACTTCCTTCGCCTCGGCCACGTCGTGCGCCCGCAGGATGTGTGCCCCGCGGTCCAACGCCCAAGCGTGCAAGGCGGTTGTGCCGTTCAGCGCGTGCTGGCTGTCGGTGTCGAGCACCTTTTGGATCATCGACTTTCGGCTCACCCCTGCCAGGATGGGGCACCGCAACTCTTGGAATTGGTCCAGGGCCTCGAGCAGCGCGTAGTTGTGGGCCACCGTTTTCCCAAACCCAAACCCCACGTCGGCAATGACGTCCGTCACACCCGCGTGGTAGGCCGCGTGGACCCGGCGTTGCAAATGGGTCACCACCTCGTGCACCACGTCGTCGTAGGTGGGGTTGTTTTGCATGGTGGCGGGTGTCCCTTGCATGTGCATCAGCACGTAGGGGGCCCGGGCTTGTGCCACCACCTTCCACATGTCTGGATCGGCGTCGCCTCCCGACACATCGTTGATGATGTCGGCCCCTTCGGCCAAGGCCCGCCGCGCCACTTCGGCGTGAAAAGTGTCCACACTCAAGATGGCATTCGGGTGATCTCTCTTAAGCTCGACCAGGACGGGCTCCAGCCGCTGCCATTCGGCTTCGGCTCCCAGCACCTCTGCGCCGGGGCGCGTCGATTGGGCACCCAAGTCGAGCACGTCGGCACCATCGTTCAGCATGCGTTCCGCTTGTCCCAGGGCCGCAGAAGTTTTGTCCCACGCACCTCCGTCGTGGAAGGAGTCGGGGGTGAGGTTCAGGATGCCCATCACCCAAGGTTGGTGAAAATTCACCACGGAACCGCGGAGTGTGATTGAAGGTGTCACGTCGTGGATTGTAACTTGCCGCAAGTTAGCATGGAGACCCTCGCCCAATACGACAAATGCCTCGCCAGCTGCGTGGATTTGTTCGAACGAAAAACCCAGGATTACGGCACAGCGTGGCGCATTTTGCGTCCGTCCTCGTTGACCGACCAAATCTTCATCAAGGCGAATCGTATCCGCACGTTGCAGGAAGTCGGGGAGTCGAAGGTGGGCGAGGGCATTGAGCCGGAATTCATTGGCATCGTCAACTACTGCTTCATGGCGATGATTCAATGCGACTTGGACGGTTCTGCGCCGCTTGAGTTGCCAGTGGACGAGGCCAACCGGTTGTACCATGCGGCCAAAGACGCCACGCGCGACTTGATGCAAAAGAAGAACCACGACTACGGCGAGGCTTGGCGCGACATGCGCATTTCGTCGTTGACGGATTTGATCTTGATGAAGCTCCTTCGGGTCAAGCAAATCGAGGACAACAACGGCAAGACCGTGGTCAGTGAAGGGGTTGAGGCCAACTACATGGACATGGCAAACTATGCCCTTTTTGCATTGATATTGAGTTCAGAAGGAGTTTCTGTATAAACCTACAGTTGAAGGAATGTTGAAAGCATTGGATGGATTGACTTGGGTGTCCCGCGTGTTGGTTGGGGCGCTGTTCGTGGTGTCGGGTTTGATCAAATCCAACGACGCCTTGGGGTTCATGTACAAGCTGGAAGAGTACTTCGAGCCGGGGGCCATGAACCTTGAATTCCTCGGGCCTTGGGCGTTGGAATTGGCCGTGTTTGTGTGCATCGCTGAGATCCTGTTGGGCATCGCCATCCTCGTGGGGGCGCTTCCCAAGTTGACGTCGGTGTTGACCACGGTCATGATGGTGTTTTTTACTTGGCTGACGTGGTACACGGCGACGTGCGATCCGTTTGGGACCAAAGAGATTGTGGACGCGTCGGGCGCAGTGGTGGAGATCGCCAACCAGTGCGTGTTGGAGTGCGGATGCTTCGGCAACGCCATTCCTTTGACCGCGTATCAGAGCTTCTTGAAGGACGTGGTGTTGCTCATCTTCGTGGTGCCCATCGTCTTGTCGGCGTTTTTGGGACGCATCCAGTTGAACACGCCACGTCAAGGCACGGCGGTGTACGCGGCGGCCATGGTGGTGACTTACTTGTTTGGGGAGATGATGCTGGAGTGGAATTTCCCGGTCCTCTACCTCGCCTTGAACTTGATCGCCGCGGAGGCCGTCAAGCGCCGCTGGAACCACCCTCAGAAAGAGTGGGGTATGGCTTTGGCGGTGGTCGTGGTCAGTGGTTTTGTGCAGTTTTGGACCCTGAGCCACCTTCCGTTGAAGGATTACCGTCCCTACGCGGTGGGCGAGAACGTCTTGGAAAACCGAATGACGGCCGAGGAGATGGGGTTGGAGGGCCCGGTGTTTGACAAGGAGATCCGTTTCTTCCATCCTGAGACCGGGGCCGAGACGCTTGTCATGCAATCGGAGTACATGGCCCAAAAACTTTGGGACAAGACCAACGAACCTGGCACCTCTTTCATGGCGATGTACCCCGAAGGCGACTGGGAGCATGCCCGTGAGGTGAAAATCAAGGACGGATACGAACAGCGCATCCTCGATTTCCAAATGGTGGATGCCGAGGGCAACGACCTGACCGACGCCATCCTTGGATCTGATGCGCCCGTCTTGTTGCATGTCTCCAAGGACTTGGACGCGATGTCCACGTCGTGGCAGGACGAGTTCAACGCGTTGGGTGCTGCGGCACAAGCCCAAGGATGGTCCATGTACGGGTTGACGAACGCCACCGCCGAGGAGCACGCGGCGTTTGCGGCGGCAGAAGGGGCCACGTATCCCTTCTTGACCTGCGACCAAACCGAATTGAAGATTGTCGTCCGCGCCAACCCGGGGTTGGTGTGGATTCAGGGCGGTGTGGTCATGGAGAAGTGGGCCGGCAGAGACGTGCCCTCTGTGGAAGAACTCGCCGCACGCATCGAACAAGGCCACTGACCATGGGGCGGGTGCTCCGACGGCTGGCCCAAGGGCTGAGTGTGTTGTGGGGCAGCGCCACGTTGGTGTTCCTGATTTTTTCCCAAGTTCCAGACCCGGCCAGGGCCATTGCAGGACAAAACGAGCGTCAAGAAGCCATGGATGCCTTCCGACGTGTCCATGGCCTCGACTTGCCTCTGGGGCAGCGCTACTTGCGGTTTTTGGGCGAATTGTTGCCCTGGGGCCCGCATGAAACGGGGTGGGGATTGAAGGCGCCAAGCCTTGGCGTCAGTTACTTCGGAGAGCGGCCTGTGGTGGAGGCCTTGATGGAGGCGTTGCCTGCCACGCTGTTGCTTGCGGTGACGGCCATGGGGTTGGCGCTCGTGGTCGGAGTGTCCTTGGGCTTGATGTTGGCATGGCGAGGTGATGGCCCGGTGGCACGGGCAGTCATTGGGTTGGCCACGTTGGGCATGAGTGCGCCGTCGTTTTTCGTCGCCATCCTCGTGGCATGGCTGTTCGGTGTGGTGTGGCATGACATGACGGGCTTGCCTCCTTCAGGGGGTTGGCGCGTGTTGGACCCCTTTGAAGGTCCGCAGGTCGCTTGGCATCATCTGATTTTGCCCGCCTTGACCCTTGGCATACGTCCGTTGTCCGTCGTGATTCAACTCACGAGAAACGCCGCGGAAGACGTGCTCGCCCAGTCGTACATCCGGACCGCCCGGGCCAAAGGTGTCGGGGGGTGGAGGTTGATGCGTCGGCACGTCTTGCGCAACGCCATGAACCCCGTGCTGACTGCGGCCAGTGGCTGGTTTGCCAGCATGTTGGCCGGGGCGGTGTTCGTGGAATTTGTCTTTGGGTGGAACGGTATGGGGTTGCTCATGTTCCGGGCCCTCGAAGCCGGTGACTTGCCTGTGGTCATGGGTGGCGTGATGGTGGTGGCGACTGTGTTTGTCGCCGTGAACATGGCCGTGGATGCCATGTACGGGTGGTTGGACCCGCGCGTCAGGATGAAGTGAGGTCTTCCTGAATCCAGGCGGTCAGTTTTTCGGCCATGCTGTGGAAGTAACGCTTGGTCTTGTAGCTGGCCACCCACTCAATGCCGCGGACGGCGTTGGTCAAAAACAGTTCGTCGGCCTGCAGCAGCGTTTGCGGCGTCAGGGTGCATTCGTACACCTTGATCCCGTGGTCCAGGGCGGTGCGGATCAAGACAGCGCGCATGATGCCCCCCACGCACCCGTCGTCCAAGCTCGGGGTGTAGAGCACGCCGTTGGACACCACGAACAAGTTCGACCGGGAGGATTCGATGATTTTTTGGTCGGCGTTCAAGATCAACGCGTCGCCCCATCCTTGGATGCGCGCGTGCCTTGCGGCGTGCACGTAGACTGTCGAGGCAATGTTTTTGTACCGGCTGACGGGCGAGACGTGCTTGTGCATGTCTTGGTAAATGTCCACGTCAAGTCCTTTCGGGGCAAGCGAGTACCCACGCGCGTCCATGCGTTCCACTGTGGCCACCCACGACGTGTCGTCGGTGTCTGGCGTGTACTTGCCTTGGCCCTCGCGGTAGACGGTCAGGCGAATGCGCGCGTCGCCGTCAAACGACCACGCCTGCCTCCACGCGTCCAAGCTTTCCGTCAAGCGCGATTCCTGCAGGCTGTCGGGGACATTCATGCCGTGGGCTTCCAAGGCCGCATGCAGCCGGGCCACATGCAAGCCCAAGAAGGGCACGCGACCGTCGGTGAAGCGCATCGACTCGAAGACGCCATCGGCCACCAAAAACCCGCGGTTGGCGAAGGCCTTGGGGGCGTCTTGTTCGCCGACAACAGCGCCGTTCAGGAGCATGTGTCCAAAATGAAGTTCACCGCGTCGAGCAACGGGGCGTTCGGTTCGATGAGCACGCCGCGCACGCCCACAGGCGATGCTGCGTCCAAGTCGCGCTGCTTGTCTCCGACCATCCAAGACCGAGCCGGGTCGAGTTGGTGTTTTGCGCACGCTCGCTCCACCATCAAGCTGCCGGGTTTCCGGCTGAGCGACTTTCCCGTGGAAGGGTGGTGGGGGCTGTAGAAAATGTCCAAAATCGGCGTGCCGTTCTCTTCACATGCGCTTTTGAGGTGGGCGTGGATGTCGGCGACATCTTCGTGGGTGTACAGGCCCTTGGCAAGCCCACCTTGGTTGGTGATGAGCACCACTTCGAAACCGGCGTCCTTCGCCAAAGTCAACGCCTCCATCACGGTGGGGAGGATGGTGAACTCAGCGAGGTTCTTGGTGTAGTCTCCCGGGTCGTGGTTGATCACCCCATCGCGGTCCAAAAACAAGCATGGTCGAAGGCCCATGCTGCAAACCTAATCACCTTAATTTCGAAGGCATGAACACTGAGCAATTTTCTCCGTGGACAACCGAAGCTTGGTTGCGAGGCGCAAGGGGACAAGAGGACGTGACCGGTCAAGTTCGGTGGGATGGGTTGGCCATTCCCCAAGTGGTGGTGAATCCTGCCTCGCCATTGGCCTTCCCGGCTTCTGAGGCAGGGTGGGAAATCCAGCAGGGGTTCAGCACCCATGAAGCCTTGATGCAAGGCTTGATGCATGGCGTCGAGGGCATTCGCACCTCCGCCGAAGGCGTCGATGGTCCCCAACTTCGGGACTTGCTCAAAGAGGTGCACCCAGAGATGGTGGCGTTGCATGTGGATGGATACGACACCGTAGGCGCCCTGCGTGCGGTGGTGGCGTGGGCCGGTGGCGTGGAAGTGAAGGGGTCGAGCACATGGGATGTTGGCCGGTCTTGCGCCTTCGACCAAGAGGCTTTGGCGCTTCACGCAGAAGCGTGGCATGCGGCGATGCCTGCCTTCCAAGTTTGGGGTGTGGACGCCGCCAAGTGGCAGGACCGTGGCATGCTGCCTGTGGACGCCTTGGGCGCCATGATGAGCGCGGCCAAATCAGGGTTGAGCGTCTTGTTGGAACGAGGCTGGTCGTTGGAGTCTGCCGCCAATCATGCCACCATGCGGGTGGCCATGGGCACGGACGTGTTGTCCAGCGTGGCGATGGCCCGCGCGGCACGTGCCATGTGGCACCGTTTGCTGAGCGCGATGGGCTGTCCGAATGCCGGTGCACTGCGTTTGGAGGCCCAAACCTCCACCCTCGGGCTGCACGCTGAAGGCGGACGCGATGCGTTGTTGTCGAACACCGTCGCGGCCTACGCGGCCGTGGTGGGTGGAGTGGATGGGTTGGAAGTGCGTCCCCACGATTTCAGAACGTACGACGGGCACGAGACCCAAGGCGTGGAACACACCAGGGCGTTGCGTTGGGCCAGAAATATCCAACACGTGTTGCGGGAAGAGGCTGGACTGGGCGCCCATGCCGACGCAATGAAGGGCAGCCATGCCTTGGAAGCGTTGACCCGGCAAATGGCTGAACAGGCGTGGACACGTTTTGAAACGCTCGAAGCCGCGGGAGGGTGGCGCGCATGCGACGACCTCATCCGCCAATGGACCTTGGAGGGGCAGCGTGCCCATTTGGCCCGTCCTTGGTACGTGTCGACCGACATGGCCCGTGGCACAGCGCCTTGGGCGCAAAACGCGGAAGCACGATTCTACGCGTTGGATCACCCTGCAGAAGCGCCCTGTCGCGCGCCTTTCGAGGCCCATGCCTGGCCGAAGGCCCTGACCCGCGGCCATGAGGCGAAGCGGGAGCGGCACCCCCACGAGCAGTTTGGGCCAGGCGTGTCTCCTTACCTCGGAGGGCCATATTCCACGATGTACGCCGTGCGCCCCTGGACCGTGCGCCAATACGCGGGGTTCTCCACGGCCGAGGAAAGCAACGCTTTTTACCGCCGCAACCTCGCGGCGGGCCAAAAGGGATTGAGTGTGGCGTTCGATTTGGCCACCCACCGGGGCTACGACAGCGACCATCCGCGCGTCCAAGGGGACGTGGGCAAAGCCGGTGTGGCCATCGACAGCGTCGAGGACATGAAGCGCCTCTTCGAGGGCATTCCGCTGGACCAAATGAGCGTCAGCATGACCATGAACGGCGCGGTGTTGCCCATTCTGGCGTTCTACATCGTCGCGGCCGAGGAGCAAGGGGTGGGCCGGGATCAGTTGACCGGGACCATCCAGAACGACATCCTCAAGGAGTTCATGGTGCGGAACACGTTCATTTATCCGCCCTCGCCGTCCATGCGCATTATCAGCGACATCTTCGCCTTCACGGCGGAGCACATGCCTCGCTTCAATTCCATCAGCATCAGTGGCTACCACATGCAGGAGGCGGGTGCCACGCAAGAAATCGAGTTGGCGTACACCTTGGCCGACGGCTTCGAGTACGTGAAAACAGGGGTGGAGGCTGGTTTGGATGTGGACGCCTTCGCGCCCCGACTCAGCTTCTTTTGGGCCAACGGCATGGCCCACCTCAAGGAAATTGCCAAAATGCGCGCAGGAAGGGTGCTCTGGGCAGATCGGATGCGTGGTGAATTCGGCGCCAACGCCAAAGGCCAAATGCTCCGAACCCACACCCAAACGTCAGGCTGGTCATTGACGGCTCAGGACCCATGGAACAACGTGGCGCGCACGGCCATTGAGGCCCTGTCGGCGACGATGGGTGGCACGCAATCCTTGCACACCAACTCCTTGGACGAGGCGATCGCCTTGCCCACAGACATGTCGGCACGCATTGCCCGGAACACCCAGCTGTTGCTTCAAACGGAGGCGGGGTACACCGCAGCTGTCGACCCTTGGGCGGGAAGCGATGTTGTCGAGGCCATGACAGCTGAAATGATGGCTGAGGCGGAAAAGCTGATGGCAGAAATCGCCGACAAGGGAGGCATGGCCAAGGCCATCGACGAGGGATTGCCCAAGTTGCGCATCGAGGAGGCGGCCGCCGAGAAGCAGGCCAACATCGACCGGGGCCGTGACAAGATCATCGGGGTCAACTTGTTTGCGGTGGAAGGGGAAGACGACGTGGAGGTGTTGGTGGTGGACCAAGAAGAGGTGCAGCGGCAACAGTTGGAGGGTTTGGTGGTGTTGAAGGATGCCCGCGACCAAACACAGGTGGATGCCGCGTTGGCCCACTTGACCGAGGCTGCACGAGAGGGAGGCAATTTGCTGGAGGCTTCGGTGAAGGCCGCGCGTTCACGCGCAACCCTGGGCGAAATCAGCGCGGCACTTGAAGTGGTGTTCGACCGGTTCTCGCCTGCAGACCGTCGGGTCTCAGGTGTATTTTCACGGGCCATGGAAGGCTCAGAGGCTTACGACGAAGTTCGCGGCATGAGCGACGCGTTTGCGTCGCTGGCGGGCCGCCGGCCGCGCATTTTGGTCGCCAAAATGGGCCAAGACGGCCACGACCGTGGCGCCAAAGTGGTCGCGTCGTCCTTCGCCGATTTGGGCTTCGACGTCGACCTGGGTCCGCTGTTCTCCACGCCGGAAGAGGTGGCCCGTCAAGCCATGGAAAACGACGTGCATCTGGTCGGTGTCAGCACCTTGGCGGCAGGTCACCTCACGTTGGTCCCCGGCTTGATTCAAGCGTTGAAAGACGCAGGCAGGCCCGACATCCTTGTGGTGGCGGGCGGGGTCATTCCTCCTGGCGATTACGACGCCCTGTACAACCACGGTGTGGTGGGCGTGTTTGGGCCTGGCACGCCGATCACGGCCAGTGCCAAGGACATCTTGGAATTGATGCTGGAGGCGTACGGCTGAGACTTGTTCAAGCCAAGAGGGCCCGTCAACACACCTCCCCGAACGAACTGAGGATGGCGAGCACATCGCCCACGGCCACCACGCCGTCCCCGTCGATGTCTCCAGTGCCGCACCCTTGCGTGCAGCCAAATTCACCCAAGACCATCAACACGTCGGACACCCCGACCAGCAAGTCGCCGTCCAAATCCTCTGGGCAGCCTGATGCATCCGGACCTGCATTCGCTTCATTGGGGGTTGGGGGGGTGGTGGTCCCAGACACAAACGTCACCCATTCCTCGGCACCGTCGGTGACACGTCCCAAGCTGGAATTGGGAATGGGGTCGTTTTCCCACTCGATGTGGTCGACGCACCGCCATCCAAATTCGTCCCAGACCGAGAGGATCAAGTTGTCTTGCTCTGCGTCGAGGTTGAACGGCGCATGGAGAGGTCCGTCTTCCAAATCGTTGTCGCACCAGACCACCCTGTGGTCGCCAGGGTCCACGGTGAACGCAGGGAAGACGTAGGCGTCCGGGCTGGAGCGTTTGTCGGTCAACGCCAAGCCCACGGGGTTGGCGAACGACTCGCTCACGTTCACGATTTCCACCCAATCCGCAAACCCACCGGCTTCGTCGGCGACGAATGAATTGTTGAGGGCCATCAATTCGTTCAATTTGAACGGGACGGTTGTCGCATGGCTGATCCAAGCTGAAGAGGGGACGCATGGGTCCGTGGGTTGTGCCCCGTCGATGTAGGTGGCCGAGGTGTACCAGGACACCTGGTCCGCACCAGGAAAGCCGAGACGGATGCCAAATCGTGCGTCGCCAGCCTCACCATCGCCATTCGTGCCGTCGTCCACCATGGGGTAGGAGACAAATGGACCGCCGTCCACACTCACGTGGGCTTGCACGGACATCGGTGCGCCGGCGACTTCGGCCTTGACGCGCAGGGTGTCGTCCACCACTGGGGTGTACACCCACGCTTGAATGTCGCGGGGGAATTGAGCGTCGTTGGTTTGACCGTAGGCGGAGGAGGCGCGCGTGTTGACGTAGGAGGTGATGCCCTGGGTCACGTGCCCGCCCCAGGCGCTGGTGAGGCAATCCAAAAAGGCATCGTCGTCGAATCCGTAGTCGTACGTGCGGTAAACATCCTCGAGCGCTGCGGACGAGCACAGGGTACGAAGCGTGTTGCCATGTTGCAGCCAAGAAGCCCCGTCGAATCCATGATCCAAGAGGTCTCGTACATACCAACCCAAGCGTGTGCGGTATTGCTCGATCCCCATCACCCGCTCGTACAAGGGTCGCTCACCCCACTGGTCCCATTGGTACACATTGTGGTTGGCCCAACCGCCGCCCCACTCGATGCCCAAGGTGTTGTCCACGTCGTAGGAGATCATCATCAAACGCCCATCTGTGGGACGTTCGTAGAGGTAGTAGTTGTTTTGGTTGCCGATGTAGTTGTCCCAGTGGCCGACCAGGATTTCCATGGCAGCCGTCTTCAAAAAGGCATCCACGTCAAAAATGGCTTCGAGCGCACATTCAAGTTCATCGTCAGGGACAGTCCCAATCACCGTGCACAATTCAGCGATGGCGCTGTAATCGTCCTCGACCGTGTTTGTCTTGAGTTCATACACCCTTTGGTCGGACCACCATGGGGACAGTTTGTACGCTTCAGGGTCCTCTCCAAGGTAGGCCAAATCCCCTGGATACGTGCACTTCCACAAGTTTCCGTCGTCGTGCTTGAAGCGCTTTTGAATGAACTCTTCGTCCACGTGTTCCACGTTGATGTACAGCCCCCGGTACTCGCCATTGACGTACACACGCACATGGCTCACGCGCGGTGCCACGTGGCCTTGGGCCCTCATGAATTCCCACACCATCCGTGCGCGGAGCATGGATGGGTCGTTGTGGTTGCCGTTGAGGTTGAGCTTTTCCAGTCCATTCCAGCTGCCGCCTTGTGTGAATGTGTTGAAGCTCACCTTGAAGCTCTTCTTGGCGGCCTCGCGCGAGGTGTTCCCCCGGAGGCGCATTCCCACATTCTCCACGGTGTCGATGCCTGCCGAACTTTCGTGCACGAAGGTCGCGGGCCATTCTTGGTTGCTGTACGCGTTGTCTGGGTTCAGGATGTAGGCCCAGTCGTCTTCGCTGAGGGTCAAACGGACCGTGGCCACCTCATCTTCCAAAAACGCAGGCCCCAAGGCAGGGACGTATTCTTGGGCCATGGCCGTGGAGGCGCCAAGCCAGGCCCACATCAAGACCAAGCCCATGAGGTGCAACTTCTTCATGACCCCAAAATACGAAGCGGGAACCGCAGGCCATTCAGGAACGACTTGACGTCCATGGCAGGCTTTCCCTGAGGTTGCACACGAAGGACGTCGATGGCGCCGTCGCCGCATTGCACGCTGAGTTGGCCTTTGCCCATGTGCACGGTGCCGGGCTGTCCGCCGAAATCCACGCCGGATTTGCGGGACTGGTGCACGCGAAGGGTGGTGCCGTCGGGCAAGGTGGTCCATGCGCCCGGAAAAGGGTTCAGCCCGCGCACGAGGTTGTGCACCTCCTGGGCCGACTTGCCCCAGTCGATCCGCCCGTGTCCTTTGAAAAGCTTGGGCGCTTCCTTGAGCGCCTCATGTTCAAGCAACATGGATTGCTGCGGCACAGCCTCCGCGCTTCCTGAGGCCAGCGCGTCGACGCTTTCCACAAGAAGGTGCTTCCCCGCTTCCAAAATGCGGTCGTGCACGTCCCCTGTGGTGTCGTCGGATCCGATGGGAACTTCCACACGACCGAGCACATGGCCCGTGTCGATTTGGTGTTGGAGCAAAAACGTGGTGGCCCCTGAAACCGTTTCGCCATTCAAGACCGCCCAGTGAATGGGGGCCGCACCGCGGTATTGCGGCAGCAGAGATCCATGAAGGTTGATGGTGCCCAGGCGGGGGAAATTCCAGACCACTTCTGGCAACATCCGGAATGCGACCACCACCCCCAGATCTGGGGCCCACGATTCAAGGGTGGCTCCGAACTCGGGTGACTTCAATTTCTCAGGCTGGGCCAAGGGGAGGCCATGCTTTTCCGCCACCACCTTCACTTCTGAAGCGCGCAGCGAGCGACCTCGGCCAGCTGGCCGGTCAGGTGCAGTCACGACGCCCACGACCTGGTGGTGAGATTCCAACAGCCGCTCAAGGCAGGTGGCGGCGAACCCTGGGGTTCCAAGAAAGACGATGCGCAGGGATTGGGAGGGGTGTGTCATGCCCAGCAAAGGTCTGACAACCCGTCAAGAATCGTGCAGCGAAGGATGCCCTTCGCGCCAATTCACGAGTGTCAAGCACGCTGCCGACCCCAAGAGGATGCCGCCGAAATACACCCATTCGGCCCGCCAAATCACGTGAATGGGAGATTGCCACTCCAAGGCCAACCTGTAGGCGAGCACGATGTACACCGACACGCTCGTGAGTTCAATCAAGAAGGCTTGCTTGGTGAAGCCTGCGCCCTGCACAACGGCAATGGCGATGGCGCTGAGGGCGTAGCATTGGATGGCAATCCACACGGTGCGCAACGTGTTGGCCATGGCTGCGTGCCCCGCCGGGTTCCCGACAGGGTCAAAAAAGTGCCCTGAAATCCACCCCGGGTAAGCCACAAAGCCGTGTGTCAAGGACCACACTCCGAGGTAGCTCAAACCCACGAGTGTAAGCAATGCTTTGGGGAGATCCTGTTGGCGCCCTTCTCCAATCAAGGTGGAGACCACGGTTCGGGTGGTTTGGCCAAGGCCTGTGCACACCACGAAAGCGAGCATGAACGCGTTGCGTGTGAGGTGGCTCACTTTCAGTTCCATCATGCCCACGCGCTCGACGAAGAAAAAGAAGCTGGCCCAAGTGGAGATGGTCAGGCCAAATTGGGCCATCACCGGCACGGCCAACGTCCACCATTGTTGTAGGGTGTCGCGGCACAGGCGGGTTCGCCCCATGAACGAAGCGGGGTGAATGTGAAATCTGCCGATGGCCCAAGCCAGCAGGGCGCCGGACGTTTCTGCAAGGAGGGAAGCTTGGGCCGCGCCTTGGGCACCGAGTTGGGGGCCACCCCAAAGTCCTTCCACCCAATACGCGTCCAGCACGATGTTGATGCCGGCCATGGTCAAGGCGAGGGGGAGAAGGGGCTTGGTTTTGGCCTGTCCAATCCAGTCGGCTTCCAGGGCCATCAACAGGGCGTAAGGCACGAATCCCCAACCTCGGATGGCCAAGAACGGGGTGAACAGGTCTCGGACCGCCTCGTTGGCCATCAACGGTTCCCAACCGCCCCAAGCGTTGACGCCCAGCACCAGGGCCGTCAAAATCGCGCCCAGGACCACCAAGGCCACCCTGCCGGTGCGCGAAGCCAACGCCATGCGGTCCAGTTGACCGGTTCCTTGATGCCTGGCCACCAGAATTTGGATGCCCATGCTGCCGCCGGTGAGCACCATGACAAACGTGAGGTAGACGAGGGCGGCGTTGCCGGCGGCGTTCAATTCCAGTTCGCCGGCTCGGCTCAGGAAAAAGTTGTCCGTCAGCACGACAAAAAACTGCACCAAGCTTCCGAGCGAAATGGGCACGGCGATGCGGAGCAGGTCGCGGGGGCGAATGGACAGGGGGGAGGCGCTCACAAGTTGGAAAGGAGTGTGGCGGGTGGGGTCAGTCCTTCCCGTGCCAGGATGCCGGATGCGTGTCGGACGGACTTGAACATCCACTCCGCCCGCAACACGTCCAGTTCGTCTGGATGCAACGTCCAGGCAATGTCCGAGGCGCGCAGGCGCTGGTTGAGTTGGTGCATGAGCACGGCCGCAGCCACGCTGATGTTGAAGCTCTCCGTGAACCCATGCATGGGGATTTCCACAAAGGCATCGGCGTGCTCCATCATGAAGTCGGAAGCTCCTGAGAATTCGGTCCCCATCACCAAGGCCAAAGGTTGGTCCAAGGGCAACGTCTCAGGGGTGTGCCCCGACGCGTGGGGAGAGGTGACCACCAGCCGATGTCCATGGGACTTGATGCGGTCGACGCACGCTTGCTTGGAGTTGTCTGCACCCAGGTAACGGTGCAATTGGAGCCATTGCGACGCGCCTTTGGCCACGCCCTTGTTTCTGGACCAGGCGTTCTCGTTCTCGATCAGATGCACATCGAGCAGTCCAAAGCCGTCCGCGCTGCGCATCACGGCGCTGGCGTTGCGGCTTTGGTACACGTTTTCCAACACCACAGAAAGGTGCCGGGTGCGTCCGGCGGACACACGTTCGATGTGCCCCAGGCGCGCCTCGGTCAAGAGGGGGCGCAGCACGTCCATGCATGCGCGGGCGTGGTCAACTTGGGAAGACGTGGGCGTGGGGTAGGGCACGGGTGCAATTTGGACAAAAAGAAAGCCCCTCCGCCCAAAGGCAAAGGGACTTCCAAATAGGTGGCTTGACAATCAGACAGTCAAGCCAGCGCCGGCCTTGAACTTCACAACGTTCTTGGCAGCGATCTGGATTTCAGCGCCGGTCTGTGGGTTGCGGCCAGTGCGTGCAGCACGCTTGCTCACAGAGAAAGAACCGAAGCCAACGAGTGACACGCGGTCACCAGACTTCAAAGCACCGTGGATGGCACCAGTTGTGGCGTCGAGGGCGCGAGCGGCGTCGGCCTTAGAGAGTCCAGCGCCAGCGGCGATGGCATCGACCAATTCAGACTTGTTCATGAGAATGGTTTTTGAAATGAATAAAAAAGTGTCGTGGCCAAATGTAGAGGCGCAATCCCAGTGTTGGCAAGGGGTGTGGCGCTTCAGGGTGCATTTTGTGAACAACCCTCTCTTTTGTGTTGATAAGGCCAGGAAAAACGGCTGAAAACCGCGTCAAATGGGGCGTTTCAGCCCAAGTCAGGCCTTCTGAGCAGGCCTCGGACGCAAGACTTCGAGCAACAAAACGCTTCCGGCGAGCACGACATAGCCCCATCCAGTGACGCCGACGACCCAATGTTGTCCTGCGGACACGAGGCAGGCCACCACCCCGAGGCTGACGCGCACAATGCCCAAGAACTCCACGTCCCGATCGGGGTTGGATTCGGGCACGTGGGTGAGGGCGCCCATCGCGTGGGCCAACAAGCACACCCATGGCGCCACGGCAGAGGGCAATTGAGCGATGCCTGCGCACGCCACCACGAGCGCGCCGAGATGCAACAAGATGTGAAGGCGTCTTGGCAATGTCCCCATGGCACAAAAGTAAAAGCGCAACCCCCACAATACCTTCGCGCCATGAACGACATCCAGCCTTATTGTCCTGAAATTCGGTTCTCAGACGTGGACGCGTACGGCATTGTGCACAACGCCAAGTACTTGGTCTACATGGAGCAGGCGCGCATCCACTGGTGGCGCCAAGCGGTGGGAGGCAGCGCGTGGGATTGGACCAAGGTGGGCGTGTTGGTGGCGCATCACACCATCGACTACCTGAGCCCTGTTCGACTCGGGGACACGTTGGAGGTGTCTTGCATTGCAGGAGATGTCGGGACCAAAAGCATGGACGTGCATTACACCATGTCGTGCGAGGGCCGTCCAGTGGCCAAGGCCAAAACGGTGCTCGTGTGCTTTGACCACCGCGAAAAGCGGACCACCTCGGTGCCCCAAGAGTGGCGCGACGCGCTCGAGCGTCTCAAAGCGTCTTCAGCGACGAATGACCCAAACTTGATGTGACCAAGCGTCGAGGGTATCCTCGGGCTTCAACACATCGGACGCCAGCGTGCCGTCGGGCTGCAACTGTTCCATGGCCACGGCATCTTGGACCCATGGCGCAAGGTTGCCCCACGGCAAGGGCCGGGATTCGTTTGCGGCATTGACCAAGGTGACAATCCGTGCGTCGTCTTGTTCTCGGCTGAAGCCGTAGACGCCCCGCTTCGGGAAGAAGTGCTGCAGCCCCCCTTGAAACGCGCGGGGGAACGCTTTGCGAAGCGCCAAGAGTCCGTGGACGTGGTTGAACCATTCGGACTCCTGAGGCGTGCGCCCCTCGGCCGAGAATGCGTTGCGATCGTCTTCAGGCCATCCGCCTGGAAAGTCCTGGCGGACCTTGCCGTCAGGTTCGCAGCGTGTGTCAAAACCCAGTTCCGTGCCGTAGTAGAGGCAGGGCGTGCCGCGGCCCATCAGCAACATCGCGAGCCCAGCTTTCGCTTTGTTGGCGTCGCCGGCTTCTGCGATCCATCGGTGGGTGTCGTGGTTGTCCAGGAACGTCACCAACGCTTGAGGGTTGGGGTACAAGAAATCCTCCACCAATACTTCATAGACTTTGCCGATGCCATGCTCCCAGCCCTCGCCGTGTTCCACGGCTTCTTGCATGGCGAAGTGCCATGCGAAATCCACCGCGCCGTCCAGGCCTGTGGTCGGGCCCCAACCGAACCCATTTCCTTCGACAAGCGCCGCTTGTTTCGCCGAACCGTACACCCAAGCTTCCGCAAACATGAAACAGTCCGGGAAAGATTCGGACACCCGCTTGGTCATGGCCGCCATGGCGTCTTGCTGGCCGTAGGTGTAGGTGTCGATGCGCAGGCCGTCAATGCCGACTTCCGCCATCCACCACAAGATGTTGGTGCCCATGTAGCGCTGCAAGTCCGCGTTCGATTGGTTCATGTCGGGCATCATGCGGTCGAACCAGCCGTCGTTGAAGCCGGCGACGTCTGGGGTTTGGCCATGCGGGTCCAACACCACGCCGCTCCTGTAATTCGTGCGCTTTTCGTCGGTGAATCCGCCTGCCCAGTTGTGCACCCAAGCGCTGTCCACGGGATGGGTCAAAAGCCGGTGAAGGTTGCCCCAATGGTTGGGCACCCAATCGTGCACGACGCGAATCTCGCGGTCGTGCGCTGCTGTGGCGAGGCTCTTGTATTCTTCCAAGGTGCCCAGCCTGGGGTCCACCTTGTAGCTGTCGGTGCACGCGTAGCCGTGGTAGGACGTCTTGGCCAAATCGTTGGCCACCACCGGAGTCATCCACACCGCGCCGACGCCGAGTTCTTCGAGGTAGTCCAATTTGGACTCCACGCCGGCCAAGTCTCCACCGTGACGGGCGTACATCTCTGTTCGGTCGATGCCGCGCTCCAGCTGTCCCTCCACGTCGTCGTTGGACGGATCACCGTTCGCAAACCGGTCAGGCATGATGAGGTACATCGCGGGGCCGTCTTCCCAACGGTCGAGGCGGTTGTCCGGCAAGGACGGGGCCACTTGAAACGGAAAAGATGTCCAGCGTCCTCGTTCTGGCAACACCCTCAACGTGACTTCTGTGGCCTCTTGGACTCCAGATACGTCCAGTTCAATCCAAGCATGGCCAGGCAGGGCTGAGGGGCGCCAGTTCAGCAGGGTCACTCCCTCGGCCTTCGTTTCCACGCCCCTTGGAACACCGAGGTCGGGATGCGAGACCAGGACTTCCACCTTTCCTTCTTCCAAGTCGCCCCACCATCCAGGAGGGTCGACATGGCCGGTCTGGGCGGCCGCGGCCAAGGCACTCAAGCCCAGGACGAATGCGCAAGCCATGTTGTGGACAGTGTTGTTCATGATTGTGCGAAAATCGATTTCTGTGGGGGACGAATGTCGGGCCCCTTCCCCCTAGATTTGCTCGAAAGTGTCATTTTTACACCAAACCATCTAACGTTACACGATGAAACAATTTTTCTCTCTTGTCGCTGTGGCTCTCTTGGGCTCGGCAGCCTGGGGCCAAACCATGGTGACCCTCACGGTCGACATGACCAACGAAATGGTGAGCGCAGACGGCGTTCACGTGGCGGGCAACTTCCAAGGTTGGGACGCTGGAGCCACCCCCATGACCGACAACATGGACGGCACGTGGTCCTACAGCTTCTCTTCGGACACTGCAGCCACGTACCAGTACAAGTTCATCAACGGCAACGCTTGGGGATCTGACGAGAGCATTCCAGGTGCCTGTGCTTTCGACGGCAACCGCCAAATCATGGTCGACGGGGCCATGGGTGAAGTGATGTCGACTGTGTGCTACAACAGCTGCGCAGCGTGCGGCATGACCACTGTGAGGTTCCGCGTGGACATGATCAACGAGGAGGTGTCTCCATTTGGGGTTCACGTTGCTGGGTCGTTCCAGGACACTTGGGACCCCGGGTCCATCGAACTGACGGATCCCGATGGCGACATGGTGTATGAGTCGGTGCAAACCTTCGACGCCATGGAGATGACCAGCATTGAGTACAAATTCATCAACGGCAACACTTGGGCAGACCCCAACGAGTTTGTCGACGGTGAGTGCGGCAACGAATTTGGCAACAGGGTGTTGACCCTCGACAGCGAAAACATTGTGGTCGCAGCGGACGCAACAGGTGCGGCCTACTGCTACGGATCATGCACGGCTTGTGTGGCGCCTTTGGTGGTCACCTTCACGGCGGACATGAGTGTGGTGGCAAGTGTGTCACCTGAGGGGGTGCACTTGGCTGGCTCATTCCAAGGCTGGGATCCTGCGGGAACGCCATTGATGGACAACGGCGACGGCACTTGGAGCGTGTCCTTGGAGGTGCCTCCAGGTTCGCACGAATTCAAGTTCATCAACAGCAATGCATGGGACGGAAACGAAGAGAACATGGAAGGCTCTGGTTGCAACAACGGCGGGAACCGCATCGCCACGTTTGACGACATGAACAACACTTACACTGCATGCTTCAACACGTGTCCTGGTGAGTCGTGCACGCCAGATCCTGACCCAGCGAATATCACGTTCCGCGTGAACATGGCAGAGCAGGAATTGACCTCAGACCAAGCGGTGTTTGTGTGGGGTGGATTCACGGGCTGGCAAGGCGGTGCGATTGAGATGACTGATGCAGACGCAGACGGCGTCTGGGAGCACACCGAGCTCATTTCTGGAGGAGCCAATGTGGATTACAAATTCAGCATTGGACACCCTGACGTTGAAGGGGTGGTCGAAGAGTCTGGTGAATTCGTCATGGACGGCGACACCACCAATTGGACGCTTGCAGGATGTGGTGTGGACAACGGATTCGGTGGATTCAACCGCCGTCATGTGCGCTCTGGCATGGATGAGGTGCTTGACGTGGTGTGCTTCAACACTTGCTCAGACTGTGAAGGCAGTGACGCATTCGTTCAAGATTTGAACGCCACACTGGTGGTGTTCCCGAACCCTGCAGAAGGCCGCGTTGTGGTTGGGGGATTGACGGGTGCTGCCCACGTGAGTGTGGTGGACGTCCAAGGACGTGCTGCACGGGTGTGGAGCAACCTGGTCTTGAATGGCCAAACGGAGCTGTCTCTCGAAGGCTTGCGTTCTGGCTTCTACCACATGGTGGTCGAGCAGGGGGATGCCCGAGGCGTTCAACGCTTGGTGATCAAGTAAAGCAATTCTTGCATTTGGGAAAGCCTGGGCTTCGGCCTGGGCTTTTTTGTTTGGTGAATTGAGGGGTAATCAAGCCACCTCCGATGTTCAAAGGAAGGTGCGACAAGATGAAAACTTCCCTGTGCCGGGCCCGACCGCCATGTATATTTGTGCCAACTGATTCACAACCTAAACCTTCTTCATGAAGCGATTGTACACCTTGGCGACGGCCATGGGAACTGCAGTTCTCGCCACCGCCCAAATCACTGGACTCTCCGTAGAAACAGTGGCAGAACACGATGGCGTGGCCATTCCTGAGCTTGCAGGCCACACCACCTACCATGTCTACGCAGAAGTGTCTTCAAACACCGATTTCATTTCTGCCGTTTTCGGGGGCGCTGATTCCCCGCTGATGCTCGGAACCACAGGCTCGTTCTTCCAAGAATCCAGTGCAGGCAATTTTGGTCAAGATGCCAACCCCCTCTTGTTCGCGTTCGTTCCCGCAGCCGAGTACGACAGTTGGGTGACCATTGGCATTGGAAACTCGAGTGAGGGCAACGCCGTGAACAGCACAGCTGCGACACTTGCAGACGCTTTCGCCTCATTCAATGCAGGACAAGGGTTTATAGTCGACGATCCTTTTGGTGCGTCGTGGTTCAACTTGTTGCAGTGCACCACCGATTTGGCGACATGTGCGGCAGAAAACTTGGCCTTCGGAGGGGACGATTCCCGTGTTCTGATTGCGCAGCTCACAAGCACAGGGCATGTGTACGGGGTGTTCAATTTCCAAGTCTTTCCGCAAGGTGATCAAGAGGCAGGCATTGAGCAAACGCTGACTTTTTCGTCAGACGATTTGGACGTCTTTGGTTGCACAAACCCGGCAGCAACTGGCAACGATGAGGGAGAAGGAGCGTACGACCCCAATGCAACCTTGGATGATTTTTCTTGCGTGCTTCCTTGTGGGTTGAGTTTGACGTTGGAAAATGTGATGTCACCCACTTGTTCCGGATTTGAGGACGCTGAAATCATGGTGGTTGCAGAAGGGGCTCAAGGGGCGGACTACTTTTTTCTCGACAGCATTGGCATACAACCGCCTTTGAATTTTGGCAACTTCGGGGATCTTCCCTCGGGGCAATTCACGACCTACGTTCAAGACGCAGCTGGTTGCTTGGACAGCCTTGAAGTCATTGTTCCGGATACTGAACCCATGGAGGTTGTCATTGAATTGACATCTCCCGTTTCTTGTTCAGGAGAGGAGGATGCTGAACTTTCAGTGGTGACCGCCAATGGAGGCACAGGGAGTTTCACTTATTACTTGTCAAGCGAGGGGCCAGACTTCGCAACGTCAGATTCAATTTGGACTGGTCTGGCACCTGGTCTGACGGTATCTGTCACAGCGACGGACGGCAACGGGTGTGTTCAGACTTCTGCAAACAGCGTGCTCATCTCAGACCCTGCCCCGATCGTTCTGAGCCTCTCTACCTCGGGAATTGTGGATGCCAGTTGCGCTGACACGGAGGATGGTGCCATTTATCTGATTGCCCTAGGTGGAAACGCTCCGGCCACAATTGAGTATTCAGTTGATGGGGTGGAGTTTGGTCCGAGCCCATTGAGTGTGTCAGGCGGAACCTACACTGTGGTTGCACAAGATGTTTACGGGTGCCAAGCCACGCTGGATCAAGCGGTGGAGGTTGGACCAGCGCCCATCGAAGTCAATGCCGTGGCCATGTCTGAGGTTTGCTTCGAAGGCAACGACGGCGCAGTTTCATGGGCCCCAGAGGGGGGAGAAGGTGAGTACTCATACGTTTTCAATGGGGAGGCGACCACTTCTTCATCTGTGTCAAACTTGGCCCCAGGTGAGTACGAGGTGGTGGTCACCGACGGCAACAACTGTTCCTCGACTGCCACCGTCACGGTAGATGCTGGTGTGGCGATCGTGGCAAGCACATCTGTGATCGATGCGGAATGTGCAGGCGAAAACGATGGAGAAGTGACTGTCACGGCAGAAGGAGGCAGCGGTGCTTTCCAATACAGTGACGACGGCGTCAATTTCGCTAACGGCAATGTGTTCGACGACCTGATTGCAGGTTCATACACCTTCTTCGTACAAGACGAGTCAGCTTGCATTGGTTCTGTCACAGCAAACGTGTCGGAGCCCGCGCCCATCGTTATTTCTGGCATCGCCTCAACAGGATCGGCCACTGGTGAAGGCAGCATTGACATCAACATCACAGGCGGCTTGCCTCCATACGAGTACGAGTGGATCGGCCCAGGTGTGAGCGGAACCACAGAGCAGGACTTGTCAGGCATTTCCACAGGTGTTTACATCGTGGAGGTGACCGACGCCAACGGATGCAGCTCGGATGAAACATTCAACCTCACCACCTCGATTCAGGAAATCGCGGCCGGCGTGGTGGCTTCTGTTTTCCCGAACCCATCTCAAGGTTTGTTTGCCGTGGAAATTGCAGGCCAAACCCAAGGCGCCGTGGAGTACCACGTGTTGGACGCCCAAGGTCGCATGCTGACCCAAGGTCAGTGGGTCGGAGCAGGTCAACTGTTCCGTGAAACCCTCGACTTGACTGGCGCGGACGCAGGCTTGTACCAGCTCGTGTTGGTGGCCAACGGCCAGCCAACCTCGGTGCAGGTTGTCAAGATGAACTGAGGTCACGTCCAGTGACAACCCCAGTGAAAGGGAAGGCCATCGGCCTTCCCTTTTTCTTTTTCCGTGGCAGAGATTGCAGGCTCGCCCATTCTTCTCGAACTTTTTGCGCAGGTTCACGTACCCAGTGTTCCAGTCAACGATTCACACATGCCCGATTTCAAGTTCTCTCGCCTTGCCAAGGCCTTCACGGCGGTCTGCTATTTTGTGTTGATGGTGGGATGGTCTCACGCGCAAGTGGCGGCCCCGGATTACAGTTTGACCGTGGAAGCCATACCTGCTGTGGCTGTGGAAGGTGCGACGACCTACCGCTTCTATGTCAACATGATGGAGGATGGAGATCGGATGTCGGCGGTGTTTGGAAACAGCGCCACGCCATTGGTGCTGGGGGTTGACGAAGGCGCATTCAACACGCCCCAGAACGGATCTTGGAACGCGGCTGGGTTGACGCCAGCGTTGTTCCCCTTGTTCCCGGAGCTGCAGGACGACACGTATGCCACCATTGGGTTGTCGGGACCTGCGTCGCTTTCTGCTTTGGGCAACGCGACCGACCCTCAACTGGCTTCAGACGATGCACAACCTGAGGTGCAGGCGTTCTTCACGTCCGATGGTGCCGAGGAGCTTCGTGCCGATTCTGAAATTGGCACGGTGTGGTTTGTGTTGAACGACGCACCCAATGCCCTTCCTGACGAATCCATGCGGGTTTTGATTTTGCAGATCACGACGACAGGCACGGTGGAAGGAACGTTGAATTTTCAAGTCTTGCCTGAGGGGCCCTTGGGATTGGGGACAGACGAAGTGCGCACGGTGTCTTTTGATGGGGCAGGGGTGTACTACGACCCTGAATTTGGACCGGTCTTTGGGTGCACCGATCCGACGGCGTGCAACTTCAACGGGCTGGCAAGCGACGACGACGGGTCCTGCGTGCAGCCCGACGTCTGCGGGGTCTGCGACGGACCTGGGTTGGCTGAAGGAACCTGCGATTGCGAAGGCAACGTGTTGGATGCCGTTGGCGTGTGCGGCGGCGTGTGCGTCGAAGATGCTGACGGAGACGGCGTGTGCGACACGGAAGACGGTTGCGTGGATGTTGACGCATGCAATTACCTCGAGCCCAACACGACTGAATGCGATTTCTGCAGCTGTGCAGAAGGCATTGCGGAGGGCGTGGGCTTGGTGCTCGAAACCGTGGCCACAGACGTGGAAGGTGGCCAAACCTGTTACCACCTGTTCTTGCAGGCCGATTCTCCAGCAGACATGTTGACGGCTGTCGTCGGCAAGTCAGGGGCGCCGTTGGTTGTCACCACCACGGGAACGTGGTTCCAAAACGAAGGCAGTCCCTACGATTCGTACGTGGCCTTTGGCGAAGGGGGACAGGAAGTGGCGGTGCTCGGCAATTCCGGCACGTGGGCGGCCTTTGAAGGCGGTGCGGGCTTGCTGTTCAACGACGAAGTGGGCGGTGGCTGGACCGCTGACGGAATCCAAGGTGTGTCTGGGGACGGCGACGGTCGCATCTGGTTGGGACAGCTGACCACCGCAGGCGACGTCTTCGTCCAATTCCAAGCCCAAATCTTGGTCGGTGGAGCGCCTTCTGGTGCGGAGTTGCGTGACGTCCAGGTTCAGGGATCCAGCGCTTCAAACCCCGCAGACAACGCATGCGGGTGCACCAACGAGTTGGCCACGAATTTTGACCCGTCGGCCGATTACGACGACGGCTCTTGCGAGGGCGTGGAGGAAGGATGCACCGACATGACCGCGTGCAACTTTGACGCCGCTGCCGCTGTCGACGACGGATCATGCGAGTACGCAGCCGAAGGGTTCGATTGTGCAGGCACGTGCGTGGTCGGAGACGCCGATGGAGACGGCATTTGCGATGCGGTGGACGATTGTGTGGACATGGAAGCGCCGGTCTGGACTTACTTCCCTTCGGACGACACGTTGTCTTGCGCAGACCTCATGCCTGACCCTTCGATGACCATGCCACAGGCGTCCGACGATTGTGGCCCCGTGAGTGTGACTTGGTTGGTGGACGGGCCCTTTGAATATCCTTTCGAATGCTTGCAGAGTTACCTCTGCCCCAGGGTGTACGAGGCCACCGATGCGGCTGGCAACAGCATTGTGGACACGGTCATGTTCACGGTGCTTGACCTGGAACCTCCCGTGTTCGTGTTCCCCACGGAGAGCATGATTGCGGTGGATGAACTCGCGGGTGAAATGGTGCCCCCGGCAGAAGCCATGGTGGTGGACGCTTGCGACGACAATGCGGGGTACGAGGTGTTGGAAGACACCCTGAGCGACAACGGCTTGGAGGTTGTGATTCAGCGCACCTTCACCGCCTCGGACGCATGTGGCAACACGTCGGAGTTCGTGCAAACCCTTGACGTGACGTTGGCTTTGGAAGGCTGCATGGACCCTGAGGCGTGCAACTTTGACGAAGTGGCCAACGTGGACGACAATTCCTGCACCTACGCCGAGGGCGGCTACGCGTGCGACGGATCTTGCCTGGCAGACACAGACGGAGATGGCGTGTGCGATCCATTCGAAGTGCTCGGATGCACCGATTTGGCGGCGTGCAATTTCAGCATCGACGCCACGGAAGAGGACGGTTCCTGTGACTACTGCTCTTGCGAACAGAGTTCGTTCGAGGGCTACGGGTTGTTGGTGGAGACCCATGCGGTTCATGAGGATGGTGAATTGGCGGGCTTGACCACGTACCGGATGTACGTGACCACGCCCACCCCCACAGACGTGTTCAGCGCCATGTGGGGAGATTCGGACACGCCATTGCTCATCACCACGAGCACATTGTTCTACCAACATCCGTTGGGCAGCCCGTTGGGTCACAACATCTCGCCATTGACATTCGAGGTCTTGCCCGAGTTGGAGTTCGACAGCTGGTTGACGGTGGGCCTGGACGGTCCCGCGGGCCCCAACGACCAAGCGCCTTCGCCCATTGGAGATGCCGAGTCAGGTTGGTTGAGCAATTTCGAAGCAGGTGGGGACGTCGTTCTGAACGACGAGACCGGAGGTGCCTTGTATGTGGTCAACGATCCCTCGGAGAACATCGTGTCGGGCGACGACCTGCGCATTTTGGTGGGGCAATTCACCACAGATGGTGAGTTGTCTGGGCAAGTGAATTTCCAAATGTTCAACATGGGCATGGCCACGGACGACGCTGACATCAGCATCCCGTTCACTGGCGTGGGGCAGGTGGACAGCACCAGCGAAATTGTGTGCGGATGCACCGACGACACCGCCTGCAACTACAACATGGATGCGACCAACGACGACGGATCGTGTGAATTTGTGTCGTGTTTGGGATGCATCGACCCTGTGGCGTGCAATTTCATGGAGGAAGCCACCCAAGACGACGGATCCTGCGAGTACGAGACGTGTGCGGGTTGCACCGATCCATTGGCCTGCAACTTTGACGCTGCCGCCACCATTGACACCGGTTGTGTTTTGCCTGATGGAAACTGCGAGTCGTGTTCAGGGGAAACCGACGGAACTGGGGTTGTCGTCGTGAACGACGCCGACGGCGATGGGGTGTGTGACGAAGACGAAGTGTTCGGTTGCACGGATGCCTTGGCGTCCAACTTCAATCCCTTGGCCACGGAGGAGGACGGCAACTGCTTGTATTGCGATTTGGTCTTGACGGTGGGGGTGTTGCAAGACGTGGTCTGTGCAGGAGACAGCACGGCGGTGGTGGAGCTTGGCATCGACAACGTGGTGTTCCAGGACAGCATTGTGGTGCTCTTGAATGGGGAGGTGCAATCAGGGGCGGTGTTTGAAGGTCTTCCTGCAGGTGCGTACACCGCCGTTGTGCAACAGGGTGTGGCTTGCGAAGCGCTGGTCAACTTTGACTTGGAGGACGGCGGCACATTCACCATGGATGTGGTGTCGGAAGACGTGAGTTGTTTCGGTGCGGGAGATGGCCTGGTGGACGCCGTGCCCTTGACAGGGGTCTTCCCCATTGAATACGTGCTTTCTGGGGCGGTTGCCGACACCAATGCCACAGGGGCTTTTGCCGACCTGGCGCCAGGTGAGTACGTGCTGAACGCCACCGACGGCAACGGCTGTGTGGCAGAAGAAGTGGCGCTGACCATTCTCGAGCCTGAGGCGCTGTCACTTGTGGCCGACGTGACCGATGCCGCGGAGGAGGGGTCCGGTGCGATTGATTTGGAAGTGACGGGGGGAACCTCGCCGTACGAGTTTGAGTGGACCAGCACGGGAAGCTTCGCTTCAGGCGAGGAGGACATCACCGCGTTGCCTGCACCTTTCGCGTACAGCGTGACGGTGACCGATGCCAACGGTTGTGAAGCAGAAGGGGGGCCTTACGAGGTGGACGACGTGTATGGGCTGGATGAATTTGGCCAGGTCCAATTCGTGGCCTTTCCCAACCCAACCCAGCATGTGTTGACCGTGGAGTTGAGCCAGCCTGTGGGGCAAGCGTCCATGACGGTTCACGACAACGCCGGTCGCGTGGTCTGGCGTGGCGCATTTGCCGGACAGCGTCAGCAGCTCGACGTGTCAGGATGGGCATCTGGGGCCTACCAGGTGCACATTGCCCAGGGTGCGTCGTCTGCCCGCGCTCAGGTGCTTGTGCAGCATTGAGCCCGCGGAAAGCGGTCCGACAACTTTGAGAAAACGAAGCAGCGCCGTCGTCAGGCTTTGAACCTGGCGATGGCGTCTTTCGTGAAGGTGCTCAGCACGAGCCTGCCGGACACCGCGGCACGTTCCATCAGGAGGTCGTCCCAGTGCTCCGTGCTTTCCCAAAGCACGCGCTTCAATTCAGACATGGCTTCTGGGTTGCTTGAAGCGAGGTCTGTGGTGAGGGCCTCGATGGCGTCGTCCATGTCCGACGCGTTGTCAAACACCTGGGTGTACATCCCCTGTTGTGCAGCCCAATGGGCATCTTTCCAGGACTTGGCGTCAATGGCGAGCATGCCCATGGCCGAGGTGCCGATTTTGCGCTCGACGGCAGGCCCCACCACAAAGGGGCCGATGCCCACAGCCAGTTCAGACAGCTTGACAGAGGCGAAAGAGGTCGCGTAGCAAATGTCCACGGCGGAAGCAAGTCCCACTCCGCCGCCTACGGCTTTGCCTTGGACGCGACCGACGACAAACTTGGGGCAAGTTCGTATGGCGTTGATGACCATGGCAAAACCGCTGAAAAAATCGAGTCCTTCTTGCTCGTTTTGGATGGCCACAAGTTCATCAAAACTCGCACCCGCACAGAACGCACGGTCACCGGCCGAGCGGAGCACGACCACCTTGATGTTGTCGGCTTTCCCGGCAGCAGTGATGGACTCGGCCAGTTTTCTCAGCAAATGGCCAGGCAAGCTGTTGGAGGCGGGGTGAGCGAAAGTGATGGTGCCGACCCCTCGGTCATCCACTTCCGTTTGGACAAACGCCCCAGCCTGGGCACTCATCGTGCGTCCAAGGAAGTGAATGCCCGCTCTGTGGCCCCGACGTACACTTGACGTGGGCGTCCGATGGGCTCACGGTTCTCGGTCATCTCTTTCCACTGGCCAATCCATCCTGGGAGACGTCCCAAGGCGAACATCACGGTGAACATGTCAGTGGGGATGCCCAAGGCGCGGTAGATGATGCCGCTGTAGAAATCCACGTTGGGGTACAAGCCGCGTTTCACGAAGTATTCGTCGTTCAAGGCGACCTCTTCCAATTGCTTGGCGATGTCAAGCACGGGGTCGTTGACGCCAAGTTGGCCCAAAACTTCGTCGGCGGCCTTCTTGATGATGCGCGCACGAGGATCGAAGTTCTTGTAGACACGGTGTCCGAAGCCCATGAGGCGGAAGCTGTCGGTCTTGTCCTTGGCCCGGTCAATCCATGATTGGAGCGGGCTGCCTTCGGCGCGTATGGCTTCAAGCATTTCAATGACCGCTTGGTTGGCGCCGCCGTGGAGAGGACCCCAGAGGGCAGACACGCCGGCAGAGACAGAGCTGTACAAGTTGGCTTGAGACGACCCCACCACGCGGACGGTGGACGTGGAACAGTTTTGCTCGTGGTCGGCGTGCAAAATGAACAGCTTGTTCAACGCCGATTCCACGATGGGGTTGACTTCGTAGTCCTCTGCAGGAACACCCCACATCATGTGCATGAAGTTTCCGACGTAGCTCAAGTCGTTCTTGGGGTACATCGTGGGCAGCCCCACGTTGTGCTTGTAGGCTTGTGCCGCCAAGGTGGGCAACTTCGCAATCAACCGATGGATGGTCAAATCGATGTCCGTGATGTCGCGGTTGGGGTTCTGAGATTCCGGGTAAAACGTCGACAAGGACGCCACCATGCTGCTCAACATGCCCATGGGGTGGGCCCCAAGGGGGAACGCGTCGAAGAAGCGCTTCATGTTCTCGTGAACAATGGTGTGGCGCGTGACGCTGTCGTTGAAGTACTCGAGTTGCTCCTTGTTGGGGAGGTCGCCGTAGATCAGCAAGAACGCCACTTCAATGAAGGAGGCCTTTTCAGCCAACTCTTCGATGGCGTAGCCGCGGTAGCGCAACACGCCATTTTCGCCGTCGAGATACGTGATGCCGCTTTGCGTGGAACCCG
>CBFHQO010000051.1:0-31398 GCA_965658045.1 uncultured Flavobacteriales bacterium | reverse complement strand
CGAACGCCGGCGCGTGGACCGCGTGGCGGGTTTGGGGTCCAAAATACACACCACCCGCCAATCCTGCCGCTCAAAGTCGCTCGCCGCAGTGCTTGCAGTGCACAGCGTCGTCGTCGTGGCCCTCACGTCCGCATGATGGACAGGCCTGGGTGTTGGTGGAGGGTGCAGACGATTTGGCCAGCTCTGCCCCCACTATGCCGGTGGGCACCGCGAGGATGGCGTACCCCAGAATCATCATCATGGAGGCGATGATTTGGCCGGTGACGGTCTGGGGCGCAATGTCTCCGTACCCCACGGTGGTGACGGTGACAATTGCCCAGTAGATGGACCGTGGGATGCTTGTGAACCCAGCTTCTGCGTCTTCCACCATGTAGACCAGCGTGCCCAACAACGTGACCAGCACGAGCACTGTGGACAAGAACACGGCGATTTTCCGTCGGCTGGCGAGCAGGGCCTCGCGCAGGATTTGGGCTTCGCGCAGGAACCCCACCAGCTTCAGGACGCGGAAGACGCGCAACAAGCGGAGCATGCGCACCACCCGCAAGCTGGCGGCGCCAGGCACCAGCAACTCCACAAACGTGGGCAGGATGCTGAGCAGGTCCACCCAGCCGTAAAAGCTGAAGATGTATTTCCAGGGGCGTCGGACCGCCGCGACGCGAAGCACGTACTCCACGGTGAAAAGCCCGGTAAAGACCAACTCCAAGAAGTGGAGGGCGGCCCCATGTTCAGCACGAACCGACGCGACGCTTTCCACCAGCACCGCGGCCACGCTCAGGACGATGGCCCAAAGCAAGGCGACGTCGAACCACTTCCCTGCAGGGGTGTCCGCCTCAAAAATGACGGTGTGCAACCGTTGTCGCCAAGGGGCGATCGGGTCAGAATCAGCCATAAGGCAAGATAGCGGAACCTGAGTTCAGTTCTCCCGCTTACTTCGCGAAGGTGGGCGCCACCACGAGCTCCTTGGAGCCGCGTGTGTGGACGTAGAAGCCTTCTCCCGACTTGACGCCGAGCTTGCCCGCGGTCACCATGTTGACGAGCAGGGGGCAGGGGGCGTACTTGTCCAGCCCGAGGCCGTCGTGCAGCACGCGCAAGATGCTGAGGCACACGTCGAGGCCGATGAAGTCTGCAAGCTGCAGCGGTCCCATCGGATGAGCCATCCCCAGTTTCATGACGGTGTCGATCTCTTCCACCCCAGCCACGCCTTCATGCAGGGTGAGGATGGCTTCGTTGATCATGGGCATCAAGATGCGGTTGGCCACAAAGCCCGGGTAGTCGTTCACTTCCACCGGAACCTTGCCCAACTGCGCGCTCAGCTCCATCACCTCTTGGCACGTGGCATCGCTTGTGGCGTAGCCACGGATGACTTCCACCAACTTCATCACCGGAACGGGATTCATGAAGTGCATGCCAATCACGCGCTCCGGACGTCCAGTCGCCGCGGCAATCTTGGTGATGGAAATGGAGCTGGTGTTGGTGGCCAGGATGCATCCCTCAGGCGCAGCGGCGTCGAGGTCTGCAAAAATCTTCAGCTTCAGGTCGGTGTTCTCGGTGGCCGCTTCCACCACGAGCTCCGCCTGTCCCACGGCCGAAGCCAGGTCGGTGGAGGTGGTCAGCCGCCCAAGGGCCGCGTCCTTGTCGGCGGCGGAGATTTTCTCCTTGGCCACCATGCGATCCATGTTCTTGCCAATGGTGGCCAGCGCACGTTCCAAGGCATCGGCCGAGCGGTCCATCATGACCACCTGGTGGCCAGCTTGCGCAAACACATGGGCAATCCCGTTGCCCATGGTGCCTGCACCGATGACGGTCACACGCTTACTCATGACTTGGCCTCTTTTTTCTTGGCCGCAGGCTTCTTCTTGGCTGCGGCTTTCTTCTTGGGGGCTTTTTTCTCTGGGGCAGGTTCCTCGGCCGCCTCCTTAGCTGCGGGCGCTTCTTCCACGCCTTCGGGAGCCTCAAGTGGGAACGCGCTTTGGCCGACGAGGAGGTTGTACCACTGGACCAACTTCTTCAAGTCGCTCTGGTACACGCGCTCGTGGTCGAGCTCAGGCACAATGCCGTCCACAAAGTCGCGGATCACTTGCGCCCCGTCTTTGTGCGAAGGGCCAGCTTCTCCTTTTTGCGCGTCGTGGATGCGGTTCAGGATGTCGCGCAACGGCACGTCTTCGCTGTCCGTGTACATGGTGATGTCGGCCAAATTGCTGACCCGGGCAGTCCCGGGCACGCTGGAGCGCTTTTGGTCAACCATGCTTTCCACAACAATGCTGGCGCTGCCAGAGGCCAACACTTTGAACAGGCCGGGCCTGCCGGCCACGGCGAGAATTTCAGAGATCTTCATTGGTTGCGAAAGTACGCAAGGGGAGGTCCACCTCCTCGGTCAACCGACTGGACACGAGGGCAAGGCCTCCAAGGGGGTGGCGGTGCCGTCTGGGCCGATCTGGTACGCCACGTGTTCCAGACCGTTGGTCACCAACATGGCCGGCACCTTCAGCACCATGTTGTAACGGGCGACTTGGGACACGGCGTCTTGGCTCAGCTTGATCTCTGGGGCTTTGCATTCCACCAACAGCTTGGCTCGACCGTCCGTCGTGTGGCACACGATGTCCGCCCGACGGTTCATGCCGTTCAGGACCAACGGCCGCTCCACGGCGATGCACCCTGCGGGGAAGTTCAACACGTCGATGCAGTGGTGGATGACATGCTGGCGCACCCACTCCTCCGGTTCCAACGCCACCCACTTCCGTCGTGCCAAACACATCACCTCGAACTTGCCCGAAGCCCTGCGTTGGATCTTCAACGGGGCAGGGGGCCACTGAAGGGGAGGCATGCCGAGGTCCATGGCACGAAGCTACTTCCGAAAGGGGCGCAGGCCTACCTTCGCAACCATGCCGCACCGCCAAATCGTTCGGAACATCACCTCGGGACAATTGTCTCCGGTGTATGTGCTGCACGGCGAAGAACCCTTCTTCATTTCGGAGATTGTCAAGACCTTGCTTGGCACGGTGGTGGACGAGAGCCTCAAGGACTTCAACGAGACGGTGCTGTACGGGCGCGACACGGACGTGGACGAGGTTCTCGCCGCGGCGCGCCGCTTCCCCATGATGTCCGACCGGCAGCTCGTCATGGTCAAGGAAGCCCAGGACATGCGCATGTGGAAGCGCAAGGACGACATGGCCAAGTTGGAGGCCTATGCGAGCGACCCGGTGCCCACGACGGTGTTGGTATTCGCACATCCGCACAAGAAGGTCGACAGCCGCTTGAAGGCCGTCAAGACCATGTCCCGCATGGGCACGCTCTTCCTGAGCGACAAAGTCCGGGACTACAAACTTCCCCAGTGGATTTCAGGCCACGCCTCGGCCCAAGGCCTGGACATGGGAAACCAAGTGGCGCAGTTGCTGGCGGAGAGTTTGGGAAACAACCTGCAAAAAGTGGCCAACGAGCTGGCCAAGCTTCAGATTTTGTTGCCCCAAGGCACCCAAGTGACGGTCGACCACGTGGAGCAGCACATCGGCATCAGCAAGGATTACAACGTGTTCGAGTTGCAGCGCGCCTTGGGCCAAAAGGACGTCGAGCGTGCGAACCGCATCGTGAACTACTTCGAAGCCAACCCCAAGAGCGCCCCGCTCGCCATGGTCGTTCCTGTGCTTCATGCCTACTTCGCCCGCGTACTTGTGTACCAAACGCTGGCCGACAAGCACGACTCGGCCGCGGCCAAGGCCATGAAATGCAGCCCCTACGCGGTCAAGGATTACGCCCGCGCCGCCCAGTCGTACAGCCCCGCGAAGGTGGAGCGCATCTTCGGCTACCTGCGGGAAGCAGACAAGAAGGCGAAGGGCCGGGGGAACGCCACCATCACCGACGGCATGTTGCTGCGCGAGGCGGTCTTCAAAATCTTGCACTGAGCGCCGGCCGTTGGCTTTGGCACGGTTCCTGATTCAAGGGGCTGAACCCGTTGGGCATCCAAAGGAAGCGCCCTAACTTTCGCCGACGTTGGATTTCCAACCAAACCTGCATTCGAATGAACATCAAGCACATTTCCCTCTTTGCGGCACCGTTGGCCGTGTTGTCGCTGACCTTGTCCGTGAGCGGGCAAGCCCAAAACCTCGTCCCCAACCCCAGCTTCGAGCAAGTTTCAGAAGACGCCCGGGAAAAGGACATCAAGACCTTTGGGTTGATCAACGTGTTCAGCGAAGAATGGGGCGGGGCCACCGAAGTGGCGCCAGACCTGTTCATGGAGCGTGAAAAGGAGAGCAAGGTGACCATTCCGTGCAACGACTACGGCCACCAGGATCCGGCTGACGGGGTCTTCTACGCAGGCTTCCGTGCCTACAGCAAGAGCCCCAAGCTCAAGCGTTCGTACCTCCAGGTGCAGCTGACGGAGAAGTTGGAAGAAAACCAGATGTACTGCGTGTCGTTTGACCTCAGCTTGGCGGACTTGAGTCGCTACGCGGTGCCAGACATCGGAGCGATCCTCAGCGACCGCAAAATCGAGCGCGGCGGCACAGCCCCGATCGTGCAGAAGCCGGACGTCCAGCACAAGAGCAACAAAACCATGGTGTACATGGACGGTTGGGAAACGGTGTGTGGCACCTTCACCGGCACCGGCGAAGAGGAGTACCTCATCATCGGATGCTTCGGCGGCGACGCGAGCATCGACGAGGAAAAGGTGGGCCGCTCCACCGCCCACCGCGACTGCTTCACGGGCAAGCCTCAGCAGCCCCAAGCCTACTATTACGTGGAGAACGTCAAGGTGGAAGCCATCGAGGCCTTGAGCCAGTGCAAGTGCGGGGCGGCCGACGAGCGCGACATGGATTTGGTCTACGGCAGCACCAGCAACTTGCCTGAGGACGCCTCCGCCCAAGAAATCATTCGTGACGCGGCCATCTACTACGCCTTCTTGAAGCGCATGCCCACCACCCCAGGCAAGAACACCATCGCCAAGATTGCTAAGCTGATGAAGGAGGACGCGTCCCTGAACTTGGAGATCGTGGGACACTGCGACGACGACGAATTCAACGAAGGCAAGATCAACGTGCGCTACAAAGGCGTCGGCAAGAAGCGCGCCGGCCAGGTGAAGCGCTTGCTCGAAGCGGAAGGCATCTCGGCCGACCGCATCACGGTCACCGGCCGCGAAAACAGCGACCCGGCTAGCACACGCGACTCCGAGATCGCACGGGCCCAGAACCGCCGCGTGACGTTCTCCGTGAACTGATTTTCAAGACTTCATGACGATAAAAGGCACGCCGCGTGGCGTGCCTTTTTTGTGTTCAGTTGTGGGGTGTGGCCCGCATGGGTCAGGCGGCGGAGAGGTGGCCGCGGTGCGATTTGGGCACCAGCATCAGCACCAGAAACGCCAAGCCGAAGAGGCCCACAAGCGCCAGGATGCTGTTGCGCATGGACCCGGTCAGACCCTCAATGTAGCCCCATCCGAACATGCCGATGACGAGCCCGCCTTTTTCCAGGACCTCGTAGAAGCTGAAGTACGAGGCGTTGTCTTCCGTCTTGGGCAAGAGCTTGCTGTAGGTTGAGCGGTTGAGGCTTTGGGTGCCGCCCATGAGCCAGCCGATGGCCGCGGCCGCGACGTAGAAGCCCTCTTTGGTGCTTGCGAACCAGTAGGCGTAGGCGCACACGGCGCACCAAGACAGGATGCAGCAGCTGAGCGCCTTGATGTTGCCGATTTTGCCACTCAACCACGCCACGAAAAAGGCCCCGGGAATGGCCACAAATTGGACGAGCAAGGTGGCCACGATGAGCTCCGCGCTGGACAGCTGGACCTCCTTGATGCCGAAGCTTGTGGCCATGAGCATGATGGTTTGGATGGCCATGCTCATCACAAAGAACGAGCTGAGGTAGCGCGTGAGGTGGAGTTGGCCTTTGAGGTCCTTGGCCACGCCGCGCAATTCTTTGAAGCCTTGGGTCAAGAGGTTGCCTTCTGGTCGGTGGTCCTGGGGGGTGGAGGGCAAGCGGCGGAAGGCGGGCTGGGCCCAGCTGACCCACCACACAGCCACCAAGACGAACGCCCACTTGGTGAGGTGGTTGCCCACGCCCATGATCATGCCCAGGCACACCACGAGCAAAAGCACCGAACCGATGTAGCCCATGACGTAGCCTCGCGCGCCGAGTTTGTCTTGTTCCTCTTTAGGGGCGATCTCAGGCAGGTAGGCGTTGTAAAAGCCCAGGCTGCCCCAGAAACCCAGGTTGGCCAAGAACAACGCGGCCATGCTCCATTCCAGATGCTCCGGGTTGAACCAAAACAGGCTCACGCACCCCAGGGCCCCGCCGTAGCAGAACACCTTCATGAAATCGAGCTTTTTGCCGGCGTAATCGGCCATGCCGCTGAGCAACGGACTCATCACGATGATGACGACGAAGCTCGTGGCCAACACGTAGCTGTAGAGCTGCGTGTTCAGAAACTCCATGCCCCAAAACGTCACCACGTCGCTCACCAAATTTCCGTCGTCGTCCCGCACTGTGGTCACGGCGTTGTAGAAGATCGGGAAGATGGCAGTGGTGATAACAAGGGAGTACACGCTGTTCGCCCAATCGTAGAGGGCCCAAGCGTTTTGGACCTTTTTGTTGGCGTGCGTGCCGCTCGTCGTCTCTGCCATGTCGCCCAAGATAGTCCAAGGCCTTGGCATGGCCGGAGGGTCGTACCTTCGACGGCGATGCACAACGACGGTTCTTTTGACGTAGTGGTGGTGGGCGGCGGCATTGTCGGCGCAGCCACGTTTTACAAACTCCAAAAGCGCTTTCCCGAGCGCACCATGCTCCTCATCGACAAGATGCCCCGGCTGGCCGACCACCAAACCGGCAACAACTCCGGGGTGATCCACTCAGGCCTGTATTACAAGCCAGGCTCCTTGAAAGCCACGAATTGCGTGCAAGGCCGTCGGGAGCTCGTGCAGTTCTGCAAGGAGCACGACGTGCCCCACGACGTGTGCGGCAAGGTGGTCGTGGCGGCGGACGATTCCGAGCTGCCCATGTTGGAGAAGATCCACGGCATCGGCCAACAGAACGGCATCGAGGGCCTCGAGCGCATCGACGCGCACCAGCTCGCCGAGATCGAGCCTCACTGCAAGGGGGTGGCCGCCCTCTTCGTGGGCTGCACCGGCATTGTGGACTTTCGCAACGCCACCGAAAAAATGGCCGCCGCCGCCTTGCAAATCCAGCCCAACAGCCAGGTGCGGCTGGGCGAGGAAGTGGTGGACCTCGGTCCTGAAGGCGCTGGCTCTGTCGTGCGCACCACCGTCGCAGGCGAGGCGCGGACGTACGCCGCCGACAAGGTGGTCGTGTGCGCGGGCTTGCAGGCGGACCGCTTGGCCAGGAAAGACGGCGTGAAGTTGAAGGAGCGCGTCGTCGGATTCCGCGGCGATTACTACGAGTTGGAAGACCACGCCAAGCACAAGGTCAAGAACCTCATTTACCCGGTGCCCAACCCCGACTTCCCCTTCTTGGGCGTGCATTTCACCCGCATGACCAACGGCGAGATCGAGTGCGGCCCCAACGCCGTGTTCACCTTCAAGCGGGAGGGCTACGGGAAGACGGACTTCGATTTGAAGGACACCATGGAAGCCTTGGGCTATGGTGGGACGTGGAAGCTGTTCTTCAACAACATGGCCTTCGGCATCAACGAGTACCGACGCGCCTTCTCCAAGCGGTTGTTCTTGAAGACGCTGCAGCGGTTGGTGCCGTCCTTGACCATGGACGACATCCGGCCTGGGCGCGCCGGTGTGCGGGCGCTGTTGTTGAGCCAAGACGGCGACACCCGAGATGATTTCCGCATCGAAACCACCGACCGTTCCATCCACGTCCTCAACGCCCCGTCGCCAGCTGCGACCGCGTCGTTGGCCATTGGAGACTACGTGGCCGACCGCTTCACGGAACAGTTCAACTGATTCGGTCCGATTTTCGAGAAAAGTCAGGACACAAAAAAGCCGCCCCGGGGGGCGGCTCTCCTGTTCTATACCAAAAAACCAATTCTCTGCAGCGATGCGCTCGCTGCGAGCCTGAAACCATGTTCGTCTCCTTGAACGGGACCATGGAAGAAAAGGTTACAACCGGCGTCAGAAAAAAATCCAACGGGCGAGTCCGGCGCACAACAAAAGAGCCGCCCCGGGGGGCAGCTCTCCTGTTCTAAACCAAAAAACCAATTCTCTGCAGCGATGCGCTCGCTGCGAGCCTGAAACCATGTTCAGCCCCGTTAACGGGACCGGGTGAAAAAGGGTTTCGTTTTGGGTGAAAAAAAATGGGGGCACAAAAAAACCGCCCACATGTGTGAGCGGCTTTCGTAGTCGGGGCGGCAGGATTCGAACCTGCGATCTCCTGGTCCCAAACCAGGCGCCTTAACCGGGCTGGGCCACGCCCCGCCTCTAGATTGAGGACCGCAAAGATAGCGAGGTTTTTTCCTCCCACAATCCCCCTTGCCCATTTTTATTGCGCTTCAGCGGTGGTGCCCCTCAACGCCAGCTGGTCTTCACGAAGAGGCTGAGGATGGCATTGGTCATGACGCCGGCCACGATGGGGAAGAGGAACAAGCCGATGGCGTAGCCGGGCATCGCGAATTGGGCGGTGGCGTCTTCAAGGGTGGCTGTGCCCGTGGCGACCATGCTGTCCACCATCAAGCGCATGTAGTCGGGGTTGAGGACGGTGGTGTACGCGAAGTGGAAGGGGATGCTCAGCGTGCCGACGACCACGCCGATGGCAGCACCCATTTTCAAGCCGTTGAGGTAGGTGAGGGCTTGGTTGGTCCGCTTGTGCGCGATGAGACCCCAGGCCATCACCGCCGCCGCAGGGAAGAAAAACCAGCCTTGGGCGCTGCGGGTGACGTCGACGTCGGTGGTGTGCCAGCCCATGGCGAATTCGCCCAGGATCCAGGCGCTCTGGACGGCCCAAAAAATCAGGCCAAAACGAAGGTTGAGTTTCATGATGAGAAGAGATGAAGGTGTCCCCCAAACCTACGTCAACCTCTTTGAGGTGGCCCACGCCATGGCCAGGTTCAAGGCCAATTGATGGCCCACCAAGACGTCCATGAATGCGGGCAAGCTGAACTCGCGCCGAGCGACTTCGAGCGTATTGGCAGTGGTGGCGGCATTCCACGCGGCGAAGGACGCCAAGTAATCATGGTTGACCCAAGCGGTGTAGGCCCCGTGAATTGCGGTGTGAAGGAGTCCTGCCATGAGCCCCGCAGTGAGGCCAACGGCCCACCATGCAGCATCGCGCCCGACCGAGCTTCGGTTGGTCCTGGACAGCGCCACCCAAACCGCCGGCACGCCCACAAAGAGAAACACGCCGTAGCTGGCTTCCACCCAATCCAGGTGGGCGGTACGGACGCCGGCGCCGTGCTCGGCCGCCACCCAAAAGGCGCGCAGCACCCCAACGGCGAGTCCCGCGCGGAGTCCCAGGCGGAGGGCAGTGGTCATTTGCGGTACTTGTCGTGAAGCCCTTTCCCTGCCAGAACCAAAGGACGGACCTTGTCGAGGCGGGCAAGTTGGGTGGCTTCGCGCTTGGCGCTTCCGACGTGGTCGTTGTATTCCCGCTGACGTCCGGGGGTGAGGGCGAGCATGGCGGCTTGGAACTCGGGTTCGGATTCGAAGGCTGCCGCAAGGGCAGGGCACCAATCCGGGGATCCGTGGGGACGAGGGGGCGGGTCCACGCGTTTGCCTTCCTCGGCGTTGGCCATGGCTTCGCGGAGGTACGCCAGGACGTCCTCGCGGGGGATGTCCTGGGCGCCGTCGGGGTCTGTGAATTTCCAATGGCGCATGGCCTGGGTCTTGCCTTCTTGGGCGTTTTCCAAAACCTGCAGCGGGTCCGTGAGCAGGGCGCCGTCGAAGAACCAAACCCCGCAGTGGTGCTTGAAAGCCGCGGCCATGGCCACGTTGCGTCCGGCGTGGACGTACGTCGGTTTGCCCCATTTGGTGCGCGATTCCATGCCCGTTTGGTCGAGCAGTTCATTGAGGACGGTGAGGTGTTCTTCCCAAGCCATGCGCACAAGGTCTGACATGAGGAGGCAACTTTGGGTGGCGCTTGGCTGTTCTTTGCGACGATGAAGCAACACCCTGCCCTGGAAACCCCGATGGCCGATTTGGTCACGTTTCGCGCGTTGCCGACGCCGTCGCTGCCCGCGTTGGACCCGTTCCTGTTCTTGAACCACCATGGGCCGCAGGTGTACCCGCCTCAAAACCAGGGGTTGCCCTTTGGGCCGCACCCGCACAAGGGCTTCGAGACGTTGACCTTCGTCTTCGACGGCGAGGTTGCGCACAGCGATTCCACAGGCCAAACCTTCGTCACCGGCCCCGGCGGCGTGCAATGGATGACGGCCGGACGCGGCATCGAGCACGAGGAAGTCTCGCCGGATAGCTTCAAAGAACACGGCGGCCCGCTTGAAATCATTCAGGTGTGGATGAACTTGCCCGCCCGACTCAAGCGCAGCGAACCCTGGTACCGCGGGTACGAGAGCGAGGAGCTTCTTCACGTCCACGGCCCATCCTGGGCGTGGCACATCGTGTCGGGCGAAGTGAACGGCCAGCGCGGCCCGGTCGAGTCCTTCACCGGACTCTTCATGTCCTGGCTGGACCTCCAGTGGGGCGCCACATTCTCGGAGCGGGTGCCTGCTGGGCGCGGCCTGATGCTCTACGTCGTGCGTGGCGAAGTGGCGGTGAACGGCGCACCCGTGCGAAGGCGCACCATGGTGGAGCTCGGGGCCGACGCCGACCGAGACGTGGAGCTCACCTGCGAAAGCGAAGACGCCCTCGCTCTGTTTTGCCATGGCCAGGAGCTGCGGGAGCCCGTGGTGGCCTACGGACCTTTCGTCATGAACACGGAAGATGAAATCCGCGAGGCCTACGCGGAGTACCAAGCCGGCAAATTCGGCCGGGTTTAAAGCTGGCCCATCAGGCCTGCGCGGTAGTTGCGGATGCAGGCGTTGATTTGGTCTTGGGAGTTCATCACAAACGGCCCGTAGTTGACCAACGGCTCGTTGAGCGGCTGACCGCCCAGCACCAAGAATTCCGAATCTTCCAAGGCGTGGAAGCGCATCACGTCGCCCCCGCGCTCATAGAGGGCGAGTTGCTCGTCGTGCAAGAGCTGGCGGCCTTCGCCTTCCAATTGGCCCTCGATCATGTGCACAAAGGTGTTGTGGTTGGGGTCCACCGGCAGGTCCAGGCGGCCGCCGGCAGGCAATTCCACGTGGAAGTAAAAGGCAGGGCTGAACGTGAAGACGGGCGAGGAGCATCCTTCGAGCGAACCGATCATGACCTTGATTGTGGCGTCGTCGACCGCCACAATGGGGGTCTTGTCCGTGCCATGGATCACGGTGTTGGGGTCGGAGAATTTCTCCGCGGCCGGGGTGTTGAGCCAAATCTGAAAGCCGTGCACCGTGCCGCCGTCTCGCCGCAATTCGTCGCTGGACACTTCTTCGTGGATGGCGCCGCGGCCCGAGCTGAACAGCATGAACTCGCCCTTCCTGTAGACGATGTCGTTGGCCAAACTGTCGGTGTGGCGTCCGCTTCCTGAAATCAAGTACGTCGTGGGCGTCACACCGGCGTGGGGGTGGGCTTGGATGTCCATGCCCAACGTGCCAGGCTCCACACGCATTGGCCCAAATTCATCCAGCATGACCCACGGCGACACCAGGTCGGTGTGGTTGCCTGCGAAGGAACGGATGACTGGCGTGTTTTGGACCATGGTGCTGCGCGCGGTCAGCACCTTGGCAATCTTGCGCTCGCCGCCTTCGGCCCACATCCCGGACGAGGCACGCAAGATGCGCGGCATCACCAGGGAGGCGCCCACGATCGCAGAGCCTTGCAGAAATTCTCGACGAAGCATGAGAAAAAGTTACGTCGAATGCGCGGTGCGCCCGACATCCATGGCCAAGAGCTCCTCCAACGCGTGTTGAAGCCTCTCTTTTGTCAGGGCCTTGATCGGGAAGCCCGCAGGCCCCAACCCTGAGGCCACGATGCGCCGAGCCCAGAAGAATTGGTCTGCGATGTGGGGCACGATCAGTTGCGGCAGGTTGAAGCGCAAGGCGCTGTGGGTGGTGCCGGATCCGCCGTGGTGCACCACCGCCCGGACTCGGCTGAACAGCCAATCGTACGGCACGTCCTTCACCACGCACACATGCGCCGGGACCTTGTCCAATTCAAGCCCGCCCCAGCTTGTGTTCACCACAACCGGCATTCCAAGGGCGGCTGTCGCCTCCACCACGGCCCGGCCCACCTCGGCCGGTCGTCCGTTGACCATGGAGCCAAACCCCACGTACAGCGGGCGGGGGTGGGCCTCCAAGAACGCCACAAGCTTGGGGTCGGGCGTCCAATTCCGCGCTTTGTCGCGTTCCCGGAATCCGGCCATGCGCACGTGGGCAGGCCAGGCGGCAGGTCTGGGGAACAACGACGGCTCGGTGGCGACTTCGACCGGCAGGTCTTCGAGCAAGAACAGGCGCAAGGCCTTGGCGTCAAGCTCGAGCCCCCATTCCCGGGCCAGCGGGCCTCCGTAGGCGAGGATGCTTTGACCCACCAGAACGCGGTTGGCGAGGCGGTAGGTCATTCGGTTCCACCGCGCCCCCCGGGGCTTTCCAAAGCCGATGTGCGGTTCCTCATCGATGGGGTGGAGTATGCACGGGATGGGGGTCAACAGCTCCACCTTGCCCCGGCGGGTCGCGCCGAGCATCGTGGGGTAGATGCACTTGATGTGGAAGACGATGCGGTCGGGTTGAAAAGCGTCGACGGCCGCTTTTTGGTCTCGGATCAGTTGCTGTTGGATGCCTTTCGTCTCGCGCATCAACCGCAGCATGGTCCGGAGGCGGGAGAGGGGAGAGCCGATTTGGCCTGTGATGTTTTGGACGTCGGGGCTCTCCAGCAATTCCAAAAAAGAAATGTCCTGCGGATGCCAGAGCTCGCTGACCTCTCGGGCCAGGGATTCAAATTGCACAGGCATGCAGAGGGCCACGGTGTCGCCTTGGGCCTTGAGTTCTTCGGCCTTGGCCAAAAACGGCTCCATGTCGCCACGCGACCCCAACGACATCAACAAGACCTTTGCCATGGTCTAAAGGTCTGAAAGGCTCAAAGTTTGACCACGCGGGTCGTCTGCAGCCCCGCCGCAGTGCGCACCTGCACGAGGTACATCCCAGCCTCCCATCCTTGCGTGTCCAGCTCGGCGCGACCGCCTTGCGGCGTGTCTTGACGCCACACGGTTTTGCCTTCGATCGAGACGACGTCGACGGCCAATGGAGCTTGGCTTTGGGGCCACGTCAAAGTCAGCATCTCGCCGGTGGGGTTGGGAAACACGTGGAGGTCGTCTTGCTGGGCTAAATCTTCTGTGGCGGAGGTGGACGACACCACGGCAAACGTTTCGGTCACTTGGCTGAATTCGTACGAGCCGTCGTACAAGAAGAGGTCAAACGCCGTGAACGGATTGCCAGGCTCTTCAAATGTGCGGAGCTTGAACAAGCCCGCGCCGTTGGGGCCTTGGCCCACCATGCCGTCGCCGTAGCTGTCGTTGAGCACCAGCTCGTAACATCCCTCCCCAGGCAAGGTCACGTCGACGGTATACATCGCGTTGTCATCGTAGCCGCTGCCGCTGGCCACCACGGCGTTGTCGCTCATGATTTCCCAGCTGGTTTCGTTGCCCCAGTTGTCGGTGATCACCGTCACTTCGCACGTGACGTGCCCTTCGGTGGGCTGCTCCGGCTCCACCACAAGCGCGTTGTTGGTGGGGTTGTCGTCGGTTTCCACGATGGCCAACTCAAACGATCCGACGCCGTTCAAATCGTAGGTGCCCAACACCACCAAGGCGGTCTCGTAGGGGGACAGCGCCCCCGTCCAATTCGTGGAGAGAACGGTTTGGCCATCCACCCGCATTTCCAGGGTGAGTTGTTCGGGGCTCTCTGCCCCCAGGTTCCGGACTTCCGCGACGATGGTGGATGGACCGCTGCCGCAAATCAATTCGCCGCCGACAAAGGACTCGAGCGCCACATCTTGCGCCACCTCAGGGACCAGGGTGAATTTCCAGTTGGTCGCCATGTACTCGAACGTGCCTGGGTCGTAGCTCATGCCTTGGATGAGGTACACGTCGTCGCCGATCACAAACGAGGCAGGCGCCCAGCGGGACATGCCGGGGTGGGCTGGCCACTCGGACCACGAATCGGCCACGGGGTCGTATGCCCAAAATTCACCCAGGTCCATGGAAGAGTGCGACTCGCCGTCGCCGCTCAAGGCGAAGCCCAGCCCGCCGTGGGCGAACTGCGTGCCGGCCACACGGCCTTGGTCCGGCAAGGACGCCACCTCTTCCCAAGATTCATTGCTGGGGTCGTAGGCATACCACGTGTTGTAGATGTCCGGGCCGTTGTGCCCAAAGCCGGTGTAGATGATGCCGTCGATGCCAAACTGATACGGATGGTGCCGCTCTGGGGCCGGGATGCTGGGCTTTTCCGTCCAGGTGTCCGTGGCCATGTCGTAGTCCCACCAATCGCCCAGGTCGCCTCCAAAGCTCGAGCCCATGCCCATGTAAACGTGCCCTTCGTGGGCCACGAAGGCGGGGTGGTAACGGGGCTCGCAGGGGCAGGAGGCCATCTCGGTCCAATCTCCAGTGGCCGGGTCAAACCGCCACAAATCGTTCATGGCCCCGTCGTCGTTGAGCCCAAAGCCCATCCACGCGACGCCGTTCCACACGTCGCCGATGGTGTAGCCGCGGGGCTCGCCGGGAAAATCCGGCAGCGACGACCAAGCGTCGGTCACAGGGTCGTAGCTGTAGGCGGCGTTGGTGAACCCGTCGGGGGTTTGGCCTGCGATAAGGTAGCCAGTGCCGTCCACCGCGAACCCGAAGGCGTGGTTCGTGAGGTGCCCGTCGGGCAATTCCGCGACAGGAGACCAGGTTTGTGCGTGCAGGGATGCGGCGCTCATAAGCAGGGCAATCGCGCAAGTCCAAGGGCGGAACGGGTTGAAAATCACGGCGTAAAAGTACGCTGGGTCCCCCCCCCACAGGGCAGGTGAAGTTCACAAAGTCCTGGACGCAAAAAAGCCAGCGCCCCGCGCTGGCTTTTCACGTGTGCGGAGAGACCCAGAGTACTCGCATCGCTTGACGCATGCTCGTGATCTCTGAAGGGGGAGGCTGACAAGCGAAATGCCACGCCCGCCAACGCGGGCATGTTTTTTGCGCCCCCGCCGTCCAGTTCAAGCGAGCTTGGCCGTCCGTCCCGGACGCAAAAAAGCCAACGCGGGGCGCTGGCTTTTCACGTGTGCGGAGAGACCGAGATTCGAACTCGGGGACCAAAAAAATCGGTCACAGCTTAGCAGGCTGCTGCATTACCACTCTGCCACCTCTCCAAAGAAGGCCGATGCGCGTGCGCAACGAGGACGCAAATTTAGTGAAATCCTTTCATTGCCACCGCGGGAAGTTGAAGGAGTTTGTAACTTGGTTCACCGATGCCGTTTGGCACGCTTGAAATTGAATAAAAACACAATCCATGAAGAAGTTTCTTTTCCTCGGTGCATTTGCCCTGTTCGCTTTGACAGCCTCTGCACAATCCACCCAAGCGCCTGCTGAGAAGAAGGCGAAGACTGAACAAACTTGCTCGAAGGACGCCAACAAGTCCACGTGCAGCAAGGACAAGGCTGCAGGCTGCTGCAGCAAGGGCGCTTCTGCCAGCACCGACGCCAAGGGCGCCACATGCAGCAAGGACAAAGCTGCGGGTTGCTGCAGCAAGGGCGCTTCCGCCAGCACCGACGCCAAGGGCGCCACGTGCAGCAAGGACAAGTCCGCAGGATGCTGCTCAGCCAAGGCCGCAGCTGAAGAGCCCAGAATCAAGAAGAAAAGGCCTTCTAAAAAAACAGCTTCTCTGACAGGAGCTGGGTCATGACTGAACGTCAAAGACGATAAGAAGAGCGCCTCTGGGCGCTTTTTTTATGGACAAGGGGTGCCGTAGATGCTGAGGAACATCAACAAGTCGTCTACGGCGACCAGCAAATTTTCGTTCGCCATGTCAAAGTTGGAGCATTCGGGGGTGCACATGGATTCCGTGTTTTCGTAAATCGGCAGAATCGCCAGGAGATCGGCGCTGCTCCGATGTCCATCTCCATTCATGTCTCCCGGGCAGGGGGTGCACATCACTTCAAAACTGGACAAGTGCATGCACCCATTGTCGGGGCTGCTTTCAATCAAAAAAGAACCTGGCTGAAAGGATGCACCACAACTTGCGTCAGGCAGGGGGCCTTCGTCGTTGAAGACCATGAAATCAACGTCCATCTCGGCGCACAGCAGGACTTCGTTCTCAGTGGTCGGCAAAGTCCACGGTGCCTCAGTCAGTGCTTGCCAAACCAGGGCAAATCTTTGTTCCGCATCTCCATGGTTGGACACAACAAGGCGATGCGGGCCCGGTTCTGTGACATCAAGGTCCACCAACTCCACATTGTCGAGGTGATTGATGGTTTTGATGGCCGGGAGGTTGTACAGCAGTTCCAAACTGTCGGAATGGTCAATGAAGGTCTGGAAATGAGGGAGGGCCCATGGCAATCCTACAACTTGACCGTCTCGAATGACAGCAAGATCCAGATCGTTCTGAACGTGTCTCTCCGCGAGGCCGCCAGGGGGGTCCATCCACACGAGGCAAGCACGCAAAGGGTGCTCGCCGAATTCGGGGATTTCGATGGTGTCAGATTGGTTGGGTGAAAGCATGCCGAGATGTCGCCCAGCCGAAGGACAATCCGCCTTGATCCTGGAGATGAATTCCAAATTTTTGTCGAGCTGCATTTGTCCAAAGCCGAACTGGAAATCAGGCCCAGGCGGACCAAGATCCTCAGCACACGCAATCAACATCGCTTTGAGTTCGTCTCCCCGCAACGGAGCCCCCAATTCCGAAATGGCCCACTCTTGCACCAGGGCCGATTGCCCGCAAGCAAGAGCGCATGCAAAGGAGGATCCTTGGCCGGTGGCCAGAACCGCTTCCCCAGACGCATCCAACGCGGGAAGTTGCAGACCTCGTCCAAACTCGACCAGATCGGGTTTGATTCTGCCATCGGCGGTGGGGCCGCGGGCTGAGCTGCCCAAAGCGAAGTTCTGGTTGAAGTCAATGCTCCCCACCACAAGCGCATTTTTATGTGGGTTGGCGATTCTTCTCCAGTTGTTCTGGCTGATGTTGCCGACACCCACAATGAGCAGGTGTTCAGGATGCCCGAAGGTTGACGTTTCGATGGCTTGGTGTTGGGCATCTCCTCCTGCCAGGAACGACCAATTTGTCAGGAGCCCACTCCCGTTGTTCAGCTGCTCGTCCCACTGGGACAAACGGGTGGCAACTGAAGTCGATCCGCCGCCATTCTCGAACATTCGAATTGACGCGCCCGGCGCGGGGCCGTGGATTTGACATGCGCCAGCCCCCACCATGGCCCCCACCACGGAAGTTGCATGGGTTCCGGGAGAGTTTTCAACGTTGTACACAATCTCAATGGCCGCATTCTCGAAGGCAAAGTGATCCACCAGTGGGATGTCCGACTCCCACACCAAGATGTCGACCCCTGAGCCGTCCAATTGCATCGCGTTGTGCATTGGAAGAACCCCATGAACAAAGGCTGCACGCGAAGAGGCTGGGGACTCAAGACTCGGAAAAAATGAATTCAAATTTTGGGCAAGGCATTCTCCTCCAACGACAATCCCCAACAGTCCCAAAACGGACTTCAAGCTTTGGGGCACCCTTGAGCAAGAGGAGTGGGGGGAGGCGGGCATTTCAGGTCTATTTTTGCACAGAAGTTAAGGTCCCATAGCTCAACAGGATAGAGCATCTGCCTTCTAAGCAGACGGTTCGGGGTTCGAGTCCCTGTGGGATCGCCATCACATGTCGGTGAATTTGGTTCGAGTTGGAGCAGCGCAGAATTCGAAAACACTGCAATCATGCGCAGGTGTTTCCAAACTCAACGAGAAGAAACAAGAAGTCGTCGATCGTCACGAAGCCGTCGAGGTTGACGTCGGTGGTGCAGACTGAGGTGCATCCGAACTCGCTCAGGATCAAGAGCACGTCTTGGGTGGCCACCACGCCGTCTCCGTCCAAGTCGGCCGGGCAGGTGGGGTCGCACACGCCGTCTCCGTTGACGTCGGCTTCGCAGTCGCCGCCGCATTCGCCGAGGGCGTCAACGTCGTACAAGCAGGTGCCTTCGTCTTCTGTGGCGTCGGGATTGAAGTTGCAGGCCGACGCGTCGGTGCAACCAGGCACTGACGCTTCGCAGTTGTCGAGGATTTCAAATTCGTCGCTGTACGCCCACGAGGTCGGGGGGTAGGGCTGTTCTTCCAAGTAAAGGCGGTAAGTGAGGGCAGAGCCTGCGGCGACGTCCTCGACCACCCACTCAAAGCTTCCCGTGTTGGGCACCGTGCCCAAGGACGCGGCGAAGGTGTTTGCAGTGACGTTGATCAGGCCGACGTAGATCAAGGCGTCCGTATCGCCGCCGGTCCACGTGATGGTCATGGTGTCGCCCACGCACCACTCCGCCACGAGGCCGTCGAATTCCAGCTCGGGGTAGAAGCATGAGCCATCGTCGTAGGTGGCGGCAGGGTCGTAGTTCGTGGCCCCGTCGTCGGTGCAGCCCAGGATGTCGGACTCGTAGTAGCACGACCCGTCGTCAAACACCGCGTCGGCTTCGTGATTCAGCGCCTCGGGGTCGGTGCAGCCAACCACCGGGTAGATGCACGAGCCGTCGTCAAAGATGGCGAGCGGGTTGTGGTTGTAAGCTTCGGGGTCGGTGCAGCCGTTCAACACGTTGCATTCTCCGTTCAGAGAGAAGTGCCCCGACTCGCCGCCGCTGCCGCTGGCCACCTGAACGTCGCCAGAGTAGAGCTCCCATCCGATCTCGTATAGGTGGCTGCCGCCCCCGGCCGAGAAGGTGTAGCACCCGTCAGGCAGGCAGAACTCGACGGTGCCTGAGGATCCGTTGTTGAGCGACACCGATTGGGTGGTGCCTTCCGTGGCGTTCACAAACTCCAAGACGTTGCCGTTCCAGCCGTCGCCGTACGAGTCGGTCATCTGGATGAACATCGTTGTCTCGTCTCCGCAGTCCAGGGGATATTCGCACGTGCCATCGTCCTCGATGGCGAAGGGGTTGTAGTTGAGCCCGTCAGGGTCGGTGCAGCCGTAGTCGGCGTAGATCTGGCCCGCGACAATCTCCTCGAAAGGCTTGCGGTTGTAAGCGTATTCGAGGAGCTGGACCATGTTGCCGTCGGGCGCCACCTCAAACATCATCCACCCGTAGTGGAAGCGCTCGGCGATGTTGAATTTGAAGCCGGCGTAGGCGATTTGGCCGTCCCAATCGCTGTAGGAAGGGGAGGTGATGACCAATTGGGTCTCAAGCTCGGTGAAGTACTCCCAGTTGCTTGGCTCTCCAATGACTGCGCCTGCCTGCAACGCCGCCAAATTGGTGGAGCCTGTGTTGCACACGCCCGATTTGGAATAGGTCTCGAAGCGGAAGTGGTTGTTGACGTACCACAGCCCAAACTCTGCGTCGCCCACCCCCAAATCGAAGTACTTCCAGTTGTTGCCGGGGTTGGCCACCGTGATGCCTTCCGAAGGATCCACGACCACGTGCTCGATGCCGTACGGATCGGCAAAGTCCAGGGACATCGAGCGGTTCAGTGCCATGCCTGGGGCCGTCTCGGACAGGAGGGATGCGTTGAACGACAAGTTGACGTTCTGGTCGTCCTGGTTGGCGTGGTCGTCCGCCTCGCCCACCAGGGACAAGATGGCGCGCCGGTCGGAGTCGCGCTGGAGCTCAGCCGTCAGGCCGGAGGGCAGGTTGGAGACGGCGAATCCGTCGCCGTCGTCCAACACATCGAACACGGCCCAGGTCGTCCCAAACACGTCGATGGCCCGTTCTGTAGAGAAGCTGCCGTCGTTGGCCACGGCTTCGTGGAACGCGGTTTGCGTGTACGCCAGCACGGGCTCTTCCACCTCGCCCGTGGAGATGGGCTCGTCGGGGGCCTCGTTGTAGGCCATGTCGTGTGCGAAGTAATGCCTTCCGTCCTCGCTCACGCTCATGCGGATCCAGCCGTAGTGGGTGTTCTCGTTCTTTTCGAAGGAGACGCCGGCGTAAGCGGTTTGTCCGTTCCAGTCGGTGTAGGTGGGGTTGGACAAATCAAGTTGGTCGGGGTACCAAGGCCCGGGCTCCGTGATGTTGCTGCCAGGGCCGACCACGGTACCGTGGGGCAGGGGTACGATGTCGGAGGTGCCAGGGTGGCACACCGCCCCGTTGCCGTAGGTCTCCAGTTTGATGTTCACGAGGTCGTGATGGAAAAACCCGAAGTCCGCCCCGCCTGAGCCCATGGTGAACCATGTCCAGCTTCGCCCTTCAAAGAAGTTGTGCGCGTCGTCCACCAGGTCCACAAACACCACTTCGTAGGGATCAAGGAACGCCACCCCCAGTCCCGTGTTGGACGGGTTGTAGATGTCCTCGTATGTCACGCCTGCAAACGGCGCGGCGGTGAAGTGCAGCTCGAGGTTGTTGAGGTTGTCGGCCGTCGTGTGGCTGCCCACTTGGCCAGCCAGCGTCATGGTCGCATGGGTCGCGTCGGTCACGGTGACCGAGAGGCTGGTGCCCGCGGGCAGGTTCGCCGCTGTGAAGTCCACGCCCTCGACCAAGGCGCCTGTGGTCGAGAAGCTTAAGTCGAGCAGCTCGAGGCCCAAGTCGCTGTCGATGGAACCGTCGTTGGTGTAGGATTCCTGGAAGGTTTGGTCTTGGTAGACGATGCGCGGCAGGAAGTCGTCCTGCAGGAACACGACCGCGTGGTTCTCGTCAGACCAAATGTGGTTCCGCCCCGCCACGTCAGAGCACATGGTGGCGAGCATGCGCGCCTTTTGGCCCTCGGTGAACATGTTGGAGCAGTTGGAATAGTCCATGTAGTTCTGGACGTTGTCCTGCGACCCGCACGACGCCGCCTCGAGGTTGCACCCCGTGTTGCCGATCGTGTTGGGTGTGTCGTTCACCCCGTCGTCGTAGGCGCATCCGGCGGTGCTGGAGTTGGATGACTCGTCGCCCCACGTGTGCTTCAAGTTGGCCCAGTGGCCCACCTCATGAGTCAAAATCTTGTAGTGCGTCCACACCGCGGTTTCGGTTCGCCCCACGGCCCAATAGGACGACACGATGCCGTCGTACACCGAGGCGGAGCCCTCCACGTCTCCGGGGTAGAAGGCGAAGGCCGAGCCAATCCCACCGTCCGACGAATTCACCACCCACACGTTGAGGTACATGGTGGGGTCCCATTGGATCATTTGCTTGAGCGCCAGGTTGCTTCCGTTGTAGGTGAGGTCGCTTTGGATGCGGTTGATGCCAGTGGTGGGCTGTCCATTGGGGTCAAAGTCGGCCAAACGGAACTGCATCCCCACGTCCGCCACAAGCCCCGTGAAGTTGGGGTGCACGTCTGGCAACTCGGGGTTGGATGCCGAGAAGTCTTCGTTCAATTGCACGATGGCCTCGTGAATCTGCGCCTCTGAGATGTTCTCCGGCCCGTTGTCGTGCACCACGTGAAACACAATCGGCACCACGATGTCCTCGGTGGTGCACGCCGCCGGGCTGTGCGTGTGCTGGTGGGTGAAGTGCTCCAGGGCGATGCGACGCGCCTTTTGGCCTTGGATCCACTCCGGGTGCGCCCTGCGCATCTTGTCCAACTGTGCTTTGTGTTGACAACCATGCTGCGCATGCAACTCAAACACGAACATCAGGGCGGCAAAGGCGAGAACAAGGTGCTTCATTCTGGAGTGAGTTGGATCTCACAAGTTACGGCACGCGCCGTGGCACCCGTTTCCAGGGGCCCTTGTCAGATGGACACGAGTTGCGCAAGTCGTTTGGGGCCAATAATTTCGTCACGAAGGCCCAGCCTTCTGCCGGACAATGATTCCTGGAGAACTCTGATTTTACTGGACCCATGGGAAGGAAGAGCAATTTTTTGGTGTTGGCGCTGCTGGTGCCGCTGATTTGGTTTTTTGGCACGTCGTACGACGCGGCGACAGACGCGGCCGATTTGGCCAATTTGGATTCTGGCGACACGGCTTGGATGGTGGTGGCGAGTGCGTTCGTGCTCTTGATGACGCCGGGATTGGCCTTCTTCTACGGGGGCATGGTCGACAAGAAGCACATCATCTCGACGATGCTCCAAAGTTTCGTGGCCCTCGGCGTGATCAGCGTGTTGTGGGTGCTCGTCGGATTCAGCTTGTGCTTTGGCGACAGCCTGGGAGGCATCGTGGGAGACCCAAGGACGTTCTTGGCATTTCGGAATGTGGGGCTCAGCCCCAACGCGGACTTTGCACGCACCGTGCCGTTTTTGTTGTTCGCCCTGTTCCAATTGAAGTTTGCCATCATCACCCCGGCGCTCATCACTGGAAGCATGGCGGGCCGCGTGCGCTTTCGTGCCTACATCTTGTTCATGGTCCTGTTCGCGTTGGTGGTGTACCCGCCGCTCTGCCACATGACTTGGCATCCAGAGGGCCTGCTTCGCACGTGGGGCGTGCTCGATTTCGCCGGCGGCACGGTGGTGCACATGTCCGCGGGATGCGCGGCGTTGGCAGGGGCGTTGTTCTTGGGGCGGCGGATTCAGCAAGAAGAGACCCCAGCGAACATCCCCTTCGTGATTTTGGGGACCGGGTTGTTGTGGTTCGGATGGTTTGGCTTCAACGCGGGCTCGGCCTTCTCGGCGGGCACCGACGCGGTGCTGGCGTTCGCCAACACCAACCTAGCTTCGGCCACGGCCATGATCACATGGATTTTCTTTGACCGCTACCGCGACCGCAAGATGTCTGCGGTGGGAGCGTGCATCGGTGCCGTGGTGGGCTTGGTGGCCATCACCCCTGCCGCGGGATTTGTGAGCCTGGGCGACAGCCTGCTCATCGGATTCATCGCCTCCCTCATCAGTAACGTCTGCATCGACCTGTTCCACAAATCGGGCCGTGTGGACGACACCCTGGACGTGTTCGCAAGCCACGGCGTGGGCGGCATGGTGGGCATGGTGCTCACCGGGGTGTTCGCCGCGGAAATTGGCTTGACCTCAGGAGAAACCGAGACCTTTGTGAAGCACCTCGTGGCGCTGTTGGGTGTGGCGGTGGGGGCCTTCGGGTTGAGCTACGGATTGTTTGCCGTGGTGAACGCACTCATCCCCATGCGTGTGACCGAGCATCAAGAGAAGCGGGGCTTGGACGACAGCCAGCACGGCGAGAAGATGGCGTGAGGAAATCCCAAGAGCGGACAGAAAAAACGGCGGCCCCAACAGGCCGCCGTTTTTGGTTGGCGCAAGGAGGAGCTCCCTCAGAAGGCGAGGCTCACTTTGAGCCCTCCCGTGAACCAAGGTCCGGTGTTGCCGTTGTAGTGCTCGCCGGGTCCTGGCGACATCCAGTAGCGCTGTTGGATACGCTGACGAACGATGTCGCGGGCTTCTTCGTTGGTGTAGCCGTCCATGACGAAAGTACGGTTGATGCCTCGGAACATGGGCCCCATGTAGGCGTCGATGCCCAGCCCGCTTTCTGTGAGCCACTGGTAGCCCACCGTCAGGCCAAAGCCCCACTTCGTCACGTCCAATTTGTGGTCCACTTCGTCCAAAAACGCCCCAGGTTCCCATTGGACTGTGTCCGGGTCGAAGGCCACTGGGCGCAGACGCTCGTCCGCTTCGATGGTCACACCGCCGGCCATGAGGAACGCAGAAGCGTAGAAGCCATCTGGCACGCCGTCGTCCACCCAGCCGTACTTGCGCACGGCACCGGACGCCTCCCAACCCGACATCTCCGTGGTCATGTCCGCAGGCAAGCTGGGGTAGAAGCTGGAGTAGGGATAGTAAGACGCCTGGGCAATGGTGTAGGTGTAATCGCTGGTGGTCATCCCAATGCCAGTCACCGTGAATTCGGCGGTGGTCCACGGACCAATCACACGCTCGTAGGACAGGCTGTATTTGCCTGAGATGAAATCGGTGAGGTTAACCTTGATCAAGCCGTCATGCAACTTCTTGGGCTGCACGGGCAAGACCGGGCTCGCGGTCGTTTGCGCATGCACCGAACCAGCCCCGAGCAAGGCCGCCACACAAAGGGTAAAGAACTTGGTCATCAGTCGAGCTTGATTTTGGTGTCCTCGCCAAACCGGCGGATGGTCGACACCTTGGCGCCGTCGTCGAAGGGGTTGCCCTTGAGGTCGATGACTTTCAATTCGGGAATCAATTCCATGCCTTCAGGCACAGAGGTGAGGCCGTTGTCCCGGGCCACCACGCGCTTGAGGGTGGGGATGTTGGCCAACGTCGCGGGCAACTCAGTCAAGTCGTTGTTGCTCACCACCAAGGTTTGGAGCATGCTCAACTCGTCGATGTTGGCGGGCAACGCGCCCACCTTCATGTTCGAAATGTCGAGGTAGACCAACTTGGGGATGGACAACACCTCTGCAGGCAGGGGCTGGCCAACGAGGTCACCGTCGGTCAAGGGGCTGAGGATGAGGGACACGCCGCCAATCGCGCCGGTGAGCTTGGCGCCGAGGCGCTGCTCCATGGTCATCTCCGCGGTCTCGGTCGCGGCGGACTCGGCGCTGCCTGAGAGGGCTTCCGCTTCCCATTGCGCCATCAAACCTCCGATTTCATTGTAGCGGTCGCCGGCCAGGATCATGGCCACGTCTTTGTTCTGGGAACGCTTGCCGATGGCGCTTTTGAAGTCGGGGGCCTTTTCACGTTCCACCGCCTCTTCTCTTGGCATCTCGAAGCCGGGGTTGGCCTGCTGCGAGCGGCGGCGCTTCAACAGGCGGTCCACCAACTCGTCGCATTCGTTCAACTTGGCTTGGTCGCCCACGGCCAACCCGCGCGCGGCCGAGATGGCGGCGCCGCAGGGGCCGTACTCGTTGCGGTAGAGGTGGGCTGTGGCGAGGTTGAGTTGCAACCCGAGGGCGACCTTCTTGGTCACCTTGGCCTTCTTGTCGACGAAATCGAGCTCTTCAAGCCATGCGTTCCAGGTGGCGATGGGTGCGTCCAGGGCGTCGAAGTTGCCTTCTTTGTAAGCGGTCACGGCAGTCTCCTGCGCCGTCTCCAGCTCGGTGTAGTCGTGCTTCTTGCCTTTGCCGACGTAGACCTCCACCTTTTGCTTGGTGTCGATGAAGAACAAACGCTCTTCCATCTCGTCAATCACCTTGCTCATTTGCATCAGGACGGCTTTGCGACGCACGAAGCGTGTGCCCTCAAAGCCGCGCAATTCGTTGCGGACCTCCATGGGGCTGTCGAACGTCATCATGCCTGAGGTGTAGCTCAAACCACCGAGTATGCCGGATTCCATGGTGGCCACCTTTTCGTTGCCGTAGCGGATTTGGTTGGTCGAGGTCTCTTCCCAGCCGTCGATGATCTTGCCGTTGGCGTCCGAGATGGTGATGCGGACGGGCAGCTCGTGGGCGAATTCGGCCCAGTAGGTCTTCACGTCGGAGCCCTTGGCGGTGCCGGACTTGATGTTGGGTTCGCCAAGGATTTGGTCTGGCCCCAGGGCCACGTCCACAATGCACGTGGGCATGTCGTCCACAATCTGGACTTCCTTGCCCAGGCTGTAGTACTTCATGTTCTCCAGGCGCTCGCCGTCCTTGATGATCTTGATGTTCCCCCCGTAGCGACGCAGGTCGTCCAAGGTGAAGAAGGTCGGGTCGGCGTGGATGAAAAACGCCACCTTGTCGACCATCTCATAAGGGACAGTCGGGATGGTGGTGAGTTCCACGTTGGCGGACTTGGAGCCGCTTCGTTGGGCATGCATCTCTGTGCTGAAAGCCAAACAGGCCACGACGGCCATCGCCCACGTGAGGCGAGAAAGGGGGTGTGCAAACGTCATGCCCGCAAGGTAGGCATCAAGGCCGCTGGTCGGGTGCGCGGAACCGGTTCACGCCGTCGCCACGTCGCTTGCCATGCTTGTTGGCCATGCCCTTGACCCGCTTGCGCCACATCCCGAAGCTGCTGCGTTTCATGAACCGCCGCATGAGTGCCCGGACGTCGTTCTCCTTCAGACCAAACTGCCATTCAATCGCTTCAAACGGCGTCCGGTCTTCCCACGCCATTTGAATCACCCGGTCGATGTCCTCCTCAGACCATTCTTCCCACGCCGCGCCGGCGCGGTGGACTTGGTTCGTTGGCGGCTTCATGCGTCCCACGGGAGGAATACACGCCAGGGAGTTCCAATGTTCGCGACGTGGGGCCCATCTTGAGGGCATGAAAACCGCCCTTTACATGTTGGGAGCGGCGTGGTGTTTGGCTGCCTTGGGCTGCGGCGCACCAGCCACTTCTCCCGCCCCAGATGCCGCCGACGATTACCACGTCACCGGCAATTGCGCCATGACCTTCTCGGAGAAGGACCTCGCGTTGCGCGCCGCCAAACACGCCGAAGAAGGCGTGACCATGGTTCAGCTCAGCAACGGGTACAAGGTGTTCACCCAGCAATTCGGCGCCAGCGAGGACACCAAGGTCTTGGTGCTTCACGGCGGCCCCGCGTGCACCCACGAGTACATGCTCAACATCGCCTACCAACTCCCTGACCATGCCGGACTTGGAGGCGGGGCGGCGGAAGTGCACATGTACGACCAACTCGGCAGTTTTTACAGCGACCAGCCGGAGGAGGACCTGTGGAACATCCCCCGGTGGGTTCAAGAGGTAGATGAAGTCCGGCAGGCACTGGGCATGGACTCGACCAATTTTTACTTGCTAGGCAACAGCTGGGGAGGCATGCTGGCGATGGAATACGCGTTGGCCCACCCAGAATATCTGAAGGGCTTGGTGGTGTGCAACATGCAGTCATCCATCCCGGATTACGCCGCGTACAACAAGGAGGTGCTGCGGCCGGCCATGCGGGCGTCGCTTGTGGATTCGCTGGAGGCTTATGAAGTGGCCGGGGCGTACGACGACCCGACCTACCTCGAATTGGTGGACAAGGAATTCTACCGCAAGCACGTGTGCCGCCTTGACACCTGGCCGGAAGACGTGACTGGTTCGTTCGCACGGCTCAATTACAAGCTCTACGACCTGATGCAGGGCCCGAGCGAGTTCAAGGTGGGAGGCCGAATCATCGACTGGGACATCACGGCTCGCCTCCCGGAGATCGCCACGCCGACGTTGATGGTCGGGGCGACGTACGACACCATGGACCCTGAGGCAATGCGCCGCCAAGCCGACCTCGTCCAACATGGCCGTGCGCTCATCTGCGAGGAAGGTTCCCACCTCGCGCTGTGGGACGACGCGGACACCTTCTTTGACGGGTTGACCGCCTTCATCTCGGACGTGGAAGGCGGTACTTTTGGCCACTGACATGACGAAAGCAAGCCTTCTCCTCTTCGCCGCGACCTGCGTGGCTTCCAGCCTGCAAGCCCAAATCGCCCTCGACCAACAATTCGACGATTGGGCCGCCATCCCTGTGGTGGGGCTCCAAGAGTCCAACGCGCACGCCCGCCAAGCGCAGGTGACGTCGAACAGCGCGTGGGTGTTTTGGCGCCTGGGCTTGGAGGTGGAAATCGCCTTGGACGAGACCATCGTTCCGCACGGGTTGCAGCTCTGGGTGGACAACGACGCCAACGCCAACACGGGGTGGCTTCAGCCGGGCATCGGCGTGGACGTGCTGTTCGATTTCACGGAAGGGGAGGTCAAACGCTACAACGCCACAGGCATTGAAACGGTCCTCGGGTTCAACGACGTGGGCTTCCACGTCGCCCCCACCTACAGCGGCGACGACCTGGAAATGGCGGTCGACCGAGACATGGCCGGCATCGACGGCAACGCTATGCGTTGGCAGTGGGTGGACACGATGCACGACGAAGTGCTTCCTGCCAACCCGGAATTGACGCCCCTCAGCGGCACCGCGCCGGAGTACACGCCCATCCCCTTGGAGCGCGCGGCGGGCACCCAACTGCGCACCATGTGGTGGAACGTCAACCGCCGTATGGACCTCAGCGGCGCAGCGGCGGCGATGGGCCGCATGGTGGCCGCCATCCAACCAGATGTGATTGGCCTCAGCGAAGTCGACGACGTATCGGCGCCCTACGTGAAGTCCCTGCTGGAGTCGTGGCTGCCTGGCACCACTTGGAACGTGGTCAAGGACGACTACGACCTGATGGTTGCCAGCACCTACCCCTTGGGGGAGGACTTCCCGGACGTGTACCGGAGCTTTCCCGTGGTCGTGGACACCGAGGCCTTGTACGGCAAGCCCACGCTCTTCACTTCGTCCCACCTCAAGTGTTGCGGAGGAGCCACCAACGAAGCCAAACGCCAAGCCGAGGCCGACGAATTCATGGCCTTCCACCGCGACGCCATGCAGCCCGGCGGAGAACTCACCTTGCCGGAGGGCTCGCCGTTCATCTTTGGCGGCGACCTGAACATGGTGGGCTTGGGCGACCCCATTGTCACGTTGCAAACTGGCGACATTTTCGACGAGGCCACCTACGGCGCGGACTTCGCCCCGGATTGGGACGGCACCGGCATGCTGGAGCTCCCCATTCTGCAAGCCGACCGTCCGATGGATTACACCTGGCGCAACGACAACAGCGACTACGCCCCGGGCAAGTTGGATTTCGCCATCGTGTCGGACGGCGTGGTGCAGGTCTTGCGCTCCTTCGGACTCCAAACCCAAGACATGTCGGGCGAGCGCCTCGGCGACTATGGGCTGCTGGCCACCGACACGTGGGTCGCGTCGGACCACTTGCCCATTGTGGTGGACCTGGCGTTGATTGGATCTCAAGCCATGGACAGCGACCTCGACGGTGTGCCCGACGCCTGGGACAATTGTTTGGATTTGACCAACCCCGCGCAAGCCGACTTCAACAGCAACGGGGTGGGGGACGCCTGCGAGGACAGCGACCAAGACGGACTCTGGGACGCGGAGGAATTGGACTTGGGGCTGGACCCAAACGTGCAGGATTCCGACGGCGACGGCTTGACTGACGGGGCGGAAGTGGAGCTCTTTGGAACCGATCCGCTGAGTTCGGACAGCGACGGCGACGGCATCGACGACGCCTTGGAATTGTTGTTTCCTCCGACGTTTGCGTGTCCGGGCGACCTGAATGGCGACGCGTCCGTGAATGTTCAAGACCTGCTTTTGCTGTTGGGGACGTTTGGGCTGGTGTGTTGATTGTGCCTGACGCGCTACCTTGAGCGCATGAAACACATTTTCTCGTTCCTGGCCGTTGCGGCCTTGGGCATGGGTGCTGCGTTTGGACAGTGCGATGCCGATTTTGATTTCATGGGTGCGGAGTTTGGCATCAGCCCCAACCCGCTTCTCGGAGAGACCTTCGTGGAAGGTGAAGTGGACCAGCCCTACACAGACGTCATCCACGTCATCATTCCTGCCTCGACCGCAGGCATTCCTGAAGCGCCGATTGAATTGCCGTTGGACTCTGTGGTGCTGGACAGCATCCTGCTCATCGGCGACATGGGTGAGGCTTTGCTGACGACCGACATCGGCTTGAGCATGTACCCCAACAACAACGGCGACTTGCCCAACCCCAATGCATTCTTGGGTGGCAACCAATATTGCGCCTCACTGGAAGGCACACCCGACACGGTGGGTGTGTTCACCGGCGCCATCTACACAACCGCATGGGTGACGGTGCCGTTCCTCGGGGCCAACGCCATTCCTTTTCCTTTCGAGGGCTACACGTTGACCATCAATGAACCTGCGGTGCCTGGCTGCATGGACGACATGGCCTGCAACTACAACCCCGAAGCCAACGAAGACGACGGATCCTGTGAATACGCAGAACCAGGGCTGGATTGCGACGGCAACTGCTTGTTGGACGCGGACGGTGATGGCATTTGTGACCCTGTCTTGGGTTGCACCGACGCCATGGCTTGCAACTACGTCGCGTCGGCCACCGAGGACGACATGTCGTGCGAATACGCCGCGGACTACTACGATTGTGAGGGCATGTGCTTGATGGACACGGACGGCGACGGCGTGTGCGACGAATTGGAGGTGGCTGGATGCACCGACCTTACTGCGTGCAATTATGACGAGATGGCCACCGACGACGACGGCAGCTGCACCTTCGCAGAGGATTTCTACGACTGCGACGGAAACTGCCTGAACGACGAGGACATGGACGGCGTGTGCGATGAATTGGAAGTCGCGGGTTGCACCAGTCCTTACGCGTGCAACTACGACGAGATGGCCACCAACGACGACGGCAGCTGCACCGTGGTAGGCGACGCATGCGACGACGGCAACGACATGACGGAGAACGACATGATCGACGAGAACTGCGAGTGCATGGGCACCGAGATCGTGGACGGCGTGGACATGGTGACTGCCACCCTTGAGGTCTTCCCCAACCCGGCTCAGGACGTCTTGAACCTCCAGTTCGATGGTGCTTTGGACGGCATCGTTCGATTGGTGACGTTGGACGGCCGCGTGGCGATCGAAGAGGCGCTGGTCGCCCAGGGTCGCATGGCGTTGAACGTGGCGCACTTGCCCGCCGGCGTGTACCTCTTGTCGGTGCAGCACGAGGCAGGCCAAATCCTCAAGCAGGTCGCCCTCTCCGCGCGCTGACCTTCTGCACCAACGCACAGGCGTTGTGTGAATAAGAACCCCACGTCGGGCCAAGGCCTGCGTGGGGTTTTTGTCTAGTTTGAGCGGCAAAACACCTGAAATGAAAACACTTCGACTTTGTTTGGCGGCACTGGCGGCTGTTCTGTTTTTTGTTCCCAATGTGTCCTTCGCGCAACCGGATTGTTCGGCCCTCATTGAAATTGACGCGTCTCTGGCCGCAGGAGAGTCGGCCACAGGCAATGCCTATGGCACCATTGAATTGACCACGTTGGAAGCTTCCTTGGATTGGAACAACAGCCCAGCCGATGGTTCTTGGCCCTCAGATGCAACGATTTACATCACGGACCCCAACGGCAACTGTGTGGTGTGGGGTGGGTTCAACATCGTGGCAAATGGTTGTGAGATTATCCAGAACACCCAAGGCATCGATTGGCCAGGAGGGTGGGACACCTCCGCGTCAGGTTCGTACAGCGCAACCATCGACTTGAGTGATTCTGGCTTGTCGGGAAGCGGGGATTGGACAATTGAGATTGTCAATGGTTGGGCAACCTCAAATGGTGCTGTGTGGGATTTTGAGCTGACGTTGTCCGGACCATGCGATTTGCAGTGTTCCGATCCTGAGGCATGCAATTTTGTGCCAGAAGTTCTGCAGGTGAACCCGAGTTTGGATGTCTGTCTGTATCCAGAGGATCTCTTTGGGGTCGGCTACGATTGCGACGGGGTGTGCCTCAACGATTCCGACGGCGATGGCATTTGTGACGAAACAGACGATTGTGACGGGGTCGTGGATGAATGTGGGGTGTGCGCTGGGACAGGAACGCTAGGATGCATGGATGAGAGCGCATGCAACTACGACCCAGAAGCGGATTGCGAGGACGGTTCATGCTTGGTCTTTGATGAGTGTGGGGATTGTGGTGGGA
>CBFHQO010000050.1:0-17017 GCA_965658045.1 uncultured Flavobacteriales bacterium | reverse complement strand
TCCCAGCGCACCACCGCAGTGGACATGGGAGACCACTACCTCCTGAACGGCACCAAGAACTGGATCACCAACGGCAACAGCGCGTCCACGTACCTGGTGATCGCCCAGACCGACCCTGAGAAAGGCCACCGTGGCATCAACGCGCTCATCGTGGAACGCGACATGCCTGGGTTCCAATTGGGCGCGAAGGAAGACAAGCTGGGGATTCGCGGCTCGGACACGCACACGTTGATGTTTCAGGACGTGAAGGTCCCCAAAGAAAACCGCATCGGGGAAGACGGCTTCGGGTTCAAATTCGCCATGAAGACGCTGAGCGGAGGACGCATTGGCATCGCCGCTCAGGCACTCGGCATCGCGTCAGGCGCCTTGGAATTGGCCCTGGCCTACTCCAAAGAGCGCAAGGCGTTTGGCAAGGAGATTTACAAGCACCAAGCCATTTCCTTCAAACTCGCGGACATGGCCACCCAAATTGAGGCGGCGCGCTTGCTTTGCTTGAAGGCTGCGGCGCTGAAGGACGCCGGAGAGAACTACGATTTGGCCTCGTCCATGGCCAAGCTCTACGCGTCGGAAGTGGCGATGACGCAAACGGTGGAAGCCGTCCAAATCCACGGAGGCTACGGCTTCGTCAAAGAATACCACGTGGAGCGCTTGATGCGAGACGCCAAAATCACCCAGATCTACGAAGGCACCTCCGAGGTCCAGAAAATCGTCATCAGTCGCGCCGTCCTGGCCGACTGATCGGGTTGTTGCGGGCGTCCCACGCCGTCGACTCGCCTTGCCAGGTGGTGACCAAATCGTCCACCCCATCCCCGTCCACGTCCCTCCATTCGAGGCCGTCTGCGCGGGTCAACCCTGAGATGCCCACCTCGGCGCCTTGACCCAAGGTGAATTCACGCACATGCCCGGTGACGTCGATGAACAGCACCGAGGTGTTGTCCAGGCCTGAGCCTTTTCGAAAGACAGGCGGGTGCGAAGCGTGCACGCGCACAGGGGTTTCGGCACGGGGGTTTCCATTGCGCTTCAGGAGTTCCACCTCGCCGTTTTCACGGCCGACATAGATGTAATCTCGGGACCCGAGCCTGAGGTGCTGGATGTGCCTTACGGGCGATTGAACGTCCACGCCTGCGGCCGGATTGTGGGTCCACCCAGGGGTGGTCTCCCCTTCGCGTCGTTTGTTCTCCACCAACCCCGTCGCGCTCGAGGCCAAGAGGTACCGGTACTTCCGGTTGCTGTCGTAATCCACCAACGCCCATGCGGTCCAGGCCCCACGTCGGGGCTTCAACGGGAATCCGGGCACCTCCCGGCCCTTGACGTCTACAAGGTGAAGGGCCTTTTCCGAGCAAAACATGGCTTGGCATTTCCCATTGGCGTAGATGTCGATGTCTTCCACCTCGCCCAGCGGCACGTCCGACTCGACCGACCAAACCTCGTCGCCGCTCACGTCCAACGCCTTCACCTTCCCCTCGGCGTAGACCACGTCCATGTCTTGCTTGGTTCTGTGGTTGCACACCGCCCCGAGCGTTCCTGGCACACCTGTGGCCACGTGAGATGCCACGGAGATCTGCGGCGAAGATTCGGCAGCGAAAGACCCTTCCTGAGCATCCCGTGGGGACCACAACCCGGCCCGGGGGGATGAGCTGAACGCCCATGTGGCCCCTTCAAATTGCGCTTGACCTCCGGCACTGGACCTCGTCCAAGTCCAGGAAGGAATCCCGTTCACCACAATGCCATCGTCCATCCATTCCACGTCCCAGCCGTGCGCGATGGTCAGCCTGTCCACGTCGTTTTGCCACACCAAAGGGTCCTCCAACGTGTAGCGACCACCTCCTTCCCAACGGGTGGCCCATGTGCCCAAGGGAATTCCAGCGGCCGTGAGGTGATCTTCAGGGGTGGGCCCGGCTTCCGGCCAAGGCGCCCAACCGCGCGGACCCGCCCACCATGGTTCGGGCAAACCAGAGGTCAGCCAGACTTCACCGGCGTCTGTGGCCGTTCCGGATTCACGCCACACCACGGTCCCGCTGCCGCGCCACACCCATCCCCCGTTCGTGCGGACGAGCGTCACGTCGAAGCCGGGCTCCTCGCGCCAATGTGCGGCCATCTCCCCTGGATCTTCCTCCCATGCGTCCAAGGCCTCTGGGGCGCCTTGGAGCCATCCCCCCCGCCATGGCCGTTGGACGAGTCCAGAAGGCAAGGCTTCGGAGGGGACTTCCACATGAGTCACTTCCCACCCGGCCGCGTCGCGGAACACCCGTGTGACCCCCTCACGGTCTTCAAGGGGCAGGCACCGCCACTCCGTCCAACGGTCGGACGCCCACAGCATGGGGTTTTCCGCCTCACCGACGGGCGCGGGACTGGCTTGGTAACAAGCCCAAGCGAGGCCAGCCAACAACGCAGCCAAACACGGAAACACCCACGTTTTCATGCGGTCAAGTTCGACAGGAAGCTCAGGAAATTCGGCCCCAGTTGCTGCGGGCTTTCAACGCAGTTTCCAACGCCTCACGCAACGGAAGGTGGGCCGGTTGCGTCAGGTTGGGGTCGGTGTCGAGGACTTCCTCGGCCAAATGACGCGCGCTGGTCAACAGGGGACGGTCACGGACCAAGTCAGCGACTTTCAAATCGGGCACGCCGCTTTGCTGGGTGCCCATCACGTCGCCTGGGCCACGCAATTCCATGTCGACTTCGGCGATTTCGAACCCGTCGTTCGTTCGGCACATCGTTTCCAGCCGACGCCGAGCGTCCGCACCCAATTCCGCCTTGGACATCAAAATGCAATAGCTCTGGCTGGCGCCTCGCCCCACGCGTCCTCGCAACTGATGAAGTTGGGACAAGCCGAACCGCTCCGAACTCTCGATCACCATCACGCTGGCGTTGGGCACATTCACCCCCACCTCGATCACGGTGGTCGCCACCAAGATTTGGGCTTGACCCTTGGCGAAACGGTCCATCTCCCACGCCTTGTCTTCAGGCTTCATCCGGCCGTGCACAATGGCGACTTGGTACTGCGGCATGGGGAAACGACGGACAATGCTTTCGTAGCCGTCCATCAGGTCTTTGTGGTCGAGGGTCGCGCTCTCCTCAATGAGGGGATACACCAAGTAAATCTGGCGCCCCTCGGCGATCTGATCTTCCAAAAACTGAAACACCCCCAGCCGGGATGCGTCGGTGCGGTGCACGGTTTGGATGGGCTTCCGGCCCGGCGGCAATTCGTCCAGCACGCTGGAGTCCAAATCCCCGTACGCCGTCATGGCCAGCGTTCTGGGAATGGGAGTCGCCGTCATCACCAGGATGTGCGGGGCGACCTTGGCTTTCTTCCAAAGCTTGGCGCGTTGGGCAACCCCGAAGCGGTGCTGCTCGTCGATGACGGCCAGTCCCAGCCTGTGGAACATCACCTTGGGTTCAATCAACGCGTGGGTCCCCACCAAAATGTCCACCTCTCCCGCCTCCAAGGCCTCCAAAATCTCACGGCGCGCACCGCCCTTCACCGACCCCGTCAAGAGTTCCACGCGCACGGGCATGTCGCCGAGCATCTCCCTCAACCCTTCGAGGTGCTGCTGTGCCAAAATTTCTGTGGGCGCCATGATCGCCGCCTGGAACCCGTTGTCTTTGGCCAGCAACGCGGTCAGCAGCGCGACCACCGTTTTGCCGCTGCCCACGTCGCCTTGAAGCAGGCGGTTCATGTGGCGGCCGGTGTTCAAATCGGCCCGAATCTCCCGCAGCACCCGCTTTTGGGCGCCAGTCAGCTCGAAGGGGAGCTTCTCGTGAAAGAACTGGTTGAAGGACTCTCCGACCAACTCAAACCGAACGCCAGGCAGATCTTTGGTGACCTTGTTCTTGTGCTGAAGCAAGCTCAGTTGGAGCAAGAACAGCTCTTCAAAGCGCAGCCTGGTTTGAGCTGCCTGCGCGTCGCCAGGACGCTTGGGGCTGTGGACGAGTTTCATGGCCTCGGCCTTTCCCAACAACTTCATTTTGGACACCACGCTCGCGGGCAGCGTCTCGGTCAAGGCAGGGGTGACTTGCGACACCACGTTCCGAATGAGCTTCGCCAGCCCTGCGCTGTTCAGTCCTTTACGGGCAAGTTTCTCCGTGCTTGGGTACACGGGGTTCAACCCGTCGCCGCCTCGCAATTCAAATTGACTCAGGAGCTCCACCTCGGGGTGGGCGATGCTCCATTTGCCTTTGTAAAATTTGGGCTTGCCGTAAATGACCACCTGCTTCTGCACAGGCAGGTTGCGCATGATCCACTGGGCACCGCGAAACCACTGAAGCTCCATCGTGCGCTCCCCGTCGTCGAAGGTGGCCACCAAGCGACTGCCATGGCCTCCGCGCACTTCGTTGGCCCGGGTGATCACGCCCTGCATTTGCACTGCGACGTGTTCCCCCTGGATGTCGCCGATGCCCACGAACTGGCTGCGGTCCTCGTACCGGAATGGCAAGTGCAGGACAAGGTCCATGCACGTCCTCAGCCCAAGCTCAGAAACAAGGGCGTCGGACCGTTTGGGCCCGACGCCTTTGAGAAATTCGAGGGGGGTGGATGGACGCACATCTGCCATGTCATGGCAAGCTACGTCCGACCTCCGGTCAGACCAACATCAAGACCGGATTCTCCAAGTTTTGCTTCACCTCATTCAAGAACGCCGCACCTGTGGCGCCGTCCACCACGCGGTGGTCGCAGCTCAAGGTGACTTTCATCGTGTGGCCCGGAACCACCGCGCCATCCTTGACGACCGGGACATTCTGGATGCCGCCCACCGCAAGGATGCACGCGTCAGGGGGGTTGATGATGGCCGTGAAGTCCTCGATGCCAAACATGCCGAGGTTGGAAATCGTGAAGGTGTTGCCCTCCCAATCGCTGGGCTGCAACTTCTTGTCCTTCGCCTTTTGCGCAAACTCGCGCACCTCCGTTCCGATTTCGCCAAACGACTTCGCGTTGGCGTGGCGCACCACAGGCACAAGCAATCCGTCTTCCACCGCCACGGCCACACCGATGTGGACGTGCTCGTTGTAACGAATGCGGTCCTCCAACCAGCTGCTGTTCACTGCAGGGTGGTTCTTCAATGCGATGGCCACCGCCTTCACGACCATGTCGTTGAAGCTCACGCGGTGTGGGCCGCGGTCGTTGATGGCTTTGCGGGCCGTCATGGCCGCGCCCATGTCAATGGTCACGCTCAAGTAGAAATGAGGCGCCGTGAACTTGCTCTCGGCCAAACGACGTGCGATGGTCTTGCGCATTTGTGACACGCCCACCTCGGTGAAGCGCTCCACGGCGTTGGCTGCAGACGACACACCGCCCACAAAGGCTTCCACGTCGCGCTTGACGATGCGGCCCCCTTCTCCTGAACCCGGGATCAAGCTCAGGCTCAACCCGCGCTCCTCGGCCAAACGCTTGGCCAAGGGCGACGCCTTCACACGTTCGTTCACGACGGCAGGAGTTGGTGCCGCTGCACGAGGAGCAGGGGCTGCCGCCGGGGCAGGAGCAGGTGCAGGAGCTGCGGCCGCCACTGGGGTTGGCGCAGGAGCCGGTGCAGGTGCTGGCGCGGGGGCCTCCTCTTGGTCCGGCGCCTCAGCCGCGTCGGCAGATGCCAGCAACTCGGCAAAGTCCTCCCCTTCTTCTCCCAGGATGCAGAGCACGCTGTCCACGGGGGCGGTTCCGCCTTTTTCCACGCCGATGTGCAACAGCACCCCGTCCTGGAACGACTCGAACTCCATGGTGGCTTTGTCGGTCTCGATCTCCGCCAGGAGCTCGCCGCTTTCCACCTCTTCTCCAACTTTTTTGTGCCACTCAGCCACGACCCCTTCGGTCATCGTGTCGCTGAGTTTGGGCATGCGAATGATTTCAGCCATGGAATCAGTCCTTCACAAATGGGTAATCGGTTTGCATGTACACGTCTTCGTACAACTCGGACGCGTCGGGCAGGGGGCTCTCCTCCGCAAATTTGATGGCCTCCTCCACTTGGGCTTTGATCTTTTTCTCCACCGCCTTCAACGACTCTTCAGTGGCCCAGTTGTTCTCGAGTAACACCGAGCGAACGTGACCAATCGGGTCGCGCTCGACGTACGACGCCACCTCGTCCTTGGTGCGGTATTTCTGAGGGTCACTCATGCTGTGCCCCTTGTAACGGTAGGTCTGGATGTCCAAGAGGGTGGGGCCTTCGCCATTGCGGCCACGCTCAGCCGCTTCGGCGATGGCTGCGCACACCGCTTCGGGGCTCATGCCGTCCACCGTCTCAGATGGCATCTCGAAGCTTGCGCCCAAGGTCTTCAAGTCGGTTACGTTGGACGTGCGCTCGACCGAGGTTCCCATCGCGTATTGGTTGTTCTCGATGACGAAAATCACGGGGAGCTTCCAGGTCATGGCCATGTTGAAAGTCTCGTACAACATGCCTTGGCGCGCTGCACCGTCTCCCATGAAGCACACGGTGACGTGGTCTTCTTTGCGGTACTTGTCGGCGAAGGCAATGCCCGCCCCGAGGCCGATTTGGCCTCCCACAATGCCGTGTCCGCCAAAGAGGTTGCGCTCCTTGTCAAACATGTGCATCGAGCCGCCTTTTCCCTTGGATGTGCCGGTCTTCTTGCCGTACATCTCGGCCATCACGTGCTTGGGATCTGTGCCCAACACCAAGGGGTGGGCGTGGTCGCGGTACGCTGTGATGACACGGTCGGTGGGACGAATGGCTTCCCGCATGCCCGAAAGCACCGCTTCTTGTCCAATGTACAAGTGGCAGAAACCTCCGAATTTCTGTTGGATGTAGAGCTGACCGCAGCGTTCCTCAAACTTCCGCATGAGGTACATTTCACGGAACCAGCGTGTGTAGGTGTCTTGTGAATGCGGCAAAGACGACTTCGCTGAAGCGGCCTTTCCGCGCGCTTTTGCAGGCTTTTTGGGCGCTGCAGCGGTGGTGGGTTGAGATGTAGCCATCGACAATCTGAATGTGCCCAAATATAGCGCGGAGCCTCACCTGCGCACCGGTCGTAGGGTACGGCCCAAAACACAACAAACATCGTGTCCAAAAGACACACTCAACCATGGGGCGCCCGACACGTCTTCTTAGGGCGCACCTTACCTTCGCGACACCTGCATGCACCTCTTGAACCTGCTGAACGGACGACCCCACTTGGGGTTGGAAGACATCGAATCGGTGGCCCTGATGGACCGTTACGATTCGAAGTTCTTGGTGCCTGAACCTTGGCTTAGCCATACGTTGACCGAGCTGAAGGACCACGCGGTGCTGGCCATCGCAGACACGGTGTCCACGACCTACCGCAACCTCTACTTCGACTCGCCAGACAACGTTTGTGTTCGGCAGCACGTCCGAGGCAAGAATTCCCGGTTCAAGGTTCGCTTCCGGCACTACGCCAACACCAAGGTCACCTTCCTCGAAGTCAAAATGCGCGACGTCTACGGCAAAACCGCGAAGCACCGTGTCGTGCGCGGCGCCTCCGCGTGGGACGCCTCGTTGAACGACGCCGAGCGACAGTTTCTCCACCTCCACCTCGGTGACATCGCCTCCACGCTCTCGCCCGTGCTGGAAAGCCGGTTTGAGCGCTTCACGTTGGTGGACCTGAAAGAAGGAGAGCGGTTGACGTTTGACCTGGGGGTGGCCTTCAAAAACCCAGGGTCTGAAGAAGACTGGAAAGCTCCCCTGGGGCATGTTTCCGTCGTGGAGTGGAAACAAAACAGCGTGAACCACCAAGGGTCCCTGATCCAGGCGCTCCGAAGCCATCCTGAACGCCGAGGCCCCCTCGGCCGGCCTCTTCGCATGTCCAAATACCTGTTGGGCCGTCAAACCCTCCAGCCAGGATTGGACTTCAAAACTTACCGCCCGGCGCTGCGAGACATGTCGCGTGCTGAGAGTTTGGCGGCAAACCCGACTTTTGCACCCCAATCGATCTTGAGATGATGTTGAATGTGATGTTGACGGCGATGAACGCCTTGGAAGGATGGACCGGCTTGCTGGCCCTGTTTGGACTCAACCTGTTGTCCTCGCTGGTGGTGGTTCGACTCATTTACCACATGGCCGCCAAGCGCCGGGACTTCGTGTTCACCTTCATGTTGGTGTCCACGGCGGTGTTCTTGTTGTGCCGCCTGCTCGCAGGGGTGGAAATCGACCTCGCCTTTGCGTTGGGCTTGTTTGCCATTTTCGGCATCATCCGCTACCGCACCAACGCCATCCCCATCCGGGAGATGACGTACCTCTTCATCGTCATCGCGTTGGCTGTCATCAACGCCTTGGCGCCCGTCGCCGCCTCGTGGGTGGAAATTGCCTTGGCCAACGCGTTGATCTGGGTGCTCGCTTGGGTGCTAGAACGGCTGTGGTTCGTGGAGCACCTCGCCACCAAAATGGTGGTGTACGACCGCATCGACCTCCTGCACGAAGGCAAGCGCGCAGAACTCATCGCCGACCTGGAGCGCCGCACAGGGGTCAGCATCGTGCGCTTGGAAATCGGCAAAGTCGATTTGTTGCGGGACACCGCCAACTTGAAAATTCACTTTTCGGGCGACAAGGAGCCTGGCCACTTCGAGGAGCAGCAGGGCTGAGGCTCAGCTGGCCTTCTCAAGCAACACCACAGCGTGGGCTGAAATGCCCTCCTCGGTGCCCACAAAACCGAGTTTCTCGGTGGTGGTGGCCTTGATGCCTATGCAGTCCACATCCACCCCCAAAATGTCTGCGACGCATGCGCGCATGGCCGGGATGTGGGGCTTCAACTTGGGCTGCTGCAAGCACACCGTGGTGTCCATGTTGGACAACGTCCAGCCCTTGGATTGAACCAAGTCCCAGGTCCGCTTCAACAAAATCTTGCTGTCGATGCCTTTGTAAGCCGGATCGGTGTCGGGGAAGTGGGTCCCAATGTCGCCGAGCGCAAGGGCGCCCAGCATGGCGTCGCACATCACGTGAAGCAAGACGTCCGCGTCGCTGTGTCCCACAGAGCCTTTGGTGTGGGGCACCACGAGCCCTCCAATCACCAGGTCCTCCCCCTCTGCGAGTTGGTGGACGTCGTAGCCATATCCAATGCGAAAGCTCATTCGCCGTCTTGGGCAAATTCAGCCAAATCCGAGAACTGCAACCTCAGGCTGAAGCGAAGGGTGTTGGCCAAGGGATTTTGCTGGGTGGTGCTGATGAGGTAGCTCAAATCCACTGTGAACACCGTGTACTTGATGCCGGCGCCCAAGGTGATGAACTGACGGTTGCCTTTGCTGAAGTGCTCGTAGAAGTAGCCTGTTCGGAAGGCAAATACGTCGGCGAAGTCGTATTCCATGCCAAGGCCCAAGTTGACCTCACGCAACTCCTCCTTCAGCACACTGCCTTCCAGCACCGTGGCGTTCCCTTCGTTGTCGAAGGTGACCACGCCTGGGGCGTCGTAGAAGCTTTGCACAATGCCGTTGGCCACACCGACATTCGGGTCCATGCCGCTCACGATGAGTGTGGGGTCGTCCAAGTCGTAGATGGGCTGCGTGGGCACGAGCAGCTTGTTGGCGTCGAGGGCGATGGTCAAGCTGTTGTAGTCGTCAAGAATGGTCTCGTACGCCGCCCCAAGGCGAAGGTTGCTTGGGATGAAGTCTCGTGCGGCCGTCTCGGTGTACGACATCTTCGCCCCGAGGTTGCTCATGTTCATGCCCCAGCTGAAAATGCCGTCCTTCTTGCCCCAATTCGCGCGGTCGTTGACGTAGTACATGCTGAGGTCCGCCGCCACAGAAATGCCAGGACGACTGTCCGCGCCTTGCACCGACGTTCCGCCCGTCAGGTTGCTGTGTATGAACCGCGCGGAGAAGCCCCCGCTGAACTTGTCGGTGAACTTTTGGGAGAAGCCCCCGTCCAAACTCAATTCAGCCGGTTGGAAATCCCGGATGGTGGTTCCCACCTCATCTGTGAAGGTGATGTTGCCCAGGCTGAAGTAGCGCAACGCCACCCCATACGCCTGGCGCTTGTTGAGCCGGCGCACCGAACTGACGTAGGCCAGGTTCATGTCGTCGACCAAGGCACGAAGCCAAGGCGCGTAACTCAAGCTCATTTCCACCTCGTTCTCGGAGAATGCCATCTTGGCCGGGTTCCAATGCAGGCTGTTCGCGTCGGGACTCAACGCCACACCCACGTCGCCCATGGCCCCTGAACGGGAGTCTGGTGCAATCATCAAAAAAGGCACAGCCGTGGTGATCGTGTTCAGCTGAAGAAGTTGGGTCGGATCCTCCTCGATTTGGCCCAAGGCCGGCGCGCTGGTCAAAAACCCTGCGCACACGAAGAGCACGAGGGTGACGGTGGAAAGAAATTGCTTCATCGGATTGATGCCAAATTTAATGGGGCCTTGAGGATCACTCGGGTCGGAGAACGACCAATTTGTCCGCGTATTGTGCGGATTGGCCAAATTCATTTTCCCACGTCACCCGGAAGAGGTACACGCCATGTCGTACGGCCGACCCAGACGAAGGTTGCAAGTTCCAGGTCATCACGTCGTCCCGGAAGCCCAGCACCTCTCCTTCAAACTCCATGCTGTGCACGCGGGCGCCCGACAAATTGAAGATGTCCAGGTGCACGTTGGCCGCCCGGCAAGCCTGGTTGCCCGCCATCCGGAACGTCACCCGGTCGGTTGCCGGGTTGGGGTACGCCAGCACTTCCACCAGGGCCACTTCCAAAGAACTTGACACCACGAAGTGCGTGGTCGCTGTGGCGCTGTTGTTGGCCACGTCCCACACTTTCAACTCCAAATCGTGACGCCCCTCTTCCAGGTTGACTAACGGAAAGCGAATGGATCCCTGGGTGTACGTGTCCAAATCGGACGTGAAATATTCGTTCAACACAAAGGGCGAGGCCGTTTCACCGTCCAACACCGCCTTGGCGTCATGCCCAATCCCGAGCCCGGAGGTATTGATGCCGCTTTCGTCGAAGATCCGGGCAAACAGCCAGGGGTCTTCGTGGACCACGTCGCCGGCCCGGAACAGGCTGTCGTTGATGTACAGTTGAATCTCAGGACCCACATCGTCCTGGACAGGGTCGGCCGAGACGCCTCCCACCACCAAGTCCTCGACCGAGCCGTGTGCGTCCTCCCCGTCGCCAAGTGCGTAGCAGCTGATTCGGCCTGTGCCATAACTGAAGTCAATGTCCCGGGGCACGATGAACTCGAACTCAAACAGCCCGTTCACCACAGACGCCAGACCCTTGTGCAAGATGTTCTGGAACACCTGGTACGTGAATGGACCCTCTGACGCGTCGTTGTCCAAGGTGGTCACGGTGGCCTTCTTGTCAAACACCGTCGGCACCACCACCCCGTTGAAATCCGACAGCACGTTGCCTGCGGCGTCGCCCACGAAGCCTTTGACCACGACGCGGTCGAGGGAGCGCAACGTGTCAGGCACTTGGGTGAAATGCACCTGATGCTTGGGGTAGGCCAAGGCCAGCGCCGGATCGCCCATCAGACTGAAGTTGCGCGCGTTGGTGTGCGAAGTGATGGTCTCCGAATTTTTGGTCGCCATGTAGATGTCGCCCAAGCATCGGCTGCCGTCACCCTCGTCCAAGGCGGTCTCGAAAAACGCCCGGTTCACCTGCTGGTTGCCCGCGCTGTACACCGTACGGGTGGTGGTCAAAAGCGACACAGCCCCTCCGTCGGGGTTGAACAAGATGGCTTCCCCTGCGGAATACGTCTCAGGATCGTCGTGCCGAAACAACTCGCAGGTCGCCGTCATGAAGACAGGGAGCCGCCGGCGGTTGGTCCAAGACTGGATGGTCTCCAGGTTGAGGATGCGCTCGTGGGCCCAACCGCGCTCGCCCCCGTGGCCGATGTAGTTGACGATCAAGGCACCTTCGTCCACACGCCTGGCGATTTCCGCGGTGGCGTCCACGTAACGTTCGCCGCCTGGGGTGTTGGTTTGGACGTAGGCATCGGGGTAGACCTTCAAGACGTCGTAGGGGGGATGGTTGTTCTGGATGGTGAGGCTGTGCGTCTCGCTGTTTTCCATGTACCGGTGGCCGTCGAGGTTGTTGCCGTCTTGGTCGTCGGACACGAACAAAATCCGGTTTCTCCATGGGCCAAACGAGCTGCCGCCGTTGGGATCCAAGCACGACACCGCGTCCTGATCGCCCTCTTCGAAGCCGAGGTAAGTGGCCACCTTGCCGACCACGGCCCATGCCGCATCGACGTCCGCCGCTGGGATGCGGCCCACGCCAAGTTGCAAGAGATCCTCGGGGCGTTCACCCTGACCCTCTGCCGTCAACGCGAAGTAGTCGTCCGAACTGTAGCTCGTGGTGGTGATCAAGCTCTCCTGCGAGTAGTGCGCCACCACCGTGTTGCCTCGGCCTTGCACGTTGCGGTTTTCGTAGGACGCGTCCCCCATCAACAACAAATGGCTGGGAGGCGCGATGGCGCCGTCGCTTTGCAACGCACGATCGCGCAACATCATCATCAACATCTTGATGGCGGTGGGGTCGGACACCCCGCTGTTGAAAGCGTCGAACACGTCCTGCTGCTGCACCACGGCCACACGTTTGCCCAACGCCGCATGCAACGCCGCCAGAGAGTCGGCCGGCGCTTGCAATTCAGGAATGGTGACGATGACATAGTCCGTCTCGCCCAACCCGTGCAAGTTGCTGTTGGCCACCGGCCCGAGCACCGTTGGCCGCAGGGCCGCCCCCCAACGAAACGCACAGAACCGCTTCACTTCGTGGGCCGATGACGTCCAAGTCACGGCGTTGCCCTCGGCCACCAAATCCACACGCATCACCTCCAAAGGGTCGGTCACATCCCACACTTCCTCCACCGGGCTGAACGGCAGCGACAGCCGGTACTTCGCCCCGAGGCCTTCTCCGTCCAGCGGCAGGCCGTTGATGGGCATTTGGCCCCCTTGATATTCCAAGTGCTGTGGAACTTCGTAGGCCAAATAATCCATCCACGCGTTGCTGTCGTCGGTCCCAGGGTTGAGCGTGGCCAGGACTTGCAATCCCTCTGCAGGCATCGGCGCTTCGATGGCCCCGCTTCGGTACCCCGCAAACGACAACGACGATGGGGACAAGGGGCTGTCCGTGAGGGACACGCTCTCCCCATCCCAATCGTACTTGAGCTCGGAGCCCGTGCCGCTGCCGGCGGTGCGCATGGCCGCCGCAAAACGAATCTGTGCGGGCTCCCCCACCACGGGGGACGCCACAGGGATGTTGTAGGCCTTCACGTTGGCGCCCAACGCACTCAACCGGTCCCCAAACCAATTTCTTCCGGACTTGATCAAGTTGTAATCGTGGGTCTCTTCCACCCCTCGGGCGCGATGCGTGGTGCGCGTTTCAGCCGCCTCTCCGTCGAAGCCCTGGGCCGCCTCCATGGCCGTCAAGGGTAACTCAGACGGGGCGTCCAACCGCACATACCACTTCGCCGTGTCCCCCCAGAAGGGCGACGTGTGACGCCAGCCGTCCTCGGCCGTCCACTGCCAGCGCTCGTGGGAGCGTGCATGCCAACACAGCTCGTCTCCTGGGTCAAATGACCCATCCCCCAACCCGCGCCACACCACGCGTTGTTGGGGCATGTCCAACGGCCGATCCTCGTCGTTGTCGACCGGCAAATTGCCGCCTCCTTGGCCAAACAACCTCAGCCCCAACACATCCAAAGTGTCCGGCTGGACGCCAGCTTCCACCAACTCGTCGTAGCCAATGCAATGCACGCCTTCCTGGGTGGTCGCAAACGCCAACCACGTGCCTTCAGCGCGCACGCTGGCCGTCGGCCACTCCCTCGTTTCACGGTGAACGGCGACAGGGGATGCCCCCAGCGTCGCCTCCAAACGCACCAGCCTTTCCCACCCCTCGCCGTTCCATCGCAAGGCCTGTCCCTCCCCCACAACTCGGGATTGTCCACGAGACGATTGGGCCAACCAACGCCAAGCTTGGACATGTTTGGTGGGATTGGCCTGATGGAGGCGTGCTTCCAACTCGGCCGAGCATGCCGTCCATTCCATCCGTTGGTCCAACACTTCCACGCCGGACCACAGGGCGTCCAGCCCTTTCACCACGGTCCATTCGGGCCCTGCAGGCTGGGTCTCCAAGGCCCGCAACACCTCCTCCTCCGACCACTCACGGTCCAGTTCCAGCACCATTTGTGCGTGGGCATTCCACGTTGAACCCACTGTCAACAACGCGGCGATGACATACGACAAGGCCCTCCACCCACGTTTCCATGTGGACAACCTTGCGTTGAGCAAGGCATTCGAAGGCAAAAACGCCTGCAAATTCGCGATTAGCATTGGCACAATCATGTTCAAACCCATGGGTCTTGGTACGCACAAAGTTCGGGCTTATTGTCCGAGGTCTGGCCGTGGCATGGCACAGGTCAATGCCATCCACAAAGGCGCGAGGCTCACACCCTCTACGTCGCCAAAATTCCGTAGTATTGTGGGTTCAACAGTCCTTTCGACCATGACAAAAATCACCTCCTGCCTCCTGCTCATCGCCACCGTGTGCGCCTTGGTGGTGGCCGTTGCGCCCCAACAGGCACACGCCCAGGACCCGGAATTTTCCCAATTCTACAGCAACCCCTTGCTGTTGAATCCCGCTTTTGCAGGCACGGCACGCGGACCCCGCGTGGTGATGTCCCACCGCAACCAATGGCCTGCCATGAGTGGTGCGTTCGTGACCCAAGCGGTCAGTTACGACCAGCACTTCAGCAGCATCCAGGGCGGTTTGGGCTTGACGGTCATGCACGACCAGGCCGGTCAAAACACCCTGAACACCACCCGCATCACCGGGATGTACAGCTACCAACAAGCCATCACCCGAAAGTTGTCCCTTCGCGCCGCGCTCGAGGCCAGCTACTTTCAAAAGGCGTTGGATTGGAGCAACCTGACCTTCGGGGACATGATCGATCCGCGCCGCGGGTTCATCTACGAGACGGCCGACACCCCGCGTGGTGAAACCGTCAAGAAGGTCGATTTCGGAGCGGGTCTGCTGGCATTCACCGAGAAATTCTACATCGGTGCAGCCGCGACCCACCTCAACGAACCCAACGAAAGCTTGGTGGTCGGCGTGAGCCGATTGCCCATGAAGTTCACCGGCCACGCCGGGGCCAAGCTGCCCTTACAACGCTCCGTGCGCGGGGTGGAAGCGTGGATTTCTCCGAACGTGCTCTACCGGATGCAAGGGGAATTCCAGCAACTCAACCTCGGTGTTTACGTGAGCAAGGGCCCGCTCGTGGGCGGCATCTGGCACCGTGGATTCTTCTCTGAAGACACCCGTGACGCCCTCATCGTGTTGGTGGGTGTGGAAACTGGCATGATGCGCTTCGGTTACAGCTACGACATCACCATCTCAGACTTGACACCCGCCACAGGTGGCGCGCACGAGCTGAGCTTGAGCATGAAATTTGCCTCCCCCCAGAGGTCCAAATTCAGATCGGTTTCCTGCCCGACCTTCTGAATTGACAACGAAACCTGCACAATCGAAATCTGAAAATTGAAACCCCACACCATGACGCAAAAGCACATACTTGGCTTGTTCAGCGTGGCGCTTGGTCTCATGACCTTGAGCGGATGCTACTACGAGCGTTCGGGCGCGACAGGTTGGGCCTACAACTTTGAAGCCAACGGTGGCTTCGAACGCCCATCTTACTTTGAGCAAGAGACCGGCCCCGGCTTGATCTTCGTGGAAGGCGGAACCTTCACCATGGGTTCGGTCGACGATGATTTGAACTACGAGTGGGACAACATCCCGCGCCGCACCACAGTGTCTTCCTTCTACATGGATGAAACCGAGGTGACCAACCACTTCTGGTTGGAGTACATCTCATGGCTCAACCGGGTATACGGCTCATCCTACCCGGAGATTGTGGAACGGGCGCTGCCAGACACCGCGGCATGGAGGAACAAGTTGGCCTACAACGAGCCGATGGTGAACTACTACCTGCGTCACCCAGCCTACCGCGACTACCCTGTGGTGGGTGTGAGCTGGTTGCAAGCCACGGAGTTCTGCAAGTGGCGCTCAGACCGTGTCAACGAAGGCATCCTCGTTCGTGAGGGCCTGCTCGTGCACAACCCCGACGCACAAGTGGACGAGGAGCACTTCACCACAGAGACCTACCTGTCAGGCCAATACCAAGGCGAACGCCTGCGCGAAGGCCTTCCCAGCTACAGCATCAACAGCGACTTCCGCGATGTCAGGATGGAAGACGGGGTGTTGTTGCCCGCTTACCGCCTTCCCACCGAGGCAGAATGGGAATTCGCCGCGCTGGGCTTGATTGGAAACAGCATTGGCGAGTTGGTGACCGAGCGTCGTACCTATCCATGGAATGGACACTTCGTCCGGAACGGGGACAGCCGCACTGCGGGATACGGCTCCATCAACGCCAACTTCGTGAAAGGCAACGGTGACTACATGGGTGTGGCTGGTGCGCTGGACGACTTCGGCGACATCACCGTGAACGTCTACCAGTACGCCCCCAACGATTACGGACTGTACAACATGGCTGGCAATGTCAACGAATGGGTGATGGACGTCTACCGCCCCTTGTCCATCCAAGACAACAACGAATTCCGTCCCTTCCGTGGCAACGTGTATGAGACCCGTCGTCTGAACGCCGAAGGACGCCCCGTCGACAAGTACGACTACGTGGTCTACAACATCGACGGCGTGAAATCCTTCCTGCAGGTCTACGAGACGGAAGGAAACAAGGTTGGGGCGTTTTCTCCTGAAGATGTGGACCTCATCGGCAACTTGAACCAGAAGGTCACCGACGCGGAAGAGCGTTTGCGAGGCAAGCGTTTTGAAGAAGCTCAAACCCTCATGCAAGACGCGATGGACCTCATTGTGGACAGCGACGCCATTGCCGCCTCCGACCTGCGCAAAGGCTTCAGCGACAACATCGATGCGTTGCCAGGCCAAATGCAGATGCGAGAAGAAAGTGTGGAAGAAAACCTCAACCGGACCAACTATCGCGTGGCGAACAACATCGACTACCTCGATGGCGATCGGAACAGTTCGTTCGACTTCGCTGCGCAAAGTGCTGAGGAGGATGCCATGCAAGACAAGCGCGTGTACAACTACGGTGGCTCGACCATGAT
>CBFHQO010000049.1:0-16419 GCA_965658045.1 uncultured Flavobacteriales bacterium | reverse complement strand
GTCCGAATTGACGGATGAGAGGTTGGCTCGGCCGTACTCCCGAGAGTCGCTCGCTTCCACCTTGCCTCCGCTGAGTGTGGCCAGGTATTGGGCGCCGTAGCACACCCCGAGCAACGGAACTTGGTCCAGGATGGCCGACAAATCGGGTTGGGGGGCGTTCTCGTCCCGAACGCTGTGTGGGCTTCCCGACAGCACCACTCCGAGGCAACCCTCTGGGAGGCCACTGAAGGCATTCCACGGGATGATTTCCGAATACACGTTCAACTCACGCACGCGACGTGCGATCAACTGGGTGTACTGAGACCCAAAGTCGAGAATCAAGATGCGTTCCTGCATGGCGGCAAAGGTACCTTGGCCCTTGGCGCAACAACACCCGTCGGGCGCTCTACTTTTGCACTGAAATCCAACGTTTCAAACATGTCTCAAGCCACCCTCTTCCCCAACCTCGATGGCCGACGCGTGGTTCTGGCCAGCCAAAGCCCGCGACGTCGTGAACTGATGGCCATGATGGGGTTGGACGTGGAGTGCATGGCACGGGACCTGGATGAATCTTGGCCTGCCGAGCTGGAAGGGCCTCGTGTGGCGGAGTTTGTGGCGCGGAAAAAAGCGGACGGCTACCGAGACGTCCTTCAAGGCGACGACGTCTTGATCACCGGCGACACGGTGGTGGTGCTGCAAGGCAAGGTGCTCGAGAAGCCGGTGGATGAGTCCCATGCCAAGGACATGCTGCATCGATTGAGTGGCCAAACCCACACCGTGGCCTCCGCCGTGGCCGTGACGACGTTGGAGCATGGGACCCAAAGCGTGCTGGACACATGCGAGGTCTCGTTCAACACGTTGTCGCCGGAATTCATCGACTTGTACGTCGGAGGTGGCACCTGCATGGACAAGGCCGGCGCTTACGGCGTTCAAGATTTGGCAGGGCTCGTGGGCGTTCATTCGCTCTCAGGGTCGTTCTACACCGTGATGGGCATGCCCACCCACAAGTTGGCGACGTTGCTTGCTGTGTTGTAAGCGAAATACATTTTTTTTCGCAGGCCCACACCGCACGGAAACGCCCTGTTTTCGGTGCAAAGCGGCTGATTTTGAGCACGAAGCGCAACTTCGATGCAAACAAAAGTGAAATTTTGGTGAACAAACCCCTGACAAGGTGGTTGTAGGTGTGTTCACAGGACACATTTCTATGTACTTACCAAAATCAAAGCAATGATTTCTACAATTCTCACGTCTGTTCAGGCAATGGCCTCGGACGACTACGTCGGCTTCACGTTCTTCGTGGGCTGCATGGCCATGATGGCCGCGTCGGCGTTTTTCTTCCTCTCCATGAGCTCTGTCGAGGGCAAGTGGAAGACTTCTCTTTTGGTGAGCGGCTTGATCACATTCATCGCTGCTGTTCACTACTTCTACATGCGCGACTACTGGGCAGTTGTCGGTGAAAGCCCCACGTTCTTCCGTTACGTGGACTGGACCTTGACTGTGCCTCTGATGTGCGTGGAATTCTACCTCATTTTGAAGGCCGCCGGTGCCAAGACCGACCTCTTGTGGAAGCTCATCTTCGCTTCTGTGGTGATGTTGGTGACCGGTTACTTCGGTGAGGCGGTGTACATGGACGGTTCTGGTCCAGCCATCTGGGGTTTGATCTCAGGTTTGGCCTACTTCTACATCGTGTACCTCATCTACGCAGGTGAAGCCAAGCAACTCGCCAACGCTTCCACTCCTGCTGTGCAGAAGGCACACAACATCCTTTGCAAGTTCGTGTTGATCGGCTGGGGCATCTACCCACTCGGTTACATGATCGGCACTTCTGGCTGGTACGATTTTGTCGACACCCTCCCATTGAACATGGACGTGGTCTACAACATCGGTGACGCCATCAACAAAATCGGTTTCGGTTTGGTGATCTACTCTCTCGCTGTCAGCGACAAGTAATCACCTGTACCCTTTCCACTGAAATCGTGACCTGTGAAGGGCCGGGAACCTCGAGTTTCCGGCCCTTTCTTTCTCTCACCCCTTCGACATGAACCACGCACTGACATGGATGGGCCACCGCTGGTTTGGGCCTGCTGCCGTCGCCCTCGCGGCGTTGCTGGGGCCTGTGCTGGCGAACCAGTCTCCATGGACGTGGGGGCTGTGCGCTGCGCTGTTCGTGGTCGTCGGGCTTCCGCATGGCGCGGTGGACCACATCACATACCACCACGCCCTTGGACGGAATGCCAAAACCGCCCCTTGGCGCTTTGTGGCGCCCTACTTGGCAGGCCTGGCCGCGTTTGCGGCGGCGTTCGTGTGGGCCCCGCTCCTCGCGACTTGGGCGTTTCTGGTGCTGGCCTCTTGGCATTTTGGCCAAAGCCACGTCGAAGTGCGCACCTCCGAATGGCTGGACCGCCTGCGCGGATTTGCCCTCGGGGCGCTCATTTTGGGCACCCTGCTTGACCTGCAGTCAGGAGCTGCAAGCCACGTGATGTCCATGTGGATGGACGACTCTGGCAGCGCGTGGACCCTCCGCACCATCGGGGTGGGCTTGCCCATGTTGAAGCTGCTGTGGACCGTGACGGCCTTCATGGCCTGGCAGCGCAACCCCAAAGGTCGCACCATGAGCACGCGGCTGCTCCGAGAGGCTGCTTGGGTGGTGGCCATGTGGGCGCTGGCCCAATCGGGCGAACTCCTCTGGGCCTTCACCGCGTACTTCTGTTTGGGGCACGCCGCCGATTCATGGCGGGGTGAATTCCTCCACCACCAGAGCCTGACGTCGCAGTTTTGGACCTACTACCGTTGGGCATGGCCGTTCACGTTGGTCTCCCTGTTGGGCCTGGCCGCTGTGGCCGGTGCTGCATTTGCCGGGTGGATCGGCGTGCACTGGGCGTGGGCCGTGTTGATCGCAGGCACTGTGCCGCACATGGTGCTGCTGGACCACTGGGCGCCGGCCCAACTGCGCGCCGAGCGCGCCGAATGAGGTTGCTGCCTCAGGCCGGACGGTAGGCCACCGTCACCCCTTCTTCCAACGATTCGTCTTTCCGCAACATCCTGCCCACCGGACGGTGCGGGCAACCGGCGTCGGCCAACACCTTGGCCACTTCATCGGCGTGGTCGGGACACACCGACACCAGCAGGCCGCCCGACGTTTGGGGGTCGCACAACAAATCCCGCAAGTAGCCCTCCGGCGCATCCACGTGGGCCCCGTAGCTGGCATAATTGCGCCTTGCACCACCGGGAACCATGCCCTGGTGGTGGTAGTCAGGAACGCCCTCGAACGTTTGCACTTGCTCGCCGTGCACTTCCGCTTGGGTGCCGCTGCCTTGGCACATCTCAAGCAGATGCCCCATCAGCCCAAACCCCGTCACGTCCGTCATCGCGTGGACGCCTGGCATGTCCGACAGCGTGGCGCCGATGGCGTTCAAGGATTGCATGCTGCGCACAGCGGCATCAAGGTGGTCTTGGTGCACTTTGCCTCGTTTTTGGGCAGTGGTGATCATCCCCACCCCCAACGGCTTGGTCAAGAACAACACGTCGCCTGGATGGGCCGCGGCATTCTTCTGCACATGGTCCACAGACACGCGCCCCGTCACGGCCAACCCAAAAATCGGTTCTGGACAATCGATGCTGTGCCCCCCAGCCAAGGGGATGCCAGCCTCTTCGCAAATGCTTCGGCCGCCTTCCAGGACCTGACTCGCCACCTTCTCATCCAGCTTGTCGATGGGCCATCCGAAGATGGCGATGGCCACAAGCGGCGTGCCCCCCATGGCGTAGATGTCGCTGATGGCGTTCGCCGCGGCGATGCGTCCAAACGTGTGCGGGTCGTCCACAATGGGCATGAAAAAGTCCGTCGTGCTCACAATCGCGGTGCCGTCGCCCAAATCCACCACCGCCGCATCGTCCTTGGTGTCGTTCCCCACCAACAGCTGAGGGTAATGGGGTCCGGCCTTCATTCCAGACAACATGTCGTGAAGCACCGCCGGGGCAATTTTGCACCCACAGCCCGCGCCGTGGGAGTATTGGGTCAGTTTGACGTCGCCTGAAGATTCCATGGGTTCCATTGTGAATGTGCATCTCGGCACGCATCGGCCGTATCTGCAGGGTTGAGGCCAAACGCTTGAACGGCGCGCATCTGCTCGCGCTTGTCCAATCCATGGCGGTAAGTCTTGTCGTAGTACACCAAGGCGATTCGAGCCGCCTCGGCCAAATTCCCTTCACGCACGTGGGCAACCGCGGCGTTGGCATGTTGCCCGCCGAGCTTGGTCCGAATCCGCTCAAACGCCTGCACCAACGCCTCTTCCTCCGCCTCGCCATACATCGAAAGCAGGTGAGCGATGCGGTCTTCCTCGGTGCGCTCCAACTCCAACACCGGCGCGCTGCGCAACCGCTTGTGGAAGTCCTCGGGCATTTGGACCCACCCAATGGAGCGGCTCTCGTTCTCCACCCACACAGGGCCGTCGTGACCATCGCGGTCCAAGGCGCGCAACGCCCAGGCCAAATCGTTGGAGAACTGCTCCGTGCTCGGCTGGGGATGGGCGTCCAGGTTCCCAAACGAGGAGCCAAAATGGCGCGCCATGCCCTCCAAATCCAGGGTCCGCTCCTTCTGGGCCGCCAGCGCGTGAATCACGTCGGTCTTGGCCGTGCCCGTCATGCCGCCGAGCACCACGTACGGGCGGGCCGTTTGGAACGTCGCGCGGAGCACCGCCCGGCAGGCCTTGTACCCCCCCTGGCAACGCGCCGACGGCACCTCTGCCGTGCGCAAGAGCCAATCGACGCTTCCCGAGCGCATGCCTCCCCGCCAACAATGGACCAACAGGGGCGTGCGGGTGTCCTGGGCCTCGAACAAGGCCCGCGCCCGAGCGGCCATGTCCCGCAGCTTGGGACCCACCAGCTCCAGGCCCAAGTCCACCGCCACCTCCTTGCTTTCTTGCTTGTACGCCGTGCCCACTTGAGCCCGCTCTTCGTCGGTGAACAGTGGAAACGACACCGCACCAGGCAGGTGTCCAGCCTCGTATTCCTTGGGGGCGCGCACGTCCAACACCACGCCACCGCGCTCGGCCGCAGCCAAGAAGTCTTCAGGGGTCATGATGTGCTCAGGAATGGGCATGGATGCAAAGATGCTTCACTTGAAACCAACAAAAAACGCGCCCCGCAGGAGGCGCGCTTTCCAAACAAACCAAGAACCTTGGTCAAGGTTCTAAACCAATCTCTCTGGCGTACACAGACACTTCAGCCTGGGGGGCTGCGTTGGGTTCGGGATGCACGGCAACTTTGGTCTGTTGCGTGGCGGTCCCGCCGTACACGTCTGTGACGGTCAATTCGAACGTGTATTTGCCCGGCGTCGCCGTGAACGACGAACGGCCAGGGATTTCCTCTCGCAATTGGACATCAGGGCCTTCTGTCTGGACCCAAGCGAACGTCAGTGAATCGCGCTCGGCGTCGTGTGAATCCGCACCGTCCAGGACAATGTCCATGTCCGACGTTTGTGCGTCCCGATCATGCGGCAACTCAAAGTGCACGCGGCTCTCTGCGTCGGCGTTTTCCGCGGCTTGGGCTTCTGCCAAGACGGCGGCTTCGGCGTCCAAGACTGCACGTTCCGCCATGCGTTCCATTTGCTGGGCCTTCAAATACCCGATCCCCGCCACGCTCAACACGAGCGCCGCGGCTGTGATTTGCTTCTCCATGTCTGGCTGATTGAGGTCAAACGGGTGGATGCGACAAGGCGCGGTGGCGTCATTCAGCCACCGCGCTTGTCAACGCATCGCTTACTTCTTGGTAAGGATGTTCCAGAGGATCAAAAGGGCCACGAGTCCAACGAACCCGCCGTTTCCAAGGGTCGTGATCAACGACGTCAAGTTGTCGACCACAGTCATGCCTGGGAACATCTCTGCTCCGAAGACCACTTCAGTCACCACTGCAAGGGCAGCGAAACCGATCAAGAGTTGGGTGAGGCTTGAGAAAAAGCCGCCCATGAATTTGAACACATTGTCCATGATGTAAGGGTTTTGAGGTTTGGACTGCAGCAAATCTGGCATGAATCAAAACGTGTATTCAGGACACCCTTTCCTTCTCATCAACACCAACTCGTTGAAAGTCACTCAATTGCCTGAAAACACTGGGGATCCCGAGGTTCTGAACGGTCCTCACAACACGTTCATTTGCAGCATTTTCCTTCAAAAAGGCGGGTCGACCCAACACGATTGCAGTCGCAAAACCGTCGCTTTTCCGGAAGTCCACGCACGACGCACCCTCGGATGCGATATTGCAACCATGAAGATGCGCACTTGGATGGCGGCCCTGCTTTTGGGCTGCGCTGGGATGACGGTGGAGGCCCAAACGCCCACCACTGACGTGGACGTGACAGCCGTGTTGGGCTACAACCTGGGAGACAAATTCACACGGCACCACCAGGTCGTGGACGTCATGACCCACTTGGCGGAAGCACGGCCCCACTGGCAACTCGAGAACTACGGCACCACCACCGAAGGTCGGCCTTTGTTGGGGCTCATCATGTCCTCCGAAGAGAACATGGCCAACCTCGACGCCCTGCGGGAAGCCAACCGCCGCCGGGTGGATGAAGGGGTGGATTCCGGGGACCGCGTGGTGTGGGTGTACCTCTCGTACAACGTGCACGGCAACGAGGCGGTGTGCACCGAGGCGGCCATGGCGACAGCAGAAGCCTTGGCCACGACGCACAGCCACCTCCTGGAACGGACTGTGGTGATCATGGACCCTTGTGTCAACCCGGACGGACGAGACCGGTATGTGCACTTCCAAGACCAGTCCACGTCCCCCAGACCCAACGCCGACCCGTACGCTTGGGAGCACGACGAGCCATGGCCGGGCGGTCGACCCAACCACTACCTGTTTGACATGAACCGCGACTTGGCTTGGCAGACCCAACGTGAGACCCAAGCGAGGACGGCCTTTTACCAGGCGTGGATGCCTCAAGTGCACGTCGACTTCCACGAGCAAGGGGTCAACAGCCCCTACTACTTCGCGCCCGCCGCGGAGCCTTACCACAAGATTGTGTCGCCTTGGCAACGGGAATGCCAAGGACACATCGGCAAGAACAACGCGAAGTACTTCGACCAGCGCGGGGCGTTGTACTTCACGCGGGAGGTGTTTGACCTGCTGTACCCGGCTTATGGGGACACTTGGCCCATGTTCCGTGGCGCCGTGGGCATGACCTACGAGCAAGGTGGAAGCGGACGGGCAGGACGGGCCGTGAAAACTGCGGTCGGCGACACCTTGACGCTGGCCTACCGCATCCAAAACCACACCGAAAGCGGGCTCTCCACGGTCGAGGCCTCTGCCGCGCACGCCGACCGCATGCTGAAGGAATTCGCAGCGTACCATCGGCGCAACGCCCAAGAGCCTTGGGGCGACTTCGCCTCCTACGTGATTCCCCAGTCGAACGACCCTTCCAAGGTCACGTGGCTGATCGATTTGATGAAGGCCAACGGCATCGCGTGCCACACCGCCACCAAGGCCACCAAAACGAGCGGTTTGGATTACCGCACCCTGGCCACCACCAAGGTGTCCGTGCAGCCGGGTGACCTGGTCCTCGACGCCCACCAACCCATGTCCAGCCTGCTCCAAGTGTTGATGGACCCCAATCCTGAACTGAGCGACAGCTTGACCTACGACATCACCACCTGGGCCCTGCCCTATATCTACGGGCTGGAGGCCTACGCCTTGCCTGCACGGCTGACCTCCCTTGCCCCTTGGTTTGTTGAACCTTCCGGCGGCAAACTCGCCCTCGAGGTGCAGGAGGCGCCGGCTTACGCGTATTTGGTCAGCTACAACACCGATGCTGGCACGCCTGCGCTTGCTGCCATGCTGCAGCACGGATTGACCGTTCGGGTGGCCAAGCGCCCCATCGACGTGGGCGGCGTGGTCCACCCTCGTGGCACGTTGGTCGTCACGCGAAGAAACAACGAGGCCCACTGGGACGGCATTGAACGCCACCTGAACGCATGGACCCAACGTCCAGGCCTTCACGTGACCAGGCTGGAAAGCGGCATGGTGGATGGGGGACCTGACTTGGGTGCGTACGACGTGCGCCCCATCGACGCCCCACACGTGTCTGTGGTGATGGGCGACCAGGTGTCGTCCTTGAGCTTCGGCGAGGTGTGGCACTTGTTTGAGGAGGTCTGGGAATACCCCATGACCGCGGTGCGCGGGTTGGACGCCGTGCCATGGGCGTCCACCGACGTCGTGGTGTTGCCCCGCGGCTGGTACAGCGCAGGCGATGACACGAAAGGCCAAATCGCCGAGTGGGTTCGAGACGGTGGCCGCCTCATCGCGTTGGACGGCGCGTGCAACCTCGGCTTGGACGACTGGGGACTCACCAGGTACGAGGACGACGCAGACAAGCAAACCCGGGCCGACGAGAGGGACGCCCACGATGCTGCGGACCGTTACGCCCCGTACGCCTTGTCAGATCGAAACGGCATCCAAAGCGACATTCCTGGGGCCGTCTACGAGATTGAACTCGACCCCACCCACCCCTTGGCCTATGGGTACGCGGACCGTTACTGGAGCATCAAGACTTCGGGAAGACGCTATGCCCACCTCGCGGACGGCCACAACGTCGGCATCGTGGCTGGCGATGCGGCCCCGATCAGCGGCTTTGCGGGCCACCGTGCCAACGCCCAGCTCCGAGAAAGCCTGAGCTTCGGGGTCCACGACATGGGACGGGGGCATGTGATTTACCTCGCCGACAACGTCCTGTTCAGGGCCTTTTGGAAAGACGGCCACAAATTCTTCGCCAACGCCGTGTTTTTCAGCGCAGCCATGTGACGGAATTGGCCAATGTGTTGCAACTTTTGACTCACAACCACGTAGCGATTCACCCGACATGACTGCACACCTTCGATTTCTCGCCTTGGCGCTCACCGCATGTGTGCCCTTGCTGTCCTTCGCGCAACCCGACTTGAAGCAGGTGCTGCCTGCGTTGCCCGACGGCTACGAACTCTCTGTGGACACTGTGGTGGTGCACGAGACAGGGGATCTGGCTGGTTACAGCACGTACAGGTTGTATGTCGACTGTTTGCACCCGTTGGATTTCGTCGTGTCTTGCTCTGGAGACGAAACCAACCCCCTTCTGCTGGCGTCCACCTCCTCCGAAGGATGGTACAACTCCCCCCTCGCCGCCGGATGGAATGCCGCAGCCATCAATGCGCTTTTGTTTTCCTCCTTTCCAGATTTGGAATACGACAGCTTTCTCACCATCGGCGCCGACAACGGAGACTTCATCTCAAGCATGCACCCTGTCAGCATTTGGGGGGCGGTTGACGCTGGGTTGGAATTTGACCAAGACGGCCCCGGGACGAACGTTTTTGTGAACGACGAAGTTGGCGGCTCGTGGTTTCAAACCCCCGTGACGCTCGACGATTCGCTCGACCATCCCGCATTCGGCGGACCTGAGCAACGGGTGTTGATTGCCCAAATCACCACCCCAGGACGCATCTATGGTCAAGTGCAGATTCAACTCTTTCAAGAAGGCGAAAACCTCAACGAGTTCCGCTCTGTGCTCAACATTCCATTTGCAGGTTGCAACGACCCCACGGCGTGCACCTTCGACCCCAACGCAACCCTGAACGATGGCAGTTGCGTGTACCCGTCCAATGGCTTCGATTGCTTCGGCAACTGCGTGGGCATTGTGGACGCGTGCGGGGTGTGTGAAGGAGATGGAACGTCCTGCCTTGGCTGCACAGATGCCACGGCCTGCAACTACGCCCCCAGCGCGACGGACGACGACGACTCTTGCACGTACCCCGAAGCGGGCTTCAACTGCGACGGGTCATGCGTCGACACCGACATGGATGGCGTGTGCGATTCCGAAGAAGTCCTCGGATGCACCAGCCCCAACGCGGTCAACTTCAACCCAGCCGCCACGGAGAATGACAACAGCTGTGTGTTCTTCCCATGTGGATCTGGCACCACCTACGACCCTAGCACCAACAGGTGTGAACTTGATGCCTGGCTCGGGGAAACCGGTGACATGAGCATGCTTGACCCTTGCCACGTCGACTTCGATGGCTCAGGGGTGGTAGACGTGACCGATCTGGCCCGGATCAAAGTGGTGCTCGGGGAAGACCCTGGCATGCCCGCACCCCAATGCGGCGCTGGCGTGACCTTCGACACGACCCTGAACGGGGGCACCGGCGCATGCGTCCCTGCCCCGCTCACGGTGGGCGAAGGCAATGGGTTGAACAACCTGAATCCGCGCTTCTTTGACCTCAACCGAGACGGCGTTCTGGACCAAGTGGATTTCGATCGCTTGGAGGTCCTCCTCGGCGCGAGCTGCGCGGACTGAAGACTGAATTCCGGACGCCCCTCACACAAAGTGCACGTCCTCGGCGTCGAACGAAGGGCCTTTCAGCTCGTCGTAGAGACCCGCGCCGGCGACGCTGACGACAGGAATGGCGAAAAACAGCCCGACCCCGAAGGCCAACGCGCCCAACAAGATCACGAAGAGGCTCAACAACCCGAGGCCCACCACTTTCCAAAAGTGACCCTGGGACCAGACCATGCGCCAGCTCTCCTTTAATGCCTCGATGGCCCCGAGCTCAGGCCGGTCTTGGAGCACATAGAACGATTGAGACAAGCCGACCGCTGCGATGAGTCCTGGAATGAAGAGCATCACAAAGCCCACCATGCAAATCGTGGAGATGAGCAAGAACAGGATGAGGGTCTGCAGAAAGTGCTGGAATCCGTCGAAGTAGGTTTCAATCTGCGGCGTTTGGCCGCGGTAGATCTGCACCATGGTTCGGTTGAACCCAAACGTCAACGCCCCTGTCAACACCAGCGAGCCAAGACCCATGCCCACGCTCCCCACGACGGAGGTGATCAAGCCATGAAGCAGTGTCAAGGCAATGGCCACCAGCCAACGGGATTGAAGTTGTTTCCAAGCTCGTGAGAGGATGTCGATGTTCGCACGCATGTCGCAAGGGTTTGCGACAAGGTAGCGAATCCGACGAGGTCAGATTGTTTCGCCGAAGACGCTCAAAAAGATGAGCAAGTCGGAGGTGGTCACCGCCAAGTCCCCGTTGAGGTCGCCTTGCAGGGCACAAGACACCACTTCACATGAGCCGTCGTCAAAGGCGGCCGCGGGGTTGTAATTGCATGCGAAGTCGTAGGTGCAGCCGCCGACTTCCACCACGATTTGGGCCTCCGGGATGGTGCGCGAAGCGCCGGCGTATTGGTCGCCGCTCGTCCCTGTGGATCCCGCGGCAGCCAAGCCTGAAGCGTACACCGTGACGTCCCCGCCGCCCACAGGCGCGGTCCAGTCCACCATGAACGTGTTGGACTGGCTGGCCGCGTTGTGCTCGAAGATGTGCAAGCCTTGGACGTCCTCGAGTTGGGTGTTGGCCGAGGGATTGCTGAAGGTACCAGCGTTGTCGCCAGAGCCGTCCAAGACCGCGGTGGCCTGCATGCCGTACCGCAGGGGCGATCCGAAGCTGTGGTTGACCGCGACTTCCAAGACGTACTGTTCTCCTGGGAGGTACTCCAACACCTCTTCCCCTGAGTTGGGGTCAAGCAAGGCAATCGCCACAGACGCACCAAAGTTGCCCCCGCCATGGCAGGCGTTGCAGGTCGAGCTGGACTCGGGCGATCCGGTGCGGTTTTGGTTTTGCGCTTGGGCCACCCCCGAGCTGCTGGACGAGAGGGTGATGCTTCCAGCGATTCCTACGGCCACCAGGGCCAACGTCCAGTACGTTCGAGTCATGTCATGAGGGTTGGGCCGCCGCGCAACGCGCTCGACGACAGTTCAATGACAATGACAAACGCAGCCCGCCCCTTGTTCAAAAGGACGGGCTGGGTTCAGAAGTCCACGCGGTAGAAGAAGATCGGCAAGAAGCCGAGCTGGTATTCCTCGCGAACCGGGCTGTAATCCGGATCGTTCACGTCCCCGTCGTCCGGCGCATAGGTGAGCTTCAAGATGTTCTCGGTGCCCAGGATGTTGACCCAGTCCACACCGAGTTCGTGCGTGGTCGAAGGGCGGTTCCACGTCAGGTTCGTCTTGAGGTCAAACCGGAAGTAATCGTCGAATTGCAGGGTGTTCCGCGTGGCGTCGTCCCAGACGAGCTCGCGCTGGACCAAGCTCTGGGCTTCGTCCACGCCCCCGTACCAGCGCCCGCCCGCCATGGTGCACTTGGCGCCTGTGACAAGGCTTAGGGAGGTGCCGAGCTTCCATTCCTTGCTCGTCAAGGCGTTCCAGGCGTACCGGCCGTTGAAGTCGGTGTTGCGGAACTCGCCGTCGGCGCCCGTGTACTTGGCGTCGAACACACTTCCCGTGAACAGGATGAACCATCCGTCGCGGAACGCCCGCGAGAGGGTGAGCTCGACGCCTTTGTTTTGGCCTCGGCCCTCGTTCACCAGCGTGTCTGGGAACAGGCGAGAGAAACCACCGCCCGCGTTGATGAGGGAGTAGCTCATGTTGCGCGCGCCCCAAGCGGTCGAGGCGTCGGCCACGGGGATGTTGTAAAGCTCCTGCCAGTACGCCTCCGCCTTCATGGTCCACAGGCTGCCCAGGCGCCGGGTCATCCCGACCACCGTGTGCAAGCTCTTGGTGAAGTCCATGTTTTGGTTGGGCATGGCCAGCGGTTGGCCCTGGCCCGGATCCATTGAAGCGGACGACGCGTAGAGGTACGGCGTCTGCATTTGGCTGTGCAAACCGGTGCCAAACGACCAAGCCGTTCCGCCCGCAGTCACGTATTGCGCCCCGACGCGGGGCTCCACCCACGACGTGGCCCCGCTTCGCGTGTCGGCCATGGCGTGAAGTCCCGCTGTCACCGTCCAAGGCTCGCTCGGGCGCCACTTCACCTGCGCGAAGGGTTGAACGAGCAGGCTGGTCATGTCGGCATCCCAACGGCGCCCGAAGGCGCCCAGCGTCAAGGTGCTGTCCATGCCGCCTGGGCCGGGCGTCCACACAAACGGCTTGATGCTGTCCTGGAACGTCCAGAACATCGCGTCCGCGTTCAACCCAAACCGCAACGAAGCCGTGCCTCGCTTGACCTCCAACTTGCGGTTGGCGTGCGACGCCAAGGAGATGCGGCGCTTGTCAAACACGTAGGCCATGAGCGGCTCAGTGTTGACGTTGGTGAACAGCGTGTCGCCGTCCTGCACCGTCAAATCGCGCGTCACAAACTCGTGGTAGCTGTCCTGCCTGTCTTGGCTGAGCGCCAGCGTGGTCTTCACGTAGGTCCGCTCGTTCACCGGCTTGGTGTAGGTCGCCCCCACAATGCCCATGGCCGATTTGAAGTATTGGTCACGGTCGTTGTCGCCGTAGATGTTGCGTTCAGGCCGGAGCTGTTCTGAAATCAGGATGTCCACGTTGCTGTTTCCCCCCATGCCCCAAAGCGAGAAGGCTCCACCCCCGCTGGTCGGCATGTGGAGCTTGAACGACCCGTCCTGGTATTTGGGCACCGCGTCGGTGCCAATGTCGATGCCCAACGCCGAGAAGATCACAGCCGTCGAGTACCGGTAGTTCACCAGAAGGCTCGAGCGCTTCTCCCGGTTCAGTGGCCCCTCCGCCAGCACCTCGGTGCCGAGGAATCCGAGCTGCGCGCTGCCGTGCCATTGGTCCTGGTTGCCGTTCCGCAACCTCAAATCGAACACCGCCGCTGTGCTGTTCCCAAATTCTGCCGGGAAGGCCGCCGTGAAGAAGTCCGAATTCGCCAGGGTCTTGTTGTTCACGATGGCCACTGGGCCTCCTCCCGTTCCAGGAATCGCGAAGTGGTTGGGGTTGGGCAAGTCCACACCCTCCACGCGCCACAACACGCCGCTGGGGCTGTTGCCGCGCACCACGATGTCGTTGCGGCTGTCGTCCGCGCCTTGCACACCCGCGAAGTTGCTCGCCATGCGGGCAGGGTCGCCCCGAGAACCGGCATACCGGTCCGTTTCCTCCACCGTGAAGGCCCGGGCGCTCACCGTCGCCATCTCGTTCATCACCTCCCCTTCTTGCGTTGCAGAAACTTCTGCCGCCTGAATGGCCACCACACTCTCTTGCAGGTCGATGTCCAACACCACAGGCCGGCCACTCGTCAGCACGATGCCCTCCAGCACCCGCGGCTCGTAGCCCATGAAGGACACCTGCAACGCGTGGCGCCCCAAAGGCACCTCTTCCAGCTTGAACCGGCCGTCCAAATCCGCCGCCGTCACCTTGTGTGGCACGGTCAACACTTGAACCGTCGCCCCCATCAACGGGTAGCGTGCCTCGGCGTCCACCACGCTTCCAGAAATGGTGGCCGTTTGGCCCCACGACGTCCACGCCATGGCCCACAACAACACACCCCAAAACACCTGTTTGCCGCCCTCTGGCGACCCAATTTGGCTGAGATTCATGGGCACAAACTAGGGAAAGGAATCCACTTCCACGCCGAAGCGCAGTGTTGAGAAGGCTGCAAGCGCCTCTCCTCAAGCCCGCTTCACGGGCCTGGCCGGTGGCCTCAGGCTGCGGCTTGGAACGCGACCAGGAGCAAGGTCCCGATCACGGCAAGGGCCAACAACGTGGGCATCACGGATTGTGAGAAGTCCATGACACAATGATCGCGGAGGGACACACTGGAACGTTGCGACGCCAACAAACTTATTGACAGCACGTTGGTGGTTGGCTTGTCAAGGTAACACCGATCAAGAATTCAAGAACTCTGCTTCGAAGGGATGACACCCCGGACGCCGCCGCTAGGGCGCGGGGTGTCGCCGTGGGTGCGCGGGATGAGATGGCAGTGAAAGTGCATGACCGTTTGGCCTGCCGCCTCCCCGCAATTCATAACCACATTGTAGCCGTCCGGCAGTTGGCGTTCCTCAATCCAGGCTTTCGCCAAGTCCAAAACTGCAGGCAATGCCCCCTTTTCTTCCGGCGTCAGGCTAAACCAATCCCGACACGGGCGGTTGGAGATGACGAGCAGGTGGCCCGGCGTCACGGGAAAGCCGTCCTCAATCACAAAGAAATGCTTCGTACGCAGTAGCACGCGCTCCTCCGGAAGGTCCAAGAACACGGAGGGGTCTGTGCTGTCGAAAGATGTCTCGGCCGGCTCAGCAGAGATGGGCAACTCGAGGTTTTCAATGGCGTAAATACGACGCTTGACATCGGGGGGACGAAAGTCGCGGTCATCGCGGTTCCCCTTCGACCGATTGCACTTGGAGCAAAGAACCTGCAGGTTGTCCGCTGAGGACTTGCCCCCCTTCGAGCGCGGGACGATGTGATCCACGTCGAGGGGTCTGTCCCTTGCAGAAATGCCACAGAGGGCGCATTTTTGGTCACTCGCAGCGAGGATTTCAAAGCGAAGGCTCCCGCTCACGGGGTCGTCCAACCAGCGATAATCCCAAATCTTCTCCCCTCTCGACTCAATAAACTCGTGCAAACGGCGCTCGCATGCCCCAATGAGCATGGATCGCTCTTTCAAATCGTTGGGCTTCACCGTCAGGCGCACGGTATCTCCGTCTCGTTCTACCCAGCCACGGTTCATTAGAACTTGAACTGGCATTTTCTTCAACGTCTTCTCCATGGCCTGGAGCTCCGCTTCATTGAATGTTACAAACCTCAACGCCAAGTCCCGCAGCGTGGATGCGCCGCCGCTTTCCAGCAACATGCGAATCAGCAATGGCTGGTAAATGTGGCTCATACGCATGTCATTATCGATGAATTCGACAAAATCTGACAGGCCATGCGCCTTTCCCGAGCCAGCCATTACAAAATCGGATTTCCTGTGGCCTGTTCCCATGCTTTGACCGCCTTTTTCCAGTTCCTCTGAAGAATAGGTCTGGCCATGGATGTTTGACCGTTGGATGGCTCTCCTGAAAAGTGACAATACTTTTCAGGGTATTCTTCATCCTCAAACCTCACCCAAGACCTGAAGGCTTCAGAGCTCATCGGCTCGTCGCGGTTGAACGGAATCTCCTTTCCAGTGCGAATGCAAAATCCCATCAAGACAGCAGAAGACTGGACACGTTTTTTTTTGGAAGCAGTCTTCTTCGGCTTGACATCGGTCTCAAAGGTGGGGTTGACAACCGCCTTTTTCGCGCGTGTGAACTTGCTGATCTCAGGCTGACTCGACAACTCATCGCAGAGCACCTTGCTTCCTTGGTACTTGTCTTTCCCAAGACCCAAGAATGTTTTTTCAAATTCAGGACGACGGTCGAAAACCTCGGTAGCCTCATCCACCACGTCTACGAAATAATTCCATGCCTGCACCGCCACATCGTACCCCTTCCTTGATGTGTGCTCAGCCACGATGCCTACCTCAATGTTGTTGTCAATGCTGAAGTCATACAAATTCATGGAGGTGATGAGGGACACTTCATCGTTGCCGTAAAATTTCGCATGCAATCGCTCTTCGTAGACGATGCGAACATTGGGCAATTCTTTCAAGAGCGTCAATGCGTCAGGGTGAAAGCTCTTTGCGTAGACACCATCGGCTTTGCCGAAACACACTG
>CBFHQO010000048.1:0-28750 GCA_965658045.1 uncultured Flavobacteriales bacterium | reverse complement strand
AAGAAGCTCTCGCTCGAGGAATTCATGGAATTCATCAACGACGACGAGTACCTCGAGGTCACGCCCAAATCGTTGCGTGTTCGGAAAATCCCCAAGCCGAAGTCTCCCTTCGGCTGACCCAAGGGATGTGAAGAACTCTGTGGGCATCCTGTGCCCCGAGTGAACCACACGCAGAATCCACGGTTCTACTTTCACCCCATGCAAATTCCTGCCATCCGATACAGCCGTGACACGACGGACTTCACCAAGACCCTTCGTGCCCGCGTTGACGCCTACTTCAAGGAAAACAACTTGAGCCGCAAAGGAGATTGGCGTTTGCATCTGAAAACGGCCGCCGCCCTGGGCTTGTACTTTGTGCCTTGGGCCTTCATCACCTGGGGATTGGCGGGCCAAGGCTGGATGTTTTGGGTGGCTGAACTGGTCATGGGACTGGGCTTGGCCGGCATCGGGTTGAACGTCATGCATGACGCGAACCACGACGCCTACAGCGACAAAAAGTGGGTCAACCTCTGGGTGGGACGTGTGCTCGACCTCGTGGGCGGCAACGCGATGATGTGGAAGATCCAGCACAACGTGCTGCACCACACCTTCACCAACGTCGACGGCTTGGACGAAGACATCGACATGCACCCCATCATGCGCTTCAGCCCCTTGAAGCCACGTCACTGGTGGCACCGCTTTCAGCACATCTACTCTTGGCTCTTCTACGCCATGATGACCATCTTCTGGATGATTGCCAAGGATTGGATGCAGCTCCACCGTTACCACAAGAAAGACCTCATCAAGCCCACCGGAACCACTGTGGGCAAGTTGTCTGTGGAGATGGGGATCACCAAAACAGCCTACTTCACCTACGTGCTTGTGCTGCCCATCTTGTTCAGCGGGGCCCATTGGTTGCAGGTCGTGGCCGGTTGGTGTGTGATGCAGATGGTCGCAGGATTTCTGCTGGCGGTGATTTTCCAGCCTGCGCACGTGCTTGAAGACCACGATTACACCCCTGCGGTGAAAGGTGCCAAGCTCGACGTGGATCCTTTGACCCACCAATTGCGCACCACATCCAACTTCGGCACAGGCAGCAGGGTGTTCACTTTCTTGTGCGGGGGGCTCAACCACCAAATTGAGCACCACCTCTTCCCCCAAATCAGCCACGTGCACTTGCCCAACATTGCGCCCATCGTGAAGCAGACCGCCGAGGAGTTTGGCATCCCCTACCGCGCGTCCACCACGTACATGCAGGCCCTTGGCTTGCACACCAAGATGTTGCGTGAGTTGGGGCGTCCCGTCCCCGCCGCGGCTTAAGGGTTCTGCACGCTTCCAGTTCTGTACAAGGTGTCCCCGTCAAGGAGGACACCACGGATGGGTCCGACCGATCCGAACCAGTTCAGACCCGCGGGGCGGTCCACGACTTCCAGCACCACGGTTTGGCCCAGGACGCGCTCGTTCCAAGCCACGCTGTCCATGCCCATGTCCAGACCTCGGTTGATGTAGTAGTGGGTGTCGTCGCCGGCCAAACTGAATCCCACGTCGCGGCTGGACGTGTGCCACCGCAGCTGCACGACCTCCCCGGTGACCTGCTTTTCAGGCTCGGACTTGCCATGTTGGATGGGCGCCATCACGCTGCAAAACACGAACAACGTGAACGCCCACCCGTACCCGTTGAGGTGACCTGAAGGCTGGAACGGTTCGGATTTCAATTCACGCTCCACATACCACAACGGCGTCAAAACCCCCACCGTCATGAGCCCACAGAGGATGAGCGTGGCGTCCTCCAAACACCACCGCCAAAGCACCAATGGCGTCCACACGACCATCCACACGGTCCATTGACGCATCAGCTCGATCGACCTCGGCTGGGCGTAGTCCCAAGCTTCTTGGGTGGCCATGCTTCTGCGCGTCCGGTAACCGTACATGCGGTTGACCGAGTTGGGCGGCCAAATGCGCATGGCCACGACCAACCCCACCATGAATCCCGCCGGAAACAGCGCCGACATCAGAAGCAACCAATCCATGCCGCAAGATGGCCCTGCGGAGGCTACCTTGTGCCACATGAAGTGGATTCCCCTCGCCCTCGGGCTCACCGCCGCCTTGGCCACCGGTTGTTCCAAAACCACGGTCCGCAGCACCCAATTGGCCCAAGGCGCTGCCCTGTTGGCCATTGAACCTGTGAAAGCCCACGTCGTTGTGGACACCACCACCACCCTTCAAGCGGTGTCCCAAACCAAAGTGGTGCTGGGCATTTTTCGGTCCGGCGACCGTGAATTCGCCGAGTACCCCGGGATGATTTTCCAGCGAGGACCAGGCACGCGGGAACGCAAAGCCGCCATCCACAAAGCACTCAAAGGCACAGATTTCGACGTGTTGGTCAACCCCAAGTACATCGTCCAAGAACGGCACCGCCCCTTCGCGCGGACCGTGACAGTGCAAGTCGCTGGATTTGGCGGGCATTTGGTCTTCGAGAATCCTGAAATCTCGGACAAGTGATGAAGGTATGGTGTGGGGCTGCGGCCCTGGTCTTGGGCATGGCATCGCCTGTCACATGGGCCCAAAAGCTCGACGACTCCCTGCTCGAACAATCCGCCCGAGAGGCCGAGGCCCGAGAAGGCCAGTGGATGTCCAATTGGACGGATGGCATGGGTGAACTCGGTGGCTGGAGCGTGTGGTTGGAAACCGACGTCAGCGTGGTGGAAGAACTCCTGGGCCAAACCACCAACAACCTTCGGGACGCCGCCCAGTTGGGCCAACCAAGCTGGAGCAACAGCAAGCTCACCAACGTGCTCAACCGCATGAACAACGGGTTTGACAACGTGGTCGACAATTGGGGACGTTACGTGCCCAACCACATTCGCATCGGCGCCTCGAAAACCCTGCAACACAGCCTCTCACTGGGTGTCCAAGTTGGCAAAGCCTGGACCCAGACGTACGTCAATTGCGTGGACGCCGAAGGAAACGACGTGGTGGCCAGCTGGAACCAAGTGCGTCACGCCGATTTGGTGGATCAATTCCTATTCTACGACGACCTCTACAACGGCAACTTGTGGGAATTCCAAAGCGCGGGGACCTTCGCCGATGGACTGGAAACCTGGCGGGTCGAGGTGTGCGCAAGCCAAGAGCTCGCCTACGGATTGGGTTGGGCGGCAAGCGTCGGATCCTCCCTCGGCATGAACGCTGAAATCGACCGCCTCGCAGCCTCATTTTCTGGCGCACGAGGCGAACTCAGCCCAGACGAGCTTGGGGCCACGTTGACCCCCCTGTCGTCTGCCGCCGCCTCCTTGGTGACTTCCTTGGGCGCCACGTACCGCTTTGGTCCAGTGCAGGCTGGACTCCTCTGGTCAAGCCAAAGCCTCGCTGGCGGAAGCCAACGCAACGATTGGGTTGCCGCAGGCGCGGAAGACATTCAAGCCATCCGCATGATGCGGCTCCGCTTGGGGATGACATTCTGACCATGGTGGTTTGGGTGTTGACCGAGGCGCGTTACGCCTTTCCCTCGTCGGCAGCCCCGGCCCTCCCGCCCTGTGCGCAGAATGTTCTGAACGAAGACTTCGCCTTGGTGGAAGCACTGCGCGCATGTGGGCTTGAGGCAGACCGAAAAGTTTGGTCCGACCCCAATGTCGACTGGGGCACCGCGGACGCCCTGGTGTTCCGAACCACATGGGACTACTTCGACCGTTGGGAAGCGTTTCAAGGGTGGCTCCACGACGTGGAGAAAATCACCACCCTCATCAACCCCGCGGCATGCTTGCACTGGAATTTGGACAAGCACTACCTCCTCGACTTGGAACAAGCGGGCGTCCCTGTGGTGCCCAGCGTCATCCACTGCCGCCACGAATCATTGTCTTGGGACGAGGCCAGCCAAGGGTTCGCGTCGGACGACCTGGTGATCAAACCCACCGTGTCAGGCGCCGCCAAAGACACGTACCGGGTGACCCAGCGAAACAACGCGTGGCAGCTTGCGCCTGGCCACCCTGATCCCATCGACGTCCTTTGGACCTCGTTGCTCCAACGCCAGGACATGATGGTGCAGCCGTTTTTGCCCAGCGTGGTGGCCGACGGCGAACTCTCATTGATGTGGTTGGGGGGCACCGTGACCCATGCCGTGAAGAAGCAAGCGAAGTCTGGAGATTTCCGCGTCCAAGACGACCACGGAGGCACGGTGGTGCCCCACGACATGACCGAGGAGGAGCGCGCATTTACGGAACGCGCCATGGACGCCGCCGTGAACGTCATGGCCCAACGGAACATGGGTGAACCTCTGTATGCCCGTGTGGACATGGTCCGAGACTTGAACGGGGCCTGGGCCTTATCCGAATTGGAAATGGTGGAACCTGAGCTTTGGTTCCGGATGTGCCCTGACGCGGCTGGGGTGTTGGCCCGGGCCATCGCTGAACATTTGACCCAACCAAGCGCTTGAAGTCGGCATGGACGTCGCCTACGCGCCTTGCTATGTGTTGGATGTGCCGGTAGGCCACAGATTTCCCATGCAGAATTACGCCCTGCTGAGGGCCCAATTGCTGCACGAGGGGGTGGTCGAGGAAGGCCAATTTTTCGAGCCCGGTGTCATGCCTGAAGACACCCTCCTGCTCGCGCACGATGCAGACTACTGGACACGGACCCGGGACGGCCTCTGGAGCCGAAGCGAAGAGCGCCGAAGTGGATTTCCGTGGTCGGCGGCCATGGTGGAGCGCGAGCGGGTCATCATGCAAGGCACGTTGGAATGCGCCGAGCGTTGCTTGGCCTCCGGCACCGTGTCCATGAACATCGCTGGAGGCACCCACCACGCCTACGCCGACCGGGCAGAGGGGTTCTGCATCCTCAACGACTTCGCCATTGCCTCGTTGCACCTGTTGGAGAAACAGGCCGTGAAGCAGGTCTTGATTGTGGATTGCGACGTTCACCAAGGCAACGGCTCAGCCTTGCTGCTCGCCAAGGAGCCACGGGTCACCACCTTCTCCATGCACGGAGCCTCCAATTACCCACTCCACAAAGAACAAAGCGACGTGGACGTGCCCCTTCCTGACGGGACGGACGACGACATCTACCTGGCCTTGTTGAAGACGCATTTGGACCGCCTGCTGGGCGGCACCCGGCCGGACATGGTCATGTACCAGTGCGGCGTGGACATCCTCTCCTCCGACAAACTGGGACGTCTTGGGGTGAGCATGGCGGGGTGCGCCGAGCGCGACCGCATGGTCTTCGACGCGTGTGCAAGCCAGGACATTCCGGTAGTCTGCGCCATGGGCGGCGGCTATTCCCCCGACGTGAACACCGTGGTGCAAGCCCACGTCAACACCTTCAGGGCCGCGCAGGACGCGTGGACCTGAACGCCGTCGTTGGCGTCAAGGCTGAACGACCAGCGCCTGGCTTCCTGCTGCGCTGCGCAGGGCGTACCATCCTGGAGCCAGGCTTGACCACACGGCTTGGTCACCCGCCTGGGCCACGCCGCGCTCCACCACCGCGCCAAGCGCATTGACCAAAGTCCACTCAGACCGGGCGTCGAAGGACGCGAACACGCGGCCCTGGGCGCTTGCAGGGTTAGGGAACAGCAAAGGCAAGGTGGCTTCCGCGTTCGAGACGGAGGTCTCCGCGGTGTAATCGTACCCGCCGCACACAGGCACGTAGCCTTCGCATGCCCACTCGCCGAGCTTGCCAGCCACCGTGCTCAGCGTCAAATCGTAGTACGTCTCGTCAAAAATATGCGGCACGTGGCCGGCTCCTTCCACGGGAATGAGGCAGTTGTCCAACCCCACAGAGTCGGCCATGGCGTGCACGATGCTGCTGCCGTCCACTTCGATGATTGGGATGCCCGTGAACACGATTTCGCCCTCGGCGTAGGGCACCGTTTCGTCTGCCGTGCCATGGATGCTCACAAGCGGTTCGTTGTCTCCCAAGAGCAAAAAATCTGCGGTCTGAAGCGCGCCGGCGATGTTGAACACGCCGTGGATGTCGCTGCTGTAGCCCTCGTTTCCAGAAAGCCCTTCCAAACCGCCTCCGAGGCCAGGCTCGGACTCGTCGATGTACGTGGGGATCTCAGAATCTTCGTCCACGTAGGCGTGGTGCATCGCAATGAACCCGCCGGCGCTCACCCCACCGAGGTAGATGCGCTCAGGGTCGATGTGGTACGGGTTGCCCATCTCCACGGACTTGCGGAAATAGCGTACGGCCGCACGGCTGTCGTGCACCCCACGCCACACCGCCTCGACAAACGACGTTTGAAAGTCGAACAAGTTGTCGATTCCCAAACGGTAGCTGAACGACGCGGTCACGTACCCCATGCGCGCCAAGTCCTCGCACAGCGAGACCACGTCCAATCCGTCGTTGCTGCCTCCCAAGAAAAATCCTCCGTGGGCCATCAAGACCAAGGGTCGCAATTCGTCGGATTGCTCGCTCGGGGTGTACACGTCGGCCACGAGCTCTTCAGACAAGAGCATCGAGTTGATGTTCTCGCCATAGGGCAAATCGTAGTCCACGTTGAAGCTGTCGAAGGCCCCGGTGTAGCGGTAGCGGTAGCCGTCGCAATCGCTTTGGCCTGAGGCGTCTGCAGACAGGGTCAACACAAAAACGAGCGCCGCTGCTGCGGAGAGAAAGGGTGAGTGGGTCCGAGTCATGGTTGCACCAAGGTAGGGCCGGTCGGAGTACTTTTGTGCCATGGCTCAACACCGCATTCTGGTCCCTGTGGACTTCACCCCCGTGTCCAGCACGGCCGTCAACCACGCACTTGCCGTGGGTAAGGCGTTTCAAAGCGAAATCCACTTGCTCCACATCGTGGCCAAGAAGGGCAGCTTTTCTGAAGCCCGGATCCGCCTTGAAGCCTTCGCTGCGGAGCATCTTTCCGACTTTGAAGGGGTGGTGAAAACCACCGTGCGCATCGGAAACTTGTTTGACGACATCGACGACGTGAGTGTGGAGATGGACGCCAACCTGGTCATGATGGGCACCCACGGCCTCAAAGGGATGCAGTTCATCACGGGAGGTCGCGCATTGAAAATCGTCCGCGAATGCTCTGTGCCGTTCATCATTTCTCAGTCACGCCCCATCCGCGAAACAGGGTACGACGACATTGTGGTGCCGTTGGACCTTCACCAAGACACCAAGCAAAAACTGGCGGTCGTGGCGGAAATGGCCAAGTATTTCAAGGGCCGCGTGCACATCATCTCTCCTGCCGAAGAAGACGAGTTCTTGCAAAACCAGCTCCGCCGCAACGTGGAGTTTGCCTCGGACTACTTTGAGGAGCGCAAGATTGAGTGCACCACCAAGATCAGCGGGCACGCTGGGGCGTCTTTCGTCAAAGACGTGATCCGTTACGCCGCGTCAATCGAGGCCGACCTCATCAGCATCATGAACTTCCACGAGAAGAGCTTGATGGGCATTTTGGGCCAGACCTACGAGCAACAGATCATCACCAACGAGGCCGAGATTCCGGCCATGGTGTTGAACCCCTTCGAGACGCGCGTCATCCGTCAGACCCCGTTCAGCTTCTGAACATGAACCCCAATTGGACCTTGGGGGTGAGCTGCGTGCTTGCCCTCCTCGTGTCCTGTGCGACCCCGTCGCCCGACTGTGTGTCGCTCTCCGCCCTCGGTGCGACGTGGCGCGTTGGGGTTGATGGTCAGGCCCTTGTGGATGCCCAAGTGCCTGGATTCGTGCTGGAGGATTTGGTACGCGCGGGGCTCTCGCCCGACCCCTACACTGGTACGCACGAACTGGACGTGCAGTGGGTGGAGGACTCCACGTGGACGTACACTGCTTCGTTCGTCCGTCCACATGGATGGGCAACCTCCGACTCCGCCACCCTCGAATTTCAAGGCCTGAATGTGTTCGCGGCGGTCGAGGTCAACGACGCGCCTGTCTTGAACGCAGACAACGCCCACCGGACGTGGACCACTGCGCCTTTCCAGTTGCTTGACACCAACCGCCTGCGTGTGACGTTCCTCCCAACCGCCCAGGAAGGACAACGCAGGCTGGACGCATTTGGGATGGCGTTGCCCGCAAGCAACGAGGCCAAACCTCTTGGGCAACAAGTCAGCCCTTTTGTGCGCAAACCCAGCTACCAATTCGGGTGGGATTGGGGACCGAGGCTTGCCGGACCCGGCATTCACGGGGACGTGGCGCTGCAACGGCATGGCCATGAAGTACATCCAGTGCAGTTCCCTTGGATGGAAGTCGTCCACGCCGACTCCACGGAAGCCAGGCTGCTCTGTCATGGCTGGGACCCGGGCTTTTCGCTTGAATTGACCTTGAACGGACAAGTCCAGGATTGGCAACGGCGGGGCGACACCCTCGTGGTTTCTCATCCTGAGCTCTGGTGGCCCATCCACATGGGCGGTCAGCCACTGTACGAGGCGCATTGGGCGCACCGGCCTTCAAGCCAAGTCCGCCATGAGCGGTGGGGAATTCGGGACCTGAAATGGGTCCAAACCCCCGACGACCATGGCACGTCGTTTCAGCTGACAGTCCAAAGCGTTCCTGTGTTTGCACGCGGCGCCAACGTGGTTCCGCCGGACTTCCACGACTTCACCGACGCCGCCCCATGGCTCCGCGTGGTTCAAAACGCCGTGGACGCCCACATGAACATGCTACGCGTTTGGGGCGGTGGCGTCTACCCGCCCAAGGCATTCTTCGATGCGTGCGACGCCCAAGGCATCCTGGTTTGGCAGGACTTCATGTTCGCGTGCGCCATGGTGCCCGACAATCCTGCCTTTCAAGACAATGTGAAGGCCGAAGCGACGGCCCAGGTGAAGCGACTGCGCCACCACCCAAGCCTCGCCTTGTGGTGTGGGAACAACGAGGTGGCCAAAGCCTGGGAATCCTGGGGTTGGCAGGAGATGTACAACTTGCACGGACAAGACAGCGCGCGTGTGGCCCAGGCTGCGACGGCGATGTTCAACGAGCTGTTGTCCGACGTGGTGAACGAACACAGCGCCGCGTTCTACCTCCCAACCTCCCCCACCTTGGAGAAGGATGCAGGAGATGCCCACGCGTGGGGCATTTGGTTTGGGAAGGAGCCGTGGGACTATTACAGCCGTCACGAAGGACGGTTTGCCAGCGAATACGGACTGCAAAGCCTGCCTCATCTGGCGACGCTCCAAGAGGCGGGCATCCACACATTCCAAGACGAGGCCCTGCAGTTCCGCCAACGGAGCAAGATGGATTGGCTCGAGCCTGGGTTTGACGGGTGGGACATGATGCGGCACTACATGTCGACCACGGTGGGCGCACCCTCGCAGGACAGTCTGGAGACTTGGGTTGTCCAAAGTCAAATGACCCAAGCCGAAGGGCTTCGGCAAGCTTTGGAACGGCACCGCACAAGCTTGGGCAAATACGCCGGCTCCCTCTGCTGGTCGATGAACGACGTGTGGCCTGCGGTGTCCTGGAGCACATTGGACCACGCCGGCAGGTGGAAACTCGGACACCACGCCGCCAAACGGGCCAACGCCCCGCGCACCGTCCTTTGGGAACGGGCCTCCGAAGACTCCCTGCGGTTTCAAGCCTTCAACGACCACGCGTTGTCAGCGAACGGAAGGCTTGACGTGCAATGCAAGACGATGGACGGCGTGGTCCTCAAGGACACTTCTGTGACGTGGCGCTGCAAGCCCCATGGCGTGGCGCGCATCAACCTCGGGGCCTTGGCGCCCTGGCGCCAAATCCCTCGTGACAGCCACCTGGCTTGGCAATGGACGGACGCGTCGCACCCTGGCGACACCCTTCGGCATTCGGCACTGTGGGACGACGCCGTCGACGTGCACTTGCCAGATCACGACATCGAAGTTTCCGTGTCGAGCGACCGATTGACCGTCGTCAGCTCGGGTTACGTGCCGCTTGCTTGGGTGGGTTGCGATGTGCCGGGGCGGTTCTCGGACAACGGCATGCCGTTGGAGCCCCACATCCCTGTCCACATCACCTTCAGCCCTGAAGATGACCACGACGGACCAAGGACGTTTCGTGTGCGCGGGCCGGGTCAGTGAATGGCCTGAATCGTGAGTTTCTGAGGACCCAAGGCCACTTGGTCGCCTGGCTGGGCCCCGTGCCATTGCTGGGCCAACGGCGCCTCCGCGCCCACGCACAGCACCAAGGCGTTGGGCAACTGCACTTTGCCCAGCGGCACGCCAACCAACACCCAAGGCCCCGTCGTCTCGACCAACGCCCCAGGCGACACAAGCTGGATGGCCTTGTCTTGCGCGGCGCGTTGCACCAGAATGCCCCGCATGTGCTCCAGCCGCCCCACCGTGTCTTGAACGCGCTCTTGTTCCAGATGAATCATGGCGCGGCCTGTTTCGTGCTTGTCGCCCGCTGAACTTTTGGACTCGGCGCCCAACGACTCTTTCAACGACGCCATGCGGGCCTTCGCCTCTGCCAAATCCTTGTCCACGTGGCCCAACAGGTGTTTCAAAATGACGTCGCGCATGGCCCAAACTTACGGGGCGAATAAGTCATGCCCGTCTTTTGATTTCTTCTGGAAGCTGGCACGCCGCGTGGGACCAAGCGCCAATATTTTTGAGGCAAATCTTTCAGGCACATGTCTACATCCTTTTCAAACCTCGCGGGTGCAGTGACCCGCGACATCCAACAAGAGCTCTCCCCTCAGGAGGCCTTTGGCTGGCTCGAAGAAGGCCACGCCCGTTTCAAATCCCAAACCCCACGCAACCGCGACAAGGCGGCCATGCTGGACGGCGCAAGTCAGGGACAATTCCCGTACGCCGCGGTGCTGGGCTGCATCGACAGCCGTGCCCCGATTGAGCAGGTCTTTGACGCCGCCATCGGCGACTTGTTTGTCGCGCGTGTGGCCGGTAACGTGGTCAACCCCGACGTCTTGGGCTCCTTGGAATATGCGTGCAAATACGCGGGCACCAAAGTGATCTTGATTCTGGGCCACACCTCTTGCGGCGCCGTGGGTGCAGCATGGGCTGGCGTGGAGGATGGCAACATCACCGGCCTCTTGGAGAAGATTCAACCCGCCGTGGAGAAGACACGTGCCTCCCACGGAGAAGAAGGCACCCCCGAGACGTTGAACGCCTGCGTGGCGGCCAACGTCACTGAGATGTGCGAAGCCCTCCGGGCCCAGAGCGAAATCCTGGCCGGCCTCGAAGCCGACGGAACCATCGTCATCACGGGCGGGGTGTACAACGTCGCCACCGGCGAAGTGGAATTCACGCACAAGCCTGCCTGACCCTCCGTCGCATGCCACTCACTGGACGTCACCTCGGAGCCATCCTCTGCACCCTGCTTTGGGTGTGGATGCTTGGCGCACCCCTGAGGGAGGTCCGTGACGCCAATTCCGCATGGAGCGTCGAACTCGAACACAACGAGCAAGAATCGGAAGGAGAGGAATCCTCTTTCGAATGGGACGAGTCCATTTTGGCCGCCCTCCTGACCTCTTGGACCTTCAATCCCCTTGAAAACAACGTGGATGTCCACCGGGTCCCAGCCTGGGACCGGTTGTTGGACGGAACCTTGTTGGATCCTCCGGAACAGCACGCCTGAAGATTGACGTCGGCCCCGCGGCCGACCCGCTGTTTCCTTGTTGATTCAATTTCAATTCCATGTTCCAACACATCGGGCGTGATTTGCCCTCCTCCATTGTTGTTTTCCTTGTCGCCCTCCCCCTCTGCCTCGGCATCGCCCTGGCTTCCGGCGCGGCACCCATCGCCGGCTTGATTGCCGGCATCATCGGCGGCATCATTGTCGCCCCCATCTCCGGCAGCCACGTGGGCGTGTCCGGCCCTGCCGCAGGACTTGCGGTGATCGTGTACGACGGCATCCAAGACGTCGGGTTTGAAGCCTTCCTCTTGGCCGTGGTCATCGGTGGCTTGGCCCAATTGGTTCTGGGCATCGCGCGTGCCGGCATCGTCGGAAAGTACTTCCCTGGCAGCGTCATCCAAGGCATGCTGGCCGCCATCGGCATCATCATTTTCATCAAGCAAATCCCACACGGTCTGGGGTACGCCGGTGCCGAAGGCACGACCAAAGCAGACAAGGTGTTCGACGTCTTGTTGTTGCTGGGCGACAACCTGGCCTACGCCGCCCCCACGGCCATGACCGTGACGGGGGTCTGCCTCGCCATTTTGCTCCTGTGGGAGACCTCCTTCATGAAAGCCCAAAGCTTCACCAAGGTGTTGTCAGGCTCGCTCGTGGCCGTCTTGGCGGGCGTGGTGGTCAACTTGGTCACCCGCAGTGGTGGCGGGGCGTTGACCGCGAAGCAACTCGTGGATGTGCCCACAGGCCACGCAGCCAACGGCATCGACCCCACTGCTTGGGGCTCCCTCTTGACCTTCCCTGACTTCTCCGCAATTGGCGACAGCGCCATTTGGATTTTGGGCGTCACCATTGCCGTGGTGGCCAGCCTCGAGACGTTGTTGTGCGTGGAGGCGACCGACAAACTGGACCCTCAGAAGCGCGTCACCCCCACCAACCGTGAACTGTTGGCCCAAGGGGTTGGAAACACGGTCAGCGGGTTGATTGGCGGGTTGCCCATCACCCAGGTGATCGTGCGCTCCTCGGCGAACATCCAAACCGGCAACGCCACCAAGATGAGCGCCATCCTGCACGGCGCATGGCTGATGGTGTTCTTCCTCCTGGCCCCCACGCTGCTGACCTACATCCCCCTCGGGAGCTTGGCGGCCGTCTTGTTCGTCGTGGGCTACAAGTTGGCGAAGCCAGCCACGTTCAAGCGCATCTACGAGAGCGGCATGAAGCACTTCATCCCGTTCGCCATCACGATCTTGGCAATTGTGTTCATCGACCTGCTGAAGGGCTTGGGCATTGGCCTTGTGGTCGCCCTGGTCTGCAACAAGTTGATGGCCGACAAATCTGAATGAAGCAAGCCTCAGGGGGTCAAGCTTCTTTGGCCCCCTGGGTGCGCTTGCGCAGCTTGCGCAATTCCTGGTCGTCCAACGACCTGTACTTGCCCACGGGCAAGTCCCCCAACTCCACGTGCATGATGCGCGTGCGCTTGAGCCGCCTTACGCGGTAACCGAGCTCCTCACACATGCGGCGAATCTGGCGGTTGAGTCCCTGCTTGAGGACAATCTTGAACGATTGCCGGCCGGTTTGCTCCACTTCACACGGCAAGGTCACCGTGTCCAAAATGGCCACCCCCGAAGACATGCGTTCCACAAAGTCTCCCGTGATGGGCTGATTCACTGTGACGTGGTACTCCTTCTCGTGGCCGTACCGGGCGCGGAGGATGTCGTTGACGATGTCGCCGTCGTTGGTCAAAAAGATCAACCCCTCGCTCATCTTGTCCAACCGCCCTACGGGGTAGATGCGTGTCGGGAAATTGATGGCGTCGATGATGTTGTCCTTCTCGCGCCGTTGATCTGTCGTGCAGACGATGCCCACGGGCTTGTGGTACGCGATGACAATGCGCTCTTGGTCGTTGCCGGCCACCGGCTCGCCGTCCACCGCCACCACATCTCCAGGTTGCACCCGCGTCCCCAGTTCCGGCACCTTGCCATTCAGCGTGATGCGCCCCTCTTCAAGCAACTTGTCGGCGGCGCGGCGTGAGCAATGCCCCACTTCACTGAGGTACTTGTTGATGCGTGTTCCTTGAGGTGCTTCTGCCATGGCGATGTCAAAGGTCGTGAACTCCGTGCGCCGCGGCAACGCAGGCGCTAACTTCGTGTCATGAACCTCGCGGACAGCGCCACCTCTCCCTTCCAACTGCCTGAAACAGGTTCAACCTCCTCGTCTGAAGCCAGGCGAGAACTGAAATCCCAAGCCCGCGCTTTTTTGGAAGCCATGGCCGCAGACTCGGTCGCCGGCAAGTGGATCCCAGATGTCACAGAACGCTGGCGTCAGATTGAATCAGAGATTGATTCCGAAGGAACTTATACACACACATACAAAGAGTTAAGATTCGGAACAAGGCTCGCATGGCGCAACAGCAACCGATGCATTGGCAGGCACTTTTGGCGCACCCTGCAGGTCGTGGACGCCAGGCAGTGCGACACCGCGGAGGACGCCCACCGTCACTTGGCCAACCACGTGAACGACGCCTTCAACGGAGGCAACATCCAGAATGTGATCACCGTCTTCCCCCCCAGGAAGCCCGGCAAGCAAGACGCGTGGCGCATGGTGAATCACCAGTTGATTCGGTATGCCGGATTCCGTCGAGAAGACGACACGCCAATTGGCGACCCGGACAGCGTCGACTTCACGGCCTACTGCGAATCTTTGGGATGGCGCGGTGCGCGCACGCCATGGACCCCGCTGCCTTGGGTCATGGTTAAGGACGGGAAGCCGCTTCCTCCCCACGACCCGTTCCAATCGGGTGACTTGACGCTGCACGAAGTGCCCATCATCCACCCGAACCACGGAGCCACAGCCGAGCTCGACCTTCGATGGTACGCGGTGCCGCTGTTGGCCGACATGGCCCTCAAAATTGGAGGCGTGGTGTACCCCTTCGCCCCGTTCAACGGCCATTACCTGGGCACGGAGATCGCGGCACGCAACCTCACCGACCCAAACCGTTACAACGTGCTTGAACCGTGGGCCAAGGCATGCGGCATCCAACCGTCGACGCAACGAAGCCTCTGGAAAGATGAGGCGTTGGTGAAACTCAACCAGGCGCTGCTCTCCAGCTTCGACCACGCCGGCATCACCATGGGCGATCACCACGAAATGGGCCGGGCCTTTGAAGGATGGTGTCAAGCTGAAGCCAAGCAAGGCCGCGAGGTGCCTGGCGATTGGTCGTGGCTCACCCCACCCATTTCAGGCAGTTTGACTCCGCAATTTCATCGGTCGTTCTCCAACGCCGTGGTCACGCACACCAACTATTTCTACCAGGAACCTGTCAAGGTGAAAGGCATGTCTTACCCGTCGAAGGCCAAAGACACGCACCGCCTGGTTGTCGGGGACGCCTTCTCTCAAGATCAGCCGCCTGCCACGTGTCCGTTCAGCAAATTGTCTTCCACCTTCAAAAACCTATGGTCATGACCAGCCACGAAATCGATTACACCATTTACGGCGACGACCTCCAAGCCGTGGAGGTGGAATTGGACCCGCAGGAAACCGTGATTGCCGAGGCCGGCGCCATGAATTGGATGGAACAGGACATCGCCTTTGAAGCCAAAATGGGCGACGGCTCCACCCCCAACCAAGGCTTCCTTGGTGGGCTACTCAACGTCGGAAAGCGCGTCTTGACCGGGGAATCGCTCTTCATGACCCACTTCACCAACGTCGGGGTGTCCAAGCGTCGGGTGGCCTTCTCCTCGCCTTACCCAGGCAAGATCATGCCCGTGGATTTGAAGCAACGGGGCGGCACGTTGTTGTGCCAAAAGGACGCCTTCCTCTGCGCCGCCAAAGGCACAAGCGTATCGATCGCGTTCAACAAGCGGTTTGGGGCCGGCTTCTTTGGCGGAGAAGGGTTCATCCTGCAAAAGCTCCAAGGCGACGGGCTGGCGTTTCTTCACGCAGGAGGCACCGTGGTGGAACGGCACCTGAACAACGAGACCTTGCGCGTGGACACCGGATGCATCGTGGGCTTCACGCCTGGCATCGACTACAGCATTGAAGCGTCCGGCGGCTTGAAAAGCATGTTCTTCGGCGGGGAAGGGCTCTTCTTGGCCACCCTCCGCGGGACAGGCACGGTGTACTTGCAAACCCTCCCATTCAGCCGACTCGCCGACCGCGTGATTCGCCACGCCCCAGCCCTGCAAGGCCGGTCCAAAGGCGAGGGCTCCGTGCTCGGGTCGCTTGGCCGGATGGTCGACGGCGACAACTTTTGATTCAAGGAAAGACCACGGTTTTTTGGCCGTGGACAAACACGCGTCCTTCCAAATGAAGCTTGACCCCGCGGGCCAACGCTTCCCGCTCGCACACCCGACCCTTGCGCCTCAACTCCTCGGGCCCATCGCGGTGTGAGACCCGAACCACTTCTTGCTCCAGAATGGGGCCCTGGTCCAACTCCGCCGTGACATAGTGGCACGTGGCCCCGACCAGCTTCACCCCCTTTTCGTGGGCCTGGTGGTAAGGCTTGGCGCCGGCAAAACTGGGCAGGAAGCTGTGGTGGATGTTCAGCATGCGGCCTTCATGTTGGACCACGAGTTCTGCCGGCATGATTTGCATGAACCTCGCCAGCACCGTCAAGTCCACTCGATGCTGACGCAAAATTTCTTCAATGGCCGCAAAGGCCTCGGACTTCGACGGATGAAACGGCACATGATGAAAAGGAACGTCGTACCAAGACGCATGCACCCCAATGTGCTCGTGGTTGGCCACAATGCACACCACCTCACATGGCAACTCACCGGTGCGCCACCTTTCGAGCAAGTCGACCACGCAATGCGTGGTTTTCGAAGCCAGAATGGCCACACGCGGCTTGCTTGATTGGGCGACCCACTCCACTTCCGCGTTGACCCGCCTTGCTGCAGGCACCAAGGTTCGCTCAAGCGCACGTTCACCCGAGGAGGCATGTTGCACTTCCAGACGCATGAAAAAACGCCCAGACGACTGATCTGTATGCTGCTGTGCGTCCAAAATGTTCCACCCATCGCGCGCAAGCGCTGATGTGAATTCAGCAACCACACCTGTTTGGTCGTCGCAAGTCACACGGACGCACCACAGTTCCTCCACCTTGTCATTCATGCCTCTGAAAATACCTCTTTTGAAGGAATTCGTTCCATTACCTTTGCGCCGAAACCAAAATCCATTCTCATGAAGAAAGCAACATTCATCCTTGGCATGGTGGCCGCTGCAGCAGCGTTCACCGGCTGTGAAGAGCCATTGGCTTGCGAAGAAGGCAACAAGGCCATCTTGACTGTGTACAACAACACCTTGTGCACCCCCATGATCGAAGCCAACGGCGACGACATGGTGGAGATCGAAGCCCTCGGCAGCGCCGTGATCGAGCTCGACGCAGGCACTTACGACATTTACGCAGACCTCGCACTCATCTCTGCATGTGTGGAGGCCGACACCACCATCGAAACTGTGTGTGGTGGCGAGTACACTTGGACTTTCGAGTGATTCACGCTTGAACGCAATGAGAAGGCGCCCATGGGGCGCCTTTTTTGTTGCCCCTCATTCGATGGGGCAGCCGATCGCTTGCGTCACGGAGTCCCGGGGCGCTTGCCCTTCGAGCAGGGCGGCGACGGCGTCGCGGAGGTCGTGCCTTTTGGGTTTTGGGCGGTGCTTGCCCAGAGACACATACAAGTCGTTGACCCGGCCGCGGTAATGCACCCGGCCCAGGGTGTCAAGCACGAAGACCTCTGGGGTCCACCTGGCGTCGAGGTCGACCGCTGCACCCTCCCGGTCCAACTGCAAAGGCCAGGTCACTCCGTAGGTGTCCGCAAACCCTTCGATGTCTTCCAAGGAAGCACTTCCCTCTGGAAAGACGCCCACCAATTCCACCGGGGCTTCCGCCGCGGTCCACTCGTTGTGGAGCGCATTGAGGAAATACGTGTAATCCTGGCAGATGGGACAGAGTGGCGCCAAAAACACCACCACCTTCCACACAGGGCTCACTGAGGCAGCACTTGAAGTTGGGCGCTGCGCACCGTCCCCGTGGACGTGGTCAGGGTGTAGAGGTACTGGCCTGCAGGAAGCGCCGACACGTCGAAGACCTCCAAGTGGTGACCTGCAGGGAGGTTTTGGCCGTCCAACCAGGTCTTCACCACACGCCCTTGCATGTCCCGCAACACGAGCGATGCCTTCGCCGGCCGGGTCAGGTGAAAGCCCACACGGACTTGATCGGCGCGCGCTGGGTTGGGCCACGCAGGGAACAAATTGTCCTGGCTGTAGTGCAGGACCGTGTTCCGGTCAGGCACCGACAAAGAAATGTCCTCGTCGCCCTCCTCGTAAGGGACGCCTTGGAGGAACAGCACAAACATCTCCTCGGTGGTGAAATCTCCCCAAGACATCCACTGAGGCGGGTCGTGGGGGTTGAAGGGGTTGTCGACAGTGTTGTCGTACGCGCAGAACGACTCGACCACATACCCCGCTGGAATGTGGACCAGTTCCGGGAACGTGAAGATGCCTTGCCAGTTGAAGTCCCACTCCGGGATGGAAATCAACGGGATGGTGTCTTGCCCATTGGCGCTGCGCGCGAACACCTCCCACGACTTGCCGAGCAAATGGCAATGGGGCGTGATGGACACCAGGCTGATGTCGTTGTTGACGGGGACCGAGGAATGGAAGGTGGTGACTTCGTTGGGCGGAATGACGAAGGGCTCCCCCAGCGTTTCGGGACCCGCAATCACCGTCTCAATCTCGCGCTGGATGGGGGCGTCGTGGAAGAAGATGTTGATCTCGGTTTGGTCCACCTCCTCGATGGGAGACGGCCCGTAGTGCATCTGCAAGAGCAGGTGGCTCCCCGGTTCCATGACGTGCCCAATGGTCGGCGGAAACTCAAGCGGCGGCGTGCCTGGCACCCACCCCCCAAACAAGAACTGCTCCACGTCGACGCCGTAATCGCCAAAGCTCTCGTACCCCGGATTGGGGTCGGCCGCATCCAAGGCTTGGGCTTGCGCGATGACGTACGGCACGTTGGTGTACGCGACCAGGGCGTGGTGGTCAACCGCGTTGTTGCCCGGCCTGATTTCCACCGCCTTCACCTCCTTGGCCTCAGTCACGCCGGTGGGGATCACAAAGACCTGGTATTGGTCCAGCATGTTGCCTTCATGCACGAAGGGCTCGGGCATGCCCAACACCAGGTCAGGCTCGCCAATCTGGCTGTCGTCCGGGTACGACGGCAACCCGGGGTTGTCTGCGGGGTTGCCCTCCGGCATGCCGTCCGCCACCCAGGCGCTGATGAGGTCCTTTTGGGCTTGGGTCAAAAACCGCTCGCCACGTAGGGAACTGTAGTTGTGGTCCGGCGTCCAAGGCGGCATGTAGCCCGTCTGGGTGACGTACTCGATGAAGTTGCCGTAGGCCGCGACTTCTGCGTACGTGGTGAACGGCATGGGGCCGATCTCCCCCACCCGATGGCATTGGGTGCACTCGTTGTAGATGATGGGCGCGATGTCCGCATGGAACGTGACAGACTGGGCCAAACAGGCTGCAGAGGAAAGCGCGGAAACGCCCAACACAGCCAACGTGGAAAACAACTTCATCCCCCCAAGGTAAGCCCTGGCATTGGACAAGGGCGAACATCCGCCTGCGCGATTGGGTTGGAATGGCAGAACTTGAGCCCATGAAACTTCCCCTCCATCTTGTCGTCGCCGCGTTGATCGGCTTGAGCCTGCACCAAGGTTTGGCGCAAAACATTTATGGGTTCCAACAGAACGTCATCCCTTGGCAACAGGGGTTGTACCTCGCGGGGTACGACGTGCTGGGCGACACGTGGGTGTGGGGCGACACGTTGGACTACGCCGAAGGCTTCGGACTGGGGTCGTCGACCTACGACCAATGGGAAGACGACTTTGTCTTCTTGGGCTTGCCCAGCGGCGGCATGGCCGGCCTCCAATGGATGGAGCAGCCAGTCTGGACGCACGACGGGGCGTCTTTCGCGGAATTTGAAGGCACGCTGCACAGCATCCACCACGACATGCAATCTGGTCAGTTTTACGGCCTTCAAGGCTACGGACTGGACAGCACCTGGGTGTCTTGGGGAGGCGATGAAGGCTACTGGCAGATTGACAATTGGGCAACCCGTGTGGTGGCCCTCACCCCAGAGGACGGTGAAGTCAACGTGGACGTGGTGCTGGCGTTGCCGTGGCTCGAGGGTGTGGTGGCCGGCGCGTCATGTTACGACAGCGACACCCACCGCTTTTTCATTTGGGGCATCGACAACACCGGACAAGGCCGGCTCGTGGGGGTCGATTGCGCACTGGGCGAGGTCGTCAGCGACGTGAGCCCTTCCCTGGAGGCCAACCAAAACTTGTTTGAGTTTGAATACAACATCGTCGACGGCATGCTTCTCGGCCTGCGCGCCAGCCTGAACAGCACCAACACCAGCGCCGTCATGGAACTCATCAGCGTAGATCCTGCCACAGGCGACATCACGCCGAGGCTGGAGTTGCCCAACCTCGACAGCTACACCCCCGACGGCACGGTGTTTGACCAACTGAACCGCATGTACGTGTTGCATTACTACGCAGGCATGGGAACGAGCCCCCACATCATGGCCATCGACGCCACGACCTGGGACATCCTCGCAGACAACCCGCTGAACCAAAATTTCTTGGAGCTCGAAATGAGCAACGTCGCCTTCGCCGACCAGCGCTACAGCTTATCTGACGTTTCAGAATCACGCCGCCCAAGCCCCATCCTCAGGCTGGAGCAGGGGCGATGGACCAACATGACCCCAGAACCGCTGAACGTCACCCGAACGGACCAGCTCGGACGTGTGGTCGAACAATCCGTGGTGGCGCCGTACGGCACACTCGAGGTTCCCCCAGGGTTCTGGATGTGGACGTTCACCGGCCAGAACGGCCAATTCACCCGCAAGACCTTCCGTCGCTGAAGATGTGCGAACTTCAGGGCATGCGAACCTTCTTGGCCTCCCTCCTCCTCGCCGCGTGCGCGGTCCTCTCCCCTGATGTTGCCCTGGCCCAACCCGCAGCCCCCGACGCCCGTGGATTCATCGTGGCTGTGGGCGACGAGGTCCCCGACTTTGAGTTGACCGACCTGGATGGCCAAGTCCACAGCCGCGCTTCTCTGCTCGGCTCCGTGTACGTCCTCCAATTCACCGCCTCGTGGTGCAGCGTGTGTCGCAAGGAAATGCCTCATTTGGAATCCGAAGTCTGGCAAGCGTTCAAGGACAGGCCGACAGGCTTCACCCTGCTGGGCGTCGACTTGGACGAGCCTGCCGGCAAAGTGGCGGACTTTGCGGCCAAAATGAACGTCACCTACCCCATGTGTCCAGACGCAGGTGGCGAGGTGTTTTACAGCATCGCCGGCCCCAAAACCGGCGTCACACGCAACGTCGTGGTCGACCAAGAGGGGCGCATCACGATGCTGACCAGGCTCTTTGACGAAGAAGAATTTGCTCGGATGGTGGAGGTGATTGACGACCTCACCACCTCGGATTGACGCCACAACATGGGCAAGAAAAAGCCCTGGCCGGAATCCGGCCAGGGCCCAGATCAAATCTGGATGAACCTCTCACCTTGTGCCGCCTCTTGACCACAGCACAGGCAAAGTGACTCGATGAAGGTCAACCTTTTGTGTGGTTCGCCGTGCAACTTGGGTTACTCTGACGCCTGAAGGCCTTGGTGCAGGCCTTGAACCGCCTGCAGGGCGCCACTGCTGTACCAAGGCGCCAGAACCACGTCAAACACCCCGGCTTGCACGGCTGGATCTTGATCCACCCACCCCCGGGCTTCGACGGTGTCTGCGGTGTTCAGCACAAACACCCCTCGCCACGACCCTGGCGCCCGCGGCACGTCGTAAAAAGGTCCTGCCACCACCAGCTTCCCCTCTTCCGCCAGGCGCTCGATGTTGGCCATGTGCCCTGCAAAGAGGGCAGACAACACCGAGTCTGGACGAGCCGTGGTATCACCTGTTTGGAGCAAGGCAAACACGTAGGGCTTCATGCCCATCTCGTCCACGTCCTGCGACGCCATGCACAACGCATCGTGGTGTTCTGAAGGGGTGCAAGCGACCACCGTCAAAAGCGCCAGCGCACAACCGCAAGCCAGCCAGGTCCAGCGCCATTGCGTCAAGCGAATCACGGCAGGGTTTTGGTTTGGAACCTCATTTGAACCAAGCCGGAGTCGAACGTCATGGCCCCGACACTTTCCAAGGCTTGCGGGGGGCGCCCTTCAGGGAAAAGGGAATCCCACTGCCCAGGAGCGTGGGAATCACCGAAATCGTCCACTCATCGATGTGCCCCGCCAAAGCTGCCAAAGCCTGCCCTCCACCATCGCACCACACGATGTCTTCCTCCGAATTGACGCTCACGTGGCTGGCCAGCCACCCTGGCAAGTCGTCCACCGTGCCGTACGTCAGGGCGTCGGTGGACTCGTGGTTGGATGGCGTGCGGGTGAGTACGAAGCAGGGCCATTTGCCCTCGTGGGGGAATTGTCCGCCACACAGGGCCGAGACGATGTCGAAGGTTCGGCGCCCCACGACGTAGCCCTTCACCCGCGAGGCGAAGGCCATGTACCCGTAGTCCTCATCTTGGCGTTCCACTTGGGCCAAAAAATCAAGGCCATCCTCGATGTCGGCGAGGTAACCGTCCACGCTCATCGCTGCAAACACCCCAAGCCTCGCCCCATTCATCATGGCTGCAGGGCGTTCAGCTCGTTCAACACGAACGCCCACTTGTCCGCTTGCTCGTCCAAGATCTTTCCAATCGGCTTGCCTGCACCGTGGCCGGCGTTGGTCTCCACCCTCAAGATCACCGGACGGTCGCCCTCATGCACCGCTTGAAGGCGGGCGGCAAACTTGAAGCTGTGCGCCGGCACCACGCGGTCGTCGTGGTCGGCGGTGGTGACCATGGTGCTGGGGTATGTCACACCCTCCTTCAAGTTGTGGACCGGCGAGTAGCCGAGCAAATTGTCGAAATCCGCCTTGGTGCTGTCTGCACAGCCGTATTCAGGAATCCAGCCCCACCCGATGGTGAATTTGTGGTAACGCAACATGTCCATCACCCCCACTGCCGGCAACGCCACGCGGGCGAAGTCCGGACGTTGGGTCATGATGGCGCCCACCAGCAGTCCGCCGTTGGAGCCACCGGCAACGGCCAGCTTGTCGTGCGACGTGTAACCCTCCGCGACCAAGTGGTCGCCGGCGGCGAAGAAGTCGTCAAACACGTTCTGCTTGTCCAAAAGCATGCCGGCCTTGTGCCACGCCTCCCCAAATTCTCCGCCTCCGCGAAGGTTCGCCATGGCGTACACCCCACCGCGCTCCAAGAACGCGATGTTGCTCGCGCTGAAACTTGGCGTCAAGCTGATGTTGAATCCGCCGTACGCGTACAGCAACGTGGGGTTGGTGCCGTCCAACTCGAGCCCTTTCTGGTGCACCACGAACATGGGCACCTGGGTGCCATCTTTGGAGGAGAACCAGATTTGTTTGGCCTCGAACTGGGAGGGGTCGAAGGCCACCTCTGGCTCACTCCACAACGTGGATGTGCCCGACGCGATGTCCAACTTGTAGATGGAAGTGGGCTGGGTGAACGACGTGAAGGCATAGTACAGGTCCTTGGCGTCCATTTTGCCGCCAAATCCGCCCACAGAGCCCACGTCAGCTGGCAACGTCACCACCCGGGCGTTGGATCCGTCGAGGTCGCAGCGCACCACCCGGTGGGACGCGTTGTGCAGGTAGGTGGCCCAAAGCTGGCCGCCCACCACACTCACTGACTCCAACAAGTCGTCGGACTCTGGGAGCACGTCTTGCCACAGGGATTGATCTGAAGGCGAGGCCGGATCCGCGGCCACCAAACGGTACCGGGGAGCCCCAATGTCCGTCAGGACGTACAACTTGCCGTCCACGTGCTCCACCAAGGACGAGTGGTGCTTGAAGCCTTCCACCAAGGGCAACCAGGCCGCGTTGTCCGCCTCGCGGTCCATGACATGCAAGGCGTTGCCGTCGGTGCCTGTGCTGGTGTTGAGCACGACGTACCGGCCGTCTTCCGTGGCCCCTGCGAAGTGATAGCGGTTGGGCTCGTCGTCGTTGCGGAAGACCAACTCGTCCTGGTCCTGCGGCGTGCCCACTTTGTGAAAGTACACGCTGTGGAAGGTGTTTTCCGCACTGAACGCACTGCCTTCCGGCGCGGGGTAGCGGCTGTAGTAGAAACCGTCCTGCACCCAAGAGGCGCCTGAAAACTTCACCCACTCCAACACCTCCCCCGTCGATTCACCCGTGGTCAAATCGAGCACGCGCATCTCTTGCCAATCCGACCCTGCCGCATTGCGCACCTCCACCACGTACCGGCCGTCGGGCGAAGCGCCAGACAGGCTTGCCGTCACCGTGCCGTCCTTACTCAACGTGTTGGGGTCCAAGAACACCCGCTCTTCGGCACCTTCGTGGTCTTGGACGAAGATCACGCTTTGGTTTTGCAACCCGTTGTTCCGGGTCAAGAACACCTTTTCCCCGATGCGGCGAGGAATGCCGACGCGTGGATGGTTGAACAGCCCCTCGCAACGTTCACGCAACTCTTCGCGGCCCGGGAGGCCGTGCAAGAAGGACGTCGCGGTCTCAGCCTGGTCTGCGACCCACGCCATCACCTCCGGATCGCGGTCGTCTTCCAACCAACGGTACGGATCGGCCACAGGGGTGTCCCACAAGGTGTCGACCACGTCGACAGTTCGGGTTTCAGGATAGGTCATGGTTTGGGTTGAATCGGCTCCACAGGACGCAAACAGCGCACCCGCCGCGCCCAAGGCGAGCAAAGATTTGAACTTCATGGCCTCGAAAGTACAGCGGCCTCCATCAATCGCTTCCTGGGAACCACGCTTGGCGGCCGCCTGTGGATTCCACAGCCCACACCCCTGCCCGTCTGCCCACGGTGAAATCCACCTCGAAAGGCATGCAGAGCGGTTCCAGCACGAAAAACACCTGGCCCTTGGCTTCAAAATCGAGGCCGGAAGTCGCACGCACCGGCAAGCGCATCTCGGTGTCCTGGCGAAGCACAAGGATGTCCAACTGCGAGAAATGCTCCACTTCCCAGGTGGACTCGGGACGCTCCGTCAACTCTCCCGCCGGCATGAGCAACGGCAGATCCAACAAACGCACGTCCACCTTGCCAAACATGCTGTCGGTGGAGTGCGTGGACACCACCCAATCCTCTGGCTGAAACAGGTCGAGGTCCAACACCAGCGTGGCATCTGACCCACCCGTCGTCCCTTCCACCTCGAACGTCAAGCCAAACGGCAAATCTTGGGCATGGGCCCAACCGCCGGACAAAAACCCAACGCACAAAATCACTCCGAACACAACCATGCCGCGCATGGCGCCAAGTTACCTCAAGACCCAGCGCGCCGTGCCCGACGAGGTGCCGCGCAATTGCTCCCATTGGATCAAGTAGACGCCAGACGCCAACTCCCCTGGACGCACGGGAGAACCTGAGTCCAGCTGGATGCCTGACCACAGCACCTCTCCCTGGAGGCTGGACAGCGTGACCTTCACCGCACCCAAGCCCTGTCCCTGCAAGGTGAAGGCCGGCGCGTCGGACGGGTTGGGGCGAAGCGTCACGCCCTTCGCAGGTTCTCCGTCGTCCACCAGGCTGGTGGCCGGACAAGGAAACACGTTGACCAAGTTGCCCGGGGTCTGTTCGAAGGAACTTTCGTCCACCAACACCTCCCCATCCAGCCCTCGGACGATGTAGCCGTTTTCCTGGGGGAAGTAGCTGCTTACGTAAATGAAGTCGATTTCATCCCCTTCCTGCACCGGCAGCGACACCTCAAATGGCCCTTGGCCGTTGGGCAAGGTCAACTCGTACGCGAAGGCGTCGTTGATGTACACTTTCAACGCACCGATGTCCCAGCCGTCTCCCCAGTCGTCGGTCATCTCCACCGTCAACTCGCCACACACGTTCGTGGGTTCGGGCTGACACGCTTGGAGCCCAAACGCAGGCGCCGGCCAAGGGTTGACCCCAGACTGATGAACCAGGTTGTTTTCTCCGTCGTAGACCCTGAACGACTCGGACTGTCCGCCATCGCCGTAGGCGTAGTAGACCACGTTCACCGGCTGTCCCACATCCACCCCGAAGTAATAATTCATCGAAGACCCATTGGGGAGGAAAACGAAGTCCTCCACGGTCTCCCCCAATTGCAACTCCACGTAATGCTCACCCCAGCCTGCGCCGCCGGAGAGCAATTCCAAGCGCCACACCCCGCACGTGCCTTCTGGCGTGTCGATGTCTGGGGCCAACACGGCGTCCAACACATACACGTACCCGTTGTACGTCTCGTGCCCTGCGCCGAGGACGTTCGCATCCTCGATGGACCATGCCCCAGGTTCGCCCAACACCTGCCCCACCTCGCCATTGAGGTTGGTGAAGGCGAACCCGTTGGTCAATTGGCTGGGTGCGATGGACGATTGAACGACGTGGTTTTGGACCAATTCGTACAACACCTGAGAATCCATGAGGTCCGCCACCGACCAGCCTTGTTCTTCCATCAGGATTTCAAAGGCCAAATCCGTCGGCGCCCACACCGTCCACGGTCCGGGCTCGCTGTAACTGTTGTCGATGAGCACCTGAAAACTCAAATCATCTTGAAGGCCCAACTGCTGGATCGCCAACCACAGGATGCCGTGCTCCTCACTCTCCTCAATCCAGCCCATGACGTGTTGCGCCGGCAAACCTTGAGGCGCAAGCACCGAACCCAGCACGTGCACGACGCCGTTGTCTGCAACGTAATCTCCTGCAATCACCTGGGCCCCGTCCACAAACGTGCCTTGGTCGTTGACGAGGACCGGCAGGGTTTGTCCTTGCAACGTTTGAAGGGCCATGCCATCTGCCAAATCTTCCGCCATGAGCACCCCCGGCACCACATGGTATTGCATGATTTCGGTGAAATCGGGGATGTTCAACATGTCGAATTGACCCAAATTCATGAAGTCCATGACGTCGGACACCGCCTGATCTGAAGGGGCGAACAGCGTGTGCGGCGTGAGACTCGTCAACACCTCAGGCACAAACGACTCGAACGCGTAGCCAGACTGCCAAAACGTGGGCTCTGCCCCAGCCTGGCTTGTTTGAAACAGCAAATCGGCCAAGTCGAAGGCGTCCACCACAATTTCAGCCTGCATGCCCGCTTCGGCGTTGTACCCCACAGGGCAGTCGTACCGGTACACCCCTGGAATGTCGAACGTCACCACGCCCAGACACGTACCCTCGATGGTGCCCTCAGCTTGGTCCAACGAGAACACCTCCGGATTGCCAAAAGAGGCGCCCGTCACTGTGCTGGAGTCTCCATTGACGCCATGCCACCCCTCGATGTTGATGAATGCCACCGTCTCCCCAGGCACCACCGTCAAGCTCGACGGGGTGAATTCGAAGTTGGTCACGATGACGTTGTGGTCGGCCTCGCACTGGGCCCATGCCACGGAGGCACAGGCCGCGACGACCATGCCCCACGAGAAGCGGAAAACGCTTTGAATCATACCCTTGCAACAACGGAGAGCGACAAAGGTTGCTTCGGGTCACCTCAGTCGCCGGACCAGTTCCACGAGGGCCACTTCCACCCCGCCAACCGCCAAAGCCACGGCCATGGCAGCCAGGGGACCAGGCCACCCTTCAACCAGGTGATGCACGAGGTGCACGTGATGCACGATCATGTCTCCGGCCACAAGAAGCAGCGCCACGGTTCCAAGCAAGCCGATGGCCTTGATGACCCAAGGCAACGCGGCCACCATCTGCCGTCCCAGCCCACGCAAAACGCGCTGCGGACGCTTCATGAGCGCAAACCCCACGTCGTCCATCCTCACAATGAGCGCCACCAAACCGTACACCCCCACAGTGGCCAACAACGCGATGAGCACCACAACAGGAACCTGCACGGCAAGCGGCTGGGCTGCCACCGACGCCAAGGCCAAAAGCACGATTTCGATGGACAGCACCACGTCCACGAGCAACGCGGCCCTGATTTTTTGGGCTTCAGGCAAGATGGGTTTGTCAGCATGCGAAGTGGCACCCACGGCATGGACCTTGTGCCACACCTTCTCTGCCCCTTCGTAGGCCAAGAAGCCCGCACCGCAGAGTAGCACCACATCCAAGGCAGAAGGCATCAGGCTGTGGAACAGGAAGGCGAGCGGCACGATGATGGCCTTGTTGAGCAAGGATCCTTTCCCAATGGCCCAAAGCACCGGCAACTCCCGAGAGGACTCAAAACCAACAGCTTGCTCCGCATTGACCGCCAGATCGTCTCCGAGGATGCCGGCCGTTTCCGACATGGCCGTTTTGCTTGCAGCCGCCACGTCGTCCATGAGCATGGCGATGTCGTCCAGAAGTGCAAAAAAACCTGTGGCCATGCCTCAAAGATGGCCCATTCTGGGAATCACCCTTTGTGCAAGCCGCACTCTTTGGTGGATTGCTCCCACCACCACCTGCCGGCGCGGGGGTGCTCGCCATCCATCACCGCCCTGGTGCAGGGGGCGCAACCGATCGAGGGGTAGCCCTTCCGGTGCAAAGGATTGGTGGGAACGCTGTGGGAGTTGACGTAGGTGTCGAGGTCGCCGTCGGTCCAGTCCAGCAGCGGATTGTACTTCAGCTTGCCGGACATGGCGTCTCGTTCCAGGCGCGACAGACCTGCGCGGTTGTCGCTTTGGGCACTCCTCAAGCCAGTCACCCACACCTCGGCGCCCTCGAGCGCACGGTGCAAGGGATCAATCTTGCGGATGCCACAACACGTCTTTCGGGCTTCGACCGATTTGAAAATGCTGGACATGCCTTGGCTGTTCACGAAGGCTTCCAACGACTCGGCTGCCGGGAAGTACGTCTCGAACTCCAACCCAGGGTACATCGCACGCGTGCGGTCCATCAGGTCGTAGGTCTCTTGGAACAGGCGGCCTGTGTCCAAGGTGACCACGCGCACAGGCAGTTCGTTTCGGGCAATCAAGTCCGTCAAAGCCTGGTCCTCCAACCCCATGGATGTGGTGAACACCACTTTGCCGGGATGTTGGTCACACAAGGTTTTCAAACCCACCACGGGGTCGGTGCCCACCGAAGGAAGCGCGTTGATCATGGCCGCGAAAGTAGGGGCCACTCTTGAAACCTACAAAGCCTATGGGATTAATCTTGTTCCCTCACCAAATCCCACAAGGTACGCTTCTCGAGGACCGCCAAATTGGCGTCCCGCACCTCGGCCATGATGTGGTGCAATCCGCATTGTTGCTCGTTGCATCCTTCGCATTTCTGGTAAAAGTTGAGGCT
>CBFHQO010000047.1:0-72405 GCA_965658045.1 uncultured Flavobacteriales bacterium | reverse complement strand
GTAGTTGCCCACAGTCAAGTCGTTGTCGGGGGCGTCGAAAACCTCGAGGTCGTCGATCATCCACGCGTATCCCCAAATGCCCTTCCAACGGAAACGGATGTACACGGTCTCTTGGTCGCCAGCGATGCCGGTGATGTTGAAGGTCTTCTGGGTGGGGTTGACTACGGGGTCCTGGGTCTGCATGTCGGGCCACAATTCCCAACGGGCCTGCACTGGGCCTTCCATCTCGTCGTAGGTCACAAAGCCCTCAGACACCTCGAAGGTGTTCAAGTCTGGCCATGTGGTGCCGTCGCGAGAGACTTCCACCAAGCAGTACTCGTTGCCGTCGCTGTTGCCGTTGTCCCACATGCGGTACTGGTTGGCGAAGGTGATCGCCACACCAGGGTGTCCCACTGTGGAGAACGGGGTCACGAGGTCGGCCCATGCGTTCTCGACCACGCCCAAGCCAGACTCACCGCCGGCGAGGTCAGAGTCGACCATCAAGAACCCGTCGTCTGCGGTGGCAGAGTTGATGGCTGCAATCGCAGCAGGTCCGCTTGGCGCCAAGCCAGGTCCGCACTCCCAGTCCAACTCGATGCCAGGCTCGTTTTGGTTGTCGAAGGCCCACTCGTCGCAGTCGGCGAAGGTGGTGGCCCAAATGGTTTCACGGTCTCCGTCAAGGGCGGGGGCCGCAGCTTTCACGTCGCGCAACTCGGTGCGGACAGCTTCAGCAGGAGCACACGCCTTTTGGGCGGCCGCGCCGAAGCTCATGAGGCCGGCAAGGGCCAAAATGTAAAATTGCTTCATAGGTGTAGGTTTTGGATTCAGATACAATTCGTGGCGAAAATAGGCCCGTCTTCTTAAAATCGCCTTTTCAGGCCCAAGGTTGCGTACACCCTCAGGTGAACGCTTCCTCAAACGCGGAGAGCGGCGGGCAAGAACACACGAGGTTGCGGTCCCCGTGGGCGTTGTCCACGCGGGCCACCGAGCTCCAGAACTTCCGCCCCACCAAATCGCGCACGGGGTACACCGCTTTCTCCCGGCTGTACACGTGGTTCCATTCGGTGGCGGTGGCTTCTTCCACGGTGTGGGGAGCCATCTTCAGAACATTGTCGTGGGCGTCGGACTCCCCGCGTTCCACCGCCGCGATTTCTTCCCGGATGGCGAGCATGGCCTCCGCAAAGCGGTCCAACTCCTCCAAGCTCTCGCTCTCGGTCGGCTCCACCATCAACGTGCCAGGCACGGGCCAGGACACCGTCGGGGCGTGGAATCCGTAGTCGATCAACCGCTTGGCGATGTCCATAACCTCGATGCCTGCATCCTTGAACGCGCGGCAATCCAAGATCATCTCGTGCGCCACAGTGCCGTTCTTCGCTTGGTACAACACGTCGTACGCCCCTTCAAGTCGAGCTTTCAAGTAGTTCGCATTCAAAATGGCCACCTTGGTGCTCTCGGTCAATCCGCTTTGGCCGAGCATCTTGATGTACGCGTACGGGATTTGGGCGATCAACGCACTTCCAAACGGCGCGGCGCTCACCGCGTCGATGGACGTGTCCTCGCCCACCGCCACCACGTCGTGGCCGGGCAAGAAGGGCACCAAATGTGCCGCGACCCCGATGGGTCCCACGCCTGGACCGCCACCTCCGTGGGGGATGGCGAAGGTCTTGTGGAGGTTGAGGTGACAGACGTCGGCCCCAATCATGCCAGGGCTGGTGAGTCCGACCTGGGCGTTCATGTTGGCCCCGTCCATGTACACCTGCCCGCCGTGGGCGTGGATCATCTCCGTCACTTCAAGGACCGAACTCTCAAACACCCCGTGGGTGGACGGGTACGTGATCATCAAGGCCCCGAGGTTCTCGCTGTGCTGCTCGGCCTTGGCGCGCAAGTCGTCGACGTCGATGTTGCCGTGCTTGTCGCATCCGACCACCACCACCTTCATGCCGGCCATGACGGCGCTGGCGGGGTTGGTGCCGTGCGCGCTGTTGGGGATCAAACAGATGTTGCGGTGGCTTTCCCCACGGGCCGCGTGGTAAGCCCGGATCACCATCAACCCGGCAAACTCACCTTGGGCGCCGCTGTTCGGCTGGAGGGAAACCCCAGCAAACCCGGTGATTTCAGCCAAATCGCGCTCAAGTTCGGTGAGCATGGCGCGGGTGCCTTTGGCTTGATCTGCGGGGCAAAACGGGTGCAACTCCGCAAGCGCCGCCCAGGTGATGGGGATCAATTCGGTCGCCGCGTTCAACTTCATGGTGCACGACCCGAGCGGGATCATGGCGTGGGTCAAGCTCAGGTCCTTGTTCTCCAAATGCTTGATGTACCGCATCATCTCTGTCTCGGAGCGGTGGCGGTTGAAGACCGGGTGGTGGAGGTAATCCACGGGGCGGGCTAAGGGGCCCAAGAAGGTTTCCTCAAAGACCACGCCTTGGACAGGGCTCACGCCAAGGACCGAACACAACGTCGCAAAGTCGTTGCGGTTGATGCGCTCGTGAAGGGAAATCCCCACGTGTTCGCCGTCGGGGTAGTAGCGCAAGTTGACACGCTTGGCCTCGGCGCGGGCACGCAACGCCTTCATGGCGTCTTGGCCTCCCGCCACGTGCACCTTGAGGGTGTCGAAGTAGCACGTGTTCACCACGGTGAGCGTCTCGTTGGCCCCCAACGAAATGGCAAGCGTGCGGGCGTAGGCGTGGATGCGCTCTGAAATGGCGCGAAGTCCCTGCGGGCCGTGGTAGACCGCGTACATCGACGCCATTACCGCGAGCAGACTTTGGGCCGTGCAGATGTTGGAGGTCGCCTTGTCCCGGCGAATGTGCTGCTCCCGGGTCTGAAGCGCCATGCGCAAGGCTTGCTTTCCGAGGCGGTCGATCGACACGCCGATGATGCGTCCAGGGAAGTGGCGCTTGAACGACTCTTTGGCGGCGAAGAAGGCCGCGTGAGGACCGCCGTAGCCCATGGGCACGCCGAAGCGCTGGGTGCTTCCAACAACGACGTCCGCGCCCATTTGGCTTGGGTTCTTCATGACCAGCAAGGCCATCAAATCTGTGGCGAACACGCTCCGCACGTCCAGGGCGGCGAGGCCGGCCATCAAGTCGGTCAAGTCTTGCGCCTCCCCATCGGCGTCGGGGTACTGCACCAAGCACCCAAAAACGCCGCCCTGTTCTGCCGCTGCCTGCATGTCTTCCCGGGCCATGAGCTCGAGGTTGATGTCCAAGTGGGCCGCGCGGGTGCGTAGCACGCTCAAGGTTTGGGGGAACACCGCCTCGTCCACCAAGAACCGCGTGCGCCCCTCCTTCATCTGGGGCCGGGGACGTGCTGCAAACAACATGGCCATGGCCTCTGCGGCCGACGTGCCCTCGTCCAACAGGGACGCGTTGGCCACCTCCATGCCCGTCAAATCCATGACCATGGTTTGGAAGTTCAGCAAGGCCTCCAGACGACCTTGGGCAATCTCCGCTTGGTACGGGGTGTACGCCGTGTACCATCCTGGGTTTTCGAGCACGTTGCGGCGAATCACGCTGGGCACCTCGGTGGGGTAGTACCCCATGCCGATGTAGTTGCGAAACAGCGTGTTCTGCGACGCCAAGCCGTCGATGTGTTCGAGGTATTCACTCTCCGTCAACGCCGTGGTGACGTCCAAACGCTCACGCAAGCGAATGCCTCCGGGCACCACGCGTTCGATGAGTTCGTTGAGGGAGGGCGCTCCGAGGGTGCGGAGCATGCTGTTTTGGTCTTCGAGGCGAGGACCCACATGGCGAGACACAAAGCTTCCAATCTTCATGGAACCAGGGTTTTTAGCGAAAAATTCCTTGAGTGGAAGCGCAAAAATACACTTGCGGTTCTCCGAGTGTAGTCCAAACCGTTAACATCCCGTCCACCAACGGTCCAACGGCGGCCGTGGGCGACCGAATTTTGTTCCATGCTTTGGCGGCTTCTGTCCTTCACCCACCTCTGGATTGCCCTTGGCGCCTTCGTCACCACCATGTTGAGTTGGATGTGGTGGGCGGAAGGGGAGGCCATGGAGCGCGGCGGCGTGGAAGTCGCCTTTTGGGTGGCCACAGCCACAGGGCTCGGTTACACCGTCCAGCGCGCCATCAAGCACACCCGCCACCCCCACAACATGCCCGAGGGGCGGCGGCGGTTTTGGGACGTCGCCAAATGGCCCATGGTCGCGACCTGGGGCCTCGCGTGGGTTGGATGCACTTGGGTTCATTGGGGCAAGTTGGGCTTGGAAGCGCCTGGGCGCGTGGCGGTGCTCGGCGTGGTGGCCACAGCTTCGCTGGCCTACGCCGTGGTGCCCGGCTTGGGCGGCGGACTTCGGAAGGTCGTTTGGATGAAAACCCCCTTGATCGCCGCGGTGTGGGCGACCGCCACCACACACCATCCGGAGCTGGGCTGGGAAGGCGTCTTGTGGGTCCAACGGTTTGTGTTCATCGCAGGACTGACCCTGCCCTTCGACATCCGAGACCTCGACGTGGACAGGCACCACATGGAGACGTTGCCCCAAGTCACGTCCCCGGAGCGCGTCCTCTTCTGGGCCCGACGCCTGCTTGCTGGCGCAGGGCTCTTGAGTTTGGCCGCGTGGGGGTGGCGACTCAGCCAACACGGAGTCCGCCCAATTGACGCCGCGCCGTTGTTGCTCGCCTTGCAAAGCGCGTGGGCCATGTGGTTGATTCGGCCCGTGGTGGCCCTGAACACCTTGGCGAGTCCCGACGAATGGACTCGCGAGCGCAAGACGGGCTGGCAGCTAGACGGGGTGCTTGTGATGCCCTACGTCGTGGCCCTGACGCTGTACGTCATGCTCTCGAACCTGGCGCCCATGCTTGGAAGATGAGCACTTGCAACTCTCCTTGAACCATAGGAGTATACGGAATGTTTTTCCCGCATGGCCCGCTCATTCTACACCAAGGACGTTGGAAATGCGATCATGCTGGGTCTCGTGCTGATGAGCACGTGCGGATGGAAGGCTTCGGCCCAAAGTGAAAGCCACAGCATGGCGCGTCAATGGAACGACGTGCTCATTGAGAGCATCCGGGAAGATTTTGCGCGCCCCACCGTGCACGCACGCAACTTGTGGCACAGCTCCTTGTTGATGTGGGACGCTTGGGCCGTGATGGACAGCGCAGCTTGCCCTGCATTCCTTGGGCAAGACTTGGGCGGTTTCGTCGCCGCCTTTGATGGTTTTTCCCCTGCCACCAACGTCGACGAAGCCCGCGACCAAGCCATCTCCTTCGGCATGTACAGGTTGCTCAGCCATCGTTTCGCCAATGCGCCCGGCGCCGAGGAACTCATGGCCGTCTACGACGACAAAATGGCCCAGCTAGGACACGACGTCCAATTCACCGACACGGACTACACCACTGGAGATGGCCGCGCCTTGGGCAACCATCTCGCCGCGCAGTTGATTGCATTTGGCCTTCAAGACGGCGCCAACGAAGGCAACGGGTACGCCAACACCGTGTACCAACCTGTGAACCCCTCCCTGATTGTGGACCTCGAAGGCAACGACACGGTGGAGGACCTCAACCGTTGGCAGCCCCTGACGCTGGAGGTGTTCATTGACCAAAGCGGCAACGTCATCCCCGGCAGTACACCAGGTTTCTTGTCGCCTGAATGGGGAAAGGTGACGTCGTGGGCTCTTGTGGACGATGACCTCACCACATACACCCGAGATGGCTTCGATTATCGAGTTTACCACGATCCTGGACAGCCCGCCTTGCATGCCATGGACGGTTCTGGGTCCACAGAGATCTACCAAACGGGCCACGGAATGGTGGCGCTTTGGTCCGGCATGCTGGACCCCACCGACGGCGTGATGTGGGACATCAGCCCCGGCTCCATTGGCAACCGCTCCTCCTATCCCAACACGCTGGAGTCTTACGCTTCCCTGTACGACGCCACGAACGGCGGATCTCCCAGCCCGGGCCACGAGGTCAATCCGGCCACAGGCGAAGCCTATGCGCCCAACGTGGTGCCCCGCGGCGACTACGCCAGGGTGCTTGCCGAATTCTGGGCGGACGGCCCCGATTCGGAGACCCCCCCTGGCCATTGGTTCACCATTCTGAACTACGTCAGCGACCACCCCGACTTGGTGAAGCAATTCCAAGGCGAGGGACCAGTGCTGGGCGACCTTGAATGGGACGTCAAGGCCTACCTCGCCCTGGGGTCCGCCATGCACGACTGCGCCATCTCAGCGTGGGGCGTCAAAGGTTGGTACGATTCGTCGCGTCCCATCACCGCCATCCGGGGCATGGCTGAACTTGGGCAAAGTTCCGACCCCGCCTTGCCGAGCTACCACCCAGGAGGGTTGCCGTTGGTGCCAGGCGCCATCGAGTTGGTCGCGGCTGGAGACCCCTTGGCCGGCATTGGGGGCCAGCATGTGGACGAGGTGAAGCTTTGGGCTTGGAAGGGAAGTGACGCCATCGGCAACGTGGACACCGATTTCGCAGGGGTGGGCTGGATTTTGGCAAAAGCATGGGAGCCCTACCAACGTCCGTCCTTCGTCAGCCCCAACTTCGCTGGCTACGTGAGCGGACACAGCACCTTCTCGCGCGCCGCAGCAGAGGTCTTGACCGCCTTCACCGGCGATGCCTATTTCCCAGGGGGCATGGGGACGTTTATGGCGCCGGCTGGCGAATTCTTGGTCTTCGAAGACGGGCCCAGCGTGGACGTCGAATTGCAATGGGCCACCTACCGAGACGCCTCCGACGAATGCAGCTTGTCTCGCATCTACGGGGGCATTCACCCCACATTCGACGACGTGCCGGGACGCCTGATAGGCATCGAGATTGGATTGGACGCCTTCGAGCGTGCTGTGTCGTTCTACGGTGGCGACGGAGAGGAGCCATGCACTTCCACCCCTGAACTGTCAACTTGCCCTGGGGATTTGGACCAAGACGGGTTTGTGGCCATCTCAGACCTGCTTGTGCTGTTGGGTGACTTTGGGTGCTCCAACGCTTGCGTGGGCGACGTGGACGGCGACGGCATGGTGACTGTGACGGATCTCTTGGGAGGCATCTTGGCGTCCTTCGGCGAAGCCTGCCTTTGATGGTACTTTTGGAAGCCATGCAAGAGCTTCCAACCCGCGACGACGCGCGACGTCTCGACCAAGCCGATCCGCTCAGCGCATTCCGGGCTCGGTTTCACATTCCCCAGCACCAAGAGGAGGACGCCATGTACTTCACTGGCAACAGCCTGGGCCTTCAGCCCAAACGGGCATCCGAGGCGCTCCAAGTCGAATTGGAAGATTGGGCCACGCATGGCGTGGAGGGACATTTTCAGGGGCGCAACCCCTGGGTAAGCTACCACGAGCGATTCACCTCCGGGCTGTGCCACCTGACCGGCGCCAAGCCGCACGAAGTCGTGGCCATGAACGGCCTGACGGTCAACCTCCACCTTCTGCTCGTCAGCTTTTACCGCCCTTCTGGACGACGAACGAAGTTGATGTGCGAGGCCAAAGCCTTTCCCAGCGACCGTTACGCCTTGTGCAGCCAAATCCGCATGCACGGCGGGGACCCTGAGGAGGACCTCATCGAGGTGGCGCCCAGGAAAGGTGAGCACCTGATCCGCGAAGAAGACTGGCTGGCCGCCATCGACGAAGCGGGCGACGAACTCGCCACAGTGATGGTGGGTGGGGTGAACTACTACACCGGACAATGGCACAACCTTGAGGCCATCACCAAGGCGGCGCACGCGGTGGGCGCAACCTGCGGATTTGACTTGGCCCACGCCATGGGCAACGTGCCTCTCCAATTGCACGACTGGAACGTTGATTTTGCCTGCTGGTGCTCGTACAAGTACGTCAACTCCGGCCCCGGCGCCGTGTCTGGCGTGTTCGTGCACGAACAGCACGTCCGGGACAAGGAAGGCCAAGGCACTCTGATGCCTCGGTTGGAAGGCTGGTGGGGCCACGATGCCGGGAGCCGTTTCAACATGGACCCCGAGTTCATTCCCATGCCAACGGCCGAAGCATGGCAGCTCAGCAACGCGCCTGTGTTGAACATGGCCGTGCACAAAGTCGCCTTGGACCTGTTCGAAGAAGCCGGCATGGACGCCCTACGCGAGCGTTCCTTGCGCCTGACAGCCTACCTCGAACGGGTCGTCCAATGCGTTGCACAACGCACCGGCACCCACCTTGAAATCTTGACCCCCAGCGAGCCGGCCCGACGCGGATGCCAATTGAGCATCGTGGCCCACGGGCACGGACGGACCCTGTTTGACCACCTCTTGGCCCACGGCGTGGTGGTGGACTGGCGAGAGCCTGCGGTCATTCGCATGGCGCCGGTGCCGTTGTACAACAGCTTTGAAGACATCGCCCGCTTCGGCAAGTTGCTTGAAGAAGGCATCGTGGCGGTCGGCCAAGGCTGAGGAAAGGGTTTTCTTTCGTCCTTTGCGCCATGGCAAGATCACGCTACGCCGTGTTTGGCGCGGGCCGTTACGGCACCCAAATTGCATTGTCCCTGGCCCAACGGGGAGCTGAAGTCTTCACATTTGACGCGGACCCTGGCCGCGCCGAATTGCTCAAAGAAGACGTGGCGCTCGCGGTCACGTTGGACGCCACGGACAAGAAAGCGCTCATGGCCCAGCACGTGGAAGACCTCGACGCCGCAGTGGTGGCCATCGGCGAAAACTTCGAAGCCACGGTGCTGACAACCCTCAACCTGTTGGACCTTGGCTTGCCTCGCGTCATTGTGCGGGCCAACGACGCCAACCAAGAACGCATCCTCCAAAGCCTCGGGGTCACCGACATTTTGCGGCCGGAAAGCGAGGTGGCGGAAGTGGTGAGCGAGCGACTGATCAACCCCAACATCCGCGGTTTTTTGTCCCTTCCGGACGACTACGAAATCGCTGAAATCAAAGCCCCAGAGGCGTGTCACGGACGTCGCTTGGCGGACATGGACTTGGCGAACCGCTACGAACTGCGGTTGATCACCATCCGACGCGAATTCAAGGAAACGGGCGACGACGGAGGGCCCTGCGTGCGGGAACACATCTTGGGCGTCCCCAAGCCCGACACCACCATTGAGGCCACGGACACCCTGGTGGTGTTTGGTTCCCTCGGGGCGGTTCAGCGGTTCCTGGACATCAACGGCTGAGGACGCCACGCGAGCAAGCCGCTGAATCCAGCCGCCATGCCGTCTCCACTTCCCAATTGGCCCGGAGTGCCACAGGCGGGAGGTGCGCCACCGGTTCGGGTGCCTTCCATCGGGCAACGTTCACCTGTTCCCACATGCCATTGCCGTTGGGGTCGCCCCACCACGTGGCGTTCAAAGACCGAAGCTTCAGGCCTGACCACGTGAGGATGGTGTCCGCGTGAATGCGCACCAAATCAGCCTCGTCCGGGCCCAGCCCCACTTCAAGCCATCCTGGACATGGCACGTCTTCCAATTTCAGCCGCCACGTGGACAGCGCGTCTTGAGGCAAGGTGCTCCACACCAAGTCCACCGTATCCCGGGGCCACCAGGCTTGGGCATCTGTCCGGAACAAAGCCCCTGGCCTGAACGAGACCTGAACAGACTTGCCCGACCGCTGCGCTTGGGGGCTGTTCAACTTCAGCTGAGACCATGTCAGTTCCCATTCCGCCTCCACCTCCACGCTGTCCACCCACACCGTCACTTGGGTTGGGTCCAAGCTGTCCAGCGGGGCCGAAAACCCAAAAACCGGCCCCTCGTTGGGCATGAGTCGCCCTTGGGGTTTGGCCAACAACCGCAACGAATCTGAATCCACCAACCGAGGCCTTGGCACCGCCATGGTGTCCGTACGTCCTTCCCTTTGACCCCACCCTGGCGCCTTGTGCCACACCAGTTGAATGTCTGCACTGTCCATGGCCGAGCTCCATCCTCGTGCATGCACCGTTCCATCGAAAGGGGCCAATTCCGAAGGCTGCAACGCCTTGTCATCTGGGATCAGCCATTCCAACGAATCTGCCTTCGACCAAGGCTCGCTCAAGCGCCACGACGCCCAGCCCCAGTCGTCTTGCACGGCCTCAGACATGTACGGGGTGGACGGCGCAGGTGTGACCCCAGACCACAGCAGCCAAGATGCGGTGTCCACCGACGAAGCCTGCCGCTCCAGCAGCGCGACCTCTTCCCCAGGCTCCCACGCGTAATTCCGGTTCTCGTCGCGGACCGCCACCACGTGAAACGCTGCGCGGGGCAAAAACGACACGTCGAACCTTCCGTCTTCCAAGGTGGTGGCCACGTAAGACGGGGTGGCCCCTGCCCACACACTGTCCACGGCCCACGAACCAGGGAACAACATGACCCTCATTCCAGGTTGGGCGTCTCCTGTCAGGGCGTCCAGCACCCGGCCTCGAATGGACAGGGTGTCCAACACAGGGCCCGTGGAGAAGGCGTGCCGCAAGTTGGTGGCCGCATTCCCTTCGTTCACATCCGCGATGGCGTCGCCGAATTGAAACACGTACGTCGTTTGGGGGCGCAACGCTTCGTCCCAACTCACCCACACTTCCCGTCCCCGGACCTCCAGCTCCACCGCGCCGTCGAGGGGTGGGCTCACCAACAATTGGGACCTCCAATTGGACGCCTTCACGTACTCGTCAAATTCGAGGACCATGCGCCGGTCGTCGACTTGGGTGGCCCCCAATTCGGGATGGGCTGCGACAAGTTCAGGGGGCGTCTCGTCTTTGGGGCCGCCGGACGGAGATCCGACTTGGGCGCATGAGGCCAACACGGCGCATGCCAACATCCATCCCCATGTGCGCATCGACTTCATGACCAAGACCAAGTGGGCCAAGCGCGTTCCACCAAAGCCCTTAGCGCCTCCAACCCCTCCACCTCTTCCCGAGAAAAGTCGTTGGCCACAGCGCTGTCGATGTCCAACACCGCCACCACTTCACCGTCGGCAGGGCAGATTGGAAGCACCACCTCGCTCAGGCTCTCGCTGCTGCACGCCACGTGGCCAGGGAACGCATGCACGTCGGGCACCACTTGCGTGGTTTTGGTTTCCCAAGCCGCGGCACACACCCCTTTGCCACGGTGCAAGCGGGTGCAGGCGACAGGGCCTTGAAAGGGGCCCAGCACCAAATTGTCTGCGGCTTGGTCGACGAGGTAGAACCCCACCCAATGCCATCCTGTGGCAGACCAAAGTGCCGCGGCCACGTTGGCCAAATTGGCCACGCCCGAGGGTTCACCAGTCAACAGTCCTTCAAGTGCGGGAAGCAACTGGTGCATCCGTGCGGCACGGGGCAGAGATGGGTCGATGGGGAGGTCTTGTGCCACGCCCCAAAAGTACGACCGCGATCAAGCCATGGCCAACCACACCCCACCGAGGCACGTGTGGCCTTTTGCCTCCAACGCCTGGGCGCAGATTCTGTAAGTCGCCCCGGTGGTCAGCACGTCGTCGACCAACACCACGTTCCTTGGCGTCGCGGTCGGCTGGGCAATGTAGCAGGCCTTCAACACGCGCATGCGCTCCGCCCGCGACGACCCCGTCAACGAACGCCTGTGGCCTGCCCTGACCAGCAAGGCAGGCTCAACCGAACACCCCCACGTGTGGGACAAGCCACGCGCCAGCGATTCCGCGGGGTTGAACCCCCGCCGTAGCCGCCTGCGCCAATGCGATGGCACAGGCACAAGCACCGTGTCGGGGGGTGGGTGTGGCCAAGTCGAGGCCATCCAACGCCCAAGCCACTTGGCAGGGCCGGCCAAGCCACCGTACTTCATTCGGTGCAAGACTTGGGAGGTGCCCCGATCGGCGCACAAGCGGAAGCCCAAGGCCCAAGGTCGGGCGCCCGCGCGCAATTGCCCCAGAGCCCGGCTGCCCTCATCGGGGGGCAATACGGGCCAAGCCAAACGGCATCCAGGACAAGTCCCTGCCACTTCGTTTGCCAGCAACAAGGTGCCGCAACCCCGACACCGCCCCAAGCCCAACCATGCCCGCCACATGACCCCAAATTGACCGCATGCCACGAGGGTCGCCTAGATGAATTCACGCCCGTTGGTGCGGAACTCGCCCACGCGTCAGCCGTACCTTCAAGGTGTGAAATTTGGGAAACTCGACGTGGCCCCGGAAGGCATGGACTGGACACTCCCTCAGGACGTCCTAGGCTTCACCATGGCCGAGGTGAGCGCATCCACCCCTTCCTTGTCGCCAGAAGTGCGGGTGGGCGGCACGATGTGGACCATCCGCCCCTGGCGCGGAACCGTGTACCCTGAAAAAGACCCGCAACGGACCTGGCCGTCGCATTACGGACGTCAGTTTGGCACCCTCGAGTTCAACGCCACGCACTACCGCATCCACCCGGCGGAACGCATGGCAGAATGGGCGAGTGCGATGCCTGAAGGGTTCAAGTTTTGTCCCAAGTTTCCGCAGATCATCACCCACTTCAGGCGCTTCAAGGGGTGCGAAGGCCCCACAGACGATTTCATCGAGGGGTTGTTGGCCTTGGGGGACAACTTGGGACCCGCCTTCATTCAGTTGCCGCCACATTTTGCACCGCACCACGCGGAGGCCATGAGGACGTACCTGGCCAAATGGCCGCGCGAGCTGAAGTTGGCCGTAGAGTTTCGGCATCCGGGGTGGTTTGAGGGTGGTGCCGAGGCCGAAGAAGTTTGGGCGCTCATGAAGGAATTGGGCATTGGGGCGGTCATCAGCGACACCGCGGGCCGACGTGACGCGTTGCACATGCGTGTCACGGCGCCGTTTGTGCTGGTCCGGTTCGGAGGATACGAGGGCCATGCCTCGGACGAGGCCCGCCTGGACGCGTGGGCACAACGCATCGGTTCTTGGCAAGAAGAAGGGTTGGAAGAATTTCACCTCCTGGTCCACCAACCCGACAGCGTGCACACCCCAGAAACCAGTCGTCAATTCGCCCGTCTGGTGCGTGCGCGCGCGGGATTGAAAGTGCAAGCCCCGGTTGACGTGGGCGACGACGCAGGCGGCGCCACTCTGTTCAGCGGACTTTGACCCTCGGGCTTGATGTACTTTGGACGCATGGCAACTTCCGTGCGCATTCTGAACGAACACCCCGGCATGGCCGGGCAACTCCTGTTGAACCTTCGAGATGCGTCCACCCATCAGGACAAGGCCGCCTTTCGGTGGAACATGCAGCGGCTGGGGCGTGAATTGGGCAGCGCCCTGGCGCAATCCTGGGAGATGGCAGAAGCCTCATGCCAAACCCCCTTGGGCGAAGCCACCGAGCGCGTCCCGGCCGAGCAGCCTGTGCTGGCCTGCATCCTCAGGGCTGCCATGCCCCTGCATCAGGGGATGTTGGACGTTTGGGACAAGGCGGATTCGGCGTTTGTGTCCGCCTACCGGAAGCACCACGATCGGGGGTTCGACATTGAAGTCGAATACCTCGGTGCACCAAGCGTGGCCGGAAGGCAACTTGTGCTGGTGGACCCGATGCTGGCCACAGGAGCTTCCCTGCAAGCTGCGTACGACGCCCTGTGCGAACAAGGCGCGCCGGATCAACTTCATGTGGTGAGCGCCATCGCCAGCCGAGACGGGTTGCGCAACGCCCAAGCCTGGCTGCCGGAAGGAACCGCCTTCCTTGTGGGTGGTGTGGACCCCACTTTGGACGAGCGTGGGTACATCGTGCCGGGGCTGGGGGACGCCGGCGACTTGGCTTTTGGGCCCAAAACGCGAAGCTGACCGCCCCGCGATTCAGACCAACTGAAACTGGTGGAAGTGGTGTGTCGTGTGGTGGCGCACCAACGCCTTGGCGTCCTCCGCCTTCATCGCCCCGTACATGGCGTGTTGCACCACCCCGTCCAGTGCCTCAACGTCCGCGAGCGCCTTCAAAAACCGGCCAACCTCCGCGTCGAAGTCCAACTCCGCACCTGGTCGGGCCTTGATGGCTGGCATGGTGCCCAAATTGCGCGGGGTGGCGCCGATCGGTTTGGTGAGGAACGACCTCAAAAACAGCAGGCCGATGAGCCGCGAGATCAGACGTGCCCACCCGGGCACGGCGATCCGACCGAGGTACAGGTCCATGAACCTGGAACAATGACGCAACATCTGCGCCGCAGTCATCGAACCCCAAGCTGGAGTCGTGTCGGGGGTCAACGACGTCAACGCACCTCGAAGGTCGGGGAGAGACGGGGTGTCCGGAGACACCTCAGGCAACGTCATCTCCCGTGGCACTTCTTGTACTTCTTGCCGGAACCGCAGGGACACGGATCGTTGGGCAAGACCTTCTTTTCTGTGCGGATGGGTTGCACAGGCTGGGGGCGCGGCGGGCGCTGCTGAGGCGTGCGACCTGGGGCGATGCCGCCGGGTCGAGGCATGCCTCCCTGCGCGGCTGCGGCACGGGCTGCCGAACCTTGCTCGGCGGTGTTCTGAACCCCGGCCTTCTGTTCCTGCACACGAGGCGCCGCAGAGGGGCGAGGGGCTTGACGGGGCTGTTGGGCCGACGCGCCGGTCGGGATGGTGCACTTCATCAAGAATGACGCCACCTGGGCGTTGACCTTTTGGACCATTTTTTGGAACAGCTCGTACGACTCAAACTTGTAAATGAGGAGCGGGTCTTTTTGCTCGAAGCGCGCGTGTTGCACGTTGCTTCGCAAGTCGTCCATGTCGCGAAGGTGCTCTTTCCAGTGTTGGTCGATGATGGCGAGCACCACCGCTTTCTCCAAGGTGTCGAGCACGCTCTTGCCTTCGGTCAGGACACTCTGCTCGATGTCGGCACCCACCTGCAAGGTCTTCCGGCCGTCGGTGAACGGGACCAAGATGTTCTTGAAGTCGTTCTTCTCGTCGTCGTGCACGCGCTGGATCACCGGGTGCGCGCGCTGGGCGAGGTCCACCAACTTGGCCTGGTACAACTCCTCTGCACGCAGGTAGGTCTGGTAGGCCAACTCCTCTGGTTTCCCCGACGCAAACCCGTCGAGGTCCACCGTGGGTTCGATGCCAAAGTCGCTCAACAACGCCATGCGGAACGCTTCGTAGTCCTTTTCAGGATGCGTCGCCAGCACATGGGCTTCGATGAGCTCGTAGAACATGTTGGCGATGTCGGTGCGGATGCGGTCGCCGTGCAAGGCGTTGCGGCGGCGCTTGTAGATGACCTCGCGCTGGGCGTTCATCACGTCGTCGTATTCCAAGAGTCGCTTCCGGATGCCGAAGTTGTTCTCCTCCACCTTCTTTTGGGCCCGCTCGATGCTCTTGGTGATCATGCCGGCTTGGATGACTTCCCCTTCTTTGTGGCCCATCCGGTCCATCATCTTGCTCACTCGCTCTGAGCCAAACAACCGCATCAAGTCGTCCTCCAAGCTCACGTAAAATTGGCTCGACCCGGGATCTCCTTGACGGCCAGAGCGGCCGCGCAATTGGCGGTCCACCCGCCGGCTGTCGTGACGCTCGGTGCCGATGATGGCCAATCCGCCAGCATCCTTCACCTCCTTGGACAACTTGATGTCCGTGCCGCGGCCCGCCATGTTGGTGGCGATGGTCACCGTGCCGGGCTTGCCGGCTTCCGACACCACCTCCGCCTCGCGCTGGTGCATCTTGGCGTTGAGCACTTGGTGCTTGATGCTGCGCATGCCGAGCATCTTGGAAAGCAATTCGCTGATTTCGACCGTCGTCGTGCCGACCAGCACAGGGCGTCCCTGCTTGCTCAACTCCACCACATCGTCGATGACGGCGTTCAACTTCTCGCGCTTCGTCTTGTAGACCAAATCGTCCCGGTCCTTCCGCGCAATGGGACGGTTGGTCGGAATGACCATCACGTCCAACTCGTAAATGTCCCAAAACTCTCCAGCCTCCGTCTCGGCCGTGCCGGTCATGCCCGCAAGTTTGTGGTACATCCGGAAGTAGTTCTGGAGCGTGACCGTCGCGTAGGTCTGTGTGGCCGCCTCCACCTTGACGCCTTCCTTGGATTCAATGGCCTGGTGCAAGCCGTCGCTGTAGCGTCGGCCTTCCATGATCCGGCCGGTTTGCTCGTCGACGATTTTCACCTTGTTGTCCATGACCACGTACTCGATGTCCTTCTCGAACAAAGTGTACGCCTTCAGGAGCTGGTTCATGCTGTGGATGCGGGCGCTCTTGACGCCGTAATCCTGCATGAGCTGTTGCTTCTTCTCGAGCTTTTCCTCCTCCCCGGACTCGCTGTTGTCGATGCCGACCAATTCCGTGGCCAAATCCGGCATGGTGAAGAAGTGCTCGTCCTCCATGTTGCGGACGAGGTACTCGATGCCTTTTTCGGTGAGCTCGATTTGGTTCTGCTTCTCGTCGATCACGAAGAAGAGCTCCGCATCGGCCTTGTGCATCTCGCGCTGGTTGTCCGCGAGGTAGTACCCCTCCGTCTTGAGGAGTTGCTGGCGCATGCCGTCTTGGCTCAAAAACTTGATGAGTGGTTTGCTCTTGGGCAAGGCGCGAAACGCTCGGTACAACGCCAACCCGCCGGCCTCGACATTTTCTTTCGAGGCGCCGTCCACCAACAACTTCTTGGCGTCGGACAAGAACCCCTGGGCGGCCTGCTGCTGCACCTTGACGATGCTGACCACCTTGGGCTTGAGCTGGTCAAATTCGTGTTCGTCGCCCTTGGGCGTTGGCCCGCTGATGATGAGCGGGGTCCGGGCTTCGTCGATCAACACCGAGTCGACCTCGTCCACAATGGCGAAGTGGTGCTTGCGCTGCACGAGTTGCTCTGGCCGCGTGGCCATGTTGTCCCGCAAGTAGTCGAAGCCAAACTCGTTGTTGGTGCCAAATGTGACATCGCATTTGTACGCCTGGCGACGCGCCTCGCTGTTGGGCTGGTGCTTGTCGATGCAGTCGACCGTCAATCCATGGAATTCGTAAAGCGGACCCATCCACTCCGCGTCGCGTCGGGCGAGGTAGTCGTTGACGGTGACCACGTGCACGCCTCGACCAGCCAAGGCGTTGAGGAAGACCGGAAGCGTCGCCACCAACGTCTTTCCTTCCCCCGTTTGCATTTCCGCCACCTTGCCTCGGTGAAGCGCCACCCCACCAATCAACTGAACGTCGTAGTGGACCATGTCCCACGTCACCTCAGACCCGGCCGCTGTCCAGGACTTGGCCCAGTAAGCCTTGTCGCCCTCGACCCGTACCAAATCACGTGATGCGGCAATCTCACGGTCCAACTCGGTGGCGGTCACCTCCACATCGCCCTCCGCGGAGAAGCGGCGTGCCGTCTCCTTCACCAAGGCAAACGCCTCGGGCATCACCTCCTCCAACACCTCTTCCAACCCTTCATTCACCTGAAGCTCGAGGGCGTCGATTTGCTCAAAGAGCGCCTCCTTTTGGTCCAGTTGAGACAACGGAAGTTCTGCTGCTTGGGCGTGCAATTGGTCGATCTGGGTCAATTCAGACTCCACGTGTTTCCGAATGCGTTGACGCAGGTCTGCGGAGCGGCCGCGCAGGTCGTCCGCGGACAAGTTCCCCAACGATTTTTCCGCCTCTTTCACCCGGTCCACAACCGGCTGAACCTCTTTGATGTCGTTGGCCGATTTGTCCCCGACAAAGGCCTTGAAAAGCTTTGCAAGCATGACACAAAAGTACAACGTGAACCACCCGGGGGTTGGCCAAAAATCGTTGCCGGAAAAACCGTGCCAAAAAAGTGCCCTTCCACGGCCCTGAACGGGGATTTTAACAATGCCTCAGGGGGTCTTGTAATCTGTGTATGTGGGCATTACGACAGCGCTACTCACGGCATGTTGAGAACTCCTTGCGATTGTGGATGGAATTGGTTTGCCCTCAAATGGGGTTGCGAGGTTTCTTTGGAGGGCTGCCAAGGGGCTATCCATTTGCCGCTCGAACGCAACCTGAAATCCTACACAGTCAAACCCAAATTTGCCTGCGAACTCAACCCTCGCAGTCAGCCCCTCCCTCCCCTGAACATTTGGACAGGGGATCTTCAGAAAAACCACGACCATGGACAACATCGACAAGCAGAACGAAGAAGTCATCGACAACAAGCAAACCGCCATCGAGGAGGTGCTGCCTGAAAACACCGCGGTCGTGGAACCCATTTTGGAGGACAACCCCAACCGCTTCGTCCTGTTCCCCATCGAGCACAACGACATCTGGAACTTCTACAAGAAGTCCGAGGCAAGCTTCTGGACTGCAGAAGAAATTGATCTCGCGGCCGACATCGTGGACTGGAACGACAAACTCAACGACGACGAGCGCTACTTCGTCAAGCACATCTTGGCCTTCTTCGCCGCTTCAGACGGCATCGTGAACGAAAATTTGGCGGAGAACTTTGTAGCCGAGGTGCAGTACACTGAAGCGAAGTTTTTCTACGGCTTCCAAATCATGATGGAGAACATCCACAGCGAGACCTATTCGTTGTTGATCGACACGTACATCAAGGACAAGGCGGAGAAGGACAAGTTGTTCAACGCCATCGAGACCCTCGACTGCGTCAAGGAGAAGGCCAACTGGGCCCTCGAGTGGATTGAAAACGGCAGCTTTGCCGAGCGCATCGTGGCCTTCGCCGCCGTGGAGGGCATCTTCTTCTCTGGCAGCTTCTGCTCCATCTTCTGGCTCAAGAAGCGTGGCCTCATGCCAGGTTTGAGCTTCTCCAACGAGCTCATCAGCCGCGACGAAGGCATGCACTGCGACTTCGCCTGCTTGTTGTACAACGACCACATCGTGAACAAGCTGCCCAAGAAGACCATCGAGAAAATCATCCTTGACGCGGTGGCCATTGAAAAAGAATTCATCTGCGAAGCGTTGCCCGTGCGCTTGATCGGCATGAATGCCGACCTCATGAGCCAATACATTGAGTTTGTGGCCGACCGTCTGTTGGTCGAACTCGGCAACGAAAAGGTCTTCAACGTGACCAATCCCTTCGACTTCATGGACATGATCAGCCTCCAGGGCAAGACCAACTTCTTCGAGAAGCGTGTCGGCGAGTACCAAAAGGCAGGTGTCCTCAACAACTCTTCGGAGGAAGACAACAGCTTCAGCCTCGACGCGGACTTCTGATGTCCCTCTGACCCGAACCTCTCCCCAACCCTCACTTTTCTCTTCGCATGTATGTATTGAAGCGCGACGGCCGACGTGAACCGGTCCAGTTTGACAAAATCACGGCCCGCATCAAGAAGCTGTGCTACGGCTTACACGATGCTGTGGACCCCACCAAAGTCGCCATGCGCGTCATCGAAGGGGTGTACGACGGGGTGACAACAACTGAACTTGACAACCTCGCCGCCGAGGTCGCCGCGACCAACGCCGTGACCCACCCAGATTACGCGCAACTCGCCAGCCGCATCGCGGTGAGCAACTTGCACAAAGCAACCAAGAAGTCGTTCACCGAGACCATGGAGGACCTCCACAACTACGTGGATCCTGTCACCGGAGAGAACGCAAGCTTGATTGCCGACGACGTATGGGAGATCATCCAGAAGAACGCGGAGCTGCTCGACTCGAGCATCATCTACGACCGGGACTTCAATTACGACTTCTTCGGATTCAAGACCCTCGAGCGTTCGTACTTGCTCAAGATCAAGGGAGAGATTGCAGAGCGTCCACAGCACATGCTCATGCGGGTGGCTGTCGGCATCCACAAGGACGACATGGAGAGCGCCATCGAGACGTACAACATGATGAGCGAAGGCTGGTTCACGCACGCCACGCCCACCCTGTTCAACGCCGGAACCCCCAAGCCCCAAATGTCCAGCTGCTTCTTGCTGACCATGAAGGAGGACAGCATTTCTGGCATCTACGACACCCTCAAGCAGTGCGCGAAGATTTCGCAGAACGCAGGAGGCATCGGCTTGGCCATCCACGACATCCGTGGCACCGGCTCGTACATCAAAGGCACCAACGGCACGTCCAATGGCATTGTCCCCATGCTGCGCGTCTTCAACGACACCGCACGCTACGTGGACCAAGGAGGTGGAAAGCGGAAGGGTTCCTTCGCGATCTACATCGAGCCATGGCACAGCGACATCTTCGACTTCCTGGAGCTTCGCAAGAACCACGGCAAGGAAGAGCAGCGCGCACGCGATTTGTTCTACGCCTTGTGGACCCCCGACCTGTTCATGAAGCGCGTCGAGGAGAACGGCGACTGGACGCTCATGTGCCCCAACGAATGCCCAGGGTTGGCCGACAGTTGGGGACCTGAGTTTGAGGCGCTGTACACGAAGTACGAAGCCGAAGGCAAGGGCCGCAAGACCATCAAGGCGCAAGACTTGTGGTTCAAGATCCTTGAGAGCCAAGTGGAGACCGGCACCCCCTACATGCTGTACAAAGACGCCGCCAACGGCAAGTCCAACCAGCAGAACTTGGGCACCATCCGCTCCTCCAACTTGTGCACGGAGATCATCGAGTACACCTCGCCCGACGAGGTCGCGGTGTGCAACTTGGCCTCCATCGCCATTCCGAAGTTTGTCAAAGAGGACCGCACGTTCGATCACGACAAGCTCTTCGAGGTCACCTACCGCGTGACGCGCAACCTCAACCGCGTCATCGACCGGAACTACTACCCCATTCCCGAGGCGCGCAACTCCAACATGCGCCACCGCCCGATCGGCTTGGGCGTACAAGGGTTGGCCGACGCGTTCATCTTGATGCGCTTCCCCTTCGACAGCGACGAGGCGCGCCAGCTGAACAAAGACGTGTTCGAGACCATCTACTACGCCGCCTGCACCGCGTCCAAGGACATGGCCAAGGAAGAAGGCGCGTACGAGACGTTTGAAGGCTCACCCGCCAGCAAGGGCAAGCTCCAGTTTGACCTCTGGGGCGTGAAGCCATCCGACCGCTGGGAGTGGGACATCTTGAAGGACGAGATCAAGGAGCACGGCATGCGCAACTCGTTGCTCATGGCCCCGATGCCCACCGCATCCACAGCCCAAATCCTCGGCAACAACGAGTGCTTCGAGCCGTACACAAGCAACATCTACACCCGTCGCACCCTCTCTGGAGAGTTCATCGTGGTGAACAAGCACTTGTTGCGCGACTTGACCAAGCTGGGCTTGTGGGACGACGACATGAAGAACCGCCTCATCGCGGCCAACGGCTCCATTCAGAACATCCCTGAGATTCCTGAAAACATCAAGGTGTTGTACCGCACGGGCTGGGAGATTTCCCAGAAGTCCATCCTCGAGATGGCGGCCGACCGTGGCGCGTACATCTGCCAGAGCCAGTCGCTCAACATCTTCATGGAGAACGTGAACAACTCCAAGTTGACGTCCATGCACTTCTACGCGTGGAAGAAGGGCTTGAAGACCGGCATGTACTACCTCCGCACGAAGGCGGCCACCGACGCCATCAAGTTCACCGTGGACAAGAAGTACAAGGAGCAGCCTCAAGGCGAGCAAGCCGCGGCAGCTGCCAAGCCTGAGGAGATGACTTACGAGCAGCAGGTGCAAGCGTGCAGCATCGAAAACGGTCCCGACTGCGAAATGTGCAGCGGCTGATGCCAGCGACGATTTCTACGAAAAAGGCCTCCTGACGGGGGCCTTTTTTGTGTTCATCCCTTCCACTTGATGTTGCACCCGAGCGAAGGCACTTGACCTGCTGCGGGCACCTCTTCTCCTGCCAGCAACAACTCGACCACACGCCGGAGGTCGTTGCCCGTGACAGGGACGTTGTTGCCAGGACGAGACCCGTCGTATTGGCCGCGGTAGACGCATTTTGCGTCGCGGTTGAACACGCTGAAGTCTGGGGTGCACGCCGCATCGTACGCGCGGGTCACCTCCTGGGACTCGTCGTACAAGTAGGGGAAGGTGAACCCATGGCGCTTGGCGAGCGCTTGCATGTGCTCGAACCCATCCTGAGGGTAATTCACCACGTCGTTGCTGGAAATCGCCACCACATCCACGCCTCGTGCCTTGCAATCTGCCGCAAAAGTCACAAAGGACTCAAGCAAGTGGATCACAAACGGGCAGTGGTTGCACATGAACACGACCACGGTGGGCCGCCCCTCGAACAGGTCTTTGGAGTGGACGGTGCCCTCCTCGGTGGCGTTGGGAAGTGAAAAGTCTGGGGCAGTAAAGCCCAAAGCGAGGTCGGTGGTTTCGGTGGCAGCCATGAGGGTTCGTGGAGGTTGAGGGCGTGGGTCAAGACGAGGTGGTCCGCCAGAACAGCCCCCATGTGGTCAAAAACAAGCCCACCCCCATCACGAGGTGGATGGGCTGGGCCCAGGCGGGAAAGGCCCCGTAAGCGAACAACAAGCCCGTGCAAAGTTGGGCCACGAGGAGCAGGAGGGTGGCGTTGCGGGCACGCAACACGTGTCGCTTGCCGAACGGGCCCATGCGCCAAATCCAGAACAGGTGGGCGGCCATGACCACCCAGTACCCCGAACGGTGGACGAGGTACAGCACGTCGCTGGAGGCCAGGGACGCCGCCAAGTCGGGCCGGTCGAATCCCTGCTTGAGCATCGTGTCGACAAGTTCACGGACTTCGGTGCCGGTGACGATTTGAGCCAGGGTGACCACGAGTGCCAACATCAAGCCCCAACGCGCCGACCTGTGCCAACGGACGGTGAGTCCTTTCAGACGCTGGATGATGACGCTGTCGATGGCCAGGATGGCCAAGGCGCCGAGCATGTGGACGGTGATGCTGTGGGGGATCAAGTTGCCGTCCACCACCAGCTTGCCAAGCCACGCCACAAACCCAAGGGCCAAGACGCCAAGCAACGCCAACAGCGTGGTCCGAAGGTCGCGTGCCAGCATCGCCGCCCCCAGCAAGAGCAAGGCCGGAAGGCCGGCCAAGGCCCCAAGAAGGCGGTTGATGAATTCGACCCATGTGTGAAGCGGGTTGAAGATGGCGTAATCGTGTTTGGTGTAAGGCGACCAAGCACCTTGGGCTTGCTCGGCTTCGAAATCGGCGGCGACCAAGTCGGTTTGGGCCACCCAAAATTGGTCCTCGACCAACAGCATGCGCCCTGCCTTGTAGGATTCTCCCAAGGTGTAGGTCACTTGGGCGACGTCGGTGGGCGGGACAAGGAGGCCAAAGCACTTGGGCCAGTCCGGGCACCCCATGCCGCTTCCGGTCATGCGCACCACACTTCCGGCGAGCACCACCAGGAAGGCCAACCAAAACGACGCCCGGGCAAGGGGCAGAAGGAGTCGCGTCATGGCTGGACGTCGACCGCGCCAAAGTGGGTCACCGCCATGCGCTCCACCGGGTACATGCCGTCTCCGATGGCCGTGACTTTGGCCACAAGCGCCTCCGCATCCACCACCTCTGGGTCGTACTCCACCTTCGCCACGTTCACGCTCCTGTCCTTCTCAAAGTCGATCGTGGCCGTGGCCACACCCGGAACTTCAAGGAGCTCCTTGCGCACTTTGGCCACACAACCCACCTCGCACATCATGCCTTGGACGGACATCTCCGCCACGGTGCGTTCCATCGCGCCTTCCACATGGGTCTCTTCGTAGACCGTGGGGACCATGTCGGCGGAAGGGCCGCCACACGACATCCATGTGAAGGCCAGCATTGTGCAAAGGAGAGTGGAGATTCGCATGAGTCAAAGATAGCGGGGCCTCCGGGCGGCGCCATGGGCCTTGTGCTAATTTTGCAACCTCATGGGGACCTCCAACTCCAAGATGTGGCTGGCGCTGTTGGCGCTTGGGTTTGTGTGGGGCAGCTCCTTCATCCTCATGAAGATGGCGTTGTTCGACACCGCTGGAGGGCGCCTTTTCCCCGCCTTGGATGTGGCCCTGGGCCGCATCGCCATCGCCGGCTTGGCCATGGCCCCGTTGGCTTGGACCCACCGCGCCCACCTCACGCGCCAGAACTTGCCCTGGCTGCTCGTTGTGGGCGGATTGGGCAACATGCTTCCCGCGTATTTCTTCACCACAGCCCAAACCCTGATCCCCTCCTCGGTCGCCGGCATGCTCAACGCCCTGACGCCCATGTTCACCCTGATCGTCGGCGTGATGCTCTTCCGAAGTCAGGTCCATCCCCTTCAAGTGGCCGGCATTGCCGTCGGGTTGGTGGGGGCTGCCGTGTTGGCGTTCCAACCGGGCATGGGCGATGCACTGGGTCAGGAAGCCCTGGGTGGGGCAGGACGGGTGCTCGCGGCCACAGCATGCTACGGGGTCAGCGTGAACGTGATTCGGCACAAACTCCACACCGTGCCCGCCGCCGGGGTGGCGGCGTTGGCCTTGGGGTTGATGGGGTTGCCCGCGGCGGCGTTGGGCTTGACGGGCGACCTGCCCACCTTGGCATTGACCCACCCCGACGGCCTTCGAGGGTTGTGGGCCGTGGTGGTGCTCGCCGTGGTCGGGACGGGGCTGGCTTTGGTGGCCTTCAATCGCATCATCCAACGCACCAACGCCCTTTTCGCCAGCACCGTCACGTACATCATTCCCCTCTTCGCCACGATGTGGGGGTGGCTCGACCGCGAACCGTTGACGCTCTGGCACCTCGTGGGCGGTGCCGTGGTGTTGGTGGGGGTTTGGCTGGTGAATCGAGGCGGGCGGAAGGCCTCGGAAAAGGCCCTTTGACGGTTTGGGCTTTTCAGACTTTCCCACTATCTTCGCGCTCCCTTTGTGGGAAAAAATTCAATCCTCATGTATGCAATCGTAGAGATCGCAGGGCACCAGTACAAGGTAGAGAAAGACCAGCAGGTGTTCGTCAACCGCCTCGACGCAGGGGAGGGCAAGAAGGTCAAGTTTGACCGTGTGCTCCTCATCGACAAAGGTGGTGACGTGACTGTTGGCGCCCCCGCGGTAGACGGCATGGCCGTCCACGCCGTCGTTGAACGGCACCTAAAAGGAGACAAGGTTCTTGTCTTCAAGAAGAAGCGTCGCAAAGGATACCAGAAGCTCAACGGCTTCCGCGCGTCCTTGACGGAAATCAAAATCACCGACATCAAGAAGGCCGCCGCCAAGAAGGCAGCGCCCAAGAAGGATGCGGAAGCGGCTCCTGCAAAGGATGCGCCAGCCAAGAAGCCTGCAGCCAAGAAGCCTGCAGCCAAGAAGCCTGCAGCCAAGAAGCCTGCAGCCAAGAAGCCTGCAGCGAAGAAGGCTGCTCCCAAAAAGACTGAAGAATAAACCCCAGAAGCCATGGCACACAAAAAAGCGGCAGCGAGTTCGAAGAACGGACGTGAGTCCCAGTCCAAACGCTTGGGCGTGAAAATTTTCGGTGGTCAACACTGCATCGCAGGCAACATTTTGGTTCGCCAGCGCGGCACACAGCACCACCCAGGTGACAACGTCGGCATCGGCAAGGACCACACCTTGTTCGCGTTGACGGACGGAACCGTCGAGTTCCGCAAGAAGGCGAACAACCGTTCATTTGTCTCTGTGATTCCCGCAGGAGACGCCTGATTGACAAGAACGTAAAGCTTGTGAACTCCCGGCCCCAACAGGTCGGGAGTTCTTATTTTTGGACCTCACAGACCCCGCCCCATGCTGACCCTTCAATGCCTTCGCGAAGAGAGAGACCGAGTGCTGGACGCCTTGGCCAAGCGACACATTGACGCCACCGCCACGGTGGATCAAATCCTCGATTTGGACGCCAAGCGACGTGCGACCCAGACCGAGCTCGACCAAGTCCTCGCCGAGAGCAATTCGCTGTCCCGGCAGATTGGCGGTTTGATGCGTGAAGGAAAGAAGGCCGAGGCGGAGGAGGTCAAAGCCAAGACGGCTGGGCTGAAAGCCAAGACCGGAGAGTTGAAGGACGCCATGGACGCTGCCGAGCACGAGCTCCAAGCGCTCCTCGTGTCGCTCCCCAACACCCCCTGCGACCTTGTGGCCGAGGGCAAGACCCCCGACGACAACGTCGAGGTGTTTCGCAGTGCGGAGCCCCAAGCCGCCGGAGGGGCCGCCAAGCCCCACTGGGGCCTCGCCAAGGAACACGACCTCATCGACTTCGACCTCGGGGCCAAGGTCACCGGCGCCGGCTTCCCCTTCTACAAGGGCAAGGGCGCCAAATTGCAGCGGGGCCTCATCCGCTTTTTCTTGGAGAAAGCCGACGACGCTGGCTACACGGAATTCATCCCGCCCCACATGGTCAACGCCGACTCCGGCTACGGCACAGGACAGCTCCCTGACAAGGAAGGCCAGATGTACCACATGCAGGAGGACAACCTGTACATGATCCCCACGGCGGAGGTCCCCTTGACCAACATCTACCGCGACGTCGTGCTGCAAGCGGCGGATTTGCCCAAAAAGATCTGCGGGTACACCCCCTGCTTTCGTCGGGAGGCCGGCAGCTACGGAAAAGACGTCCGCGGCCTGAACCGACTCCATCAATTCGACAAGGTGGAAATCGTCCAAGTGACCCATCCAGACCAGAGCTACGCCACCCTCGACACCATGGTCGACCATGTGAAGGGGTTGCTGGAAGGGTTGGAGCTTCCCTACCGCGTGCTTCGCTTGTGCGGAGGCGACATGGGCTTCACCAGCGCGATGACGTACGACTTTGAAGTGTGGTCCGCCGCACAGGAGCGTTGGCTGGAGGTCAGCTCGGTGTCCAACTTCGAAACATTCCAAGCGAACCGTTTGAAGTGCCGCTTCAAGGACGAAGACGGCAAGAACAAGTTTGTGCACACGCTCAACGGCTCTGCCCTCGCATTGCCGCGCATCGTGGCCGCCTTGCTAGAGAACCACCAAGACGACCAAGGCATCGTCATCCCCAAGGCCCTGGTGCCGTTTGTCGGATTCGACCGCATTGGAGGATGACAAGGTCGATCTGCGTTGGCCTCGTGTTGCTGGCCCTGGGGCTGAGCCAATGCGCAGGTCCAGGGCAACCTCACCTCGCACCGTTGCGCGCGGCCGCCGTCCAAGTGGACGAAGGCATGGCCCAAGTGGGCGCCTGGAACATCGACACGCTCGCCGCCATCCGCACCAGGGTGGACGAGCGGGTGCGCGACCTCACCTGGCTCATGGCCGATTCCACGTTGACCTTTTCCGTGGAGGACGGACAACTCATCGGAGACTGGGCGCGGGTGAAGCGTCACCTGAAAGACGCCCCCCAACGGATCCAGGCCTTGAACGACCAAGGTGCGCTGTGCAACACCCAACTGGCCAATTTGATCGGGGCCATTCGCAGCGGGGCTGAGGTGGACGCCAACGGGGTGGCCATGGACGACGTGTATTTCCAACGCCAAGCCCAAAACGAGCTCAACGCCGTGGCCAAATGGCTGGCTTTTGTGGAAGACACCCGCCGCTTGATCGACGCCGGCATGGACCTCGAAGCCATCACGCGGGCGCCGATGGACAGCCTCCTCCGAGCCAAACGCGCCGAGTGGGCCCAACAGATCGCCGCCGAATGACCGTCCAGTCCACAACGCTGCTGCGTGCGCTTGGGTTTGGGCTTCTGGTGGGGCTCATGACACTCATGGCTCCTGCATCGAGCCAGGCGCAGTCGGACCTAGAGCTGGCCGAGTATTACTTCAACGAAGGCAGCTACCCTCAAGCCCGGCTCTACCTCGAGCCACTATGGAAGAAGAACAAAACAAACGCCGTGTACAAAATGTACTACGGCACCTTGCTGGCCTTGGACGATTTCGACGCCGCCGAAAAACTCGTCAAAGGGCGGCTGAAGCGCAGGCACAAGAATTCCAAGCCCACGGCCTTGGTCGACCTGGGCTCGTTGTACTTGCACTTTGGCATGCGCGACAACGCCATGGAGGCCTTTGAAGAGGCCCTGGAATTGCTCCCCAAGGGGCGGCCCGCGGCGGTGGCCCTGGCCAACGCCTTCATCAAATTGGACGAGCTCGACATGGCGCTCGCCACATACCAGCGGGCCGAGAAGTTGGGCACCGTCGGCTTCGACTACGAACTCGCCAACTTGCAGGGCATGCGGGGCGATTTCGAAGGGATGGTCGCCGCGTACATGTCCTTGCTCGCCACCAAGCCCAACTACCTGCGAACGGTCCAAAACAGCCTCAACCGGAACCTCCGGCTCACGCTGGTCGAGGACAACCGGGAATTGGTGCGCACCGCCTTGCTCCGCGCCATCCAAGCCAACCCGGACAACATCATCTACCCGGAGCTGCTGGTTTGGCATTTCAACCAGATTCAAGATTTCGCCTCGGCGTTCATCCACGCCAAGTCCTTGGACCTCCGCTTGGACGAGGGAGGCACGCGCATGATGGAACTGGGGCACACCGCCCAGGCCAACGGCGACCGGGCCACCGCCCTGAAGTGCTACGAGTACGTGGCGGACCAGGGGCCGAGCAACCCCTACTTCTTCACGGCCCGGAACGAAGTCTTGCAAGTCCAATTCGACAACCTGACCGAAGAAGTGCCGGCCGACCTCGACGCCATGGCCGTGCTCGCAGAGTCGTACGCCTCGAGCTTGCGCGACCTGGGCATCCGTTCTGAAACGGCCATGATGGTGAAGGACCGGGCGCATCTGCTGGCGTTTTACCTCAACCGCGCCGACGAAGGCATTGAAGACCTGGAGACCCTCCTTGCGGAGCAAGACTTGAACGACCGCGTGGCGGCCGCCTGCAAGCTCACCCTGGGCGACATCTACGTGTTTGAAGGGATGATTTGGGACGCCTCGTTGTTGTTCTCGCAAATCGTGCTGGACTTCAAGGACGACCCCTTGGGGCACGAGGCCAAATTCCGCAACGCCCGCGTCAGCTACTACGGCGGCGACTTCAATTGGGCCCAAAGCCAACTCAACGCCCTGAAGGCCTCCACGTCCAAGCTGATTTCCAACGACGCCATCGACCTGAGCTTGCTCATCACCGACAACTTCAACCTCGACACGTTGACCACGCCGATGGAGATGTTTGCACGGGCGGACCTGCTGAACATGCAACGTCGGTTCGACGAGGCCCACGCCACGTTGGATTCCCTCCAGACCGACCACCCTGGGCACGCCCTGGAAGACGAAATTCTGATGATGTCCGCGGACATGTTCCTCGAGCAAGGACGCGTGGACACCGCCATGGCCTTGTACCAAGAGGTCGTGGACCTGCACTTCGACGACATCACCGGGGACGACGCGCTGTTCAAGCTCGCCGACCTGACCCACCACGCCTTGGGGGATCTGGCCACCGCCCAGGACCTCTATGAACAACTGCTCTTCGACTTCCCTGGATCCCTGCACGCCGTGGCGGCCCGCAAACGATTCAGGGACTTGCGGGGGGACGAACTCGAATAACTTCGCCGCATGGTTCTCTACAACGTCACCGTCAGCGTCTCTGAGGAGAGCGCCAACGATTGGGTCAAGTACATGATGGAAGAGCACATCCCTGACGTGCTAGCCACCGGACATTTCCGCGATTTCCGCTTGTGCCACGTGCAAGGGGAGGCGCAAGGGGGCGTCACGTTTGCAGTGCAATACATGGCGCGCAGCGTGGAGGCGTTCGAGGCCTACCAAAAGGACCACGCCCCTGCCCTTCAAGCCGAGCACCAAGCCAAGTGGGGCAGCAAGGCCACCGGATTCCGCACGGTGCTGCCGCTGATCGCCGAGGGACACCCCACCCCGGGGTTTGACCCCAAGGACAACTGATTCCGGGCAGGGCATGCACGTCAAGGCCAAAAAGCATCTCGGGCAACACTTCCTGCGCGACCTGGACGCCGCCCGACGGATCGCCTTGGGCATCACCAAACATCAGGGGTGTGTCGACGTGCTCGAAGTCGGGCCTGGAACAGGTGCCCTGACGCGTCCGCTCCTGGACCGCGGAGACCTGCGGGTCAAAGTGGTGGAGCTGGACGACGAGTCCGTGCTCTATTTGACGAGCCAGGGCGTGCTGCCGGCGGAAGACGTCTTTGGCGTCGACCTGCTCAAGTGGGACCCGAGTGAGGCGTTCCCAGACGGCGCCCCCTTCATTGTGGCGGGCAACTTCCCGTACAACATCAGCTCCCAGATTCTCTTCAGGGTGCTGGACTGGCGCGACCGCGTGCCCGAATGCGTGGGGATGTTCCAAAAGGAAGTCGCCGAGCGCGTGGCCGAGGGGCCAGGCTCCAAGACCTACGGCATCTTGAGTGTGCTGCTGCAGGCGTACTACGACATCGACTACCTGTTCACCGTGCACGAGCACGCCTTCGACCCGCCACCCAAGGTCAAGAGTGGCGTCATCCGACTCGTGCGCAACGACGTCTCCGCCCTCCCCCATGGCGTCAGCCACGCGCACTTCGTGCGGGTCGTCAAAGCGGCCTTCAGCCAGCGCCGAAAGACCTTGCGCAACAGCATCAAAAGCGGCGGCTTCGACGCCACGCGCATCCCTGAGCCATTTCAAGGCCAGCGCGCCGAGCAATTGAGCGTCGCCGAGTTCCTTGAACTGGCGGCGGCCCTTCAGGACTGACCCTCGCGAGGGCCCTTAATCCAAGGGCAACTGGAGCCTGGCGAACAGAGGCATGTACAGCCCCACCTCCCGGTTGGGTGCACCCGCTGGGTTGGTGGACAACCATTCCGCCCGCAGGCCCCACATCACCGTCATCGGCAACGTGCCCTTGCCACGGCCACGCTTCCATTCCAACGTCCGTCGTGTGTTGCCCCATGCCACGTAGGCGGAAGGACCTCCGACGAACCAAGACAACGCTGTGTTTCGGCCGCCCAACTCGCCCAGGTTGGCGAAACCCAGGCCGTACTCCACGAACGACGCGTCCCGCGACGCGTCGGACTTGTCCACGCGCCACAAGACGTAGGCCCTTGCCTTCCGGTCCAGCACATTGATTTCAAGGCGCGCGCCCTGAATGCCCCCCACCTCGGCGGGGTCGTTCAAGATGTACGCCCCATGAAGACCGGTGCTCAGCAACGCAAGCGGACTGCCCCACAACCGGCCCTTGTCGAAGTCGGGGAGGGTCGTCGTTTGGGCCAGGATGGGCGCGCAAAGGACTGCGCCACACAGAAGGAGAAAAGTGCGAGACAACTGCATGCCTGAAAGTTCTCACCGGCGTCCGGCAGGACTCGCCCAGGGTCCGCTACTTTTGAACAAAAGGTACCTGCAATGATCAAGGCACCCACTTTTGGCGAGTTCATCATGGACCGGCAAGCGGAATTCCCGTTTGTGACGGGCCAACTCACGCGTCTGCTCACCGACATCGGGGTGGCGGCGAAAATCGTGAACCAACAGGTCAACCGTGCCGGGCTGACCAACATCCTCGGGGCTTCCGGGGCCACCAACGTTCAAGACGAGCAACAACAAAAACTCGACGTCTTCGCCGACGACACGTTCATGCGCATCCTCTCGGCTGGGAAGAGCGTGTGCGGCATTGGGTCGGAGGAACGCGACGATCACGTGCGTTGCGGCGACCAAGGTGAAGGCCGGTCCGGCAAGTACATCGTGTTGATCGACCCCCTGGACGGGTCCTCCAACATCGATGTGAACGTCAGCATCGGCACCATCTTCAGCATTGTCCGGCGCATCACCCCCCTGGGCGAGCCGCTCCAGGACCAGGACTTCCTACAAGCAGGCACCGCCCAAGTGGCCGCGGGGTACGTCCTGTACGGGTCCAGCACCATGCTCGTGTACACCACCGGTCGCGGGGTGCACGGCTTCACGTTTGACCCAGGGGTGGGGGAATTTTTCTTGTCGCACCCCGACATGATGTTCCCCGAGTGCGGCGTCACGTACAGCATCAACGACGCCGTGAAGGCCAAGAGCAACCCAGCCACCCAAGATTTCATCGACACGTGCCGGGAAGCCGTGGATGTGGGGTTCCGCGGACGGTACATCGGTTCGCTCGTAGCCGACTTCCACCGCAACCTCATCCACGGGGGCATCTACCTCTACCCTTCCACCACCGACAAACCCGACGGCAAGCTGCGCCTGCTGTACGAATGTGCGCCCTTGGCTTGGTTGGCCGAAGAGGCCGGAGGACAGGCGTTGGACGACCACGGCAGGATCCTGGAGCGTGTGCCCAACTCGCTGCACGAACGCACCCCATACTACGTGGGGAACCGCCACCTCATCGATGCCCTTAAAACGTGCCGAAAAGCCCGTCGTTCAGGGGAACAGGGCGCAGGCGTCACGTAACTTTGCGGGCCATGCGCCCCGCAGACCTTCTTCAGTTCTACACCTGTGACCCTCGTGCAGGGGGCCTTCGTGGTGCCCTGAAGACCCAAGGCACCAAGGTGGAGATGCACGGCGCCGTGGGGTCCGCCATCCCCCTGGCCATTGCCGGAATGCTCAGCCACGAGGATGAAGTGGCCAACCCGCGACACCACGTGTTTGTCCTGGACGACAAGGAGCAGGCTGCGTACTTCATGAACGACCTGCAATCTGTGTTGGGGGACACTCGGCCCATCTTGTTCTACCCACGATCCGCCCGCGTGCCTTATGCGGACGAAGACACGGTGGAAAACGCCAACATCGCCATGCGCGCCGAGGTGTTGAACGAAATCAACGGCGGACGAGACGGGTTGGTTGTCGTGACGTTCCCAGAAGCGCTGGCCGAGCAGGTCATCACCCGCAAAGAACTGAGCGACCAAACGTTCACGATTTCCCTCGGCGAGACGTACACCATGGACTTCCTCGACGAGGTGCTCTTGGCGTACGAATTCGAGAAGGTGGATTTCGTGTACGAGCCGGGCCAATACAGCATGCGGGGCGGCATCGTCGACATCTTCTCCTACAGCTTCGATCACCCGTACCGGATTGAGTTTTTTGGAGACGACGTGGACTCGATCCGCAAGTTTGACCCGACGTCGCAGCTGAGTGTGGCCAAGATGACGCGGGCCACCGTGGTGCCCAACGTGGGCAACACCAGCCTGCACGACGCCCACGAACCGTTCTTCAGCTTCTTGCCGCCGAATGCCGTCATGTGGATGGCCGACGCGAAGCGGTGCGAAATGGTGCTCGACAAAGCCATGGAGCGCGCCCGCTCGCACTACGACAGGCTCAGCGGCGAGGTGACACGTACACCGCCCGAAGACTTGTACCTCGAAGGCGCCCATCTGGAAGGGCTGCTCGACCCCTTCTCCGTGGTGGAGTTCGGGGGCGGCACGACCTGGCCCAACCGGTTGATTTTGAAGTACGGGATGACGGCGCAGCCGGCCTTCAACAAGCAATTTGACCTGATTGCAAGCAACCTCCGCTCCAACCACAAGAACGGGTACGTGAACGTGGTGGTGAGTGGCCAGGCCACCCAATTGGAGCGCCTGCACGACGTCTTCCACGACCGGCAGGAGGAGAATGAAGAGCCGGTGCCTTACAAGCCCATTCCGATGGAGCTCAGCGAAGGCTTCGTGGACAAGGAACTCAAGGTGTTGGTCTACACGGACCACCAGCTGTTTGAGCGTTACCACCGCTTCCGCCTGAAGGAAGGATTCCGCAAGAACAAAGAAGCGCTCACGATCAAGGAATTGATGGCGCTGGAAGTTGGCGACTACGTGGTGCACATTGACCACGGCATCGGCGAGTTCAGCGGCCTGCACAAGATTGAGGTCAACGGGAAAATGCAGGAGGCCATCCGCCTCACCTACCGCGGAGGCGACGTGCTGTACGTCAGCATCCACAGCCTTCATCGCATTTCCAAATACAGCTCCAAGGAAGGCACCCAGCCCAAAATCAACAAGCTGGGCACCAACACCTGGGCCAAGACCAAGCAGAAGACCAAGGGCCGGGTCAAGCAAATCGCTTACGACCTCTTGCAGCTCTACGCCAAGCGCAAGTCGGCGCCCGGGCACGCCTACCCTGAGGACGGCTACTTGCAGCACGCGCTCGAGGCCAGCTTCATGTACGACGACACGCCGGACCAAAACGCCGCGAGCAAGGCCGTGCGTGAAGACATGTTGAAGTCGACGCCGATGGACCGGCTGGTGTGCGGGGACGTCGGGTTTGGCAAGACTGAAATCGCCATCCGCGCCGCTTTCCGCGCGGCCTGCGACGGCAAACAGGTGGCGGTCCTCGTGCCGACAACCATCTTGTCGATGCAGCACTTCAAGAGCTTCAGCCGGCGCCTCCGAGATTTCCCCGTTACGATCGACTACATCAACCGATTCAAGACGGGCAAGGCGCTGACCGAAACGCTGAAAAAAGTCGAATCTGGGGAGACCAACATTCTGGTCGGCACGCACGCCTTGGTGGGGAAGCGCGTCAAGTTCAAAGAGTTGGGCTTGCTGATCATCGATGAAGAACAAAAGTTCGGGGTCGGCGTCAAGGACAAGCTCAAGACGCTCAAGGCCAACGTCGACACGTTGACCCTCACGGCCACGCCCATCCCCCGGACGCTCCAGTTTTCGCTGATGGGCGCGCGCGACCTGAGCATCATCCGCACGCCGCCACCCAACCGCCACCCGGTGGACACCATCCTGTCCGGCTTCAACGAAGAGACCATCCGCGACGCCATCGCCTACGAATTGAGCCGAGGCGGCCAGGCCTACTTCGTCCACAACCGGGTGGGCAACATCCAAGAAGTGGCGGGCATGATCCAGCGGCTGGTGCCCGACGCGCGCGTGTGCATCGGCCATGGCCAAATGGACGGCAAGGAGCTGGAAGACGTCATGGCGCGCTTCATCGACGGGGCTTACGACGTGCTGGTGGCCACCACCATCATCGAGTCGGGCATCGACATCTCCAACGCCAACACGATGCTGATCAACGAGGCCCACAAGTTTGGGCTGAGCGACCTGCACCAACTGCGGGGCCGTGTGGGCCGTTCCAACCGGAAGGCATTCTGCTACCTGATGGCGCCTCCGCTGAGCGCATTGCCTGAGGAGTCACGCAAGCGGCTCCAAGCGCTCGAACAATTCTCCGACCTGGGGTCGGGCATGCAAATCGCCATGCGTGACTTGGACATCCGCGGGGCGGGCGACTTGCTCGGGGCGGAGCAAAGCGGGTTCATCAACGATTTGGGCTTCGACATGTACCAGCGCATCCTGGCAGAGGCGGTGAAGGAATTGAAAGAGGAGCAGTTCAAAGACTTGATGGAAGCCGAGCAAGCGGAGAGCGGGCAATACGTGGAAGAAACCGCGCTGGAGACCGACCTGTCGCTGCTCATTCCGGACCATTACGTGAGCGACATCCCAGAGCGGATTTCCCTGTACCGCGAGCTGGACGACTTGTCCGACGCGGAGGAAATGAAGGGCTTTCGTAACCGGTTGGAGGACCGTTTTGGGCCCTTGCCTGAAGAAACGGAAGAACTGCTGGGCACCATCCGGCTGCGCTGGGTCGCCCAACTCTTGGGCATGGAAAAACTCGTCCTCAAGAGCGGCAAGCTGATCGCAGCGTTCGTGTCTGACGAGGAGAGCGCCTACTTCCAAAGCGCCACGTTTGCGCGGGTGTTGGACTACTTGAAGCGCCATGCCAAGGACGCGAGCATGTACCAACGCAACGGCGGGCTCAGGTTGAAAATCGAGCAGGTGGGATCCGTCCTCCAGGCTTTGGCCATTTTCGAGGACATCGCAGGAATGACTGCTGAAGAATGTGCCGCACTCACCAGCGCCAAAGAAGCGCCAACCCTCCAGGCCGCGCCATCGGCATCGCGCTGACCTCTTCGCCCATCATCCGAGAAGACAACCGGTCGCGCACTAGGCCCATGCCGACGTGCGCACGCAACGCGACATGCTGGCCAAAGGCCCATTGGGCGCCTGCCAGCAACCTGGCTTCTTCGCGGGTTTGAACGACGACCGCGAACCCTGGGGCTTGGGCCGCGTGGAGGTCTTCAGTGTCGCGAGAGAGCCGGCAGCTCTCCCGGGACAAGTCCAGACCCAAGAACCACGTGGCCCCCAACTTGGGGTCTTGCGCTGGGAACACCAACGACCCCACCGAGACCACCGACCCAGAGAGCACGTCGCCTTTCAGGCCTTTCCAGAAGGGGTTTTGGCCATTGACTGTGCCCACATAGGGACCTGCCGCCACCTGCCAAAGCCACTCGGACGACTGGGCCCGTTCCACTTGAATCACCGCGTGGCCGCCAAGCAAACGCGACGCATCCACCCCCACACCCCAGCCTTGGGACAGCGGTCCCTGGGCAGAGGCCACGCTGCCCCAAGCCAGGAGCAAAGCGGTCACCCAAGTGCGGAGTTGTGATGTGGTCTTCATGTTAAGGCAATGTAAACAAAATGTTACGCAAATGCAACACACTCCCTGTACGATACTCACATCCAAAAGGTTACAACCGTCACAATGGCGCAACACAAAGCCCCACCAACAGGCAGGGCTTCAGGGTTTTGAGGGAAGTGCGCGTCAGGTCAGCGCACCATGACATGCGCGGCACGGCCGTCAGGCAGGTTCAAGAGGTACGGCCCGGCGGGGAGGCCCGTCACGTCCAACGCGCTTCCACGTCCCTGGCGCACCACTTCTCCACCGACCGACAAGAGCGTCCACCCTTGTTCATGTGCGCGGTCGACCGACCACACCACCGCCCTGCCCACCGCCGGGTTGGGGTGCACCCCAACCTCCGGCGCTGCGACGGAGGGTTCCGCGATGGAGCTCGTTTCTGGGCACACCGTGAAACAGGTGCCCGCCAAAGCCTCGTCGCCCCCGCACACCGTGTAGCAGGCCACGTTGCTCGTGCCGGACTGTGAACCCGCCGCGCGGACGCGATTTTGGGTTTGGACCGACACGTCCGGCCACGCCGACGCTTCGTTGCCCAACGTCCACTCCGTGGCGCCGTAGGTGGTGGTGACGCCAACGCCGGTTTGGTCTGCGCCCCCGAGAATGAACACTTCCGGGGCGTTGGGGTCGAGGTGGCAAGACAAGTGGTAGCTGTGCGGTGACGTGAGGTCAAACGGGGCCCACGTCATGGTCCCCAAATCCAACAACGCCCCCGACGCCAAGCCCTCAAACAGGTTCAACCCCGCGTTGTACACCCGTCCGCCGGTCACCATGATTGTGTTGGGGGCCTGGGTGTACAGGGTGATCAGCGATGCGGCGTGGTTGTCCACCGCAGTCGGCAGCGACTCAATCTCCGTCCAGGTGTCGGTCGCGGGGTCATAGACTTCACACGACGCCAACTGGAATCCCGCCGCCGCATTGAACCCGCCTGTGACCACAAACCTGCCGTCCCCCACCGGTGTCAACGTGTGGGACGCCCTGCCCACGTTCATGGGCGCCACCGGCGTGAACGTCATGCCCACAGGGTCAAACACCTCGCACGTGGCCGTTTCCCCTTGGCCGTCAAACCCGCCTGTGATCAGGATGCGGCCGTCGTTCATCCTTACGCTGCGGTGGTTGGTGCGCGGCACCGACATCGCCGGCCCCTGGGACCACGCGCCGGCCGTCACGTCAAACCGCTCCGTGGCGTCCAACGTGTACGTCCCGTCGAATCCCCCAAGCACCCACACGTCCCCCAACTCAGCATGGGCCGTGAAATCCATCCTCGCCTCCAACATCGGGGCGGCTTCTTCCCACACATCAGGACCCACATCATCCCAATTCTCAAGGCCCATTTCTGTGGTGGCCGTCACCGCCGTGCCGTCGTGCCCACCGAGGGCCATCAACGCCGGCCCCCCAGCCGCGTCCTCGTACAATTGAACCATCTGAAAGGACGACCGATGCTCGAGCATGGTGGCGGAGGTGTGCACCGAGAAAGGGGCCATTTGGGCCAAAGCAGGGGCGGCGACAAGCACGCTGAGGAAACAGAAGGCCGGGAATTTCATGCCGTCAAAGTAGCCCAAATCCCACCGACCCTACCTTCGCATTCCCATGCCTGACACCCCTTCACACGACTTGCCATTCCACCGTCCCGAGGCGTTCCTGGAAGGCCAAGTCATGGTCATCGACAAGCCCCTGACGTGGACCTCATTCGACGTGGTGAACAAGGTCCGGTACGCCCTCCGTGGGTTCACGGGCGCCAAGAAAATCAAGGTGGGGCACGCCGGGACGTTGGACCCCTTGGCCACGGGTGTGCTGGTGGTGTGTTGTGGGCGTGCCACCAAAACCATCGACACCCTTCAAGCCCAAGCCAAGGTCTACACTGCCACCGTCCGACTCGGGGCCCACACGCCCTCGCTCGACGCGGAAACGGAAGTGGACGTTTGGGCGGAGGATCCCTCCGCCGTCACCTCACTGACCGAGGAGGCTGTCGCGAAGGCCGCCGCCACGTTGACGGGCACCTTGGAGCAACGCCCTCCCCTCTACAGCGCCAAGAAAGTGGACGGGATAAAGGCCTACGACGCCGCGCGCAAGGGGGCCGACATCAAGCTCAGAACGTCCACCGTGACTGTGGACGTGTTTCGGGTGGACCGGGCCGTGGCCCAGGAGGTCGACGGCCACCCCGTCTTCGACGTCGACGTGACCATCCACTGCAGCAAAGGCACCTACATCCGCAGCCTTGCCAGGGACCTCGGGGACGGACTCGGGGTGGGCGGCACGTTGACCGCCTTGTGTCGGGTGTCCAGCGGGGATTTCCATGTGGACCACGCTTGGTCTGTGGACGCGCTCGTCGCCGAACTGAACCGCGACCGCACAACGTCCTGAATTGACGGGCGTTTCAAGCCGCAAAGGCTTGACTTCAAAGGTGTTTTTGGCTATTTTCGCGCGCCTCCGAAAACGGCCGTTTTTGGAGACCCCAACAACCTTCACTCCACAACCCCGCATCCATGGCAATGCAACGCATGAAGCTCTCCCAATTCCGGTACGACGTGCCTGAAGAATTGGTGGCCCAATACCCGCTCGACAACCGCGACGACAGCCGCTTGATGATCATCCACCGGGACTCGGGCACGTTCGAGCACCGCATGTTCAAGGAGATCGTGGACATCTTCGACGAAGGCGATGTGTTCGTGGCCAACAACACCAAGGTGTTTCCCGCCAAGATGTACGGGAACAAGGAAAAGACCGGCGCGGTCATCGAGGTGTTCTTGCTCCGCGAGTTGAACCGAGAGAGCTTGTTGTGGGACGTGCTCGTGGACCCCGCGCGGAAAATCCGCATCGGCAACAAGTTGTACTTCGGCGAGAACGACGAGTTGGTGGCGGAAGTCATCGACAACACGACGTCACGCGGCCGCACCTTGCGCTTCTTGTTCAATGGGACGCACGAGGAGTTCATGCAGACGGTGCACCAGTTGGGCCAAACCCCGCTCCCCCGCTACATGACCCGCGACGCGGAACCCGAGGACCGCGACCGTTTCCAAACCATCTACGCCTCCGAAGAGGGTGCGGTGGCCGTGCCCACGGCCGGCTTGCACTTCTCCAAGAACTTGTTGAAGCGCCTCGAAATCAAGGGCATCGACATGGCGTTTTTGACCTTGCACATCGGCTTGGGCACTTTCCGCGAAGTGGAGGTGGAGGACCTCAGCAAGCACAAGGTGGACAGCGAAGAACTCATCATCAACGAGGAGTGCACCCGTTTGGTCAACCGCGGCATCGAGAACAAAAAGCGCATTGTGGCGGTGGGCACCACCTCCCTCCGCGGACTCGAGAATTCCGTGAGCACGACGCAGACGTTGAAGCCGTTCCAGGGCTGGACGAACAAGTTCATCTACCCCAAGTTTGACTTCCAGATCGCCGACGCGCTGTTGACCAACTTCCAGACGCCGCAAAGCACCTTGCTCATGACCACCTCCGCCTTCGCCGGCCACGAGTTGACCATGGAGGCGTACCAGGAGGCCATCAAAGAGAAGTACAGGTTCTTCGCATACGGCGACGCTTTGTTGGTGCTGTAACTTGTCTTCCATCAAACCTGAATTCATGAAATCCATCCTCCTTTCCTGCGTGGCGGTCCTGGCCATGACCTTGACCCCAGCGTTTGCCCAAGAGCTCGCCATCGGCGAAGCAGCCCCCATGCCCGACGCCCCCATGATGGGCGTGGACGGGGAGATGCACACCCTGAACAGCCTCAAGCAAGAGAACGGCTTGCTCGTCATCTTCTCGTGCAACACCTGCCCCTTCGTGGTCGGCAACGGCACCAAGACGGAAGGTTGGGAAGGCCGTTACAACGGCATGGCTGCGTTTGCCGCAGAGCGTCAAGTAGGCACCGTGCTCGTGAACTCCAACGAAGCCAAGCGCGAAGGCGACGACAGCTTCCCCGCGATGCGCAAGCATGCCGCCGAGGCAGGCTACACCATGCCCTACTTGGTGGACGAAGGCTCCAAGCTCGCCAACAACGTGGGCGCACGCACGACACCTCACATCTACCTCTTTGACGGCGACATGAACCTGGTGTACCGCGGGTCCATCGACGACAACGTGAACCGTGCGGAAGACGTCGAAGAACGCTACCTGGAGAACGCCTTGGACCGCTTGGCGGCCGGCAAGAAAATCAAGGTGGCGGAGACCAAAGCGGTGGGCTGTTCCATCAAGCGCGTCAAGTAAGACACGCCACAGCAGGGACGTGGTCCCGAACAAAAAAAGCGGAGGCCGTTGGGCGCTCCGCTTTTTTTGTGCCTCACCAGGGACAAGGGAGGTCAGAGGGGGATGTTGCTGTGCTTCTTCCGCGGGGCTTTGATGGCCTTCTGTTGAAGCATCTCCATCGCTTGGATGAGTTTGGCCCGGGTGTCGCGAGGGTGGATCACCTCGTCCACGTAGCCACGGCTGGCGGCGTTGTAGGGGTGGGCAAACAGCTCCGCGTATTCCGCTTCCTTCTCGGCCAATTTGGCGGCGGGGTCTTCGGCCGCAGCAATCTCCCGGCGGAAGATGATCTCCGCGGCGCCCTTGGCCCCCATGACGGCAATCTCAGCCGTGGGCCACGCCAACACCAGATCTGCGCCGATGTGGCGTGAGTTCATCACGTCGTAGGCGCCGCCGTAGGCCTTGCGCGTGATGACCGTGATGCGGGGCACCGTGGCTTCGCTGAACGCGTAAAGGAGCTTGGCGCCGTTGGTGATGATGCCGTTCCACTCTTGGTCCGTGCCAGGCAAGAACCCAGGCACGTCTTCCAGCACCACAAGCGGCACGTTGAACGCGTCGCAGGTGCGCACAAAGCGGGCCGCCTTCACCGACGCGTCGTTGTCCAGCACGCCCGCCAAGAAAGCGGGTTGGTTGGCCACCACCCCCACGCTCCGTCCCGCCAGTCGGCCGAAGCCCACCACGATGTTCTCGGCGTAGTCGGGCTGAACCTCCATGAAGGAGTCGGCGTCCAGAATCTCGAACACCGCGTCGCGGATGTCGTAAGGCTGCTGGGCGCTCTCTGGCACCAAGCTGTCCAACTTGGGACGGGACTCGTCCGAAGCTTCGTACTTGAGGCGTGCAGGGTCTTCCTCGCAGTTTTGGGGCAGGTAGCTCAACACACGCTTGGCCTGTTCGATGACCAGCGCCTCGTTCGCAGCGGTGAAATGGGTGACCCCTGACTTGCTCGCGTGGGTGCTCGCGCCCCCAAGTTCCTCGGAGGTGACCTCCTCGTGCGTGACGGTTTTCACCACGTTGGGCCCCGTCACGAACATGTAGGACGTGCCCTCGGTCATGAAGATGAAATCGGTCAACGCCGGCGAATACACGGCGCCGCCGGCGCACGGGCCCAGGATCAACGAGAGCTGAGGCACCACCCCACTCGCTTTCACGTTGCGGTGGAAGATGTCGGCATATCCGCCGAGGCTCACCACACCCTCTTGGATGCGCGCGCCGCCGCTGTCGTTGAGTCCGATCACGGGGGCGCCGTTGTCCAACGCCATCTCCATGATCTTGCAAATCTTCTGGGCGTGGGCCTCGGCCAAAGAGCCGCCGAGCACCGTGAAATCTTGGGAGAACACGTAGACGAGCCTGCCGTGGACCTTGCCATAGCCGGTCACCACGCCGTCGCCCAAGAACTTCTGCTTGTCCAGGCCAAAATTCGTGGACCGGTGCGTCACCAGCTGTCCCAATTCCTGGAACGTGCCAGGGTCCAACAACAGTTGCAAGCGCTCCCGCGCCGTCAACTTGCCCTTGCCGTGCTGGGCCTCCATCCGAGCTTCACCGCCGCCCTTCAGGGCTTTGGCGCGCATCGATTCGAGGCGTTCTGTGGGGTTCTGCATGATGCGAAACTACGGGAGTTCCGGCGGCTTACTGCAGGTTTTGGCGCACCAAGGACAGCGGATTCAAGCTGCGCAAGTCCAACTTGAACATCCACGCCTCCCAAGGCTGGGTGCCCTCGTGAGCTTCGGCGGTCCAGACGGGGATTTGGAATTCGAGTGGGCCCAAAGGCAGGCTGACGCCCACCACTGCGTTGGACACCACCTCCAAATCGGAGCCGCCCACCGCATCCACGCCGTCGCTCCACGCGCCCACTGCACCTGCAAAGAGGCCCAGGCCCAGGGGAGAATCGTACCCTGCACGGACGGACCACAACCCCTGAGGGGCGACCATGTCCAACGGCAAGCCCCCTCGGTCCAACGACGCCTGACGGCCTGTCCATCCGTCCGCCGGCGAGCCGCCGCGGTTGAAGAGCAGCTGGCCCGCCAGCGGGTCGAATTGGGCACCCGTGCCGGCCACTGCGGTGCCGAAGTCGGGGTTGTCGAGGTTCCGTGAATCGGCCCAATTGAACTCAAGTTCTGGGTCCACCACCTGGCTGCCCACGCGGGTCACACGGCCGTCCAGCGACCACGTGTGTTCGCGTCCTCGGCGAGGTTTGGCGTACTCCACGTGCCACCAGGCGTCGGCAAACAAGTGCTGCACCGTGACGGCGCTGGCTTGCGTCGCCGGGGGCGAGGGCAAAATGGGCAGGGTGTCCAACCGGAAGCCCTCGGTCACCACACGCCCGAACAAGAGCGAGCCCTCTTGCGACAAGCCTGGCACGTCGGTGGAGCGCTGCTCGGCGGCGAGCTCGAGGCGCGAGGCACGGCGCTGAAGGCGCACACCTCCGGAGTTGGGAGACAGGGTCCAAATGGCGTCGGGTGCCGGGTCGACGTACCCGTAGACGTGAACGCCTTCGTACCGCGCCATGCTTTTCCATGGGGAGGCAGGCTCCGCGTTGAGCTTGTGTTCCACCGTGAGGGACGTTCGGGTGAGCAGGTCGCCGTCGTATTCAGGAATGGCCACCTCCGGCCGCAATTGCATTGCCTCGTCCGCGCGGAACTGGGAGGAGCGCATGCCCACGTGCCATTGGTCTTTGCGCCAATCCATCGCGAGGATGCCGCCGAAGTCCACCCCTTGTCCAAACTCACGCACCGAGAACAACGGGGTCCATTGGTACGTGAAATCCCGTGGAGGCAGGGCCATGTTGTGCAGGGTCACGCCCGCCATGAGTCCGTTGTGCGCGTTCCACCCCAACGCCGGCAGCCAGAACACTTGGGTCTTGTCGGGATCTTCCAAGCGGGTCAACATGCGAAGTTGCAGGGGCTCCATGCCCTTGAACAGGCCCGAGGCCTGGCGGACGTTGTTGCTCCTGTCGTAGTCCAGGATGACGCGGTCCTCGTCCAAGACCCACCTGTCCACGCCTGACACGGCAGGCGCGTCCACGGTCGTACGGGCGCCTGGCGCGGTGAGGGGCACGTCCACCTCGGCCAGGACGGAGTCGCCTTGCATGGCCGAGAGTTTGGCCGAAGAAGGCAAGTCGCCGACATTCTTCACCGTCAAGCCCTTGTCCGCCGACGCCTTCACCAAGGCCAAGTCGTTGCGCTTGGTGGTTTGGATCCAATCGCCAAAGAACCAGCTGAGGTCTTCGCCCGTGGATTTCTCCAAGCAAAGCTGAAGGTCTTCTGGGCCGGGGTGGCGGAACTTCCACTGGTCGAAGTAGAGCTGCATCGCCCTGTCGAAGGCGACCTCGCCCAGGTGCGACTGCAGCATCGCAAACGCCGCCGCGGTCTTCTTGTAGATGATGGCGCCGTAGTTCAACGAGGTGAGGCTGTTGCTGTGGCACTGGATGGGCTGGTCCGCGCCAAACCGCGCTGGAAACAGGTAGCTCAGCTCGTCAATCCACTTGTATTGGAAGTCGTCCAACTCGAAGCGTTGGGCCAAGTTGTTCTCGCCGCCAAGGAGCAGGGAAATGTCCTTGTCCTCACCGTATTTGGTCAGGAGGTAGCGTGTCTCGTTGAACGAGTTGATGCCCTCGTCCATCCACGCGTTTTCACGCTCGTTGCTGCCGAGGATGCCGTAGAACCAGTTGTGGCCGACCTCGTGGACGATGACCGTTTCCAAGCCGGAGTCGCTGCCGGCGGTGCCGATCACCGTCACGTTGGGGTATTCCATGCCGCCACCCGCAGAGATGGTGCCGTCCACGGCCGTGACTTGGTTGTAGGGGTAGTTCCCGTTCCAGAGCGAGTAGTAATACGTCGCGTCGTGAAGGTATTCCGGGGCCTTCTGCCAAAACTCGCCCTCTTCCGGCGTGAACATGGCCCACGTGGTGACCTTCCGCTTGTCCCGTGGCAAGACGACGGTGCCGCGCAAGACCTTGTAGCGTTTGTCCGCAAACCACGCGAAATCGTGGACGTTGTCTTGGCGGTAGTGCAACGTCTTGGTGCGCTGTGAAGATTCCGGGAAGGTGTTCTCGGCGTCCTTCCAGCCTTGGTTCTTGACCCACATCTTGGTGTCGGCCGCCAAACTGTCCAAGCGCGACTTCTCGGCGTCGTTGTCCTCAGAACCCGGCACCAAGTCGCCTGTGGCGCCCACCGTGTAGTTGGCGGGCAGGGTGATTTTCACGTCGTAGCTGCCGTACTCCGAGAAGAACTCGCCCTGGCTGAGGTAGGGCATGGGGTGCCAACCCTCGTCGTCGTAGACCGCGGGCTTGGGGAACCATTGGGTGATTTGGTACGACTCACCGACATGTCCCAGGCGCGAGATGCTGCCGCTGGGGATGTCGACCCGGAAGGGGGTTTCGACGACCACGCGGCCGCCGGGAGGCAGGGGTTTGGCCAACTCCACCTTGGCGATGTCGATGTGCTCTGGGTGGCAACTCCAGGTGAGCGGCTGCTTGGCGCTGGTGAAGGCCAAGGAGTCGATGCCTCCGAGGTCCCGGCTCATCGCGTAGAACATGAACATGTCTCCGTCGCGGTAGTGCTGCTTGGCCATGGCCGTCGACCCGTTCCGGTAGGCGTTGGGCCAAAGGTGGATCCACATGTGCTCCAGCGTCTCGGGGCTGTTGTTCTGGTAGGCGATGCGCACCTGGCCGCGCAACTCGTGGTTGACGTCGTCCAGGGTGACGGACAGTTCCGTGTCGACGCGCTGTTGCCAGTCGGTTTGGGCTTGCACTCCCGCGGTGAGGAGGGCCAAAAGGGCCGCGGTCAAAGTCTGCTTCATGGTCATGACGGGATCTTCTTCAGATGTGGCTCAAAATTGGTCCCAAAATCGGCCACGAGTTCTGCTGGAGCGAATGGGTTTTCGTTGTGAGGCAGGTGGTAACTTTGGGGTCCCATGCATCGAACGCACACCTGCGGAGAACTCCGCCTCGACCACGCCGGAACCCAAGTCACGCTCAGCGGATGGGTTCAACGGACCCGCGACTTGGGCGGGATGACCTTTGTGGACCTTCGGGACCGCTACGGGTTGACCCAACTCGCCTTCAACATGGATTCCAACGTGGAGCTCTGCACGCAGGCCCGCAAGTTGGGCCGTGAGTTTGTGATCAAAGTGGAAGGCGCCGTGCGCGAGCGGGAGTCCAAGAACAACCGCGTGCCGACCGGGGACATCGAGATCGACGTGACGTCGCTCGAGGTGCTCAACGCGGCGAAGACGCCGCCGTTCACGATCGAGGACGACACCGACGGAGGGGACGACTTGCGGATGCAGTACCGGTATTTGGACTTGCGCCGGAAGCCGGTGCAGAACAACCTGTTCCTGCGCCACCGCATCGGCATCGAGACCCGGAAGTACCTCGACAGCGTGGACTTCATCGACGTGGAGACCCCGTACCTCATCAAATCCACGCCGGAAGGCGCACGTGACTTTGTGGTGCCCAGCCGCATGAACCCCGGGCAGTTCTACGCCTTGCCGCAGAGCCCCCAAACGTTCAAGCAGCTGCTGATGGTGAGCGGCTTCGACCGGTACTACCAGATTGTGAAGTGCTTCCGCGACGAAGACTTGCGCGCCGACCGCCAGCCGGAGTTCACCCAGATCGACTGCGAGATGACCTTCGTGGAGCAGGAGGACATCCTGAACACGTTCGAAGGCCTCGTGCGGCACTTGTTCAAGGTGGTGCTCGACATCGACGTGCCGGCGTTCCCTCGCATAGACTTCGACGAGGCCATGCGCCGGTACGGCAGCGACAAGCCCGACGTCCGCTTCGACATGGAGTTTGTGGACTTCGGACCTGTGGCCCAGGGCAAGGGGTTTGGCGTGTTCGACTCGGCTGAAGCGGTGCTCGGCATCGTGGCTCCCGGCTGCGCCTCCTACAGCCGCAAGCAACTCGACAAACTCACCGATTGGGTGAAGCGCCCCCAAATCGGGGCCAAAGGCCTCGTGTACTGCAAGGTCAACGAGGACGGCACCTTCAAGTCGAGCGTCGACAAGTTCTTCAGCCCCGAGGACCAAACCGCGTGGGCCGCGCATTCCGGCGCCCAACCTGGCGACCTCGTGCTCATGCTCAGCGGCGACCTCGACAAGGTGCGCAAGCAACTGTGTGAACTCCGCCTGCACATGGGCTCGGAGCTCGGGTTGCGCGATCCCAAGGTCTTCAAGCCGCTGTGGGTGGTGGACTTCCCCCTCCTGGAATGGGACGAAGACACGGAGCGCTACCACGCCATGCACCACCCGTTCACCTCGCCCAAGCCCGAGCAGATGGACATCCTCGAATCGGACCCTGGGGCGGTCAAGGCCAACGCGTACGACATGGTCATCAACGGCGTCGAGATCGGCGGAGGGTCCATCCGGATCCACGACAAGGACATCCAGGCCCGCATGTTCGACTTGCTCGGCTTCAGCCCCGAGGAAGCGCAAGCGCAGTTTGGGTTCTTGATGGACGCCTTCCAATACGGCGCGCCGCCCCACGGGGGCTTGGCCCTTGGATTCGACCGCTTGTGCAGCCTGTTTGGCGGCAGCGACAGCATCCGCGACTTCATCGCGTTCCCCAAGAACAACAGCGGCCGCGACGTGATGATCGACGCGCCGTCTCCCATCCACGACGAGCAATACGACGAACTGTTCTTGCGCTCCACCGCGCAGGACGAGAACACCGACGCGTGACACCTGTTGTCCCCTCACTTCTGAAAATCAACCACGATGTACCCACCTGAACTCGTAGCCCCCATGAAGGCCGACCTCACCGAGGCCGGTTTCACCGAATTGATCACCGAAGCCGACGTGGACACCGCGTTGGCCCAGGAAGGCACCACCCTTGTGGTCCTCAACAGCGTGTGCGGATGCGCCGCAGGCTCCATGCGCCCTGGCGTCAAGTTGGCGGTCAAGCACAGCAAGGTGCCCGCCAACCTCACCACGGCATTCGCCGGGGTCGACCGTGAAGCCGTCGACCGCGCCCGCAAATTCATGCTCCCCTACCCTCCCTCTTCGCCCTGCGTGGCGTTGTTCAAGGACGGCCGTTTGGCGGCCATGGTGGAGCGCCACCACATCGAAGGCCGCACCGCAGAAATGATCGCCGACCACCTGAAAATGGCGTTCGACGAGTTCTGCTAAACCCCTCCCCATGGCACGCGTTCTGACAGGCATCCAAAGCACCGGCACCCCGCACCTCGGCAACATCCTGGGGGCGATCAAGCCGGCCATTGAATTGGCGAACGAAGGCGCCAACGACTCGTTCCTGTTCATCGCGGACCTCCACTCCTTGACCCAAATCAAGGACGGCGCCACCCTTCGCAAAAACACGTACGCCGTGGCCGCGACGTGGATGGCGTTTGGGTTGGACACCGAGCGGACGGTGTTCTACCGCCAGAGCGACGTGCCGGAGTGCGCCGAGCTGGCCTGGTACCTGCAGTGTTTCTTCCCTTACTCGCGCATGACGTTGGCGCACAGCTTCAAGGACAAGCAAGACCGCCTCGGCGACGTGAACGCCGGGCTCTTCGCATACCCCATGCTGATGGCGGCGGACATCCTGCTGTACGACGCGGACCTTGTGCCTGTGGGCAAAGACCAAATGCAGCACCTCGAAATGACCCGCGACGTCGCAAGCCGGTTCAACCACGCCATGGGCGACACCTTCGTGCTGCCCGAAGCCATGACGCAAGAAGCGACGATGTACGTCCCCGGGTTGGACGGCGGCAAGATGTCCAAGTCGCGCGACAACACGCTCAACATCTTCGACGACCCCAAGGCGCTGAAGAAGCGCATCAACAAGGAAATCGTCACCGACGCCACGCCACTCGAGGACACCAAGGACCCCGAAGCCAACGTGACCCACAGCTTGTACCGCTTGGTGGCCAGCGAAGCCCAAGCCGACGAGATGGCGCGCCAGTTGCAAGCCGGCGGCTACGGATGGGGCCACGCCAAAAAGGCGTTGCTCGAGGCCCTGGTGGACGGATTCGCTGAGGAGCGCGCGCGTTTCCACGAGCTCATGGCCGACAAAGCCCAAATCGACGAGGCCCTCGCCAAAGGCGCCGAGAAAGCGCGGGCCGTCGCCAGCGACGTCCTGTCCCGCGTGCGGTCCCGGGCAGGGTACTGAACCCCGCCTCGAGCAGAATCAGTTTCTGGGCGCTGGGGCGTCCAGCACCTCGGCGCCGTATTTCGTTTGGAATTTCCGGTAGAGCTGACGCTGGCGGTTGTCGAGGTCGATGTCCCGGCCCTCAATCCACGCGTGCGTCAAACTGTTGGTCCGCATGTCCAGCGCGTCTCCTTCGGACAAGAACATCGTTGCCACCTTGCCACGCTCCAGCGTCCCCACTTGGTCGTCGATGCCCAAAATGCGGGCAGGGTTGCGCGTCAACGCCTGAATCGCCTGCTCCTCTGTCAATCCGTACGCCCGGGCGGTGCCGGCGTAAAAGGGGAGGTTGCGCGAGTTCATCTCGGTCATCCGCTTGTCGACCTGCAACGCCACGGTCAGCCCCTCGTCCATGAGGAGCTTGGGCAACTTGAACGGCAAATCCACGTCGTCGTCGGCAAACCGCGGGAGGCTGTGCACGCTTTGCAACATCACCGCCACGTCGTTTTCGCGGAGCAAGTCCGCCACGAGGTAGGCGTCGTAGCCTCCGACAATGGCCATGCGCTCGATGCCCAAGTCGCGCTTGAAATGGACCGCTTCGGTGATGGCCCGTGCGTCGTTGGTGTGCACGTACAAGCACAGAGAACCGTCGAACAGCCCGCGCATGCCCTCGTGCCGCACGTCCGTCACCGAGCCACGGGGAGCCGCGGCGTAGGCCTGGGCCTCGCCGAAGAACCGCTCGATCTCATGCTTTTGCTGGTCGTACGTCTTCCTGCGCTGGATGTCCACCTTGCCGTCGCTGCGGTGGCGGTGGTGGGTGGATGGCCAGTTCAAGTGAATCCCATCCACCATCACCATGGCGACGTCTTCCCAGTTCCACCCGTCGAAATGAACGACCCCGCTGGAGCCCGAGACCACCCCTCCGCGGGGCGTGATTTGGCCCATCAACACCCCGTTGGTGCGCACCGTGGGCGGAATTTCACTGTCCGTGTTGAATGCAATCACAGACCGAACGTTCGGGCGGAACGTGCCCACCTCGTATTGGTCTTGGGTCGCCCGCACCGCACCAATTTCCTGAAGACCCAGGGTGGTGTTGGTCACGATGAAGCCCGGATACAAGTGTTGTCCGGTGGCGTCCACGATGTCGTCGTACTTCTGGCGGTTCACCTGGAAGCTGCGACCAACGTAATCGATTTTGCCGTCGCGAAAGCCCACCGCGCAATCTTCCAGCACGTCGCCCGTGCCCAAGTGGGCCGTGGCGCCCAAAATCAACATGGAACGGCTTTGTTCTGCCCCAGGGGTGGGCTGGGCCCACGCCGCACTGGCGCCCAACATCAGGGCCAGCGCGGCCCCAAACAAGGAGGTCATATCAACGGTTTTCATCGGTCAGGGTGTCGCAGTGATAATGAGATTGGATGCGCTCGCTGGGGCGCTTTTGGCCGGCGCCGCCCGAAGCTTGGCCGGCGTCGTACATCTTGGCGGTGAGGCGCGCACGCTCCAAGCGCATGGCCTCGCGAAGCCCCAAGTCACGGTCCTTGTCGAAGCAACGGACGCCGTCGACGAAGGTTTGCTCTGCCTTGGCGTTGATGCTCAGGGGGTGGTCGGACCACACCACCACGTCGGCGTCTTTGCCCGCCTTCAACGAGCCCGTCCGGTGGTCGATGTGCAGCAACTTGGCGGGGTTGAGCGTCACAAACTTCAACGCTTCCTCCTCCGGCACGCGGCCGTACTTGTGCGCCTTGGCCGCCTCCTGGTTCAAGCGGCGCGCCATCTCCGCGTCGTCGGAGTTGAAGGCCGTCACCACACCTTGGTTGTGCAGCACGGCGCCGTTGTAAGGAATGGCGTCCTTCACCTCGTATTTGTACGCCCACCAATCGCTGAAACTCGACCCGCCGGCCCCGTGCTCCGCCATCTTGTCGGCCACCTTGTAGCCCTCCAAAATGTGCGTGAACGTGTTCAGGCGGAAGCCCAACGAATCCGCCACGTGCATCAGCATGTTGATCTCGTCTTGGCGGTAGCTGTGGCACGTCACGAATCGCTCCTCCCGAAGGATTTGCAGCAGGGTCTCCAGTTCCAAATCCACACGTGGCGCCAGCGGTCCCCGGCCTTCCCGGATGTCCTTGCGCTTGGCGCTGCGGAGGGCGGCCCGATGCTCGAGCTGCGCCATGCCATACTCGCGGGCCCGGATGAAGTGGTCGTAGTAGACCTGTTCCACCCCCATGCGCGTCTGCGGGAAGCGGCTTCGGTACCCGTCGCCCCAGTTGCTCTGCTTCACATTCTCCCCGAGGGCAAACTTGATGAACGGCACCGCATCCTCGAACAACAATTCCCGAGGCTCGGACCCCCAACGGAACTTGACAATGGCACTCTGGCCCCCGATAGGGTTCGCCGAGCCGTGGAGGATTTGGGCGCACGTCACCCCGCCGGCCAATTGGCGGTACATGTTGACGTCCTCGCTGTTGACCGAGTGGCCAATCCACACTTCCGCGCTGCTCGCCTGGGTTCCTTCGTTCACCCCGCGGTCCACGGCGATGTGCGTGTGCTCGTCGATCACGCCAGGGGTCACGTGTTTGCCCTTGGCATCCAGCTCCACCGGCGCGACCCCAGCGGGCAGCAACTCCGACGGGTTGAGTTGGGCCCCCACGGCCACGAGCTTGCCTTTGTGGACCAGCACATCGGCGCCGTCGAGCACCCCCTCGTCCTCGCACGTCCACACCGTCGCGTTGCGGATCCACACGGTCTCCGCTTCAAGCCGGTCCGGCGTGCCGTACGCAGTGAACGGGTAGACAACCCCGGACAAATCCAAGCCGTTTTCTTCCTCGTCGAGGGTTTCCACTTCCGGGACTTCCGTGACGTCGGAAGCCTCCTCTTCCGCCTCAACCTCTGGGGCGACTGGGGCAGGGTCTTCGTCGGCGTTTCGGATGGCGGACCAATCGACCCATCGTCCGTCGGCGGTTTGGCCTGAACCCTCCCAAATGCGGCTTTCCATCCACACGTTGCCGGTCAACCGAATGGGACCCTCGGCGGTCGGAATGCGGAGCACCACCGTCCGGTTGTCGAGGGTCAACGGCACCTTCTTGTCGGTCGAGTCGTTGACGGTCCACGACGCCTTCCACGCGCTGGGCTCGCCCTTCACCTCCACGGCGTACACGCTGTCCTCCACGTTGACATTGTAGGACCCGGCGAGGTCCAACGGGTGGCGGTCGCGCATTGGCGTGGCTTGTCCGGCGACCCAATGCTCCACGATGTGGGTGCCCTGGGCAAACAACGGCCCGTCCGTCACCAACACGTTGGCCACGCGGCCCTTCTTCAAGGAGCCCAGTTGGTCCGACAGGCCGAGCCATGACGCAGGCGTCGAAGTCAAGGCTCGAAGCGCTTCTGTTTCAGACAGGCCGGCATCGACTGCTTTCCGGACGTTCCCCAAGAAGGAGGATGGGGCTTTCAACCCATGCGCGGTGAACGCCACAGGCACCCCTGCGTCGTGCAGCCGGGCGGCGTTGGATGGGGCCAATTCCCAATGCTTGAGCTCGTTCAAGCCGATGAGTCGGGCCAAATGGGGATCCGACACGTCGTACCCCTTCGGAAAGTTCACGGGCACCGCCATTCGCACTTCAGCCAAGGCCAACGCCTCGGCACGCTGGTAACCGTCTCCGCCGCCCAGCACGATGGGCTCCGTCACGTCGAATTCATCCAGCACAGTCTCGGCGCGCAAAACGTCTTTCCAGCCGCCTGCAGAGAACACGCGGGGCAACGCTTCCGAAGCCACGAACGCTTCGAGGGACAGGTTGGTGCCACCCGCCATGCCGCGTGGCGACGCCTCGGCGTACCACTGGGCGTCGAGGTGGGTTTGGCGCAACAGCGCCGTGGCGCCCATCAGGGAGCTCGGGTAATTCTGCGACGACGACCCCTTTCTGAAGCTCATGTGGAACGACGCGTCGGGGACGAGCAAGGCTTCCCGGGGGTCCGCCAAGGGCAGCACCACCGCGCCCGTGCCGCGCACCACGCCGTCTTGCACGTGCGTCAACAAGGCGCCAAACCCGGCCTTGCGCAAGGCCTTGGCTTCGTCGGCCTCTGGGTCAAACTCCATGGCCGCAGACGTTTCCGGGCGGACCGCCTCGTTCCACCCAAACGCGCCTTTCTTGTCGCTCAAGTCTTGGGGGGTGCGGGACCAGCCGGCGCTTTGGACCGCAGGGGTGCCGAAGTCGCTGTGCACGTCCACGAAGGACGGATACAAGTGCAGCCCTGTCATGTCCAAACGAACGGCGGGTCCGGTCACAGTCACTTCGCCGGCGGGGCCGGCGGCCACGATGCGGCCCCTGTGCATCACCACGGTGCCGTCCTCCAGGACAGTGGTGGCGTCAAGGTGCACGGTGGCGTGTTCCAGCACGGTGGACACCAGAGCTTTGTCGTGGGTGCCGTTGACCGGGAAGGTTGGGTCAGATTGGGCTTGAAGGCCCCAAGGAGTCAAGAAAGCCACACCCAAGGCGGCCCTGAAAAGCGTGCGTGTCATCAAATCGTCTATCCACATGTGAAGGTCGTCTACCACGTCCTGAAAGGACGCCTCAAGGTACACCGACGACACGGCCTCTGGACATCCCCTGCGTACCTTTGAAGCCCATGGAAACTCCACGCATTCCCACCAGCGTCTACGCAGAGATGACCCCCAACCCTGCGGTGATGAAGTTTGTCGCCGACCGCGACCTAGTGCCCGGCGACTTGCAACTTGAATTTCGCAACAAGGGCGAGGCCATGCTTTGCAGCCCCTTGGCCACGGAAATATTCAACTTTCCCTTCGTCACCAACGTGTTCATCAGCGGCCAAATGGTCAGCGTCACCAAAGACGACAGCCTGGGGTGGGAAATGATTGTGCAGCAATTGCGCGAGTACATCCGTGAGTGGCTCATGGACCACGCGGAAGCGGTGGAAGCCGACAAACTGGAAGACGCCCTTCCCAAGTTGGCCTCGGCCGTGTCTGAAGCGCCTGCCGCGGCGCCTGCCGGGCTGGACCCCGAGTCCGTGAAATTCATCGCGGAGGAGGACATCGTGCCTTCCGAGCACGACGACACCATCAAGCAACTCCTCGAAGAGTTCGTGCGGCCGGCCGTGGAGCAAGACGGCGGCGCCATCGACTTCAAGGCGTTCTCCGAGGGCACGGTGTACGTGCACCTGCGGGGCGCATGCTCAGGCTGCCCCTCCTCCACGCAAACGCTGAAAGGCGGCATCGAGCAATTGCTCAAATCCAAGCTCGACGCCGTCGAAGAGGTCGTCGCGTTGGGCGTGTGACGCCCGCGGGAAAATCAGCTCTCGGACTCCGAACGCTTCAAGGCGTCGATCTCTCCCCGCAATGTGTCCAAGGCGCTCCGTAGGCTCGCGGCCGAGGCGGGTTGTCCATCCAAAGCTAAAGGCAATTCAAAGCTGAGGTACGCCGCCGCGCGCCACACCTCCACCACGTCGTCTCCCGCCACGGCGTAAGGCGCGAACGCAGGGTTGTCGCTGTGCAGCACCAGGCGTCCACCACCAGGCAGGTCGTTCTCGATGCGTTTGAACACCACCCCGTCGTTGCGGGTGACCACAATGTGCGGCCTCAACCCCCCGACGCTCATCCAGTCGTCCACATACTGGCACAGGATGTAGCTGCCTGACGGGATGGGCAACATGCTGTCGCCCTCGATTTGGAACATGCGGTACGTGGAGTCGGGGGCCAGTTCCTTCAGGGGCAACCCAAACGTCGGCAACTGAGACACCCACTCCGGGTCGCCGTAGCCGTGGGCGTATCCCGCGGCGGCCTTGACGGGCACCACCACCACCCGCTCGCGGTCGCTCGCCGAATCGACAGACACCGTCAACACGCGCATCCTGTCGCCCTTGGCGCGCTCGGCGGCTTCGGCGTTCTTCTCGCCGCGCACCAGCGCGTCCACGGTGGTGCCAAAGCACGCCGCCATGTCGATGAGCACCGACAGCTTGGGTTCCGAGCGGCCTTCCTCGTACGCCCCGAGGGTGGAGCGCGTGAGGCCCAACCGGTCCGCAAGGGCTTGCTGGGTCCAGCCTTTGGCCTTCCGAAGGGACTTCAAATTCTCAGGCAGTTTGCTTTGCATGAAAACAAAGATCGCACTTTTTGCTCGGATTGTTGGATTTGCTCATTATTTTAGCAGGCCGATTTGACGTCTGCCATGAACGACCCACACACTTCGCCCCAACGGTCCATCCTCCACATGGACCTCGACACGTTTTTCGTGTCGGTGGAGCGGCGCATGGACTCGCGGCTGGAGGGAAAACCCATCCTGATCGGCGGCACCGGTGACCGGGGTGTGGTGGCGTCATGCAGCTACGAGGCGCGCAGTTTTGGGGTGCATTCGGGGATGGCGATGAAAATGGCGCGGGCGCTCTGCCCTGAGGCCGTGGTGATTCGCGGCAATTCGATGGCCTACTCCAAACAATCGGAGCTCGTCACCGAGATCGTGCGGGAGGCGGTGCCGGTGTGCGAAAAAAGCTCCATCGACGAATTCTACGCCGACCTGACCGGGCTCGACCGGTTCTTCGGATGCTGGCAATTTTCCAGGGAGCTCCGGGAGCGGGTGATTCGGGAAACCGGGCTGCCCATTTCGCTGGGGTTGAGCACCAGCAAAACCGTGGCCAAAGTGGCCACCGGCGAAGCCAAACCCAACAACGAACGGCAAGTCAGCCGCGGCACAGAACGGCACTTCCTCGGCCCGCTCTCGGTCCGAAAAATCCCCATGGTCGGCGCCGAGACGTACCGGACGCTGCGCAACCTCGGCATCTCCACCATCCGCACCCTGCAGGACATGCCTGTGGAGCTCCTCGAACAGGTGCTCGGAAAGAACGGCCGGGCCATTTGGCGCAAGGCCCACGGGCTCGACACCGCCCCGGTGGTGGCGTACAACGAGCGCAAGTCCATCTCCACCGAGCGCACCTTCGCCAAGGACACCACCGACGGCGACAAGCTCCACGCCATCATGCTCGCCATGGCAGAAAACCTGGCGTTTCAGCTTCGGAGGGGCGACAAACTCTCGGCGTGCGTGACCGTCAAAGTGCGCTACGCCGACTTCTCGACGAAAAGCATGCAACGCCGCATCCCCTACACCGCCGCAGACCACCACCTCGTGCCCGTGGCGAAGGAGTTGCTGGAAAAGCTGTTGGACCGTCGCGTGCGCGTGCGCTTGATTGGGGTGCGATACAGCCATTTGGTCGGTGGGGGATGCCAAATCCACCTGTTCGACGACACCGAAGAACGCCTCAAGCTGTACGAGGCCATGGACCACATCCGGATCCGGTACGGGGACCGAAGCGTGGTCCGGGCGGCGGGACTTGAAGCCCGAACCATCGGCCGAAGCAACCCCTTCAACGGCGGGCCGCCCCCCCTTTTGGCCCACCGGCACCAATGACCCCCTGCCCCTCTTTGTCCCACCACCCTGAACCCTTTTCCCATGTGCGGCCGCTACGTCACCGTCTCTTCCATCCAAGCCGTGGAGCAACGCTTCAACGTCCGGGCCTCCACGCCTTGGACCGCCAACACCAACGTCAGCCACGGCGACCAAGCGCCGGTGGTGGCCAGCGACAAGCCCGGCGAGGTGCAAATGATGCAGTTTGGATTCACCCCGGGCTGGGCGAAGAAGCAGTACTACATGATCAACGCGCGGGCGGAGGGCGACCGAAACGCGGTGAACGACCCGAGCTACACCGGGGCGATGGGGATCTTGGACAAGCCGATGTTTCGCAAGGCGATTCGGTCGCAACGCTGCCTCGTCGTGGCCGACGCGTTCATCGAAGGGCCCGAGCGGGAGAAGCTGTCCAAACCGTTTGTGATCTACCCCCGCGACGGGCAGCGTCCGTTCGCCTTGGCCGGGATTTGGGACGAGTGGTGCGACCCGTCGAGCGGCGAACGCCTCCGCTCGTTCGCGGTCCTGACCACGGTGTCGAACGCCCTGACCCAAGCCGTGGGGCACCACCGCGCCCCAGTGATCCTCGACCCAGACCGGGAGCGCGAATGGCTCAATCCCGATACGCCCCTCGGCGACGTCACAGCCATGCTTCGAACCTGGGACGCCAAGCGGTTCAACGCCTACCCCGTTTCGCCCGCCATCCGCGACCCGAGGCGGAACGGGTCGGCCTTGTTGCAGCCTGTGGGGCAAAGGATTTGGCCTGAATTCACCCACGAACTGCACGAGACGCTGGAGGTGTTTGGGATGGGCGAGTCCCAGTCGCGCAGCCGGCGTGCGGCCGAGGCGTCGGACACCACGCGCGGAGGTGGGCCGATGGCCGAAGAACCGCGTGGCATGACCTGGGGGCACCAAGGATCCCTGTTCGATTGACGCCCCATGCACTTCCACGCGCACAGCCGATTCAGCCTGCGCTACGGCATCCTGTCGGTCGATGAATTGATCGACCGGGCACAGGCCGTGGGGGTGACCCGCCTTGCCCTGACCGACATCGGCACCACATCCGCGAACTGGGACTTCGTTCGGAGGGCGAAGGAAAAGGGCATCGAGCCTGTGTTGGGGATGGACCTCCGAAACGGACGCGATCGGTGCTTCGTGGCCTTGGCGCGGCATCCGGAAGGCTACGCCGCGCTGTGCCGCTGGGCGTCGGAGCACCACCTCGCCCACACGCCTTACCCCACGCGGTTGCCCGAAGAGGTCCGGCGGGCGGGCGTGGCCGCCGTGTACCCCTGGACCGCCGCCATGCCCGACGACGGCTGGGGACACGACGAGTGGATCGGGGTGCAAGCGTGGGACGTGCCATCGGTGAGGTTGGCGGGCGTCGGGGACGACGTGAAACGGCGGTTGGTCGCCCAATCCACGACCACCTTCACGTGCAAGCGCGATTGGAACGCCCACCGCTTGCTCCGGGCGATCGACCACAACACGCTGCTAAGCCGCTTGGACCCGGCCGACTGTGGCGACCCGCGCGATTGCCTGCGGGGGCCTTCGGAATTGCGGGACGCGTTTGCCGAGATGCCTGAACTGGTGGCGCGGGCGGAGGCGTTGATGGCGGGATGCCACATGACCTTGCCCTCTCCCCCTGAAGGCCGGTTGCACAACAACCCGCACACCTACACGGCATCTGAAGACGAGGACGAGGCGCTCGTGCGGGCGCTGTGCGCGGAGGGTTTGGCCTACCGGTATCCTGACCACGACCCTTCTGTGCTCGACCGGATGGAACATGAAATCGGGCTGATTCGACAGCAAGGTTATCTCGCATACTTCCTCATCAATTGGGACATCACCAGCTACGCGCGAAGCCAAGGGTACTTCCACGTCGGACGGGGCAGCGGGGCCAACAGCCTGGTGGCGTACCTGCTGCGCATCACCGATGTGGATCCCATCGAACTCGACCTCTACTTCGAGCGCTTCATCAACCTCTACCGCGCCAACCCCCCGGACTTCGACATCGATTTCTCGTGGACCGACCGCGACGACGTGGTGGCCTACATGTTCAAGCGCTTCCCCAACGTGGCGCTTCTCGCCGCGTACAACACCTTCCAGTACCGGGCCGCGGTGCGTGAATTGGGCAAGGTCATGGGCCTGCCCAAACACGAAATCGACGCCCTGTGTGCCGGAAAATTCAACCCCAATCGGTTGGGCGAGATGGAGACCGTCGTGCTCAAGTACGCCGCCGTGCTGCGCGATTTCCCCAGCAGCCTGACCCTCCATGCCTGCGGGGTGCTGATCGCCCACGACGACATCCACCGCTACGGCGCCTTGTTCATGCCGCCCAAAGGGTTGCCCACTGTGCAATTCGACATGCTGGTGGCCGAGGACGTGGGGCTGTACAAGTTTGACATTTTGAGTCAGCGCGGCCTGGGCAAAATCAAAGACGCCCTCGACATGGTTCGGGCGCGGGACCCTGAAGCCGCCGCGCGCATCGACATCCACGACATGCGCAGGTTCAAGGCCGACGAAGGCGTCCGGTCCATGTTGCGCGAAGCCCGCGCCACGGGATGCTTTTACGTGGAATCCCCGGCCATGCGGATGCTCATGCGCAAGCTGCAGGTGGACGACTACCTGGGCTTGGTCGCGGCAAGCTCGGTGATTCGGCCTGGGGTGTCCCGAAGCGGCATGATGCAGGCGTACATCGAACGGCACCGCGACCCGGCAAAACGCCAGGACGCGCACCCTGTGTTGCTGGCCCTGATGCCCGAGACCTACGGGGTGATGGTCTACCAAGAAGACGTGATCAAAGTGGCGCACCGGTTCGCAGGGCTCGACCTCGGCGAGGCCGACGTCCTGCGGCGGGGCATGAGCGGCAAGTTCCGGTCGCGTGACGAATTCGACCGCGCCCGCGACGCCTTCCACACCAAGGCGGTCGCCAAGGGCCACCCCGTGCACGTCGTTCGGGAGGTGTGGCGCCAAATGGAAAGCTTCGCAGGGTACGCCTTCGCCAAGGGACACTCCGCCTCCTACGCCGTCGAAAGCTACCAGAGCCTGTTCCTCAAGGTGCACCACCCCCTGGAATACATGTGCGCGTGCATCAACAATTTCGGGGGCTTCTACCGCACCGAGTTTTACGTGCACGAAGCGCGAATGCTGGGGGCCAAAATCGCCGCCCCTTGCGTCAACACCGTCGGCGCCCTCGCGGCCACCGACCCCGACACCCGCACGCTGACCCTCGGGTTCAACCTCGTCAAAGACCTCCAAGACAGCACCGTGTCCCGCCTCGAACAGGCACGGGCGGACGGCGGACCCTTCACGTCACTGGTCGATTTCGTGGAGCGGGTGGGGCCGTCGCTGGAACAACTCACCCTGCTCATCCGGGTGGGGGCGCTGCGGTTCACCGGCGCGGAAAAACAGGTGCTGCTCTGGGAAGCCCACTTCCTGCTGGCCGCCCAATCCGCAACTCCCCGCAACTCCCCCCAGGACCTTCTGGCCTGCAAACGCAGCCTGCCCGCCCGCGCCGGCGCCGGCACGGGGGAGCTCTTCGCCCCCCCCAAGCCAAGAACCTACGTGTTGCCCCCGTTGGACACGGCGCCTTTGGCGGACGCGTTCGACGAATGGGAGTTGCTGGGCTTCCCCCTTTGCTCCCCCTTCCTGTTGCTCACCGAAGAGGCCAAGGCCGTGGTCCGAAGCGGCGTGCTGGCACGCGACCTTCCTGAGCACATCGGGGACGTCATCACCGTCGTCGGCCACCTTGTGACCGTCAAGGAAACCGCCACCGCCAAGGGCGAGCGCATGTGCTTCGGGTGCTTTGTGGACCTCGAAGGGGCTTGGCTGGACACGGTGCATTTTCCGGGGGTCGCCCGCGACTTCCCCTTCCGCGGCAAGGGCGTGTACGCCGTGCGCGGCACGGTGTCGGAGTCGTTTGGGTGCCTCAACGTCGACGCCCAACACATGCAACGCCTGAACACCCTCCCCGACCCGCGCTACGCCGACCAAGGGGTGCTCCCCGCAGGCGTGGACAACGGCATCACCACGCGCCGGCGGCAACCGCCCAAGCTCGCGCCCCGCAGAGCGTGACCTTGAAGTGTTGGACAAAAAAAGCCCCTCCGCGCGGTGCGGAAGGGCTTCCAAATCGTTCGTCGTTCAAGGTCACTGGACCACAATCCGGCGCTTGATGGCGCCGCGCTCAGGCACCGTGAACTCCAGCATGTAGGATCCCGCGCTCAAGGCAGAGAGGTCCAAGACGTCGCGTTGGTTCACCTGGATTTTCTTCACCGCACGGCCCGCCGCATCGCGGAGGATCACGTAGGCGTTGTCCAAGGTTGGTCCGGTCCACACCAAGTGCAGGTTGTCGCGGGCGGGCACAGGGAAGATCTCCAAGCTTCCTTCCAACGCCTCTTCAATGGAACTCACGTTGACGTCCACGATCAAGCACACTTCCTCGCCTTCGCAGCCGCCTTCGCTGGTTTCCAGCACGCAGACCGATCCAGGTCCGCCGACGTTCCACACCACCGAGATTTCGCTGGTGCCGTTGCCTTCGAGGATGTCGCCGCCAATCACGTTCCACTCGTACGAACTGCCCTCCGTTTCAGTGTAAGTGTACACTTGCAACGTCTGCGAGAAGGGGTCGGTTTCTCCGGTCAAGGTGTACTGGCCGATGTAAGAACACACGCCGTTATCCTCAATGCCTTCGGTCGAGAAGTTGCAGGCTTCAGGGTCGTGACAGCTCACGCCCAAACACCCACAATCGCCCTGGATTTCATCGTCCACCGTCAATTCGATGCCGTCGTCGCAAGGGTCCCCTGGGTAGAAGCAACTGCCGTCGTCGTCGCTCGCGTTGGGGTCGAAGTTGCACGCACCTTCGCCAATGCATCCCTCCACCTCAAACTCGTCGCAAATGCCGTCGCCGTCCGCGTCGTTCAAGCACTCGCCCTCGCAGTCGTAAGGGTCTGTGGCGTACTCGCACGTCATGTCGTCTTGGGTCGCCTCCGGGTCAAAGTTGCACGCCACAGGATCGGTGCATCCCAACACTTCAAACTCATCGCACACCCCGTCCCCGTCGGCATCGTTCAAGCACTCGCCGTCTTGATAAGGGTGAATCACCGTGAAAGGCTCCGCGCAGACGTAGCTGTCCACGCTTTGGTTTCCCTCTGGGAACGTCTGAACGCACGATTGAAGGGTGAATTCTCCGCAAGTCGTGACGCGGGCAACGAGCACCTTCAAGTCCTCCCCTGCGACTGCGGAGACAGGCCCATCGACAAACCCGGTTTCCGCATTGAGTTCAGGCACCACGAACATGGCGCCGTTGGTGGTGGTGAAGCCCTCACATGGCCCAGAGAAATCCTGGGCGAGCGGGGTGATTGTCCCTGGGACGCCGCTGTCGGGCAAGCCAATGGTCCAACCTGTGGAGTATTGCAACTCCGGAAACGTCAGCACCAATGCTGGATTGATGTCCCACAACCAGGGTGAAGAGGCAAATGCCGATTGGAAACACCCACATGTTCCTTCAATCCCCGCTGCGGGGGTGCCCAACGCATCCACGTCGGAGTACAACGAGCTCAGGACGTCTGTCGCGTGGGTGAATTCAGCGTAAATCGAGTACGACCCGAAAAATTCAAGGCCGTCGATGTCGTCTGCCCCGTCGGCGTGCCAAATGGTGTCCATGACCGCAGAAAAGCCTGTGAATTGGGCTTGGACCGAAGAGGGAAGCAGCACCATGACCGACATCGCAGCCAACACAGCAGGCCTCCAAAATGAGGTTGAAGTTTGAGAACGCATGAGTGAGAATTTGGTGCACAAAGTACAGCCAAATCGTCACGGCGTCGTCCGTGGTTCAGCAGGTTGCCAACAACCGATTCAGGAGTTCATGGCCTCCTCGATGGCCCCGGCTTCCAACGGGATGTGCCCCATCAAATCGTGGAATCCATCCTCGGTGATGACGATGTCGTTTTCCAAGCGGATGCCCAAGTTTTCTTCGCGGATGTAAATCCCAGGTTCCACCGTGAACACATGTCCCGGCGCGATGGGTTCGTGCCAGTGGCCCACGTCGTGCACGTCCAACCCAATGAAGTGGGACGTGCCGTGCATGAAATACTTCTTGTAGGCGGGCCAAGCGGGGTTTTGCTTCTCGACGTCGTGGCGGTCGATGAGCTTGAGGTCCAACAACTGCGCGGTCATCAAGTCCCCAACCTCCTTGTGGTACTCGTGAAGCGACACACCAGGACGCAGCAGCTTCATGGCGTCTTGCATGACGGAAAGCACCGCGTTGTACACCGCCCGCTGACGGTCGGTGAAGGTGCCCGACACGGGAATGCACCGGGTCATGTCCGAGGCGTAATTGCCGTACTCGGCCCCCACGTCCATCAAGATGACGTCGCCAGCTTGGCACTCGGCGCTGTTCTCGATGTAGTGCAAGACGCAGGCGTTGAACCCGGACCCGATGATGGGCGTGTACGCGAACCCACGCGACCCGCGACGCAAGAACTCGTGCATGAATTCTGCCTCAATCTCGTATTCCATCACCCCGGGCTTGACGAACCGCAGCACGCGCTCGAAGCCTGCCCTCGTGATGTCGCAGGCGCGTTGCATTTGGTCCACTTCGTGGGGACGTTTCACGGCACGGATGCTGTGGAGGATGGGCGCACTGCGCTCGATTTCGTGGTGTGGGTATTTGGCGCGCAGCGCGGCGTTCTCCCGGTCGGACCGCGTCTCCACCGTCAGCTTGGCCCGGGTGTGCTGGTTGTCGTTCAAGTACAACGACTGGGCCTCGGCCATCAACCGATGCAATGTCCGCTCAAACGCCGTCGTCCACTGCACGTTGGCGATCCCTGTCTCTTGGGTGGCCTGGGCCTTGGTCAACTTGGCGCCTTCCCAAATGGCCAACTCCTCGTTGGTCTCCAACGTGAACAAGATCTCGCGGTCTGCAGGGTTGTGCGCGTCGGGAAACAGCAAGAGCACCGTGTCTTCCTGGTCCACCCCGCTCAAGTAAAAGATGTCGGCGTGCTGCTTGAACGGCAGCGTGCCGTCGGCGCTGGTGGGGTAGATGTCGTTGCTGAAAAACAGGGCCAATCCGCCGGGCTTCATGGCCTTCATGAACGCCTCGCGGTTCTGCACGTAGAGGTCTGAGGGGAGTTTCTGGTAGCGCATGCCCCGAAGGTACTGCGGCAGGCGCCGAGGCCGACCTACCTTCGTGTCATGAGCGAACGCATTTCCACCTCCGACGCGCCCAAACCCGTGGGCCTTTACCCCCACGCTCGTCGCGTGGGCAACCTCTTGTTCTTGAGCGGCGTCGGTCCGCGGACGGCGGGAAGCGACGCCAACGACAGCGGGGTGCCGGGCTTGGAGCTCGACCACAACGGCAACTTCAAGGCCTTCGATTTCGAGGCCCAAGTTCACAGCGTCTTCGCCAACGTGAAATCCATCTTGGAGGCCAGCGGCAGCAGCTGGGACCAGCTGGTGGACGTGACCGTGTTTTTGGTCGACATGAACCGCGACTTCCACACGTTCAACCGCTTGTATGCGGAGTACTTCAAGGACAACCAGCCCTGCCGCACCACTATGGAAATCAACCGGTTGCCGACCCCCATCGCCATCGAGTTGAAGTGCATCGCCACGGTCGACTGACCTCGGATTACGCCCACGGGGCGGTGGACAACCCGCGAAAGGAAGGCCGTCAGCAGGCGGGTGCTTTCCGAACTTGCCTGCATGTCCACGGAACAGAACACCTCTCCCTCGTTTGACCCTCCGATCCTCCAGAAGCTTGAGCTGCTTCAGGAAAAGTACGCGGCCATGGGGCAAGACCTCAGCAGCTACCTCGACGGCTTGCTGTACGCCGACTACCGCACGTATTGGGACCTGATTCACCTGGACACCCTGCTCAGCTTGCAGCGTCCCCAAACGTCGTTCCACGACGAGGTGGTGTTCATCGTCTACCACCAAATCACCGAGCTGTACTTCAAGCTGACGCTGCATGAGTTTGAGCTCATGTCGGAGACCGCCAAGGCCAACGGCGGGGTGGTGGAGAACGACTTCCTGTTGGAACGCGTGCGCCGGGTCAACCGCTACTTCGAAGCGCTGACCACCAGCTTCGACATCATGGTCGACGGCATGGACCCCAAGGAATTCATGAAGTTCCGGATGTCCCTGCTCCCTGCCTCGGGGTTCCAGAGTGCCCAATACCGGAAGATTGAACTCTGCGCCACGTCCTTGGACCGCATCGTGCACCACAACATTCGCGACCAATACACCGAACACACCGCCCACGACATCCCCGAATTGATGTCCCACCTGTACTGGCGGGAAGGGGCTGTCGAGTTGCAAAGCGGCAAGAAAACCCTGACGCTCAAGCAATTCGAAGGCAAGTACGACGAAGATTTGGAACGGCTTGCACGGCGCATGTTCACCTGCAACATCCGCAAGCTCGCCGAGGCCTTGCCCGGGGGGCCTTCGGAAGAGTTGGTGCACGCCCTGCGCTGGCTCGACACCAACGTCAACGTGAATTGGCCCTTGGCGCACTACAAGAGCGCGGTGAGGTACCTCCACAAAGACCCCGTGGACCTCGCGGCGACAGGTGGCACGAATTGGCAGAAGTACCTGCCTCCGCGGTTCCAAAAGCGGGTGTTCTTCCCCGAGCACTGGAGCGAAACTGAGCTCAGCGAGTGGGGCAAAGGGTGGGTGTTGAAAGAGGTGTTTGGGCAGGATTCATGACGGCAGGTCGGCGGACATTCACCTGGGCCGCGCTGGGGGCCCTGCTCCTGGCGTGGACCTCTTGCGGCGAAGGCGACCACGGAATGGGCGGCTTCTCTACGCCACCCGTCCCTGAGCCGACGTACCGCTTTGGGGTGGTGTGGGACAGCCTGGTGGTGGACTCTGGGCAAGTGAAATCAGGGCAAAGCTTGTCCCACCTTCTCGATCCCGCAGGCATCGGTCCCGGCAAGGTGGCCACCCTGGCGGCCAACAGCCGGCCGACGTACGACGTGCGCAACATGCGCGCCGGCCGCGAATGGTGGCTGGCGTCGCTCCCCGTTCGAGACAGCCTCGGCAGGCAAGTGGACCTCGCCCCCCAGTGGTTCATCTACGAGCGCAACCCCAAGGACTACGCCGTCTTCTCGCTGGCCGACACCCTCGGGGTCAAGCTGGGTTCGTACCCCGTCGACACGGTGTACGCCCGGGCGGTGGGAAACATCGAGAGCAGTTTGTATTTGGACTTGGAGAAAGGCGGGCACCCCACCAACCTCGCGGTGTCCCTGGCCAACGTCTACGCCTGGACCATCGACTTCAGCCGGGTTCAACCCGGGGATACGTTTGACGTGTTGTACCGCCGAGAGACGGTCAACGGCGAACCGGTGGGGATGCCGGAAGTGTTGGCCAGCCGGTTCACCCATTGGGACTCCGAGAAGGAAGCTTACCTGTTCAACCAGGGAGGCGGCAACGACTACTTCGACCTGGAAGGCGGCTCGCTTCGAAAGGCCTTCCTCAAAGCACCCGTCGAATTCAGCCGCATTTCAAGCCGGTTCAACCCCAAGCGTTTCCACCCCGTCTTGAAGAAGGTGAAAGGGCATTTCGGCACGGACTACGCGGCCCCGCACGGCACGCCCATTGTGGCGGTGGGGGACGGCGTGGTGACGAAGAGCAGCTACACCAACGGCAATGGGAAGTACGTGAAAATCCGACACAACGAGACTTACGAAACGCAATACCTCCACATGTCCCGCCGGGCCGTCAAGCAGGGCCAAACCGTCAGGCAAGGCGAGGTCATCGGGTACGTCGGACAGACGGGCTTGGCCACGGGGCCCCACGTGTGCTTTCGGTTTTGGAAACACGGCAAGCAGGTGGACCACTTGCGGGAAGAATTTCCACCCTCAGAACCCATCGAAGCCTCGGCCCAACAAGCCTTCGCAAACGAGGTCAACAGGCTGGAATTGCTGAAAGATCAGATTGCCCCCAACGCCCAGGGGGTGCGCATCACGACTGCGCCTGGGCCAACAAGGCCGTAAGTTCCTCGCGCTCCTCCGCCGTCATCTGGGGCACCGCATCCGCGCGGTAGTACCATCCCAAAAGCCGCCCTTTCAATCCGCCCGGCACGGCCGCGCCCAAGACATGCTTGAGGCCGGTTTGGGTCAAGATGCGGTTGAGGCCTTCAAACCGAGACAGCCCCGCGGTGTTGGCGTTTTGGGCGCCTTCGCCCGCCAACAAGTCCATGGGCGTGAGCCCCAACCACTCCTGGAGCGTCCACCAAGTGCCTTCCTTCCGGAGGTCTGTGGATTGCAGCACCATGATTTGTTCCTCAGGAAACGCGGCCTTCCAACGGGCAAGCTGGGCCTCGTAACAACTGAGTTCCAGGAACAACTCGCTGCGCCCCCAAGACGGGTCGGGATGCTTCATGTCCGCGCGGACGGCGTCCACCACCGACCCCTTGACGAAGCCGTATTTGCGGGCCATCAAGTAGTGCGAGAAGATGCGTTCCACAGGGTCGCGCAAACTGACCACGATGCGGGCGTCCGGGTGGTCACGGCGCAGGGATTCCGGCGCGCTTGGCGACCACAAGTACGACGTGCTGCACTCGCCCACGACGCGGTGCGCGTCCGTCGCCCCAGAGAACAACCTCGCGTATTCCCCGGCATCGCGCAAGAACCCCACCTGGCGCTCCGGCAGCGGGTCAGGCAACGCCAAGTAGTCGGCGTGGTCCAACTTGGTGTTGGCCTTGAAGGCCTTGGAAAACCGGCTGGGATCCAGGTCGGCACGGCTGTGGTAATTGGGCTCCTTCAAGGGGCTGAGGAACACCTCGGGATGGCGGTTGAGCCGCGCGTGGAGGGTGGTCGTGCCGCATTTGGCCGCCCCAATCACAAAAAAATTCACCCGCTTCAGCGTCCCTTGACTCATGCCTTGTCTCGTTGTGCAAAGCTGCGCAAGACCGTCCAAACCGACAGCCCCAACCGCCTGTGAACCGCCACGGCCGCCGCCACGTTCCACAAGACCATGGTCGCGGCGGTGCAAGCGGCCGCGCCCAGGATGCCGAAGCGCGGAATGGCCCACACGTTCAGCGCCAGGTTCAACAAGGCCGCAACCCAAACAATCCGCTGGGCCACCCGTTCGTGGCCCGTCATGTTCAGCAGGTACATCACCGGACCGCACAGGGCGTTCACGAGTTGCCCGAAGGCCAAACAAAGCACGCACATGGCCCCTGATTCGAAGGCGGGTCCAAACCAAGCCATCCACCACGCAGGCGCCACCGCAAGGGCCAAGAAGGCGGGCACACTGAAGGCCACATTGAGGCCTGTGGTTTGGGCCAACGCCCGGCGCAATCCAGCGTCGTCCCCCACGGCGTGACGCTCCGCAAACCAAGGCGCCGCGTAGCTGTTCACGGCGGCCTGCACCAAGGTGATCACGGCCGCCAAGCGGAACGCCACCCGGTACACCCCGACCTCAGCCTCGTCCAAGAAATGGCCCAACAGCAAAGTGTCCGTCCAGCTCATGACCAAGAACATGGCCGACCCGAGCAACATGGGCCACCCCGTGGACAACATGGCGCTTACACGGTATGAGGCAGGCACTTCGATGGTTTTGGATCCCGTGGGCAAGGACCATGCGACTTGGGCCACGGCCGCCGCGCCCACCGCCAACAACGCGGTCCCAAATGCGGAAACCACGTCCAAACCCAACGACAACATCAACGCCACGGCCAACGCCGTCAGCACACCTTGCTGCACCGAGGCGTAACCTGCCATGCGGCCCAATCCCCGAAGCATTTCAGAAGCCAAGCCCCACAAGGCCATCGCAGGCACGCCCCAAGCCACCGCAGTCCAAAGGCCCTCGTCGCCTCCCAAACTTTCCTGCAACCAAGTCGTTGACCACCACACACCTCCAGCCAAAAGCAAGGACGCCCCCAGCACCCACATGGAGGCGCGGCGGGCCAACGTGCGCTGCATCCCCACATGGCCGTCCACCCGGGTCGCCGCCAACCACTTCACCATGACCGCGTCCAGCCCCAACCGCGAAAACATGGCGGCCATGGTGAGCACCGTCAGCCCCAGCTCAAACTGCCCGTAGGCCTCGGGGCCCTCGCCCCGGCCGACCAGCCACGCCAAGGCGTACGCCGAAGCCGCGCCGAGAAGCTTGACGGCAAGCATCAAGCCTGAAGAGCCGAGGAGTTTGGACTTCACGGCCCAAAGGTAAAACCTTACCTTCACGGCATGTCCCTCCGGCAGGCCCTCGAATCCCGGTTGGCACAAGACGTCAGCCCTGCGCCATCAACGCCAGGCCGTACAGCTTCATCTGCTTGACCATGGCCTGAAGCCCGTTGCTCCGGGTCGGGCTCAAGTGGCTGTGGAGCCCGATGTCGTCCAAAAACGTCAGGTCCGCCTTGGCGATGTCGCCCGCAGGGGCGTCGCTCAACACCCGCACCATCAACGCGGCCAACCCCTTGGTGATGATGGCGTCGCTGTCGGCGTGAAACACCACGTGGCCTTGGTCGCCTTTCTTGGCGGCCAACCACACCCGGCTTTGGCACCCTTTGATGAGGTTGTCGTCCACGCGGTCGGCGTCGTCCAGCGGGGCGAGTTCCTTCCCGAGCGAGATGATGTGCTCGTACTTCTCCATCCAATCGCCAAACATGGCGAACTCCTCTGCAATTTCCTCTTGACGTGCGTCGATCACTGATGCCATGGCGCGAAGTTACAATGGGCCTCGCCCCTGCGGGTTCAGCGCAGCATGGAGACCGCGCGGCGCACGCCGGCGGCGAGTCGGTCCACTTCTTCCAAAGTGTTGTACGCCCCGAACGACGCCCTCACCGTGCCTGGAATGCCCAGCTTGTCCATCAGCGGCTCCGTGCAGTGGTGGCCCGTCCGCACCGCAATGCCCAACTGGTCCAACAACGTGCCCAAGTCGTACGGGTGCACGCCGTCGACCAAGAACGACACGACGCCGGCCTTGCAAGGCGCGGTCCCGTAAAAGGTCAAGCCGTCGATGTCAGACAAGACCTCATGCGCATGCATGGTCAGCACGTGTTCGTGCCCCGTCAGAGCGGCCAGACCCACGTCATTCATCCAATCCAGCGACGCCCCCAAGGCGATGCCTCCACTGATGTGCGGCGTGCCCGCCTCGAACTTGTAGGGGAGCTCGTTGAACGTGGTCCCTTTCTCGAAACTCACGGTGTCGATCATTTCACCGCCACCCCGCCACGGAGGCATGGCGTCGAGCAACGCTTCCTTGCCGTACAGGATGCCGATGCCGGTGGGCCCGTACGTTTTGTGGCCACTGAACGTGTAAAAATCCACGTCGAGGTCGCGCACGTCCACGGCGAGGTGGGGCACAGCCTGCGCCCCATCGACCAACACGGTCGCCCCCACATCGTGGGCCCGCTTCGTCCAGGTTTTGACGTCGTTCACCGTGCCCAACGCGTTGGAAACGTGGGTGAACGCCACCAACTTGGGTTCCCGCGCCAAGTGCGCCTCAAACATGTCTCCGTCCAGGGTGCCGTCTTCGTTCAACTCCACGACGAGCACCTCCACCTCGCGTTCTTGGGCAAGCATTTGCCACGGCACGATGTTGCTGTGGTGCTCCATCCGTGTCAACACGATGCAATCGCCTTGGGTCAGATTGGCCCGACCCCAGGTTTGGGCGACGAGGTTGATGCCGTCGGTCGTGCCAGCCACAAAGAGCACCTCCTTGGTGGACGCCGCATTGAGGTGGGCACGCACCGTCTCCCGGGCCGCCTCGTACGCCTCGGTGGCCTCTTGGGCCAGGGCGTGCACCCCGCGGTGGATGTTGCTGTGGCGTTCAGCCAAGTATTTGGCCTGGGCCTCAATGACCGCCAACGGCTTGTGGGCCGACGCCGCGCTGTCGAAGTAGGCCAACGGCTTGCCGTGCACCTCCCGGTTCAAGACCGGGAACTGCGCGCGGATGGCGTCGATGGGGAAGGATTGGCTCATGACAACACTCTTTCAAGTCGCAGAAGATACTCGTGGTTTCCGTCTCCGCCTTGAATGGGCGAATCAAGGGCATCGACCACCCGAAAGCCCATGGCAGTTGCGGAAGCTTTGGCGGCTTCCAAGGCTTTGGCCCGGATGGCCGGGTCGCGCACGATGCCGGCCCGACTCAAGTGCTCCCGCCCCACTTCGAACTGGGGCTTGACCAAGGCCACCACCGGCGTACCCGGCTGGGTCAACGACGCCACCACAGGGAAGATGTGGCTCAGCCCCACAAACGACACGTCGATCACCACCAATTCAGGAAGCGCGCCCATCACCGCATCCACCTCCGCAGGCGTGAGGTCTTTCACATTGGTGGACTCACGGACCACCATCCTGGGGTCGTCGGCCAACCCAGGGTCAAACTGGTCGCGCCCGGTGTCGACGCCAAGCACCGCCAAGGCCCCGCGCTCCAACAGCACGTGGCTGAACCCGCCCGTGGAGCATCCGACATCGAGTGCGCGCTTCCCCTTCACCGTCAAATCCGCCCAAATGTCCAGCGCCGACAGCAGCTTCAACGCCCCGCGCGAAACCCACGGCATGTCTTCCACAACAAGTTCCAACACGGCGTCCTGAGGCACCTTTTTGCCTGGCTTCTGCACGAGGGTTCCATTGACGTGCACCCCGTGCTCAGAAATCATGCGCTCCGCACGAGGGCGGGACGGGACGTGGCCCCGTTCGATCAACAACTTGTCAAGCCGAACCAGGTCCGCCCGTTCCATCGCAATGGGTCAGGACCAACCGTGCCGGTCGGCCAACAGGGTTTCCACTTCTTGGGCCACTTCTTCTTGGCCCATGCCTTCCAAGACGTCGCCGATGAAGGCTTGGACCATCAGGGCCCGGGCCGCCTTGTCGCCGATGCCGCGCGACTTGAGGTAGAACAAGGCTTCCTCGTCGAACTGCCCGACCGTACACCCGTGGGAGCACTTGACGTCGTCCGCGTATATCTCCAATTCAGGCTTGGCGTTGATGCTTGCCCCGGCGTCCGCCACAATGTTGGCGTTCTGCTGGTACGCGTTGGTCAACTGGGCTTCTTGCCGCACGAAGACCTTGCCGTTGAACACCCCGGTGGACCGGTCGTACAGGATGCCCTTGTAAAGTTCGCTGGACGTGCAATTGGGCACGGTGTGGTCCATGGTCGTGTGGTTGTCCACGTGCTCGCGGTCCTTGGGAAGGTAGGCCCCGTGCATGATGGTGTGGGCCCCTTGGCCCTCCTGCACCACGTTCAATTCGTTGCGCACCCAGTGGCCCTTCACCGTCATGGAGTGAATCCGGAAGGTGCTGTCTTTTCCTTGGGTCACATGCTCGTGGGCCAAATGGAACACCTCGCCCTCCTCGTGCTGCACCTTGTCCAAGCCCAACCTTGCGCCTGCGCCCACACGGGCTTCCAACACCCCGTTCACCATCCCCGTCGCAACGTTGGAGGCCGAGTGCCACAAAACCACTTCAGCATGGGCTTGGTCTTCCACCACAATGCGGTGGCGCGGACACGCCGCAACCTGGTCGCCTGTGGTGTGGTGGTGCACCAACACCGGGCGGTCGAGGGTCACCCCTTGGGCCACGTGCAAGAACATGCCGTCTTGGGCGTGGGCCGCGTGAACGGCGCCCACCCATTCGCGGCGGTGGTACCCGCTCCAATCGAGGTCGGTCAAGAGGCCTTCTTCGACAGCTTGGCACCACGGCATGCACACCACCCCGTCGGCCACGGGCAAGTCGCACGCCTCAGGCACCACGTGCCCGTTGACCAAGACAATGCGGTAGGCGTCCAACCCAGGAACCGGGTTGGGCTGCACGTCGGCAGGCCAACCCTCAGGGGCCTTGGCCGTGCCCACCGGACGGGCCAACATGGCCGTGATGGGGCTGTACTTCCAGCGTTCCGACTTCCGGGTTGGCACGGGCAAAGCGCCCATGCCCTCCTGCCCTTCTTGGGCCAAAGAAGCCGCCGCGCCTTGGGGCGCCTGAACGTTCGCCACGAAGTCTTGGGCTGCCGAGGATTGCGACATCACACTGCAGGTTCTTTGATCCAGTCGTAGCCCTTCTCCTCGAGTTCCAGGGCGAGCTCTTTGGGACCGGACTTCACGATTTGTCCTTCACTCAACACGTGCACGAAGTCGGGCACGATGTGGTCCAACAAGCGCTGGTAGTGGGTGATCACCAAGAAGGAACGGCCTGCGTCACGCATGGCGTTCACGCCCTGGGACACGATCCGCAGGGCGTCGATGTCGAGCCCGCTGTCCGTTTCGTCGAGGATGGCCAACTTGGGTTCCAACATGGCCATTTGGAAGATCTCGTTGCGCTTCTTCTCGCCGCCAGAAAACCCTTCGTTCACGCTGCGGTCGCGCAATCGGCCAGCCAACTCCACGAGCGCCGACTTCTCCTTCACCAGCGCCAAGAAATCCTTGGCGGAAATGGGATCGAGGCCTTGGTGCTCACGCTTGCCATTGATGGCGGCCTTCATGAAGTTCAAGTTGCTGACGCCTGGAATCTCCACAGGGTATTGGAAGGCCAAAAACAACCCTTCCCGCGCCCGCTCGCTCGCATCCATGTCGAGCAAGTCCGTGCCGTCAAAATCCACAGACCCTTGGTTCACTTCGTAATCCTCGCGTCCCGCCAACACCGACGCGAGCGTCGACTTTCCAGACCCGTTGGGGCCCATGATGGCGTGGACCTCTCCGGGTCCGATTTCGAGGTTCAACCCCTTCAAGATGGGGGTGTCTTCCACTTGTGCGTGGAGGTTCTTGATGGTCAACATCAGCCTACAGATCCTTCGAGTGAAATGGCCAGGAGCTTTTGGGCCTCAACGGCGAACTCCATGGGCAACTTGTTGAGCACCTCCTTGGCGTAACCGTTGACGATCAGGCTGATGGCCTGTTCCTCGTCGATGCCGCGTTGGAGGCAGTAAAAAATTTGATCCTC
>CBFHQO010000046.1:0-7437 GCA_965658045.1 uncultured Flavobacteriales bacterium | reverse complement strand
CAACCCAAGGCCTTCGTTCAGCTCTTTCAAGTTGGGCTTGAAAAGGGCCACACCTTGGTACGCATGGAAGCGCTTGAGCTTGGGGTCCACGGCCACAGGAATGCCTGCATCTTGACAAGCCGCAAGCAAGCCGGAAACGGTGTCCTCGGTGAGCAAGCCCTTGTCGTAGTCCTCAAGAATCACCACGTCCGGGCGATTGGCGCCCTCAATCAACGTTTTGAATGTGTTCAGGACGTCTTGTCCCACTGCGGAGGCCACATCCTCGTTGGACTCCTCGTCCACGCGAACGACGTGTTGTCCTCCGCTGATCACGCGGGTCTTCACCGTGGTGGGGCGCGACGTGTCCACGACCAGGTGCGGCGAACACACATCTTCCAGCAACGTGGTCAAATCTGCGCCAGAAACGTCCTGGCCAACGACGCTGACCAACGTCACCTCCGCCCCCAGGGCATGCAGGTTTTTCACCACGTTGCCCGCGCCACCTGCCCGGATTTCTCGACGCGTCACATCCACAACGGGCACAGGGGCCTCAGGGCTGACGCGACTCACGCGACCCCACATGTAGGCGTCGACCATGACGTCTCCCACAACACACACCTTGGGGCGGTCCCACGGAAGGACGTCGAAGGGAAGGGGGGAATCCACCTTGCTCATGCCGACAAAGGTCGGACTTTACGCCAAACGCGCGCAGGCTTTTTGAATCCGCGACACCGCCTCTTCAAGCACCGCGTCGGCGGCGGCGTAGGACAAGCGAATGCACTCAGGCGTGCCAAACGCCGCGCCAGAAACGGAAGCCACCTGGGCTTGTTCAAGCAAGAAGAAGGCCACGTCGTCCGAGTTCTCCAGGGTTTTCCCTTCAAACGTTTTGCCGAACAACGCGCTCACATCGGGGAACACGTAAAACGCGCCCATGGGCTGGTTGACCTTGAACCCAGGCACTTGGCTGAGTCCCTCGACCATGAGGGCCCTGCGACGACGGAAGGCCGCCACCATGTCGCCCGTCACGCTGGGGTCTGCTTCAAGCGCCGCCGCGGCCGCGGCCTGGGTGATGCTGGAAGGGGCGGACGTGAATTGCCCTTGGATTTTGGTGCACGCGGCTGCAATCCACTTGGGCGCGCCGATGTACCCCAAACGCCAGCCCGTCATGGCGAATCCTTTGGAAATCCCGTTCACAGTCACCGTGCGCTCCCACATGCCTGGCTGGGCGGCCATGCTCGCGTGCTTGTCGGTGAAGTTGATGAGCTCGTAGATCTCATCGCTGACGGTGATGATGCGGTCGTGCTTGCGGAGGACGTCGGCCAAGGCGGCTGTTTCGTCGGAGGTGTAGACGGAGCCTGAGGGATTGCAAGGGGAGGAGTACATCACCAAACGCGTTTTGTCGGTGATGGCGGCTTCCAACGCTTCGGGTTGGACTTTGTAGTCGTTGTCGATGCTCGTCGGCAAAATGACGGGGGTGCCGCCGGCGACTTTGATCAACTCCTCGTAGCTGACCCAAAACGGCGCGGGCAGGATGACTTCGTCTCCTGGATCGACGAGCGACAGCACCACGTTGGCCAGGCTTTGCTTGGCGCCGGTGCTGACAACCACCTCGTCCATGCTGTAGGTCAAGCCGTTGTCCCGCTTGAACTTCTCCACGATGGCCTTCCGCACGCGAGGGGTGCCTGGCACAGGGGTGTAGTGGGTTTCGTTGGCTTCGATGGCGTCGATGCCTGCTCGCTTCATGGCGTCAGGCGTGTCGAAGTCGGGCTCGCCCAACGACAGGGAGATGACGTCGATGCCTTGGTCTTTCAATTCGCGGGCCTTGCGAGACATGGCAATGGTGGCCGATTCGCTCAGGCGCTGAAGCAGTTTGGACGTGGTGTGTTCCATCTTGGCTGAAGAAATTTTTGCAGCCCAAAAGTACACCTCGCTTTGAGGTGAACGGCGTCAGGTGCGCTCAGATATGAACCAGAGTCCACAGGCTGTCAACAACCCGTTCACAGGGAGCAAGGCAAACCCAAAGCTGAAGCCCACCCAAGCGGTCAGCGCTTGCTCCAGGCCATACCCCGCGACGGGTGCGAGCACACAGGCCCACGGAATCCATCGCGCGCGTGGTTGAAGCGATGTGAACATGCCCACCCCGAAGAGGCCCAACAGCGGGCCATAGGTGTAGTTGGCCACGGTGAACAGGGCCGCCACCACCGAGGTGTCGTTGACCGCGTTGAACGCCACGATGACCAGCCAAAGCACGACCGCCAGCCCCAAGTGAACCCGCTTCCGGATGCGGGAAGCCTCCTCGGACGTTTTGGAGGGGGTGTCGATCAGGTCAATGCACGTGGAAGTTGTCAGGGCGGTGAGGGCCGAATCGGCCGAGCTGAAGGCCGACGCCAACAGCCCCACCAAAAAGGCCACCCCCAAGGCTGGCCCCAACGATCCGCCCAGCGCCACAAGGGGGTACAACTTGTCGGTGGCCTCGGGAAGATCCATGTCGATGCGGCCTGCATGCATCCAAAGCAGCGCCCCCATGCTGAGGAACAGCAGGTTGGCGGCCACCAAGATGAGGGTGAACGCCCCCATGTTCTTTTGGGCGTCGCCCAGCGAGCGGCACGCCAAATTCTTTTGCATCATGTCCTGGTCCAGTCCAGTCATGGCGACCGTCACGAACATCCCTGCCAAGATGTGCTTGAGCCAATGGTTGCTTGCCCTCCAATCGTCGGTGATCCAAATTTGGGTCAGGCCGGTGTCGGCCAATGCCGAAGGCAAGTCCAACCAGCCTTGACCTCCGGCGTGCAAGATGCCGCCGACGGTCATGACCACCGCCAAGAGCATGCAGGCGGTTTGCAGGGTGTCCGTCCAAATCACGGTGCCCATGCCGCTTCGGCGCGTGTAGGTGTAGATGATCGCCAAGATGGCGGCCGTGGTGCCTACAAACCACGAACCCGGAACATCGCCCCCCGCCAAGGGTTCCAGCACGAGAACTTCGAGGACCAAGGCCACCAGAAACAGCCTGAACGACGCGCCGACCACCCGGCTCAGCAGGAAAAACGCTGACCCTGTTTTGCGGGCTTCTGTCCCGAACCGCTTCCCCAAAAAACTGTAGATGCTGGTCAGTCCCATCTTGTAGTACAAGGGCAACAAGACAGTCGCAATAATCAGGTAGCCAATGCAGTAGCCAAACACCATTTGCATGTACGTCCATTCCTGGTCGCGCACCCATCCCGGGATGCTCAAGAACGTCACCCCCGAGAGCGAGGCGCCGACCATGCCAAACGCCACGAGGGGCCAAGGGGCGTTTTTCTTGGCCACAAAGAAGACGTCTTCCTCGGAACCGGCCCGCTGAGAGGACCAACGAGACACGGCCAACAACACGCCGACATAGGCGAGGGAAATGCAAAGCGCGAGGGTGGGGGTCATGGCGCCAAATGTAACTTCGCACCATGCAATTGCCCTCGAGGTTGATCGAATCCGCCGTGGACCAAATGGCGAGCCTTCCGGGCATTGGACGACGCACCGCCTTGCGCCTCGTGCTTCACATGTTGGCCCGCGACGAAGAGCGTGTGCGCGACTTTGCCGAGAGCATGGTGGCGATGCGCCAGGGCGTCAAGCCTTGCTCCACGTGCCACAACCCCACAGAAGACGGGGTGTGCAACATTTGCGCCAACCCCCACCGCGACAGCTCGACGCTGTGCGTGGTGGAGGACATCCGCGACCTCTTGGCCTTGGAGTCGGTCGGAGAGTACCGCGGCTTGTACCACATCCTGGGCGGCGTCATCAGCCCCATGGATGGGGTGGGGCCTGCCGACCTGACGGTGGAGTCGTTGGTCGCTCGGGTGCAGTCGACCGAGGTGAAGGAGGTCATTTTGGCCTTGCCGGCTTCGATGGAAGGGGACACGACCGCGTTCTATCTGGCCAAACGCATCCAGGCCCACGACATCTTGCTCACCACCATTGCGCGCGGCGTGTCTGTGGGGGAAGCGTTGCAATACGCCGACGAGGCGACGTTGTCCAGCTCGTTGTTGAACCGCTTGCCCTACAAAGGATGACCGACCTGAGTGTCGTGATTGTCAGCTACAACGTTCGGGCGTTCCTCGAGCAATGTTTGGTGTCCGTGGAACGGGCCGCCAAAGGGCTTGACGTGGAAGTTTGGGTGGTGGACAACAAGAGTGTCGACGGCTCGGTGGACATGGTCAAGCGCCGATTCCCCTGGGTCAAGCTCATTGCCAACGAAGACAACGTGGGGTTTTCCGTGGCCAACAACCAGGCCATTCGAAAGTCTTCTGGCAAGCACGTGCTTCTGCTGAATCCTGACACGGTGGTGCGGGAGGACACCTTCGCCAAAGGCCTCGAGCACATGGAGGCCCACCCCAAAGTCGGGGGCATGGGGGTGCCGATGTACGACGGGACGGGGCAGTACCTCCCAGAGTCCAAGCGCGGCTTGCCCACACCTTGGGTGGCGTTCTGCCGGATGGCTGGGCTGCACCGCTTCGCACCCACATCAGAGAAATTCAACGCCTACTACGCCGGCCACCTCGGGGAGCACGACACAGGACCCGTCGACATCCTCGCTGGCGCCTACATGTGGATGCGCAAGGAGGCCCTGGTTGAGGTGGGCTTGCTTGACGAGCAATTCTTCATGTACGGGGAAGACATCGACTTGAGCTGGCGTTTGGTCCTTGGTGGATGGGAAAACCATTACTGCGCCAACACAAGCATCATCCACTACAAGGGCGAAAGCACCAAAAAGGGAAGCCTGAACTACGTCCTGGTGTTTTACAACGCCATGCTGTTGTTCGCGGCCAAACACTATGAAGGCCGTCAAGCGCGGGCGTTTTCATGGATGATCCGGGTGGCCATTTATGGACGCGCCGCGTTGGCGGTGGTGCGTCGCGTGCTTTCCAGATGGGGAGATTTGATTCGTGTGGCTGTGCTGACGCTGGTGGCGTTTGGCGCATGGCTTTGGGCCCTGGACGGCTTGGGAGAACGCCAATTCAATTGGCCCGACGTCGTGTGGCAAGGGGGCCTGCTGTGGGCCCTCCAAACTGCTGCGCTGACGATGTTCGGCGGACATGCGGAGCCAAGCCGCTTGCATTCGCGGTTCCGTCCGTGGTCGGCCTGGGTGGCCGCCTCTTCGTTGACCATCATCGTGTACAGCTTGTGGCCTGAAGGGTGGAGATTCAGCCGCTCGGGTGTCTTGGGGCTCGTCCTTTTTCAGGGCGCCATTCATGCTGCTGTGGCCCACCGACGTTGGAAGCGCTCGGGCAACCCCAGGATGATTCGCCGCGTGTTGGTGGCGGCCCAGGATTTGCCTGCGGTGGTGGATTTGCTGCGCAAAACAGAGGGGGTCCAACAAAAGCAACAGGCCCATGCGTTGTGGGCGTACGAGACCTTCGACCAGGACATGGTGCGACCGTCCATTCAGGCCATTCCATGGGTGGGCACCGTGCGCGACTTGTCCGACGCCCTGCAGATCCACAACGTGCAAGAGGTGGTGTTCAGTGGGAGAGATGTCACGGCCGACCACATTGTGAAGGCGCTGCCTGAGCTCGGCAAACGAGGCGTGCATTGCCGCATCGCATGGACGGATGCGGGAGATTTGATGGCCAGCGGAGGTGCGGCACGCCCGTCGTTCGTGGATTTTCAACGCGGCTTGCACCGTCCTGAAATGGCCTTGGCCAAGCGTCGTTTCGATGTGACGTGCGCTGCGTTGATGCTGTTGTTGGCCCCAGGGCTGGCGATGCTCGGACGCCTCGCCTGGGTGGGGCAGGCGTGGCATGTGCTGTGGGGTTCCAAGACGTGGGTCAGTCCCGGTTCGTTGGACATGGAGAAGCCCCATGTGCTTGATTTGAAGGACGGTTTGGGGGAGCGCGCGGCGCAACGAAAATCCTTCACGCACACCCAAGACTACCATTGGAAAAAGGACCTTTCGGTGGTCGTGGATGCCTTATTTTCGCGTCGAGCAATTATCTCTCATGGCCATCATTGACATTCTCCTGCCCAAGATGGGCGAAAGTGTGGCGGAAGCCACCATCACCAAACTTGTCGTGGATGCCGGCTCCGAAGTGGATGCCGACGACCCCATCGTCGAAATTGCGACGGACAAGGTGGACTCTGAAGTCCCTGCCCCTGAAGACGGCACGTTGGTGGAGTGGTGTGTGGCCGAGGGAGATGTGGTTCAAGTGGGGGCTGTGATTGCCCGCTACGATGTGGGTGGCGAAGGGGCTGACACGGCCGCTGCACCGGCCGCGGCCGCCGCTCCAGACCCTGCACCTGCCGAAGCGATTGCGCCATCTGCGGCCGTCGTGGATGAGGTGATGGCGCCATTGGAAGGCGGTCCCGCCAGAAAGGGGCCTTCTGGCCGTTTTTACTCGCCGTTGGTGCGCAGCATCGCCGAGAAAGAAGGCATTTCGATGGCCGAGCTCGAGTCCATTCCTGGCACGGGTGCTGAAGGCCGGGTGACCAAGAAAGACATCCTCTCGTTCGTCAAAGGGCGCGGCCAGGCCGCACCGAAGGCCACTCCGGCTCCTGTGCTGGCCCCTGCGCAGGCAGCCATCCCAACCCAGGCTCCCGCGCCTTTGGCCAAGGCGTCCCCCGCGGCGACCAGTGTGGACGGGGCGTACGACATTGTGGAAATGGACCGGATGCGCAAGATGATTGCGGACCACATGGTGCGCAGCGTCCAAACCAGTCCCCACGTCACCTCGTTTGTGGAAGCCGATGTGACCAACTTGGTCCAATGGCGCAACGCCAACAAAAAGGCGTTCCAAGAGAAATACGGGGAGAAGCTCACGTTCACCCCGCTCATCGCAGAAGCCATTGTCAAGGCGATTCGCGATTTCCCAGGCATCAACGCCAGTGTGGACGGAGACAGAATCTTGATTCACAAGAACATCCACCTCGGCATGGCCGCCGCGTTGCCTTCGGGCAACTTGATTGTGCCTGTGATCAAGCACGCCGACCAGTACAACCTGCAAGGGCTTGCGCGTCAAGTGAACGACCTCGCGGCACGTGCGCGTGCTGGAAAGTTGACCCCGGACGACATCGCCGGCGGCACCTACACCATGAGCAACGTGGGCACCTTCGGCAACGTGATGGGCACGCCCATCATCAACCAGCCGCAGGTGGGCATTTTGGCCTTGGGTGCCATTCGCAAGCGCCCTGCTGTCTTGGAGACAGAGCAAGGCGACGTCATCGCCGTGCGAAGCATGATGTTCCTCAGCCACAGCTACGACCACCGCGTGGTGGACGGCATGCTTGGAGGCAGTTTTGTGCGTCGTGTGGCCGACTACTTGGAAGAGTTCGACTCCAACCGTCCGATCGAGGGCTGATATCCCTAGCTTAGAGCGTCATGATGGAATTGGTGAAGAAGCTGCACTTGAAGCGGCCATTGGTGTTTTTTGACCTTGAGACGACTGGGACCAAGGTGGGGGTGGATCGGATTGTGGAGATGGCCATGGTCAA
>CBFHQO010000045.1:0-13432 GCA_965658045.1 uncultured Flavobacteriales bacterium | reverse complement strand
TGTAGTCCTTGCTGAACAGGATGTTGTGCAGCCCCAGCTTGGGATGCTGGCCACGCACGCCCCAGTAAAAGATGACGCCCGACGTCGAGCGCTCTTGGCCCAGGATGCGTTCAGGGGCATGCAAGTCCGGCAGCAGCTTGCGGTAGGTGGGGTGCAAGTCGGCGTTGCTGACCACCAGGTCTGCCGTGTGTGTGTGGCCCAGGGCGTCCTTCACCCCGGTCACGCGTCGGCCGTCGTGCACGATGCGCTCTGCCGCGCATTCGGTGAGGATGGTTACGCCGAGGTGCTTGGCCAGCTTTTCCAAATGCAGCGGGATGGAGCGCATGCCACCTTCAGGCAAAAAGGTCCCGATGCCGTGTTCCAAATGGGGAATGACGTGCATCATGGCCGGCGCCTGGTACGGGTCGCTGCCGTTGTACGTCGCATAGCGGTTGAACAGTTGCTGCAGCTTAGGCTCTTTGAACTGCCTGGCGTTGTGGGTGTGCAAGGTGCCTAGCAGGGGCAGTTTCCAAACCCGCCCAAGGAGCTTCCATGCGGCGGCGCTCCCGTACGTTTTCAGGTCGTGGAGGCTTCGCTCCAGGAACACCCCGCGGGTCAGCTCAAAGGCGTCGCGGCTGGAGGCCAAATGACGCAGCAACGCCTTGGCCGGCGACCCCCAGCGCGCTTCCACTTCCTGGGCGAATTTGCGGTTGTCCGTCCACGCCACCAGGGGCTCAGGCTCTCCTTCCCAGAAGTAGTGGGTGCTCCGGTCCAGGGTGCGGTAAGCGAATGCTGGCGGCCGCTCAGGCCCCTCGGGCACCAGGCGGTCGAGCTCCTCCATCAGTTCTGGCATGGTGAAGAGGGAAGGGCCACGGTCAAACCTGTGACCCGCGTCCCGATGCTCGGCCAACTTGCCGCCCACGCTTGGACCCGCTTCCAGCACCGTCACCCGGTGACCGCGTGCGGCCATCCGCACCGCCGAGGCCAAACCGCCGACCCCGGCGCCAACGACCACCACGTCTTTCACCGCGTCGCGTGAAGCAAAGTGCCCACCACTTCGGGGAAGCAGATTTTGAACCAAGCGGTGTAGTTGTCTGGGTTCTCGGCGATGTCGGCCTCGAGGGCTTTCACGCCGATGTACTTCACCTCACACACCTCCTCCGGATTGGGCTCGGCTGGCACGTCGCTGTACCCGATGAGCACGTGGTCGAGCTCGTGCTCGATCATGCCGTGGTCCAAATCCGCCCGGTAGATGAAGGAAAACTTCGGTTCCAACTGACACCGCATGCCCATCTCTTCCACCAAACGGCGTTGCGCCGCTTCCACCACGGTCTCTCCCTGTCGGGGGTGGCTGCAGCACGTGTTGGTCCACAGGCCGCCGCTGTGGTACTTCTCAAGCGCCCTTCTGTGGATGAGCAATTCACCGCGGCTGTTGAACACGAAGATGCTGAATGCCCGATGGAGCACCCCCTGACGGTGGGCTTCCATCTTTTCCATGGTGCCGAGCTCTCGGTCCTCTGGATCCACAAGAATCACATTTTCGACCACAGGATTGCTTTCAGAAGGTGCAAGTGTCATTTTTCAGTTTCAAGGTACGTGAAGAAATCGTGGACAAACGCCGCATGGTCAGGATCGTTGTCCCAATGGCCCGTCGTCAAGGCCTCCCGCACATGCTGGGCGTCGGCGGCCATGGCTTGGTCGTAGTCCAAAAAACTCGGGGTGTGCGACTGCACGCCCAAGCGCAACAGCACCAGGTCTGGGTGGTGTGGCAAGGCTTCCAGGGCAGCGTCCAAGACAGGGCGCCACGTCTGGAACGTGGTCAATTTGTCGAGCGGGTTCCACAACTCCTGGGCTTTTTGCAGCTGGGCGGTGGCGTGAAACGCCATGCAGACGGCATTGTTGGGGTGGGCCTGCAAGGCAGCCTTCATCGGAACGATGGCGCTGTCGGCGGGACCGCCCTCTGAAGTCTGGCGATAAAGGGTGCGCCAGGCAGAGAGCTCGGAGTGGGTTTGGCCCAGCAGGAGGGAGGGCATACCCAGGACAAGCATCCAGGCAAGCGCGCGGGCCATGAAAGTCAGAGGAGGTTGAAGCTGTGACGGAGGTAGGACCCCACAAAGAGGGTGGCCTTGCGGCGGTTGGGGATGCGCACGCGCTCCTCCATGATGCGGTTGGTGGGCAGCGCCGCGATTTTTTGGAAGAGCCTCTGGTAGTAGACGTATGCCACGTACACCCCGAGTCGGCTTTCTTTGGGCAGCTTCACGATGCCAAGGTACGCGTGCCTGAAATCGGTCGCGATTTCTTCTTCGATTTGGCGCTTGGCGCCGGCATTGAACGCGGCCATGTCCACGCCTGGGAAGTACACCCGACCCTTGTCTTCGAAGTCGTCTTTCAAGTCGCGCAGGAAATTCACCTTCTGGAAGGCGGCCCCCAAGCTGCGGGCGTTGGGCAACAACCGCCCGTAGGCTTCACGGTCGCCGAACACGAAGACGTGCAAGCACATCAAGCCCACCACTTCCGCCGAGCCGACGATGTAATCGTCGTAGCCCTCGCGGTCGTATGCCGTCCGGTCCAAGTCCCACTCCATGGAGCGCAGGAAGAGGTCGACGTGCTCACGGTCGATGTTGTACTTCTCGAAGGTTTGGGCAAAGGCGTGAAGGATGGGGTTGGCGCTGACGCCGTGGTCCAATGCCCAGTAGGTGTTCTCCTTGAACCGGGCGAACATCTCGGCTTGGTGTGGACCGTGCAAGGTGTCCACGATTTCATCCGCGTAGCGCACGAAGCCGTAGATGTTGTAGATCGCCTCGCGGAGCGAAGGTGCCAAAAAGCGAATGCCGAGCGAAAAGCTCGTGCTGTACGCCTTGGTGGTGCGCTTGGCGCACTCGGCGGCCACATCGTTGTACAAGCGAACGGCGTCCATGGTCAAATTAACCCGCGTGGGCGGTTGCATGTTCAACGGCTCCGTAGCGCTTCAGGAATTTGCCCGTTTCCTCGGCGGCGACCTCCCCAGAAATCAAGCTGGGCGGGACGCCCGGCCCCGGTGTGGTCAGTTGGCCGGCAAAGTGAAGGCCCGGCAATTTGCTGCGCATTTTGGGCTTCCAGAATGCGGTTTGGCGAAGGGTGTTGGCGAGCCCGTAGGCGTTCCCTTTGAAGCTCGAGTACTCCTGCTCAAACTCCTTGTGGGCGAAGCTTCGGGTGTAGACCACATGGGGCCTCAAGTCCCGGCCGAGGTGGCGCTCCAAGCGCACCATGATTTCCTCGAAGTACCGGTCGCGCTCGCCGCCTTGCTCGTCCAAGCCTGGCGCCAGCGGAATCAAGAAGAACAGGTTTTCGCATCCCTCGGGGGCCACGCCCTCGTCCGTTCGCGAGGGGGCACTCACGTAGAACAGCGGGTCTTCGGGCCACGAAATGCTGTCGTAAATGGTCTCTGCGTGCGGCCCAAACGGCGTGTCGAAAAACAGGTTGTGGTGCTGCAATTCAGGGACGCGTGTGTTGAGTCCGACGTAGTAGAGCAGCGAGCTCGGCGACATCGTTCGGTTTTCCCAGTAAGACTGGTCGTACCGACGCCATTGGTGCGCCAACAAGGTCTGTTCCACGTGGTGGTAGTCGCCGGTGGCCACCACCGCCGAGGCGTGCACCTCGGTTCCGTCCGCCAAGCGAGCTCCGGTGGCGCGTCGGCCGTCGTCCAAGATGGCGGCGACTTCCGCGTTGCACTGAAATTCCACCCCCATGCGTTCCGCCACGCGCACCATGGCTTGCACGATTTCGTTCATGCCGCCCATGGGGTACCAGGTGCCTAGGCACGTGTCCGCGTAGTTCATGAGGCTGTACAGCGCCGGGGTGTCCTCCGGCTTGGCGCCCAAGAAGAGCACCGGAAACTCCATGATTTGGAGAAGCTTGGGGTGGGTGAAATGCTTTCTGGCAAAGGCGCTGAACGACGTGAACAGCGAGAGCCGTGTGGCGTCCACCAGGGTTTGCCATTCCGCGAACTCCAGCGCGTTGTGCGCAGGCTTGTTCACGAATTTGTTCATGCCGATGTTGTATTTGACTTCGGCCTCGGCCATGAACGCGCGCAGCTTTTCGCCGGCGCCAGGCTCGATGGATTCGAAGACCTCCGCCAAGGGGTTCAATCCTGCAGGAATTTCTAGGGGACCGTCGTCAAACCAGACGGTGTAAGAAGGGTCGAGGCGAACAAGGTTCATTTCCTTGTTCACCTCCGACCCGAAGTCTGCGAAGTACCGTTCAAACACGTCGGGCATCCAGTACCAACTGGGCCCCATGTCGAAGGTGAATCCTTCGGCTTCGAATTTCCTCGCCCTTCCTCCGAGCCGGTCGTGCCGCTCGAGCACTTTGACTTTGTGGCCTGCCTTGGAGAGGTAGGAGGCGGTCGCCAGTCCGGCGAATCCCGCGCCCAAAACCAATACGTCGTGGCCGGAAGAAGAATCGTGGTTCATTTCAATGCGTTTGGATGCATGGTACAACCACTTGCAGGGGCGCGATGTTCATTGATCGCACTCCCAAGGTAACGGGAACAAAGGGCTGAAAATTGGGAATGAGTCAAATATTTTTGAGAATGAATGCATTGAGGCGCTCCCTGTCTGTGAGAATTACCTTTGCAGCATGGCGACACCGCAACATCCTGTGGACGTGCTGGCCTTTGGGGCCCACCCCGACGACGTGGAATTGTCCGCAGGGGCCACCTTGGCCAAACTGGCCAGCGAGGGCAAGCGCTGCGCTGTGGTCGACCTGACCCGCGGCGAATTGGGAACCCGAGGCTCCGCGGAGCTTCGCGACCAGGAAGCGGCCAAGTCCGCCGAAATCCTTGGGCTGGTTCACCGTGAAAACCTCGGCTTTGCCGACGGGTTCTTCGAAGTGAACGACGCTTCCCTGCGGTTGGTGATTTCTGCCATCCGTCGGTTGCGTCCTGCCGTGGTGCTGGCCAACGCGCTGGACGACCGCCATCCCGACCACGGACGCGGGGCCGAGCTCGTGGCCCGGGCCGCTTTTTTGTCGGGTCTTCCCAAGATTGTCACGGGCACGAACGACGCCCCGGAAGAGGCTTGGCGGCCCAAGGCGGTGTACCATTACATCCAAGACGTGCACCGCAAGCCCGACGTGGTGGTGGACGTCACCGGATTCCTGGACACCAAGTTTGAAGCCATCTTGGCGTTCAGCAGCCAATTCCACGACCCGACCTCCGACGAGCCCGAAACACCCATCAGCGGCCCAGGTTTTCTGGAACATGTGCGGGGCAAGGCCACGAGTTTTGGTCGCCCCGCAGGATTCACTCACGGTGAAGGCTACGAGGTGCGCCGCCCGGTGGGTGTGTCCTCGCTGCTGAGCTTGGATTGATGCGCAGGCGCGACTTCAGCAGGTGTCGCCGAACCGGCTGAGCACGGCCAAAATGTCCGAGATGCCCACCACCCCGTCGGCGTCCAAGTCGAGCGTGCATCCCGAAGCGCAGCCGAATTCCGACAGCATCAGCATCACGTCTGAAGTGCCCACCACGCCGTCCCCGTCCACATCCTCGCTGCAGGGGCCGGCCTCCGAGAAGACACATTCACCTGGGCTTGCGACGTCGCTGAACCATTGGCCTTGCTCTGCCCACCAGCGCTGCCAGCTGCCAGCATTGGCGTTGACGGGGCCTTGAAGGTGGTAGGAGGGCTCCCCCGCCGCGTTGCCGAGGGCCCGCCACACCTGCACAGCTGCCCCACCGTGGTTCCAAGTCAAGGGCTGCCCTGGGGCACAGACTTCCGGCGCAGGGTTGTCCAAGTCGCATTGGACGGTCAGGATGTAGGCGTTGTCCTCGTACTGCGGCGATTCGCCAAACACGCGCGCTTCTCCGCTTGGGTCGATGCACACGGCGGTGTATTCGTCGCATGCAATCGCAGTGGCGGCGATTCCCCAATCCGTGGATGCCCGCGCCATAAAGGCCAGCAACCGGCCTTCGCGCTCCGGATTGTCGAAGTGGGTGTCGGTGAAGGTGTGGGCCAACAAGGGCACGTCCAGTAACGGCGTTTGGTCCAAAGTCATGTAGCTGTTGTACGGGTCGACCAAGGCTTCGTCGCTGTACACGGTCCCGTTGTCCGCCGTGAACCGCAGGCCGCCCAAGATGGCCATGCCGGCGCTGGTCCCGCCGATGGCGATGTTCCGGGTCGCCAAGGCGTGGTTGATGGCGTCGTTCAAGGGCGTGCCTTGCCAGAGGTTGTGGTAATCGGCTTGGTCTCCTCCGGCAAACCAAATGGCCTCGGCCCCGTGCACCAAATCCAAGACTTCCTCCGCGCTTGAGGCGTTGTTGTTTTGGCACACCACCGTGGTGACGCGGTGGAGGTTCACCCCGAGGTCGTTGAAGAAGTAACTGTTGTACCCGTTCGACCCGGACGCCCGGAGCACCAACACGTCGCCGCCGCCTGCCCGCTCCAGAAACCAGGCCATGCCCTCGTCGTTTTCAGACGCCCCGCCCATCAGGCAAATGCCCCCTTGGGCGTCGAACATCCCGTCGACGGTGGCGCCGGTGTTGTATACAGTGTAGCCTTGGGCCCAGAGTGTGCCGCTGGTCATCCAGGCGACGGTCAGACACGACAACAGGAAGATGCGCAGTGAAGTCATGGTTGCAAAAGCTGGCGGTAGACGGCGTTGTAGGCCTGGGCCACGGCCTCCACGCTGAAATGGGTGCAGGCGTAGGCGCGGATGGTCTCGGGGTCCCAGGTGGTGTTCTTGACTTGGTGAAAGGCCTCGGTCCACGAGGTGGCGTCCGCTTGTACGGGAAGCAGAAATCCTTGGTCGCTGAGGCCGTGGGAGAGGTGTTCGTGGATGCCGCCGACGTCGGTACTCATGACCGGGATGCCGCACGCCCAAGCCTCGGCGATGACGCACGGGAAATTTTCGCTGCGGCTGTTGAGCACAAGCACGTCGTGCGTTTGCATGGCCTTCACCACGCCGTCGCCGTCCAAAGGCCCGGTGAGTTGGATGCGGTCGGCCAGGCCTTGGTCGTCGATCCAAGCTTGGTACGTGTCCAAGTCCGCCTTTTCGCCACCCACCAGGGTGGCGCGCACAGAAACGTCCTGGACGCAGATGGAGGCAAGTGCTTCGAGCAGGCCTGAGATGTTCTTTTGGCCGTCGTGCATGGAGCTGACATGCAGGATGCGGTTCAAGGGGGCGCCTTCCAGCTTGCGGCGGGCGTCGCCGACGGGCACGCCGGCGAGGGTTTGGACTTCAGCAGGCCGGAACCGGTCCGTGTCCACCACGTTGGGCACGACGTGCATGGGGGCGGAGGCGCCCCACGCGGCGATGGGCCCGCCAAGGTCGGCCGTCACAGGACAAACCACATCGACCCCTTTCAACGCATCCTTGATCGCACGGCGACGCCACCACGGCGTGGCTTGGGCGTCGTGGTAGCCTGTCCAATGTTCTGTGAGGACGACCGGCGCGCCCCAGCGCTGGGCCCAGGCGACGGCCGCCGCACCGGCGGGGTGGGCGACGTGCACGTGGACCAAGTCGGGTTTCCAATCCATGCGACGCGCTTCTGCGGCCACCGACCGGGCGACGCCGAGCAACTGAGGTCGCGTCGCGGCGTGGTACAGGCGTTTCGCCGGAAGGCCCGAGGCCAAGTGGCATTCGCCGTCGGCGGCCCGCATCTTTTGAAGGTTGCCCATGGAGCCCTTGACCGGCACCGGCGCCCAAACCTCTCCGCCATGCACGCTTGATATGGCGTCGATGTGCCGAAGGATGAAGTTGCCCAAACTCGCGTGCACTTGCGAGGGAAACCAGCTCGCCACGTGCAGGATTTGGAGTTTGTCCGCCATACGTCAAAGGTGGCAAAGAAGTCGCAATGGGAAGGGCTTGACATTGGAAGGAGTGTAATATCTTTGCGCTCCCTTCCAGACCAAAAGTGGCCTCGAAAGGAACCATGGTGGCTATAGCTCAGTTGGTTAGAGCATCGGTTTGTGGTGCCGAGGGTCGTGGGTTCGAATCCCATTAGCCACCCACCTCAGAAGCCCTGCACAGATGTGCGGGGCTTTTTGTGCATGCCAAGTGCGGTCTTCATCCTCTGCGAAGGTGTGCCGGCCTGGACCTGCCCGTACCTTCGCGCCATGCTGAAGAATTGGAACCTGCTGGCGATGTTGGGGTGGATCGGAACCGCCGCAACAGCCCAAACCCCCTGCATCAATGGCTTTGCCGGGAACTTCCCTTGTGAGAACGTGGAGCTGATGTCTGTCATGGGCACGGGCGAGGTTGGTGGTGGTGGGATGAACGACATCTGGGGCTGGGTGGACCCGTCGGACAGCACGGAATACGTGATCCTGGGCCGTTCCAACGGCACCGCCTTCATCGACATCGCTGACCCGCTGAACCCGTTGATGGTGGCGGATTTGCCCACGGCCACGACCAATTCGTTGTGGCGGGACGTCAAAGTCCACGACAACCACGCGTTCATCGTGTCGGAGGCCGGGGGACACGGCCTGCAGGTGGTGGATTTGACCCAGCTGGGCGCCATTGAGAACCCACCCCAAACACTCACCCCCGGCGCCCTCTACAGCGGCTGGGGCAACGCGCACAACATCGTCATCAACGAAGCCACGGCCCGGGCCTACGGCGTGGGCACGTCGACGTTCGCTGGGGGGCTGCACATTTTGGACATCAGCGACCCCACGAACCCCACCCTGATCGGGGAATTCTCAGGCGACGGCTACACCCACGACGCCCAAGTGGTGAATTACATCGGGCCGGACGCGAATTACCAAGGCAAGGAAATCGCGTTCTGTTGCAACGAGAACACGGTGACCATCGTGGACGTGACCGACCCCATGGACGCCACGCTCATCAGCGCCAGCGGGTACGACGGGGCGACGTACACCCACCAAGGGTGGTTGACGGAAGACCAGCATTATTTCATCAGCAACGACGAGTTGGACGAGCAGGAGTTGGGGGTGAACACCACGTCCTTCATTTGGGACGTGTCCAACTTGGCGGCGCCTGAGCTCATCGGCACCTTCGTGTCTGAAGTCGCCGCCATCGACCACAACATGTACGTTCGCGACACCCTGATTTTCCAGTCCAACTACCGAGCAGGTTTGCGCGTGTTGTCGGCCGGAAACATCGCCGCGGGCGAGCTCGAGGAGGTCGGACACTTCGACTTGTACCCCTCAAGCGACGCGGCCCAATTCAATGGGACGTGGTCCAACTACCCGTACTTCCCTTCAGGCGTCATCGCGGTGTCTCACATGGAAGAGGGCTTGTTCTTGTTGCGCTTGTCGGGCGAGCTCAGCGACGCGGGATGCACCGATGTGGCGGCGTGCAATTACGATCCATCCGCCCTCGTGGACGACGGGTCGTGCCTCGACTTCAACGTGTGTGGCGGATGCGAAGGGGAGGAGCTCTTATGCGTGGGTTGCACGGACGAGGACGCGTGCAACTACGCGGCGGTCGCGACGATCGACGACGGGTCATGCTTCGAGGTGGACGCCCCCTCGCCCCAATCGGCCGTGCAAACCACCGAGCCTGTGACGTTCACGGCCGAGCCGGGCACGCATTGGTTCGACACGTCTGACGCGCCCGGGGCCTTGGAGGTCGGAGCGTCCTACGCCTTGCCGTTGCTCACCGAGGACGGCTCGGTTTGGGCCGCCCATTCGGACGGCGAGTTCGGCGCAACGGGGGGCAAGGCCGCGCCCGATTTCGAAAATGGACAACACCACTTCAACGCCGGCTACTGGCTCGTGTTTGACGTCCATGAGGATGCGGTGCTGGAGTCCGTTGAGGTCTACTCCGAGGAGGGCGGAGACCAAACCGTGGAAATCCTCGACGCCAACGACAACATCGTCCACGTGGTCACCCAAACCCTTGTCCCTGGCCAAAACGTGATGGTCCTCAACGCGGAGCTTCCGGCTGGCGAAGATTACCAAATTCGCTCAGGCAACGAAGAGCCGTTCCTGTGGCGAGACGACAACGGCGCAGACGTCAGCTTCCCTTACGAAGTGGGCGGGTTGGCGAGCATCACCGGCACCACCATCTTCGGGGAGAACGAATTCACGTACTACTACTTCTACTACAACTGGACCATGTCCTCACTCAACCCGTGCCTTTCAGAGCGCGTCGAGTTCACCGTGGACGTGCAAGGCGTGGATGGCCTCGAGGAGCTGCCGACGGTCGACACCCCCCGTTTGGTGAAAACGGTCGACGCGATGGGCAGGGAAGTGGTGCAGGCAGAGAATCAGGTGGTCTTTCATATGTTCTCGGACGGCCGCGTGGTGAAGGAGTTCTTGGGCGACCGCCGCTGAGTCAGCCCACCTTGCGGAATTGGCCAGGGCTCATGCCCGTTTTGGCCTTGAATACCCTGCTGAAATGCTGGGGGTACTCGAACCCAAGGCTGTAGGTAATTTGGCCCACCGTGTCGTTGGAGTTGAGGAACTGGTTGTTGGCCTTGTTGACGACAAAATGATGGATGTGCTCTTTCGCCCAGAGATGCGATTGGACAATGATCTTGTCGGTATCTCCTTTAATCAGCCAGCCTGACAGCGTGACACCGTCCTCGGCTTTGAACGTCACGTCCTCGATTCGACCCCGTGATTTTCAGGTGAATTGAATACAGGTGCCAAGTGGGCTTGATCATGAGGTTGGAAATGGCTCTGCCAAACATGAGGAATGAGATTTGAGGGTTCGTTCTTCTGCAAATGTCCATGCCTCATCATGCTGCGTTTGAACACAAAAGGAGGGAAGTCCAATACATTTCCCTGTTTTCACCTTGGCGCACAACAAAACGGGCCGCCCGTAGGCGACCCGTTTCATGCTGAAGTCTTTGTTTAGGATCAGTCCTCGAATCCTGGGATCCAGGGGCACTGGTCGCCCCACAACTGGAAGAAGTCGAGGAGGTCGTTGACGTCCACTTGTCCGTCTCCGGTGAAGTCACCTGGACAAGGCGCGAGGTAGATGCACTCGCCGGGGTAGTTGGCAGAAGGCTCGTAGTTCAAACCCTCTGAGTCCTGACACCCGGGGAACAAGCATGACCCGTTGTCCATGGTCGCTGCCGAGTCGTAGTTGATGGCACCGTCATCGGTACATCCAGTCAACAGGCAGTCGAACTCACAGCTGCCGTTGTCGATGTCGGCATCTTCGTCGTAGTTGCAAGCGGCCATGTAAATGCAGCCAGCGTACAGGCAAGATCCGTCGTCCACATTGGCGTCAGAGTTGTAGTTGGCAGCATCAGAATCGGTGCAGCCCTGCGCTTCGAGCGCATCAGGCACACCATTGCCGTCCAAGTCGTACTCTGGAAGGGCGTTGCCCTCACAGTCGTAAGCGATCACCAATTCAACCACAGGCTCCCCATCCACAATTGAAATGAACTCGCTTGCAGCAGGGTAGTCACAATCTCCTTCCACGTTGTAGATCGGATCGTAGTTGCACGCATTGAAACCTCCCAGGGAGTTCAAGGTGCTGTCCATGCAGCCAGTGTACAAGCACTCACCCGCATCGGTGGCCAAGGCGTCGTAGTTGTCTGCGGCGCTGTCTTGGCAGCCTACAATTTCCAATTCATCACACACGCCATCTGAATCGGAATCGTTCAAGCAGTTGCCATCGCAATCGTAAAATTGATCAGCATATTCACAAGCCCCAGCATCTGTGGCAGTGGCGTCGTAGTTGCAAGCGCTGCCATCCTGGCAACCCACAATCTCCAGTTCGTCACACACGCCGTCATTGTCTGCATCATACAAGCAGATGTCGTTGCAGTCGTAGAACTGAATGGCGTACTCACATGATGCGTTGTCATCGGTGGCAGAACTGTCGTAGTTGCACGCTGAGTTGTCTGTGCAGCCTGGAATTTCAAGCTCATCGCAAACACCATCAGAGTCCGAATCATTCAAGCAGTTGCCATCACAGTCGTAGTACAGATCGGCGTAAACACAATCCCCAGCATCTGTGGCGGTGGCGTCGTAGTTGCAAGCGCTGCCATCCTGGCAACCCACAATCTCTAATTCGTCACACACGCCGTCGCTGTCTTCGTCATTCAAGCAGATGCCGTTGCAGTCGTAGTACTGATCAGCATATTCGCAAGTCCCAGCATCTGTGGCGGTGACGTCGTAGTTGCAGGCGCTGTCATCCTGGCAACCCACAATCTCCAATTCGTCACATACGCCGTCGCTGTCGGCATCATTCAAACAGTTGCCATCGCAGTCGTAGTACAGATCGGCGTAAATGCAATCCCCGGCATCTGTGGCGGAGTCGTCGTAATTGCAAGCCGTGCCATCCTGGCAACCCACAATCTCCAACTCATCACACACACCGTCGCCATCTGCGTCGTTCAAGCAAATGCCATCACAATCTCGGATTACAGCAAACGGCAGGCTGCACAGTGGACCATCGAATTCGTGGCTTCCGAGACCGGTCCAATCATTTTGATCGAGCACGATCCACTCGCTGTCGTCTGCGTTGGTTCCTGCAGAAGCGATCCAGTCTCCGCCGTTGCCTGAAGAAATGTCAGACTTACGGATCAAAGAATGGTCCTTGGTGCCATCGGACACTCCTGCCACGTCCCAGCCTGAACCGGGGTCACCATTCCAATCGCCAATGGCATCGATTTGGATGAAATCCTCTTCGGACCCCTTGACAAGCATGTATCCATCGTCGCCGTTGGACAACACGAAATGAGTTTCGTCAGCTTCTGCCAAAATTGCTGGATCAGCGGATTGGTGTGCAAGGACGAATACGTCACCTGGTGCAATGGAAGCCCCTGGCTCAAAGTCTCTCCAGTGTTCGTGCTCTCCAGGGGTCGAAGGTGCATTTGCTACGTTCGCGATGGCATAGTCGTCCAAACTGATTGTAACGTTGGAGGGATTGAAGATCTCAAGGAATTTATTATTACTCGACCCTTCAGCGTATCCACTGAAGAAGAGGTCGCACGCTTCACCTGATCCCGGCAGAGCTTCCGCCTCAACGTATTCACAACCCAAGTTGGAGTTGGCACTGGAATCGTAGTTGCAGGCTTGGTCATCCGTGCATCCAATGACACAGTCTGAACAAGCGCCGAAGCAGACCACATCCAAAGCCACACTGTCATTGTACGAATTTGGGATCTCGACGCTACGATTCACATAGAACCCGTCCAAAACAGCGCATGGCGCGTCGGCGTCGAGCACCTCGTAGCTTCCGTTGTAGAATTTGTATTGGTAGTCTCCTGGCAAGAGTGGCACAGTCACGCTGAACACACCATCTCCATTGTCGTCGATCATTGGAATTTGATCACCAAATCCCCAGCCCTGAGGACCACGCAGGGTCACGCCGTCGGTTGTGTCAGCATTGCTCATGTTGACAGAGAAGGTCACATCCAAGAATTGATCGCTGCATGACAAGCAACTTCCGTAGGTGTCGTTGGTGCTAGAACCAGCGGCAACCTGACGGTTGGCGAATTGGACAAGGATACCTTCCCAGTTGTAGTACTCCCCGTTGATCGGAGCACAAGTCG
>CBFHQO010000044.1:0-34110 GCA_965658045.1 uncultured Flavobacteriales bacterium | reverse complement strand
CTGTGTCAGGTTGAAGCGCAAGGCCAAGCCGGAGCTGATGTTGGGGGTCGCAAACGACGTCGACACCTTGGGCTTGTTGATCTGCTGGTCGTAGAACATCCGCAAGGTCATCTTGTCGCTCACCTCGAGGTCGCCGCTCAGTTTGATGGAGACGAGTCGCTGGCCGGCCGTGACTTGGTTCTGCTGCTCCACCATCTTGCGAATCACGGTGCTGTTCTCCCGGATGTTGATGTCCGCCCGAACCAAGAGGTCCGTCTTCTTCAGCATCTTGATGGGCAGCTTGCCGTAGGTCTTGAGGAACGGGTTGGGCACGTCGTCGAACTTGTACCCGACACCGATGACGACGCCCTTGGTTTTGGTCTCCGTGATTTGGTAGTTGCTCAAGCCCAAATTCACGTTCCGGTCCCGCGTGATCTCCAACTTCAATTGCGGCTCGTTCTTGTTGGCCGTCTTGATGCTCACGTCCACGCCCACAAGCGGAGACAACTGCTCCGAGATCGTCACCGTGTTGAATTGGCGCTGGGCGATGTAATCCTGGAACTCCCCTTGGTCCGTCGCCACAGGTCGCCCGGCCTCGTCGCCTTCGTAGCTCAAGTTCGTCGTGTAGGACGAGGACATCGTGCTCCGGTAGGTGTGGTTCAAGTTGAAGCGCTTGAACTTCTTCTTGAGCGTAGGATTCTTGGACAGGCCATCGTAGCTGACGCGCCAGTTGGGGCGAACCGGGGCCTGGAACACATCCAGCGGAACGTCCTCGGCCCCCATGCCCAGGTAGGCGGCCATGAAGGACGGGATGACCACATTTTGGCTGATGGGGCCAAAACCTGGCGCGTACTCCTGGCCGTCGATGTCGACCAACTCGTCGTTGTAGTTGAGCTCGTTTTGGCGTGCACTGACAGCGCTCCGCCCCGCCAAGAACGCCTCCCACACCGAGTTGGTGTATGTGCTGTCGTCGTCCACGAACGCCGTCGGCCAAGTCAGCACGGTCGCCGTGAAGTTTCCGGTTTCTTGAGCCGATTCATTCACGTAATCCTGCAAGTCATCGTCGTACCTAAAGAAGCTCTGGTGGTTGCGGCTGATGGTGCGGTTGGCCGTCAATTCCATCTTGAAATCGCGGATCGGCTCCAGCGTCGCACGGGCGTTGAACGTCTCGCTGTACGACTCCGTGTATTGGTTGTTCAAATTGGGCTGCTGCACGAGCCACCCGTTGGACGCCGCCTCGTACGCGTAGGTGCCTTCGCCAAACCCATTCCCAAACACGTCGGTCTGCTGGTGGCCCAACAGGAACGGCAACCCGGGCGCGTCCAGCCCCTGGTCGAATCCGGCAAACGTGGCGCGCGGGGCGTAACCCGGCAGCAACGTGCCTTCGTTCCTGGAGTAGGTCGCGCTCACGTTGTGCAACCCCATGGCGAACCGCAGAATGTGCTCGAGCGGGTTGATGTCGCGCTTTTCCTTTTCCTCCTCTTCCTCGATGTTGCCAAACCCGTCGCGCCGCTCGTTGCTCACTTCCCGGTCTTTGGGTCGGGGGCGACGCTTGTTGTTGATCTCCTTCAGGTAAGGCACCTTGTTGTAGAAGTTCTTCAGGTTGGCTTGCGCGTTGAGGCTGATGTTGCGGCTGTTCTGAATCGTATTGCCGAGGGTGTCTTGCGCAAACGGCGCACGGTCCCAGCGGAACGAGCTTTGGTAGCGCGTGTCCAGGCTGACCCAATCGGTCAGAGGGAATTTGTCAAGTGGAAGCTTGTACGTCCCGTTGACTTGGTGGTTGTAGGTCGTGAGTTCACCACCTTGCATGAGGCTGGACTCCACCGCATCCCGGTAGTCGTTGTACGCGTCGGGGTCGTCCACCTCGCTGGGGATTTCGCCGGCATCTTCCAACACGAGCGCTTGGGCACTCCCTTGGTAATCGAACTTCAGCGCTTGGGTCAAATCGTACTTGACCGTGTAGTTCCGGTTCCAGTTCCAGGTTTTGACCACCTGAGGGACGATGATGGGCTCCAGCCCCAACCCAGGGTTCAGCACCTCCATGTTGTCGCGCACTTGACTCACCTCGTACATGCGCTGCATTTGGTTGGACGCCGAGACTTGCTTGGGCAGGAGGTAGAAGTTGAAGTCCTTGATGAGCTTCAGGTACTTGGCGTCCCGCAAGAAGCCCACCTTCGAAAACGGCTCACGCTTTTTGGGGCGAGGCTGCCAGTTGTAATTGAGGGCGCCGCGGTGCTCGACGTTGCGGAAATTGTCCGTGTAGATGTCCTGGCGGTACTGCTCGTTGTAGCTGTAGTTCGCCGAGAAGTTGGCCGGGTTGATCACAGAGAGCAATCCGCCGCCGCTGTTGCTTCCGCCGCGTCCGCCTTGGGCACCGCCGCGGCTGCCAGAATTCTTGCCACCCGCATCACGTCCACCGGCGTCACGGCTGTCCTTGCCCTTGCCCGCGTCGTCCTTTCCACGGGAATTCCGGTCTTTGGATCCTCCGCCCTTGCCCACCTGCGGAGCGATCTTCACGTTGGAGAAGTTGATGCTTCGGACTTGGTTGATCGTGCGGGCGTCGCGCTGGCGAGACCCGATGGCGTCCAAGTCGTCGGGGTTGTCGATCAAATCGGCAATTGCGGCCAAATCCGTGGCCTCCACATCCGGCGACAACGGGTCAAACTGCGGCGTGCTCGTTTGGTTGCTGTAGCCCAAATACATGGGCAAGGTCACGCCCAGCTTCTCCGGCAGCAACTTGCCCAGCTGGATCGTGCCGTTGGCGTCCAAGCCTTGCATGGTCTCACGCTGGCGTTCCTGCACCCGTTCCTCAAGTCCACCCCAGCCTGGCACGGACATGTTGGCGGCCACGCTGACGTTCGCCAAATCGGCCAGCGTCGCGTTGGCCTGCGCCACGGCAGCCCAACCACCTTCTTCGTTGAAGCCCGACAAGCGCAGCTCGTTCACCCACAATTCCGCGCATTTCGGCTGGCCGTCATCGCTGGTCCAGAGCGGCTGCTCCAAGTCCTTGTCCGGGTTCCGGATGCCGACCATCACCGTCACGACGTTGGACAACGTGGGGTTGCCCTTCACCGAAAGACGCTTGCCGTCGTTCACCACGGAGTACACGCCCGTGGGTGAAATGTCTCCGTTCACGTAACGGTTCCTCAGCTTGTCGAGGCTTAAGAGGCGCAGCGAATCCAGGTTGATGTCGATGTTGTTCTCCAGCGGCCAAATGTCGTAGTCCGTCAACGCCGTGACGTTGATGGGTGTGGGCTTCAGCGGGATTTCGTACTCGTAGTAGTTCTGGTCGTAATCGCTTCCAAGGCGCACGAACACGTTCAGGTCGCCCTCGTTCAAGACCTCGTCCGCCCGGCCCGCCTCGACGTGCACGAACATTTTGAGGCGCTCGTACATCCGCATGTCGAAGTTGATGTTCCGGTAAGCCGCCCGCGCATCTCCATCTTCCAAGCCGCACACCTCGAGCGCCAGCGATTGCTCGTTCAAGCGGCGTTGGTTCAAGTTGGAGGGGTCGATTTCCTGGTTGATGCCAGGGGGAATCACATATGGTACAGGCTGACGCACCCCGTTTTCCTCCAGGTTCACCGCCGTCAACGCAAACTGCGTTCCGGTCGGGTCGTCCACCTCAACTTCCTGCAAGCCGGCCAAGCTTTGCTCGTACCGGCGCCATTCGCCACGCACCAACTCAATGCGCGCAAAGCGCAACGTGACCGGCTCCTTCCAACCCTGCATGAACATCCGCATGAACCGGATGGAACGGAAATCGCTGATGCCGTTGAAGGCTTGCTGGTACTCTTTGACCGGAATCTTGAATTGGTACCACTTGATGGGACGCTGCTCTGCCGACCCGTTGGTTTTGGACACGGTCTCCAAAATGTCCGCGAGGTACCCTTTGCCGATGTTGTCGGACGTCAGATCTGCAGGAGCCATCGGAATCTCGTACTGGTAGTACGACTCAATGGTGCCCAGGGTCAAATCCTCGTTGATGTCTTCCGTGTTCGGAATCGTCGTTTGGGTGATGGGGTACCCGTTGGGTTGCTGGGTATTGGAGTTGCCCTCGTACCGGCTGAAGAACTGGTACCGCTCCAGAATGTCCTCTTCGTTTTCTTGGGCGATGGGGTCCCGGAAGTAGCGGAAATCGTCGGCCGAGGGATCGCTCTGGTATTGGGCGAACGCGTCTGGCGCCAAGTCCGTCTCCAACCCGTCGAGCCACGACGCGAAAAAGGTACGCTCGGCGTCCGAGTTCAATCCGTCCAGACCCACGTCCTGGACGCTGTAATCGTTGGTGCTGTTGTCAAACGCGTTGACCACGTTGAACGTGGTCGGATCCGGGTACACCCCCCAGGTGCTGGTGTCGGTCTCCAGCTCGTTGTTGGCCGAGGGAAGGCCGTTCTCGAACTCGAGTTGGCTGTCGTTCAAGACGTCCTCGCTCACGTTGCCCAGGTTGACATACAACTTGCCACCGGTCTCGTTCTCCGAATCTTCGTTGAACGGGTCCATGACCCAGAACTGGATGTACTCGATGTTGGCCGCCTCAAAGTCGGTGGTCATCAAGGCGCGCTGCACCCCTGCCCAACGGGACTCAGGATCGCGCAACGTGCCGTCCTCTTCCAACCCTGAAGAGTAATCGGAGCCGTCGAAAGGCTCGTAGTTGTAAGGCCCACGCTCCGTCGGGCGGTAGGTCAAGTCCAACGTGGGCAGGTTCGTCGGCATGCCCGCGGTGGCGCTGTTGCTGTAGTCTCCCTTCTCGTAGAGTTCGCGCAACAAGATTTGACGCATGCGGTGGTCTTGGCGCACCTCCGGATCCACCTGGCCATCCTGCAACGAACTGCCGTTGATGAGCGAGGGGTCGATGGTGTACCAGCTCAGCCCAGCCCGGTTGTAATTGGACGTGAGGTCGTTTTCCAAGCGTGCCTCCGGGAAGCGCGTGTCTTGCCATCGGGGCGTCGACGCCAAGAACCAGCGGTTGATCGCACGCAAATCGATGGTGCTCTGGGACCCCTCGAAATCGTCGATGTAGGCCGTGCCCTCGTCCCCCACCGCACGGCTGTGCCCTGGAATCAAGTACGCGCCTTCCGCGGAGATGTCGAAGGTGGACTTCGCCGAGGTGTTGTAAAAGGGCAAGCGGTCGATGAGCTCTGTCAACAGCCGACTTTCCGTTTGCCACGAGAAGTCGGCCCCTACGACCGTGTTGTTCACGGGCTCGTCCCCCATGTTCACCTTCCGTGTCAACGGTCGCTCCCGCATGTTGAGCAACGTCGTTCCGATGTTGAAGTTGTCGCTGGCCACGTAATCGAACCGCGTGCCCATGAGGGTCTTCGTCTGGATGTTGAACAGCGAGTTCGACTCCAAGGAAACCTTGATGGTCTGGCCGGATTCAAGCAATCCGTCGTTGATGATCCGCACCCGGCCGAGGTTGTAATCGACCGTGTAGTCACGGTTTTCCACCAAGCGCACGCCACCGGCCGTCACGGTCACGGACCCTTCAGGGACGTTGAGGGCGTTCAGCTGGATTTCCGACGAACTCTGCGACTGGAACCGTCCCTTGATGCGGTACCGGTTCAGCGATGGAATCTGCTGGGCTGCAGTTTTGGTGCTGTCGTAGAGCGGCTGGAAGACCAAGGTTTGGGCCAACGCGCTGACCACGGCTTCCTTGTCGCTTGGGGCAATGCTCTCCGCCTCCTCCACGTATTCCGCAATGCGGTTGCGCAGGTTGGCGCCAAACGGCTCCACAGACGGCAAGAAAATGCGGCCGTTTTGGCTGTTGATGGTGCCGCCGTTGACCGCGGCGTTGTCCACGTAATCGAACACCCCGTCTTGGTTGGGCAGCCCGTTGATGTCGATGCGGTCCATGCCCAAGACCTGCACGAGCAATTGGCCCTCGAGCGGCTCACGTGGGATGTAGTTGAGGTCCACCCCGGAGTTGGGGTCGTTGTACCACACGTCCAAACGGAAGTCCTCGTTGCTCACGCCAAACGCCCCCATGGAGTAGACGTTTTTCATCATCACCCGCCACAGCGGGGCTTGGTCGCCGTTGTCCAGCTTCACCTGGGTGACCGACGACTTGAGCATCTTCAAAATCAAGGAGCCAGGCGCGGCGTACCCATCCTGGCTCAAGGTGCCGACCTGGTAGGTCTCCCCATCCAAGGTGTATTCGTAGGCGACCGCCAGGACCTCGGCGTTGTTCAGAGACTGGCGCAACGAGATGAATCCCAACCGGCTGTTGAAGGTGAATTCCGAAGGGCTCAGCTTCCGCGCGTTCCCGACGCGTTCGTAGTGCACGCCTTGCTTGAGTTGTCCGCCCAGGGCGCCCGAGATGGCTTGGTTGGCCCCGGTGAAATCCATGACACCCTCGTCCAGGGTCAAACTGCGGAACAAGTCGTTGTTGAAGTTGCTTGGGGCGCGGTTGGGCGTCGCCTCGGTGGCGGGCTCGAGCAAGGCCCCGTCAAACACGCTGGTGTTGTCGGTCAGGCTGCCCCACGGCAAGTTGGTCGACACGTAATCGGGGTGTTCACCCAGGTCGGTGAACGCGACGACGTTTCGAACGTCTTGGGTGTTGGCCTGGGTGTTCACCACGTAGACCTCGATCCGGTTGATCATGGCCCCGGAATTGGGCACCGGCAAGGACTGCATGGCCACGTCGTATTGGTCGACGAAATATTGCGACAGGAAGTAGTGTCGGTTGGCCTCGTAGTCGTCGGCGCGGATGTCGAACTCTTGGGTTTGGGCGCCGCCCTCAACCTCGATTTCGCTCCGCTCGCCTTTCTGCTGGCTGAACACCGTGGTGTTGTAGAGTCGTCCCCACTGCGTTTCCAGCTTGACCCCGAACAAGCTCTGGGAGCCCACAATCAAACTGCTGTTGAGCGGCATGTTGATGTTCCCCGCCTCGATGTTCTTCAAGATGTCGTCCTCCTCCCCTTGGAAGCCGATGTTCATTTGGTTCTCAAAATCGAACAGGGACTCCGTGTTGAATTGGGTCCCCAACTCAATCTTGTCGCCGATGCTTCCGCCGATGTTCAACTGAATACGCTGATCGAAGTTCACGGCACCCGCCCTGCGCTGACGCTCCGGAATCCGGGGGTTCTCGGTGTTGTTCCAAGTGTATCCCAATGTGATTTCGGCGGTTCCCTGCGGCTTGATTTCAATCTCGTTGCTGCCGAAAATCATCTCAAACAGCTCGCTGTCGATCTCGAGCTTGGGGGCGAAGGCCTTGTCGGCGGCATCCTCTTCTTCTTGGAGTTCGTTCCAGAATTCGCTCAGGTTGCCCTCGATGTTGTAGTCCAAATACTCATCCAGCGAGAACATGCTGGACGGACGGAACAAGAGCGTGTCGCCGATGGTTTGTTGCACCTCGTACATCCCCGTGACAGGGTTGTACACCACGCCGTAGTTGAAGTTGCTCGGCCATTGCAACGACACCCCGCCCGGGAATTCGGTGGGGTTGTAGGGGTCCGCGTTGTCGTGCGGGAAAGGCAGGTTGTAGGTGACCGAGTCCGACGAGGCGCCCGACGTTTGGGCCCAGACGCCTGAAGCCCAGGGCGCAAGACAGCACAGCACAGTCGCAACCATGCGTGCAAAACCCATGTGAGGTCGGGTGGTCATTCGTCTCGCCTGTTCAATCGTCGGTGGGCGTCAAAGTTCGCGCAAAGCGGCTTTGATTAGACCTTCCAGCGTGGCCGAATTTCCTTGGGATGCCAAGAGTTTGTCGAGCACTTTGTTGCATTTGGCCTTGTCAAAACCGAGCGATGTCAAAGCCCCCAACGCATCCACCTTGCTTGTATTGTGCGCCGCGGCAGAAGTTCCTGACACCAGGGGGGTGGAAGCGTCCGCCGCACCCACCTTGTCCTGCAAATCGACGATGATCCGCTGGGCGGTTTTGGCCCCGATGCCTTTCACGCGTTTCATGGCGTCCACGTCCCCCGACGAAATGGCGAGCGACGCGGTGGCCGGGTCCATGGCGCTCAGGATGAGCCGCGCCGTGTTGGCACCCACCCCGTTCACGCCCAAGAGCAGCAAGAACAAGCTGCGTTCCTCGGCGGTGGCAAACCCGTACAGCAGCTGCGCGTCCTCGCGGACCACCATGTGGGTGTGGACCTTGACCAATTCGTGGTCGCCCAATTGGTCGAAGGTGGTCAAACTGATGGCCACGAAATACCCCACCCCGCCGCACTCCACCACGACATGCGTGGGGTGCTTCTCAACGAGGCGGCCGTGCAAGTGGTGAATCATGGCTGGAGGCCCTTGATCTGGGCGTCGACCACCGCCAAACGCACCATGTCCAAAATCTCCTTGGCGCTCGACCCCATCTGCAGGATGTGCACACTTTTGCGCATGCCCAAGAGCACAGGACCCTGGGCGTCCATTCCTGCCATCTCGTGCAACAACTTGTAGCTGATGTTGCCGGCCGACAAGTTGGGGAAAATGAGGGTGTTGACGCGGCGTTTGTGCAATGCGCTGAAAGGGAAACTCTCCCCCAGCATCTCCTGGTTCATCGCGAAGTTGGCCTGGATTTCACCGTCCACGATGAGCTCCGGATGGTGCACGTGGAGGTACCGAGCCGCCTGGGCCATCTTTTCCGCGTCGCGGCCTTTTGAACTGCCAAAGTTGGAGTAGCTCAGCAGCGCGATTCTTGGAACGATGCGGAGGTTCCGCACGGCCTCGGCCGTGAGCAGGGTGATGTTGACGATGTCCTCGACCGTCGGGTCGGTGTTGACCGTGGTGTCGGCGAAGAACATCGGGCCGTTTTTGGTTTGGAGGATGTACATCCCCGCCACCTTGTCCACGCCCTGGCCCTTGCCAATCACTTGCAAGGCAGGCCGAATCACATTGGGGTAGTTGCGCGTCAAACCGGACACCAACGCGTCGGCTTCTCCTTGGTCCACAAGCATGGACCCGAAGTAGTTGCGTTGGCGCATCTGACGCTCGGCCTCCAAGGCCGTCAAGCCGTGGCGCATGCGCCGCTCAAAGAGCACCGCGCCGAACGCCTTGCGGCGCTCAGCCTCCTCGTCCCCGCGTGGGTCAAGGATGGTGGCCCCCTCCAATTCGAGGTTGTTCTCCTCAATCAACGCCTGGATGCGCGCGCTCCGCCCCAACAAGATCGGGTGGGCGATGCCTTCGTCCATGGCCATCTCCGCAGCCTTGAGGACCCTGTAATGCTCCGCCTCGGCAAACACGACCCGCTTGGGCGCGCGTGCGGCCCGGGTGGCGATGTTGCGGGAGAAGGTCGAGTCGTTCCCCAACCGCATTTCCAGTTCACGCTTGTACGCCTCCCAATCTTCGATGGGCGCGCCCGCAATGCCGGACTCCATGGCCGCTTGGGCCACCGCCGGCGCAACCGTGGTGATCAGGCGTGGGTCCAGCGGCTTGGGGATGATCAAATCCCGTCCAAAGGTCAACGCCCCTTCCCCGTAAGCCTCGCTGACCTCGTCGGGCACGTTTTCTTCCGCCAGGGCGGCGATGGCACGCACAGCGGCGAGCTTCATCGAGTCGTTGATGCCCGTGGCCCGGACGTCCAACGCACCGCGGAAGATGTAGGGGAAGCCCAAAACGTTGTTGACCTGGTTGGGGTGGTCGGAGCGTCCGGTTGCCATGATCACGTCCTCACGGGACGCCATGGCTTCCTCGTAGCCAATTTCCGGGTCGGGGTTGGCCAAGGCAAACACTATCGGGTTGTCGGCCATGCCTTGAACCATCGCGGCGTCCACAAGTCCGCCTTTGCTCAACCCCAAGAACACATCGGCCCCATTCATCGCATCGGCCAAACTGTCGTAGGCCTTCTTCGTCGCGTAACGCTGCTTGCTTTCGCCCAACCCTTCGCGGCCGGCATGAATGTGTCCCCGGCTGTCAAACACCGCCGCGTGCTCGCGCTTCATGCCGAGCTGCTCGTAGATGTCCAAGCAGGACATGGCAGCGGCTCCAGCGCCACTGACCACCACGCGGATGTCTTCGATGTTTTTGCCGGCGAGCTTGAGCGCGTTGATCAACGCCGCCGCACTGATGATCGCCGTGCCGTGCTGGTCGTCGTGCATCAACGGGATGTCCAACTCCTCTTTCAAGCGGCGCTCAATCTCGAACGCCTCAGGCGCTTTGATGTCCTCCAAATTGATGCCGCCGAAGGTGGGCGCAATGGCCTTCACGGTGGCGACAAATTGATCGACGTCGGTGGCGTCCACTTCGATGTCGAACACGTCGATGTCGGCAAACACCTTGAACAACACCCCCTTCCCTTCCATCACAGGCTTGCTCGCCTCCGGGCCGATGTCGCCGAGCCCGAGCACGGCGGTGCCGTTGCTGATGACCGCGACCAGGTTGCCCTTGGCGGTGTACTTGTACACGTCTTGAGGCTCTTCCGCAATGGCCATGCAGGGCTCGGCCACGCCTGGGCTGTACGCCAAACTGAGGTCGCGCTGCGTGCTGTAAGGCTTGGTGGGGACCACCTCCACCTTGCCTCGACGTTCGCGGGCATGGTATTCGAGCGCCTCTCTTTTCAGGTTGTTCTGTTGCATGAAGAGACGAAGTTCACCACGAATGAACACAGAACGGGCGGTTGCTCATCCAAAGGATGCACAACCGCCCGTGCAAATTGTGAGGAACTCGCGCTCAGCGAATCACGAGGCGCTGGGTGGCCAACACTCGGCCTTCAGAGACCACACTGACCAGCCAAATTCCTTCGGTCAATCCGTCCAAGTTCACAGCTTGTTGGGTCACCCCAGCTTGTATGCGTTCGCGCTTCGCCACTTGGCCCACCAAATTGCGGAACTCGACCGCACCATCCAACGCACGGTCCATGGTCAAGGTGACCACGTCGGTTGCAGGATTGGGCATGAGGCTGCACGCCACACCGATTGGCAACTCTGTCACGTCGGACGTGGCATCCACCACAAACGTCACCTCGTGGCACACCGCGTTTGAGGCGTTGCCTGGCGTTTGGAAGCAGTACTTGATTGTGGTCACACCCGCCACGCCGTTGGGGTAGAAGTCCGCTTTGAACGTGTTGTTTGTGTCCGCAGGCGCCAGGGTGACCAACGCCGAACCTTGGTCCGCCGACGCCACCGTGCCGAACGGGTAGCACAAGGGCCCCCAGCAGAAACGCTCGTACGATCCGAGCTCTCCGTCCACATAGGGAAAGTTGAAGGGGTCCGCCATCTGGATGAATGAGCGGGTCACGAGCACATCGAGCGATTCCTCGCCCACGTTGGTGACGTCCCAGTAAGCCTGCACGTCTGGCGTGCCCAAGGTGTCAAGCGAGACATGCACGGTGTCCGGTGCGTCCAAAATCTCCAAGCTGATTTGCGCTTGAGCCACACTCAGTGCACCGGCGAGGCACACAGACAGGCAAAATGTGAGTAGCTGCTTCATGGATCAAAGTTAACCCATCTGAGGTCAGGACACCCTTGCTATTTTTGGCATGAATCGTGCATAAGCACACCAAAACGCCCCGAATGAAGACCCCACTTGCCATGTTGACCGCCGCCCTTTGCACGGCGTTCACTTTTCAAGCCTCCGCCCAAACCCTGCCCGACGTGGCGCTCAAGGACATCGAGGGCAACACCGTGAACACCGCAAGCTTGGTGGGCGATGAAGGGCCCACTGTATTTTGTTTTTGGGCCACCTGGTGCAGCCCCTGCAAGCGGGAGCTGAACAACTACGCCGAACTGTACGAGGACTGGGTGGACGAGACTGGCGTGCGCATCGTGGCCGTGAGCATCGACGACCAGCGGTCCGTCAATCGGGTGGCGCCTTACGTGAACAGCGTGGGGTGGGAGTACGACATCTTGCTGGACCCCAACCGCGATTTCGCCCGCGCCTTGAATGTCCAGAACGTGCCCCACACCTTTGTTGTGGATGGGGAAGGCAACGTGGTGTGGTCGCACAACAACTACGCCGACGGAGACGAGTACGAGCTGCACGAAGAATTGCTGAAGCTCGCCGAATGAAGATGAGCGTCGTCGCCCGCGGGCTTGGATTGTGGCTGGCTTTGTGGGCCAGCGTGGCCGTGGTGGCCCAAGACCAAGCGCCCGCCCAAGTGTCTGGCAACGTCGGAATCCTTTGGCAGTCCTACGCCGAAGACTCGCTGATCGGGGCTGTGGTTCCGCCATCCAATACGGGGTACAACGCCTTTGCGAACGTGCTCTACAACCAAGGGGACTTCAGCGCCGGGCTTCGGTACGAGAGCTACTTGAATTCCGTGCTCGGCTTTCCGGGGCGCTTCGACGGGAGTGGCGTGGGGTACCGGTTTGCACGGTACGCCGACCGTGACCGAGGCATCGACGTGACGGTTGGCAACTTCTACGACCAGTTCGGCAGCGGGCTCGTGCTGCGTGCCTACGAGGAGCGCAACTTGGGGATCGACAATGCTCTGGACGGGTTCCGCCTTGTGCTCACCCCCAAAGACGGGCTTCGGCTCAAGTTCATCTACGGCAAGCAACGCTTTGACTTCCGAGACGGGTTGATCAATGGACCGGGCGTGGTCCGGGCTGTGGACGCCGAAGCCGACCTGAACACCTTGGTCGCGGCTTGGGCAGACAAGCCGACGAAGGTGACGTTGGGTGCAAGCTTCGTGAGCAAGTTCCAGCCGGGAACGTCGCTCAATGTGGACAGCCTCGTGCTCGCGATGCCCCAAAACATCGGGTCTTGGTCGTACCGCGTGAATGCCGTGCGCAAAGGGTGGATCGCCAGTGCGGAATACGCGGGCAAAATCAACGACCCCAGCGCCGACAACGGCTACACATACCGGAACGGCGAGGCCTTTTTGGCCACCCTGGGCTACAGCAAGAAAGGCTTGGGGATGTTGCTCACCGCCAAAATGGTGGACAACATGAGCTTCCGGTCCGACCGCGACTTGCGGTTGTTTGACCTGCCCATCAACTACATCCCGGCCGTCACCCAACAGCACACCTACAATTTGGCGGCGACCCTGTACCCTTACGCCACCGTGATCACGGGAGAGACCAGCGCCAGTGCGGAGGTGTTTTACACCATCCCCAAGGGAAGCAAGCTCGGTGGCAAATACGGCACCAAGCTGAGCGCCAGCTTTTCTGCAGCCAACAGCTTGGACACCACACGCTTCGCCGAGGGGACGCGTGAGCAGGTTCTGTATGGCTACGAGCGCAACAGCTGGGGCCCAGGAGAAGAGTTGTTTGTGCGGGATTTCAATGTGACCGCAAGCCGCAAATTCAACAAGCGCTTCAAGGCCAAATACGCCTACTACCACTTCGACTTCAACACGTCCACCACGCCAGTCACCACAGACTACAAGGGCATCGTGAACGCCAACATCCACGTGCTGGAGACGCAATTCAAGGTCAAGCCCAAGCAGAGCTTACGCACCGAATTGCAAGGCCTTTGGGTGGGTAACGACAAAGACGACCCCACTTTGCTCCAAGACAAGGGACACTGGGCCACAGTCTTGGCCGAATACACCTGGAGCCCCCACTGGTTTGTGAGCGTGGTGGACCAATACAACTTTGGCAACAACGACGAGGCCAAACGCGTCCACTACATCTACGGCGCCGCGGGCTACATTCAAGGGCCTCACCGCTTGAGCGTGGGGTATGGAAAGCGCCGAGAAGGCATCTTCTGCGTGGGGGGGGTCTGTCGCGCCGTGCCTGCTTCCAACGGCTTCGAAGTGACGTTCACGAGCAGCTTTTGAGGGAAGCAACCCCACATCCCTTAATTTTGCATCGTTTTTGTTCATTTCGAAACCTATCTCTCTTTTAAATCGCTCTTCATGAAGAAATTCTTCGCCCTCATGGCTTCTGCCGTGATTTCAGCAGGCGCCTTCGCACAGCTCCCCGACGGAAGCGTGGCTCCTGACTTCACCGCCACCGACATCAACGGTGTCGAGCACAACCTCTACAGCTACCTGGATTCCGGGTACTCCGTGATTTTGGACTTTTCCGCCACATGGTGCGGTCCGTGCTGGGAGTACCACCAAGAGGGTGTCTTCTCTAGTCTGTACAGCACTTACGGGCCAAACGGAACCAACGAGATTCGCATCATCAAGTTGGAAACCGACGATCAAACGACCGCAGCCGACCTCAATGGCACAGGTCCGAACACCGAGGGTGACTGGGTGACTGGGACGCCATACCCCATCATCGACAACGCTGAAAACCTGTACAACCTGTACAACAACTCATATTGGCCCACCATTTACACGGTGTGCCCCAACCGCATCCTCACACAATCCGACCAAGTTTCGGCAGCAGCCCACGCTGCCATTTTTCAAGCCAACAACTGTGGACCTGCCAACTTGGACAACGACGCGGCGCTCGTGGCGTACACAGGGGACAACGAGGCATGCGGCGGCGGCGACATTGACCTGTCTGTGACGTTGATGAACCAAGGTTTGAACCCCCTCACATCTTGCACCATCACGGCGTACGAAGGAAGCGCTGTTGTTGGGAGTATCGACTGGACTGGCAATTTGGACACTTACGCCACTGAAGAAGTGTTGGTGACCACCACCCCCATCAATGCATCCACTGAATTCACCCTTGAAATCAGCTCTTCAGATGACAACAACGGAAACAACTCCGTGAGCTCTGGCTTGGTACTCAATCCGGTGGAAAGCACCAACAATGTGCGCTTCACAATCAACTTGGATGCGTACCCCGGAGAGGTTGCTTGGGCCGTGTTGGACGACATGGACAATGTTGTGGCCACCGAGGCCTATGGAGACGTGAACGACGTTGGTGCAGAATTCGTCTACAACTGGACATTGCCGCTTGGCTGCTACAAGTTCTTGATTCAAGACCTCTACGGCGATGGGCTTCACTCCAGCTATTACAACGGCACTGGCCCTGACGGCAGCTTTTCGTTGGATGCCATGGATGGCACCTCTGTGTCGACCAATTTGCTTTCCTATGCCGCTCCGGATGAATACTCATTCATCGAGTTCTTGTTCGAGGTGACCTCTGTGAGCAGCCTGGAGGAGTCTTCTTTGAGCGAGACGGTGGCTTTGTTCCCCAACCCAACTCAGGGCGTGAGCAGCATCCAATTCACCAGCGCCGTGGCCGCCAACGCCACCATGGAGGTGTTCAACCTCGTGGGTGAGCGCGTGGCTGTTCAAGAATTTGGCACATTGCCTGCAGGGCCACACCGTTTGGAGTTGAACCTCGAAGCTGTGAAGGCTGGCGTGTACCTCGTCAACCTCAACGCTGGAGGTGAAACCACCACCATGCGTGTGACCAAGCACTGATTCTTCTTTTAGAATCACGGAGCCGGGTGAAGTCCTTGATGGGCCTCTCCCGGCTTTTTTGTGCCCTCAATCGTGGCGCGCGGGGTATCTTGGACACTCAACAACATCAACGATGAAACAGCTCGCAACCTTGCTCTTCCTGTTCTGCACAGGATTGGCCAGCGCCCAACTTCCAGACGGAAGCGTGGCCCCCGATTTCACCGCGACCGACCTGAACGGTGTGGAGCACAACCTCTACAGCTACCTGGACAGCGGGTACCAAGTCATTCTGGACTTTTCAGCCACGTGGTGCGGGCCGTGCTGGGATTACCACGAAAGCGGTGTCTTCTCTAGTCTGTACAGCACCTACGGGCCAAACGGAACCAACGAGATTCGCATCATCAAGTTGGAAACCGACGATCAAACGACCGCAGCCGACCTCAATGGCACAGGTCCGAACACCCAGGGTGACTGGGTGACTGGGACGCCAGACCCCCTCATCGACAACGCTGAAAACCTTTACAACCTGTACAACAACTCCTACTGGCCCACCATCTACACGGTATGTCCCAGCAGGCTTCTGACTGTATCTGGCCAAGCCACGGTCGCAGCCCACACGTCGTTGTTGCAGTCTGCGTCTTGCGCACCCGCCTCCTTCCCCAACGATCCGATGCTGGAGGGCTACAGCGGGGACGCGTTCACCTGTGGAGGCATCCCAGCCCAAATCTCAGTACGCTTGCGCAACCAAGGCCTCGAACCGCTGACTTCATGTGCCATTCAAGTGTCGCGTGTGCTGCCCTTCAACCAAACCGAGGTCGTCGGCACGTACAACTGGGAAGGCAATTTGGACACCTACGAATTGGCCGACGCCGCCTTGACCACGTTGGACATCGACGATTTGGAATTGCTTCAATTCGACATCGTCTCCGACGACGACAACACGGAAAACAACCAAGTGCTGGGCCAGATTCAATTGAGTGAGCAAACCGTGAACAACCTTCAGGTGCGCATCCTCACCGACGCCGCGCCAGAACAAACAGGCTGGTCCATCGCCAATGAAGCCGGAGAGGTGGTGGCGTCCGTCGACCCTGGGGCGGAAGCTTTGGGCAGCCAAACGGTGCACGTTTGGGACGTGACGTTGGACGACCTCGGGTGCCACACGTTCACCCTGATCGACACCGAAGGCGACGGTCACATTGCCGGGGCGACCAGCCTTGCCGATGTGGGGTCGTTGATTGTCACTGGCATGGACGGTGAAACCCCCGTGGGCCAGGTCATCCAATTCCAAACCACCGACGACTTCTCCAGCGTGGAGTTCCAGTTTGAAGTGACCGCCGTGTCTGAGGTGTCCGAGCCCACCATGGCAGACGCCTTCCACATGGTGCCCAACCCGGTGGAAGACCTCACCACGCTTCACATGACATTGTCCCAACCCTCCGAGGTGACGTTCCAGGTCCTTGACGCGCAAGGTCGTTTGGTGGAACGCCAAGATTGGGGATGGATGCCTGCAGGGGTGTCGGCGCAATCCTGGTCGGCAGCTCACCTCGAACCAGGCATGTACCTCGTGACATGGTCGTCCGGCGGCAACACATGGACCCAACGCTTGGTGAAACAATGAACATTCCGATGACCCCATTGAAGCTTTGGACGTGCGCCGCGTGCCTGGCCTTGGTTGCGTCGTGCGACGTGGTGGACGACCCCGTGGTGGACGTCATCCAACCTTGTGAATCGGACAACGCCCCCGTCTTTGAGCCGTTGGCGTCGGACGTCCAACGGGTGCTGCTCGAAGATTTCACGGCACACCAATGCGGCAACTGCCCTCCAGCGGCTGAGCTCGCCCACGACCTCGCCGTGGAACACCCAGGGGTGGTGATTCCCTTGGGCATTCACGCAGGCGATTTGGCCAACACCAACGACAGCTACCCCACGGACTGGACCTGCGACGAGAGTGTGGTCTTTTGGAACGACCTCGCCTTCCAAGTCAACCCCGTGGGACGCGTGAACCGGCAGGCCGACGAAACCGCCGTGAAATTCCAAGACGAATGGGTGGAAGCGGTCGACCTCGAATTGGCCAAGTCACCTGCCGCGGGATTGCAGATGGCTGTGGAATTCGACGAGGCCGCCGGCAAACTGGCGGTGCATGTGCACACCACGTGGTTCGAGGACTTGGAAGGTCAAGCCCGTCTCGCGTTGCTGGTGTCGGAGAACCACCTCTTTGGGCCGCAGTTGTACTACGGCAACGACCCTGAATACGTGGCGGATTACGAATTCGAACACTTGCTGCGAGGCAGCTTGACCGGCGCCAAGGGGCTTGTTGTGGCTGAAAATGCCGCTGCGGGAGACGCGGAGCAACTGTGCTACGCCTCCACCTGGAATCCCGCTTGGGACGCCGTGCACACCGACATTGTCGCGGTGTTGACGGCAGACAACGGAAGTGTGATTCAAGTCTTGTCCGCACCTGTGGCCGAATGAAACGCGCCCTTGCCACCGCATGGATGGCCTTGCTTTTGGGCGTCGCGGGCTGGGGCCAAAATCAAGCCCCGCTCACCTTCAACGGAGGATACACCCTCGGGTTCTCCGCCGCGCAAGTGCGGGGAGATGGCATTGAAGGCTTCAACAAGCTGGGGCTCTACGGCGGGGCGGTGGTGGACATCCGGCGCTTCCAAAATTTGGGCTTCCAACTCGGCATCCTCTACCACGAAAAAGGAAGCAAAAAGGTCGCCAACCCCAGAACCGGGGACTACAGCACCTGGGCGTACAAGTTCTCTTACATCGACATTCCCCTCGTGGCTGTCGTTGAATTGTCCGAGGGCTACACCGTCGGCACAGGGCTGCAGCCTGGCGTGCTTCTCAGTGCACTGGAAGACGGCTTGGACGGGGGCAGCGTCACGGGAGATTGGATGGACACCAACCTGCCGATCCGACCGTGGGAGCTCAGTTGGGTCGTGTGGGTCGGGATGCCCACGGCTGGGGGCGGCGAGCTCTTTTTGCGTCACAGCCAAAGCCTGCCCGGCATTGTCCCCAAGCCGAGCAACCCTGGCCCCAACGCACGTTGGGACGACCGGATGCAAAACATCACGTTGCAGGTCGGCTACACGCGTCTCCTGCTCGATCCACAACGCTGAGCGTCACTCGCTCCGACGCAGGCCGTCGTGCACGCCCTGCATGGACACGCTGAGCTTGTCGGCTTCCTCCAGCAGCAACGTCCACACCTCCGTCATCAAGGCCTCCACAGCCTCTTCCACTTCGTCGATGGCCTTACGGGCCACCTCCAACTTGCGCTTGGCGTTGGGGGTGGCGCCTTCTTGGATGTCTGGCATGGCGTCGTAGACTTGACCCATGACCCGAACCGTGACGTGGTCGTACCCGACGAAATCCTCGGGGGTCCAAAGCATGTCGTGGATGTCACTCACGCCCTCGGTGAACTGGGTGGACAACGAATCCACCCCCGCGCGAAGGCTGTCTGGTTGGGTCGCCCACACGGGTTCCATGGCTTGAACCGTCTTGCGGGCCAACGCCAGGTCCTGCATGAGTGAGGCGAGGCGGTCCACCTCTTCCTGCACCTCCGTCATCAACGCGACGCCCTCGGCATGACGTTCTCCATCGAAAGGGACCCGAGGGTCCGCCGCCAGGGTCATCGACACGGTGTCGCGGTGGTCGCCAAGCGACAGCACAGCCGTGTAAGTTCCTGGAGGGACTCGAGGCCCTCCACCCACAGGTTTGTCCTCGCTGTCAAGTTCGCGGCTGGGCCACTTCACGCCGTCGGTGTCACCGCGCCACCCGTAATGCTGCCAGCCTGGCTCCACATCGCGGGTCATGCGACGCAGGGTGTCGCCTTGTCCATCCAAGATGGTCATCTCCATCTCGGTGTGCACCTCGGCCGTGTCCGGATGCACGTAGACGTGGCCGTGGGCATCGCGCCTGCGGTTCTCTCCTTCCCAGTGGTGGTCGGCCAAGAAACGAGAGCCTGCAGGCCTTGGATTGGGCACTTGGTACCCTGTGGCCGCGTCAAACGCCAAGAAGGTGGCGTTGAGCACCGCGGCACCCTCGCGCGCCAAGGCACGAAGCGGAGACAAGTCCTCCACCACGTAAGCGGCGCGTCCAAACGTGCCCAACACGAGGTCGCCCTCTCGGGGCTGAATCACCATGTCGCGCACCGGCACCGCAGGGATGTCGTGGCTCCAACGGCGCCAATTCACACCCCGGTCCACGCTGAAGTACAAGCCTTCCTCCGTGCCCAAGAACAACAAGTCGGCCACTTCCGGGTCTTGCACCACGCTCAACACGTGAGCTGGAATGTCCTCTCCATACACCAAGCGCTTCCAGGACTTGCCGCCGTCGGTGGTTCGGTAGAGGTAAGGCGACCAATCGTTTCTCCGGTAGTTGTTGGCGACGACATACACCTCGTCTGGATTGTGCACACTCAGGTGGATTTGCGGGATCCACGACCCCTCAGGCAACCCCTTCAGCTTGGCCCCGTGGTCCGTCCACGTTGCCCCTCCGTTGGTGGTGTGTTGCAAGCGTCCGTCATCCGTGCCCACCCAAATTTCGTCTGGTCGGGTGGCGGAGGGGGCAATGCACAAGATGGTGCAATGGTTTTCCGCCTTGGTCGCGTCGATGGTCAGGCCTCCGCTGGTGGCTTGCTGAAGCTTGTCAGCGTCGTTGGTGGTCAAATCCCCACTCAACGTGGCCCAGGTCCGTCCGCGGTCGGGGCTGTGGTGCAGCCTTTGCGATCCGAAGTAAAGTCCGTCTTGGCTGTGCGGGTCCAACGCCAAGGCGCCGTTCCATGCGAAGCGCAGGGGCACGCTGTCTGGCGACACCGGCTGGATGTCGGTGGAGCCGAGTGTCGTCAAGTTGACGCGGTTCACAGCACCTCCCTGGTACATGGCGTACACGTCGCCGTCGCCCGTGGGCTGCACGTCGAAACCGTCCCCAAACAGGACCTCTTGCCAGTCCTCGTTGCGGATGCCTCCGGTGTGCCACACGGCGGACGGGCCCACCCAGGACCCGTTGTCCTGCATGCCGCCGTACACGTTGTAGGGCTCGGCGTTGTCCACGGCGATGTGGTAAAACTGGCCCACAGGCAAGTTGTTGACGAACGTCCAGTTGTCCCCGCCGTCGCGGCTGAAGTTCAACCCGCCGTCGTTGCCGTTGATCAGGTAGTTGGGGTCGGTTGGGTGGATGTACAACGCGTGGTGGTCCGGGTGCACGCCGCTGTACGGCAGAATCACCTCGAACGTCCGTCCGCCGTCGGTGGACTTGGAGACCATGCTCCATAAGCTGAATACATGGTCCTCATTGGTGGGGTCCACATGAATCTCGGCGTAGTAAAAGGGACGGTTGCCCACGTCGCTGTCCTTTGAGCGGAGGCTGAAGGTTTGGCCTCCGTCGTCAGAACGGTACAGCGCGTAGTCCGAGGATTCCACGAGGGCGTAGACCACGTCGGGGTTGGCCGCACTCATGGCCAAGCCCATGCGGCCAAGCTCGCCCTCCGGAAGCCCGTCCTCCGAGGTGCGCTCCACCCAAGTGTTGCCACCGTCATGGGTCACGTACAGGCCGCTGCCCTCGCCCCCGCTTTGGAACGTCCAAGGCAAACGGCGGAACGACCACATGGCCGCGAACAGCTTGTCCGGGTTGGAAGGGTCCATGATCAATTCGGCGCATCCGGTGCGATCGTCCACACTCAAAATGTGGTCCCACGTCAAGCCACCGTCGGTGGTCTTGTACACCCCGCGCGCTTCGCTGTCGCCCCAGGCTGAACCGGTCGCCGCCACGAAAACCGTGTTGGGGTCGCGTGGGTGGACGAGAATGCGGTGGATGTTCTTGGTGTCTTCCAGCCCCATGAAGGACCAGGTTTCACCGGCGTCCAGGCTCTTGTAAATGCCTCGACCGCTGGTGTGGCTGTTTCGCGGGTTGCCTTCTCCTGTGCCCGCCCAAACCAAATCCGGGTTGACCGCACTCAACGCCACGGCGCCGATGCTTTGGGTGGGCTGGTCGTCGAACACCGGCTCCCAGGTCACCCCTGCGCTGGTGCTCATCCACAACCCGCCCGAAGCGGTCCCCACGTACACCACTTCAGGGGAATCCTGCGGGACGGCGATGGACGTGACCCGTCCGCTCATCGTGCCTGGGCCCAAATGCCGCACGTTGATGGCTTCCACCAAGGCTTCGACGGGGTCGGCGTCTGCAGACGTGTTGGACTGCGACCACGACACGCTCAACGAGCCCAGCGCCCAAAGCGCGAGGCCCACACGGGAAAGGAAATGCACGTTCATTTTCTCAATTTCAGCGATTGTTCATGGCGAAGTGGCACGCTCAGGGTCAGGCCAAACGCCTTGCCTGTGATGCTGCCCCTCGCTTCGAAAGGCACGTGGTTGCCCTTGATCAAATTCATCAAGTCGTTCTTCAACACCTTGCCCAGGGCTCCATCGTAGGTCTCCACGTGCAACGGCACCGTGGCCTGGGCGTCCGGACGGATTTGGGTGGCTTCCAACACGGCCACCTCCCCCACCAAGTCGTCCTTGACGAGGAGTTTGACGTCCGCCTCCGTGACGGTGACGGCGTACGGATTGGGGTTGTACACGTCCACCTCCATGCGGCATTCCAACCCGTCGAACGACAGTTTCACCTTGGAGAACTCCTCCACCTCCAACACTTCCAAGTCTTGGTACAGGCACCCAGACCACGTCATGGACACAACCGCCACCAAGACCCAAGTCGTCCACGAATTACGCATGGCGTTCGGCAAATTCAGCGTGGAAATGAGGGATCGTTTCGATGCCCTTGAAGTAGTTGAAGAGGCCGTAGTGCTCGTTGGGGCTGTGGATGGCGTCGGAATCCAGACCAAAGCCCATCAACACCGTCTTCAACCCCAAGATTTGCTCGAAGCTGGCCACAATCGGGATGGACCCGCCGCTGCGCACCGGCACCGGCACCTTGCCGTACGTATGCGCCATGGCCGCCGACGCCGCTTGGTACGCCGCGCTGTCGGTCGGAGTCACGGCAGGCTGGCCTCCATGCATGGCGGTCACCTTCAGCTTGACGCTTTCCGGGGCAATGTTGTTGAAGTGCGCCTCGAACTTGGCCGTGATGTCTTCGGGATCTTGGTGGGGCACCAGACGCATCGAGATTTTGGCGTAGGCTTTGGAGGCGATGACCGTCTTGGCGCCTTCACCCATGTACCCGCCCCAAATGCCGTTCACGTCCAAGGTCGGACGGATGCTCATGCGCTCCGGGGCGCTGAAACCCACTTCCCCTTCCACGGCGCCGATGTCGATGCTCTTCTTGTACGCCTCCTCGCTGAACGGCGCTTCGGCCATGGCCTTGCGCTCTTCGGCACTCAACTCCTCCACGTCGTCGTAGAACCCTTCGACGGTGATGTGCTGGTGCTCGTCCTTGAGCGAGGCAATCATCTCGCACAAGATGTTGAGGGGGTTGGGTGCCGCACCGCCGTACAAGCCGCTGTGCAAGTCCCGGTTGGGGCCAGTGACTTCCACCTCTACGTAGCTCAACCCACGGAGGCCCGTGGTGATGGACGGCGCGTCGTTGGCGATGATGCCTGTGTCGCTCACCAACACCACGTCGGCGGCCAAACGTTCCTTGTGTTCACGCAAGAAATCTTCCAAGTGGACGGACCCAACTTCCTCCTCGCCCTCAATCATGAACTTGATGTTGCACGGGACTTGGTCCGTGGCCACCATGGCTTCAAACGCCTTCACGTGCATGAAGAACTGACCCTTGTCGTCGCATGCGCCGCGTGCGAAAATGGCGCCCTCGGGATGCAGCTCCGTCTTCTTGATCACAGGTTCGAAGGCCGGGCTGTCCCACAAGTCGATGGGGTCAGCAGGCTGCACGTCGTAATGTCCGTACACCAACACGGTCGGTTTGGTGGGGTCCACCAACTTCTCGCCGTACACCACCGGGTAGCCCTTGGTGGCCACCACCTCCACGTTGTCTGCACCTGCTTTTCTCAAGTGGTCTGCCACGACGTCCGCGCACTTCAAGGTGTGCTCCGCATAGGCCGGATCGGCCGAAATGCTTGGGATCCGCAACAACTCCAACAACTCCTCCAGCATCCGTTCGCGATGCGTGTTCATGTAATCTTTCACGTCCATGCTGTGAAGGTACAACCTCGGTCTGCGCCCACCTATCTTCGTGGGCGTTGAGCGACGAGCCGCGATGACCCAGTCCAACCTTCCCCAATTCAGCAACACCGACCAGGCGTTTCAACACCTGAGCAACCGCGAATTGTCACGTGCGGTGGCCCTGTTTTCCTTGCTTGGCAAGCCTTGGTTGGTGTCCACCGGCAGCGCGTTGGCCAAGCTCGCCTTGGCGCTTCGCATCCCTGTGGGTTGGGCCGTTCGACCCACCGTCTACGCCCAGTTTTGTGGCGGTGAATCCATCGACGATTCAGAAGGTGCCATCGCCAAGTTGGCGGAGCACGGGGTGAGGACGATTTTGGACTACAGCGCCGAAGGCCAAACCGACGAATCCGACCTAGACCACACCTGCAGCGAAGTGCTTGCGACGATCCAGGCCGCCGACGGCGACGCACGCCACGCGTTCGCGGTGTTCAAGGTGAGCGGGCTGTCCTCCAACGCCCTGTTGGAGAAGGTCGGCCAAAGCCTGCGCGGGGAAGCTCAACTCACGTCGGAGGAGCACGCGGCTTGGGAACGCGTCCAAGCTCGGGTGCGCACGCTGTGTGAAGCCACCCACCAAGCTGGCGGCCGCATCATGGTCGACGCCGAAGAAAGCTGGATCCAGGACGCCATCGACGCGGTCGTCGAGGACATGATGTCGGACTACAACCGCGACAAGGTGGTGGTCTTCAACACCGTCCAATTGTACCGCCACGACCGGTTGGCTTACCTCAAAGCCATGGCCGCCCGGGCCCAAGAAGCGGGGCACTTGGCCGGCGTGAAGCTGGTGCGCGGAGCCTACATGGAGAAAGAACGCGCGCGGGCGGAAGAACAAGGGTACCCCTCGCCCATCCAGCCCGACAAGGCGAGCAGCGACCGGGACTTCGACGCGGCGGTGGACTGGGTGTTGGACCACTTGGACCAGGTGCATTTGGTCGCGGGGAGCCACAACGAAGCCAGCAACATGCGGCTGTGCGAAGGCATGGCGGCCAGGGGCATGGATCCTCAAGATTCGCGGGTGTCCTTTGCGCAACTGCTGGGCATGAGCGACCCCATCACGTTCAACCTGGCGGCGCACGGATACAACGTGGCGAAGTACGTCCCCTACGGCCCCATCCGGGAGGCCATCCCTTACCTGATTCGGAGGGCCCAAGAAAACACCTCCGTCACGGGCCAAACGCTTCGCGAACTCGAGTTGCTCAAGCAAGAGCAACTGCGCCGAAAAAGCTGAATCAGAATTCGACCGTCGCCCCCAGTCGGAACGCCCGGGGCATGGCAGGGCGCAATCCATAGGGACGGCGTGCCACCACGTAAGTTTGGTTGGTCAGGTTGGTTGCCCCTGCAAACCAAGTCACGTGCTCTCCTGGGAACCACCGGAACATGACGTCCGCCACTTGACACGCGTCTGTGCTTTCACCTGGCAGCAAGTCACCTTGGCTTGCCAGGGTGCGCATGGCCGACATGGCCCGGAAGTTGGCGTCCACACTCCAGGTGGTGCTTTGCCAGCTCAGGGAGGCGTTGAATTGATGGGGCGCGAGGTAGGGCAGCGCGTCGCCCACTTCCACCGCACCCCAAGGGTCGAATTCGCTCTCGAACGCTTGTGTGAACTCCGCCTGGGTGAAGGTGTAGCTCAAGCGAATCGGCATGTGGTGCTTTTGGTCCTCGAAAAAGGCGTCGGCCCCTGTCAATTCCAAGAGGTCGGTGACCGCTTCCAATTCCACCCCACTGGCCATGGACGCCCCGCCGTTGAACAAGTCGCCCGTGCCTGTGCCACCGCTGGCGGTGAGGTCGGCGCCCAAAAGGTTTTGGTGGTCGCTGTAGAACAAGGTGGCCTGGCCGCTGAAGGCTGGGGCGCTGACCCGGGTACCCAGTTCCACGTTCACGCTGAACTCGGCTTGGGTGTCGGGTGAGGATCCCGGAGGCACGAACCCACGGTGCGCCCCGGCAAACACGGTCCACGTGTCCTTGAGCAGGTCCCAGTGGGCCCCGAGGCCCGGCAACCACACCTGAAGTTCGTTGGTGCGCTGCACGCCTTCACCTTCCCGTCCCAAATCGTCCCCAAAGTCCACACGAGACAATGCGATGCGCTCGTGGCGCACCCCAGGGGTCAACGTGAGGCGCCCCCAGTGCAACGCGGCCTGGAGGTGGCCCGCCACAGCTTGTGCCGATTCGATGCGGTTGGAGGCTGACCCAGAATCGCCGGCCGCCGTCAGCACCATGTGGCCGTCCTCCATGGCGTAACGGTCACGCCACTCGTGTCGGTCCATGAAATCCTCGTGTGCCCGAAGACCAAAGGTCAGGCGGTGCTGCTTTGTCCCGCCCCAATTGAGCCGGCCCCGATGCTGGACGCCACGGGACCCGTACACCCGGTTGTTCGCTTTCACATCCAAGCCTGCCCCGTCGGGGGTGTCTTCCCCGCGCAGCCAATCCAGGACGTCGTCGTGGTCGCCTTCGAGCACGCTGCCCAACGACACTTTTTGGCCCAACGAGTCCAAGGCCCGGTCCAACTTGTACCAGTTCCGGGCGAAACGGGTTTGGTAGACCTCCGTCGTCAAGGCCAGGTCCTCGGTGGGCTTGAATTCGTGGCCCACCACCGTGTGGCTGTGGGCGGTCTTCATGAGGTCTTGGGCCGAGGCGGCGTAGCGACGCATGGGTGACACGTCGAAGTCAGCCTGGGCCAAGCCCAAATACGTTTCGCGCGACACTTCGTCGCTGGACATGGCCTTCCCACTCAAGACGTGACGTCCGTTGGCGGACGACCACTGCAACTTGGCGACGCGGTCGGCTTTGTCAAAGCCCGTGTTCCCACCTCCGTCAAGCACCTTGAAACCGTCGCTGGCGAGCTGCATCCACTCGAGGCTGTAGCCCCAAGCGCCTGATTGGCCCCCGACCGCCGTGTGGGTCTGTTGGTTGCCAAAGCTTCCCGTTTCCATCCGGACACGCCCCGCGAGTTCTTCATCAGGGATGGAGGTGGAGACCATGTTCAAGGCGCCCCCTGCCGTTTGGGGGCCAAATGCGATTTGGCTCCCCCCCTTGCGCACCTCCACACTTTCCATGCGGGCCATCGTGGGGAAATAGTACGCGGAAGGTGCTGAATACGGCGCAGGTGCCATCAACACGCCGTCCTCCATCAAGGTGACGCGGGCGGAACGGTCTGTGCCCGAGCCGCGCATGCCGATGTTGGGTCGCAGGCCAAACCCGTCCTCCTCGACCAAATTCAACCCCGCCAAGGCGTGCAACGACTGCATCGGGTTGGCGTAGGACATTTGGCGGAGCATCTTGGCAGACAGGCGCTGCATCGACCCTGGAACTTCGCTGGCGTCTCTGGACCCTGCCGCCAACCCCACGCTGCCAACCTCGGCTTCAGGGAGCGCATGCCACAACTGGGTCATCACATCAAGACTGTCCTCTGGGGCCCCGAAATTGTGGTCCTGGGCGAGGGCCACTTGGGACATCAAGGCCAGGACAGAGAGGGGAAGAAATCGCAGGGTCATGGAGACGTTTTGACACGGCAAAAGTGTGTCTCGACCTCTGGGGCCACAATCCCCCAAAAGGGGTAATCTGGATTTGTTCTAAATAAAAAGAAGCCTCTTGAAGGCGCTCAATTTAAGGGCGCAATGGCCTCGTTGCTCAGCCCAAAAATCCCAAAGCCGTCGGGGATGTTCCCCTGGATGCTTGTGGGCTCCGCGAACGGGTTGCCCTGGGCGTTGTAGTAAGCCTCCACGCTTCTGAAGTAGTTGGCCAAATCGGCCGAGGGACGGACCACGCGAATGCGTTTGGGTTGTGTGCCTCCCTCGTCCGGGTCCTCCACGTCGCTTGTGTACATCTCCAAGACGAGGTTGTTCAGGTCGATGTTGTTTTGACCGTTGTCGGTCACCAACACACAACCGCAATTCCAGCTGTACTCGGCCCGGGGATCTGGGAAGGCCAAATCGCCCTCGGCGTACCACTCTCCCTCGAAATAGGTCTCCAGGAAGACCATGTAGTCGTCCCGGACGCCCGGCCGGTTGGTCAAGTCCAACGTGACTTGGTCGAAGTATTCCATGTACCCCCACCCGTAATCAACGCTGTCGGCCAGGGGAACGTACTCAAACCCGAAGACGGGCTGCTCTGGCACCTCTTCAGTCAGCACGAGGGGCTCGAATTCCGGTGACGCGTCCACTTCCACCACCACAGGACCTTCACCCAACATGAAGGGCGCGTCCAGCCCGATGGACATGAAGGTGTTCACGTCTTGCATCCAAGGTTCCACGTCGTCCTCCATCCAATGGGAAGAGTCGCCTTCGAGCAACGTTTGGCCGTCCTGAGAGACCTTGAGCGTGGCCCACCTCAGGGCCTGCGACCCCGCAGAGTCCAAAATCCCGGCGGAACGGTAAATCGTGGCCTCCACGACGGTGTCGCCCGGGGCAAGGAACATGGTGAACGCCAAGCGTGGCTCGTGCTCTGGGAACTCGACTTCATTCACGACGCCGTTCACCAACTTGTCGCACGACGTCAACGTCAACGCGCAGGCCGCCACGGCCCATGCAGTTCGGGTTAGAAATGGAAACGCCATGCGACTGAGGGAATGATGGGGAACAAACCGTACTCGCGGATCACGCGCGTGCCGTCAGGCTGGGTGTCCGCCAGTGCGAAGAAGGGGTTCAAGTTGTTGTAAGCATTGTACACGCTCCAAATCAAGGCGCGGTTGCCGTCGCTTCCAGGCTTCACCCGCGTCACGCTCACGTCGAGCCGGTGGTAAGGGCTCATGCGGAACGCATTGCGGTCGCTCGGCACCTCAAAAGAGGTTGCGTAAGGGTACTCCCCGTAGGCGAGGCCTGTGAACACGGATTCGCTCAAGGTCACCGCCCGGCCCGTGCCGTACACCCACGTCGCCGAGGCAGACCACTTGGGGTTGAATTCCTGGGTGAGCACGACGCTCACGTCGTGGCGACGGTCGTAGGTGAAGGGGAACCATTCGCCGCTGTTCAAGTCTTCAAACTGCCGGTTGCTCCAGCTGAGCGTGTACCCAATCCAACCAGAGGTCTTGCCAACCTTCTTTTGGACCAACGCCTCCATGCCGTAGCTGTTGCCAATGCCTTGGGTGACTTGGTCCTCCCAGTTTCCGCTCAAATCGGACAAGAAACTCGCCCCTTCCTTGTAGCTGAGCAACCCGTCCATCTCCTTATAATACCCTTCGAGGCTGAGTTCGATTTGGCCGTCCATGACGGACGTGGCCAGTCCAGCAGCCACTTGCCAGCTCTCTTGGGGACGGATCCGTGCGGTGGAGGGCAACCACAAGTCGGTGGGCAAGCTCAGCCCTTCGTTGGTCAGCAAATTCACAAACTGCGCCATCTCGGCGTAGCTCGCTTTGAACGCCCAACCCGGCGCCAATTTCCAATTCAGCGCGAAGCGCCGCTGCAGGCTGGCGTAGGACGTGTCCTGCACCGACAGGCCAGAGAGGTGCAAACCCGCGTTCACCTTCAACCTGGGGGACAGTTCAAACTCGTCTTCGAGGTAGATGTACTGCTCCGTGCTGTTGACGTTGCCCTGGCCGATGAGGGTGTCAAGCGGATTCTCCTGCCCAAAGTCCAATTCCAACGCCAACGCGCCGGGCGAAAACAGGTGCCTCGTCACATTGTAGCCACCGCGCACAAAGTGTCGTGCGTTGGGCGCAAAGTCGATGTCGAACTTGGCCGCGTAGTCTTCGATGCCGGACTGGTAGAGCGACGCGAATCGAGATGTGGTGGTCTCGCCGTTTTCAGTCAATTCGTCGCTGAAATCCACCCCGGTGTTGAAGTTGTACACGCTGTGCGTGGCGGTGGCGTTCCAGAAAATGCGCGGGCCGATTTCACGGTTCCAGCGCAGCGCTTGGATTTGGTTGCGCCAGTCAAGGCCCAAGTCGATGGTGGAGCGTTCCATGCCTCCGTCGAAATCGTACGTTTCTGTGCTCTCCACCCCGAAGTCGTCCTTCCCCGAGAACGCGCTGAAGTACACCCGGTCACGAGGCCCTACGCGCCAATTCAATTTGGCGTTGAGGTCGTAGAAGTAGTACGCCGGGTTGGTGCTCACACTCGGGTCGTTGCTCGTCGCGGCGGCGATGATGGGACGCAACAACAGGTCGAGGTAGGTCCGGCGGGCGCTGACCATGAAACTGGCCTTGTCCTTCACAATCGGGCCTTCCAAGGTCAGCTTCGAGGCGATCACGCTGATGTTGCCGTCCGCGTGAAACTCGCGCATGTTGCCGTCCTTCATGTTGATCTCCAAAATGGACGACAGACGCCCTCCGTAGCGCGCGGGGAACCCGCCTTTGGTGATGCTCATGCTCTTGACCGCATCCGCATTGAACACGCTGAAAAACCCAAACAAGTGGCTCACGTTGTACAACGGCACCCCATCCAACAGCATGAGGTTTTGGTCCGGAGACCCGCCTCGGACGTAGAGCCCGCTGGTGCCTTCCCCACCCGATTGGACCCCGGGAAGCAATTGAAGCGTCTTGAGCAAGTCCACCTCGCCGCCGATGGCGGGCAAGGCTTTGATTTGGTCGATCGGAATTTCCATCCGCGACATCTGCACCTGCTCTTCAATGCGGTTCTGTTGCTCGCCCGTCACGACCGCCTCGCCCAATTCCAGTCCTGCCGTCAACTCCACGTTGAACTTGACGTCGTCGGAGCTCAGGTCGACCTCAAACCGCTGCGGGGCGTAGCCGATGTAATTGACACGCACGTCGTACGTGCCGGCGGGCAAGGTCAAGGTGTAAAAGCCGTAGACGTTGGACGCCACGCCCTGTCCCGCGGACTCGGACCACACGGTGGCCCCGATGAGCGTTTCGCCCGTGGCGGCGTCCGTGATGTACCCGCTGAGGGTGTGGTTGGTTTGGGCCCAGGTGCCCCCTACGAGGAGCATCCAGCACGCCAACCCCAGAAGATGTGCTTGCTTCATGCTGTGCAAAAGTGCACAACCTCGACCTTTGGGCATGGACTCGTTGTCGCAAATTGTGTTGGGAGCCGCCGTCGGCGAAGTGGTGTTGGGAAAACGTCTGGGCAACCGGGCCATGGTTTGGGGGGCGGTGGCTGGCACCCTGCCGGACATGGACGTGCTCGGCCAGTACTTCCTGAATGAACTCGACAACCTGGCCTTCCACAGGGGCATCAGCCATTCGCTGTTGGCCAGCGTGATTGGGTCTCTCGTGTTTGGATGGGCCACGCACCAGCTCTACCAAAGCCGCCACCACGCCACCGTCGCCATGGCTGCAAAGGCCTTTGCTGTGGTCGTGGTCGGGTTCGTGGTCAACTTCCTCACGCAAATCTTGTCGCCTGGTGGATGGCTGCCACTCGCCTTGTACATCCCCGCGGCGGCTTGGCTCTGGTGGAGGCACGGCCAACGGCGCTACTTCAGCAGCCAATGGGAACGACCAGACGCAGATTTGAAAGGGTGGGTGCTCCTGTTCTTTTGGGGGTTCGTGACCCACATCGTGCTGGACTGTTTCACCACCTATGGCACCCAAGTCTTCGCCCCCTTCAGCGACCAGCGCGTAGCATGGGGCACGATATCCGTGGCAGACCCTATGTACACCGCCCCGTTTCTGATTTGCCTCCTCGTGGCCGCGCGTTTTGCGCGTGACGACCGCCGACGAGGACGATGGAACGCCGCCGGTCTGGGGTTGAGCTCCCTGTACATGGCGTTCACGGTGGTGAACCACAGCCATGTGTCCCAAACCATGGAATCCGCCCTAGCAGAACAAGGCATCTCGCACGAGGCCTGTTTCATCACCCCAACAATCTTCAACAACGTGCTTTGGAACGCCGTGGTCGACCGCGGCGACGTGTTTCTCCTTGCGCAATACAGCGTGTTCGACGAAGTCCCCGTGACCTTCCACCCCATTTCGAAGGGGCACGACCTGTTGCACAACCTCGACACGGACGAGACCTTGAAAGTGCTTCGCTGGTTCAGCGCGGGCTTCTTCAACGCGGTGCAACGGGAAGATGGCACCCTCCAGCTGAACGACCTGCGTTTTGGGACGTTTTCTGGCCAAGCCACAAGCCCTGACGACTACATTTTTCGGTTCAAATTGACCGACCTCGGACCCGACGAAGACTACGGATTTGAGCGGGCCCAGGGAGGTCCGCCCGACAACACGGCCGAGGACATGATGCGTGCCCTGTGGACACGTGGAAAAGGCCTCTCCGCCGCGTCGAAGTGAATTTTGGGCAGCGGGGGATGGTCTATCTTCACAGCATGATGACCCGTTTCGTGCTGCTTTTGGTCGGTTCGCTGACCGCTTTTGTCGCCAAGTCCCAAGACTGGGATCACCGGCACGCCTTTGCCAAATCGTACTACGGCCTGAGCCTGATTGGCGCGCCTGCGATGGCAGAAGGCTTGCTTGTGGACGAGGACGTTGTGATGCCGTTTGGAAGGAGCGCCTTCCTTTCCCCCGCTGTGAACATCGGGGCCACGCACTTTTGGGGGCACGCCGATTTTTACGTGTCCATCAACACCGTTCCCATCAAGCTTGGGGACGACGCCGTGAAGAATTCCATCCACATGGGGACGTTCACCGGCTTGCGTGTCTACCCGTGGGCGGTGGGCGAAGGCCAAGGGGTGAAGCCCTACCTCGGCTACAAATTCTCCCCGTGGCGCTACCGCCAGGGCGACACGCCTGAATCGTCGTACAAGACGACGCGGATCAAAGGCATGGTGGATGCGGGACTCGGATTGGCCACCTCATGGGGCTACTTCACGCTCGAGGGCACTAAGCTCTTCAACCCCGACTTTGAGGTGAACCTGACGACAACTGGCGGACCGACTCCCGACCGTTGGCCCGGATGGACCGTGGGCATGGGCTTGAACATCTCCCTGGAAACCACCTCTGTCGCGTCGAACCCCGTGAATAAGCAGCTCAACCAGGAACTGCGCGAGCACAACAGGCGGGGGTTGTTCGTGGCGGCAGGGCCCAGCTCCGCGTTTCCCGTGGTCGATTCTGAAGGGGTCGCAGATGCGTACCCTTACCTCGACGACCGGTCGTTCCCGACCATCTTCCCAGATGTGGCACTGGGCTACCACTTCACCAAGGCCGACGCGTTGGTGGCGGTGTCCCAACGCCGCATGGTCCAGCGACGAAGCGCGTACAACCGCGCCCTGAACATTGATCGCCAAAGCACCGTCTTGGAGACCTACAAGTTCGTGGGAGACTACCACGGATTCGTGCCTTACGTCGGCGTCGGTGTGGGCGTGGAGCGCATGGACCTCGAAGAGCGTGAAGGCGACGTCGTCGTGTCGGATGGGTCCTACGAAGAGATGCCATGGTACCTCGTGTTTGGCTGGGACATCCGCCCGAGCGAACGTGGCGACTGGTGGGTGCTCCGGACCAATTTGCGCATCCCACCTCAGCTTGAATTGGACCACAACGACCACACATGGAGCTTGCAACACCTTGAGTTCAACTTCATTCAGCTCGTGGTCTATCCGCAACGCTGGACGCGCGCGAGGGACCTCGCCAAGGCAGGATAACCCCGACCTCCCCTAACTTGAAGCCATGAAATGGCGTTTTTTGAAGTACGCGGCGGGCTTCACCATCCCCGCTGTCGTGGCCCTGTCGTTCGCGGCGGAAGGGGCTTGGACCTGGATTGCAATCGCATACGGATTCGGCGTGCTGCCTGCCCTTGAGCTGGTTTTGCCTTCATCCAAGCGAAACCTCAGTGAGGCAGAATTGGAAGTGGTCAAAGAGGACCGGGCCTACGACATGCTCTTGTGGTCCATGGTGCTCATTCAATACGCGCTGTTGGCGTGGTTCCTGATGGATCTGGCCGGCGGCGCACGAGCAATGTGGTCGCCGGAGTGGTGGGGCTTTGTGCTGGCCATGGGGTTCTCGTGCAGCATTTTGGGCATCAACGTGGCCCACGAATTGGGACACCGCCCTGAGCGGCACAACCAACTGCTTTCCCAAGCCTTGCTCACCACCTCCCTCTACACGCATTTCTTCATCGAGCACAACCAAGGGCACCACCGCAACGTGGCCACCAAGGAGGACCCCGGAACCGCACGACGCAACGAATGGCTTCAGGTGTTTTGGTTCCGAGCGGTGTTTGTTGCGTGGTGGTCCGCTTGGAAGATTGAAGCCAAAAACATGCGCCGCAAAGGCCTCTCCCCGTGGCATCCCTCCAACGCCTTCCTCCGCCTTCAAGCCCTGCAATGGGGGTTGCTTGCGGCCGTCTGGGTCGGGCTGGGCTGGCAGGTCGGCGTGGCCTGGCTCATTGCCGGGTTGTTCGGCGGCTTCCTGTTGGAAGTGGTGAACTACGTGGAGCACTACGGCCTCGAGCGCAACAAAGTCAACGAGCACCGCTACGAGCGGGTCATGCCTCACCACAGCTGGAACTCGGACCACCCCTTGGGCCGTCTCATGCTGTTTGAGCTGACGCGTCATTCAGACCACCACCACCAGCCTGCGAAGCCCTACCAAACCTTGGATTCCATTCAAGAGGCGCCACAGCTGCCCACAGGGTATCCGGGAATGATGCTGTTGAGCCTCATTCCTCCCTTGTATTTCGCGGTGATGAACCCCAAGGTGGACGCCATCGCCGCCCAACACACGGCTTGACATTCCTCACGTTGAGGCATCAAAAAAGGCCACCCGATGGGGTGGCCTTTTTCATTCAAATTCACGTGAACCTCACTCGCAGAAGTTGCCGTACTCAGGCAAGAACACCAAGAGGTCGTTCACGTTGATGTGCCCGCTGCCGTCGATGTCTGCAGGGCAATCGCTGACGTTGTTGAACTCGCAAGAGCCGTTGTCCATGGTCGCCTCCGAATCGAAGTTCATGGCCATGTCGTACA
>CBFHQO010000043.1:0-15114 GCA_965658045.1 uncultured Flavobacteriales bacterium | reverse complement strand
AGCGAAAGAGCAAGCTCTCTCCTGTTACCCCTCGACTTGCATGTGTAAGGCCTGCCGCTAGCGTTCATCCTGAGCCAGGATCAAACTCTCCATTGTAAGTGTTTGATTTGTGTTGACTCTCTGGAATCGTTTTACATCTGCTCCCGAAGGAATCGATGACCTTCTTCCGGGGGGAAGAAGGATTTTGGGCTGCTGCATCAAGTCAAAGAACGTTGTATCTCGTCAGGGATAAATCCCGTCGTGGATGGCTTTCTTCAAAGCGGACGGCAAAGGTAGGTCGTCTTTTTAAACCACCAAGGCTTTGGTGATTTTTTTTTCGACTTTCCCAGTCGTCCAACTTGTCAAAGATTGTTTGCTTTCCTTCGAAAGCGGCCGCAAAGGTAGTTAACCAATTTCATCCACCAAGCGATGATGAAAATTTTTTTCGATTGCCGATCCGACCGTCTGTCAAAAAGAGACTTGCCTTCCGTTGAAAGCGGCCGCAAAGATAGTGGGTCTTTCTCTCCCACCAAGCCAATCGTCAGTTTTTTTCGACCCTTTTTTCGGTCAGAAAACTCAAGTCACTGAACAGCTGAGACATAGCCTTTGAGTCCGTGCCGTCATAAAAGCCCCGCAGGCGCCCGAGGCCATCCACAAGGACGATGTTCTCGGTGTGCACGAAGTCCTGAAATCCCCCGTCCCCTTCGTCCAAACAGCTGAAATACGACTGCCGCGCCAGCTTGTAAATGTCGGTTTTCGCCCCCGTCAAGAACCACCACAAGTCGGGATTGGCTTCTTGCTTGTTGGCATACGCCTGGAGGACGGACACGCTGTCCGCCTGAGGGGTGACGCTATGACTCATGATTTGGACCGGCCACGAAGGGTCCAGGCGGTCGTGAATCAGCTTGAGGTTGGCCGTCATTTTGGGGCAAATGGTGGCGCAACGGGTGAAGAAGAAGTCGACCACGAGGATTTGGCCCTCCACGTCGGCGCGACGAACAGTGTCCCCTTCTTGATTCAGGAGTTCAAAGTCCAGGATGCGATGCGACCCTTGCGTCAAGGCTTGCGGATCGACCAACGCCGGGTTGAGGTCGGCCGGCTCGTACACCGGGAGGTCATAAGGTTCACGGAAGTACATGAAGTACGCCACAAGGACAGAGGCTGTGAAAATGCCAAAGAAGGACGCAATGCGGATCATGGAGCAACAGACATTTGGGAAGAATGCAACAGCGTTCCGTCCATGTAGGTTTGAAGCACGTTGGAAGAAAGCACCTCGTGCGGATCGTCCAACAACAGCCAGTCCCGATCCATCACCACAAAATCGGCGCGCTTGCCAGGCTCCAATGAACCCACCTCCGCCTCCATCCGCGAAGCCAACGCCGCCCACAAGGTCATGCCAAGCAGACTTTGCTTTGGCGTGAGGACCTGGTCGAGGCGGAACCCCTCCTTGGGGGTTCGGTTGGCATCTTGTCGGGCCACCGCCGCCAAATGCGTCTTGCGCGGATCGATGTCCTCCACCGGAAAATCCGTGCCCAGAGGCAACATGCCCAACTGCCCGTGCAGGTCTTGGTAAGCATAGGCACGCCGAATCCGGGCACGGCCCAACCGCTCCCCCGCCCAATACATGTCTGACGTGGCGTGGGTCGGCTGCACGGAAGGGATGACCGCGTGCATGCCAAACTTGGGGAGGTCGTCGGGGTGAATCACTTGGGCATGCTCCATCCGCCAGCGAAAATCGTTGGGCCCGTCAAGGAGTTCGCCGTACATCGACAACACGAGCCGAGCCGCGCTGTCCCCGATGGCGTGGGTCGCGGCCTGAAAGCCCGCGTCCAAGACTTCGGTCAGCTGCGCCCTGTACACGTCGGGGTCCTGCAACAACAACCCCCGGTGGCCGGGACGGTCGTCGTACGGTTGAAGCAACGCCGCGCCCCTCGACCCCAAGGCGCCGTCCATGTAAAACTTGAACGACTCGGCCACCAGCCTTTCCGTGCGAATGCCGCCGTGGGCCACCATGGAATCGAGGTTGGCCCGTGTCGGGTTGGCCATGGCCACCACGCGGAGCTTCAAGTCGCCTGTTTGGTGCAACGAATCCAGGAGCAAGATGTCTGCCCAATCCAATCCAGCGTCCGTGACGGTGGTCAACCCGCAGGCCAGCAAGTTGCGCTCCGCCTCGGCCAAGGCCTGTTGTTTTTCAGCTCGGCCCGGCTTGGGGATGCGTACGAGCAAGGAATCCGCCGCCCCGTCGATCAACACGCCCGTGGGCGTGCCATCTGGCCTGCGGAGCACTTCGCCACCCGCCACCTCACCGACCTCCCACATGGACGACGCCTCCAGCGCCGCACGGTTGGCCAACACGGCGTGTCCGTCGATCCGCTGCAAGACCACGGGGGTGTCCGGGTGCAGGCTGTCCAGGGGAGCGCGGTCGGGGAAGTTGCGGTCGGCCCAGTCGTTTTGGTCCCAGCCGCGACCGCGAATCCACCCTGACGCTCCAGGGCTGGCTTTGGACACGGCGCCCACCACTTCCTCGTAGGAGTTGGTGCCCACCACGTTCAACCGACCCAAACCCAGGGCGTACCCGAGCAGGTGGCTGTGGGCGTCGATGAGCCCTGGGTACACCGTGGCCCCTTTGACATCCACCACGCGTGCGCCGCGATGGGCATTGAGGATCTCTTGCTCTTTGCCAAGCGCCAACACCCGGCCGTCTTTCACAGCCATGGCTTGGGCGGTGGTCCCGCGGCCATCCAAGGCGACGATGTGCGCGTTGCGCACAACCAGGTCCGCCGTGTCACCGCCGCAACCCGATGCCAAGGCCCAACACAAGGCCAAAGCGCATCCAAGTTTGAATCTCATGAAGGTTGTTTGTTCCAATGGTGTGCACTCGCTTGGGCTGTGGGCATGATTACCATGTCGTTGATGCACACGTGGCCGGGTCGAGACAGCACGAATTCTACGGCCTCGGCGATGTCCTGGGCCACAAGGGGGTCGTACCCTTGGTACACCGCCTCGGCAGCTTGGGCGTCTCCCTTGAACCGCACCATGCTGAACTCCGTCTCGGCCGCGCCGGGACAAATTTGACTCACCCCGATGCCACGGTCCACGAGGTCGATCCTCATGGCTTGGCTCAAGGCATCCACCGCGTGCTTCGACGCGCAATACACGTTGCCCCCGGTGTACACTTGTTTGCCTGCGATGCTGCCCATGTTCACCATGCTTGAGCCGGCACACATATAAGGTACACATGCACGGGCCAAAAAGAGGAGGCCCTTGACGTTCGTGTCCAACATGCGAGCCCAGTCGTCGTCGAGGCCTTCGTCAAAAGGCCCCTTGCCCACCGCCAGGCCCGCGTTGTTCACCAGTGCACGAAGCTTGGGGCCTGCGTCGCCCGCCCCGAGTCCTGCGACGTTCATCAATTGGGCGACCCCGTGGTCGGTGGCTTCGCGGTCCTGGACGTCCCACGCCGCAATGTGCGCCTCAGCACCGGCCGCTTGGCAGGCCTGCGCAACATGTTCCAGCCTCTCTTGACGGCGCCCCGCCAACAGGACGTTCCACCCGGCCGCCGAGAGCGTCAGCGCCGTGGCTTCTCCGAATCCAGAGGTGGCCCCAGAAATGAGCACCCAAGGCTTGGGGTCGTTCGCAGAAGAGCTCATTGTGCAGGCCGTTTGTGTTGGTCCGACTTCTTGCCCTTGTACATCTGAAAGCCCACCCATTTGCAGGGCAGCGCGCCGTTGAACACAGGGATGCGCTTGTGCGGCCGGAGCCCAACACGTTTCAAGGCTTCCTCGTTGGAGCTGATCACCCAGGCCTCAAAGCCCGTCCAATTGAACTTCAACCGGTCGCCAATGCCCTCGTACATGCCCACGACATCCCCTGGGTCGAGGCGCTCGCCGTAGGGAGGGTTCATCACCACCACCCCGGAATCGGTGGGAGGCCGGAGGTTGAAAAAGTCGGCTTGACTCACTTGCACCATGCCGTCCACATCCGCTTCTTCCAAGCTGTGTCGGGTTTGACGGATGGCGCCGGGATGGTTGTCCGAGGCCCAAATCATCGTGTCCACAGGCTGGATGCGATGCATGGACTCGTCGCGGACCTCACGCCAAACCCCAGCGTCAAAATCGCTCCACTTCATGAACGCGAACTGCCGTCGCCCTGCCTGCACCGGCAATCCAGACGCCCAAAGCGCCGCCTCGGTGGAAAACGTGCCCGAGCCGCACATCGGATCGATGAGCGGGGTGCCCGGGCGCCAACCGCTCAGCGCGAGCAAACCCGCAGCGAGCACCTCATTGAGGGGCGCCTTCGCTTTGGGGGGGCGGTACCCACGATGGGACAACGGTGCACCGGTGGCGTCCACGCTCAAGGTCACTTTGTTTCCTGCGATGTGCAAGTGGAGCCTCACGTCGGGGCGCACACGGTCGATGCTTGGCCGTTGGCCTGTTTTGCCCCGGAACCGGTCCACCACCGCGTCCTTCAAACGCAAGGCGGCAAAATGGTCGTGCGTGAACACCTCCGAGTGCACCGTCGCGTCCACGACGAATGTGCCGTCCACCGGAATCAGGTCTTCCCACGCGAAGCGTGCGCTTTGGCGGTAGAGGTCGTCCGGGTTTTTGGCATTGAATTCCGTGAGGTGCCGCAAGACGCGCAACACAAAACGGCTGTGCAAGCAGAGGTGGTACATGGCCTTGAGGTCCGCCTCACACGACACACCCCTCCTTCCGACGGACACCTCGGTGGCCCCCGCCTGTTTCATGTCCTGGGCCACCAAGTCTTCGAGGCCAGCCAGGGTTTTGGCATGAAGTTTCATCCGCCTTTTCGTTTCGTTCTGAAGCCTTGCTTTTCCAAATGCGCCACCACCTTGTCCCGGTGGTCGCCTTGGATCAAAATGCATCCGTCTTTCACCGAGCCGCCCACGCCGCAAAGTTGCTTCAGTCGCTTGCCCAAATCGAGCAATTCCGAAGCAGGTCCGTCGAAGTCTTCCACCAGCGTCACGGGCTTGCCAGCGCGGTGCTTTCGGTCCAAGCTGACGTACAAGGTCGCGGCGGTCTCCACCGACCACGCGTCGCCTTCCTCCTCTTCCACATCCCAGGAGAAACCGGAGTTGGTGCTGAACACCATGCCGTCTGACTCCGTGCGGATGCGACCTTGTTTGCGTTTGCCCATGGCCGACGAAGGTACGCACGGTCCGCGGGTCCGTGATAGTTTTGTGGCATGTCCAAACGACGAGGCAAACCTCCCCGCATCCCCCAACTCGGCGCCCACGGCCTGGACGACGCCTTGCACGACTACGCCACCGATTGGTCCGCCTCCGAACCCGAAGGATTGGCCGCCCTGCGACGCGCCACATGGACCCAAACCGTGAAGCCGCAGATGTTGTGCGACGAATTGCAAGGACGACTGTTGGCTTCTGTCTCTCGCATGGTGGCGCCCAAGCGCGTCTTGGAGTTGGGCACCTTCACAGGGTACGCCACCGCTTGCCTCGCGGAAGGCCTTGCTTCGGACGGGCGGCTCGACACCGTGGACATCGATGACGAGTTGCACGACCTGCACGACGCGCATTGGCCTCAACTGGGATGTGCCGACCGCATCCACAGACATGTGGGCCGGGCGTTGGATGTCCTTGAATCTGGCGCCTTGTTTCAGGAAGACCCGAATCAATTTGACCTCGTGTTCATCGACGCGGACAAGGCCAACCAGCGCACCTACGTGGACTGGGCCGTCGACCACGTTCGCGACGGGGGGTGGATCCTTGTGGACAATGTGCTCTGGTGGGGCGACGTCCTGAGGGTGGCCGCCGGCACTTCAGACGACCCTCAAGCGGTGCGCATCCACGAATTGAATGCACACATGAAAGGCCATCCTTCGCTGGACAACTTGCTGTTGCCCTTGCGAGATGGCCTTCACATGGCGCGGCGGTTGCCGCGATAAGCGTGCGCTTACGCCAGCACGTCGGCGACCGCGTCGGCGGCCTCCTTCAACAAAATGGCGCTGCGAACTTCCAGTCCTGACTCGTCGATGATGGCCTTGGCCTCTTCGGCGTTCGTGCCTTGAAGACGCACAATGATCGGCACGTTGATGTCGCTCATGTTCTTGCACGCATCCACCACACCTTGGGCGACGCGGTCGCAACGCACAATGCCGCCGAAGATGTTCACCAAAATCGCCTTCACGGCAGGGTCTTTGAGGATGATGCGGAAGGCCTTCTCCACACGGGCCGCGTCGGCGGTGCCGCCCACGTCCAGGAAGTTGGCAGGCTCTCCCCCACTGAGCTTGATGATGTCCATGGTGGCCATCGCCAATCCAGCTCCGTTCACCATGCAGCCCACGTTGCCGTCGAGCTTCACGTAGTTGAGTCCGGCTTCGTCCGCTTCCACTTCTGTGGGATCCTCCTCGGTCTTGTCGCGCATCGCCGCGTAGTCAGGGTGACGGTACAACGCGTTGCCGTCAAGGCTCACCTTCGAGTCCACCGCAATGATCTTGTCGTCCGACGTCTTCAACACGGGGTTGATTTCAAACATGGCCGCGTCGCAACCCACGTAGGCGTCGTATAACGCCTGGGTGAACTTCACCATCTGCTTGAACGCTTGACCCGAGAGGCCAAGGTTGAACGCGATGCGACGCGACTGGAACCCTTGGAGACCCACGGCCGGATCAACCTCCTCTTTGAAGATCAAGTGAGGCGTCTTTTCTGCCACCGCCTCAATGTCCATGCCCCCTTCTGGAGAGTACATGATGATGTTCTTGCCGGACGCACGGTCGAGCAGCACACTCATGTAGTACTCCTCTGGCTCGCTGTCGCCAGGGTAGTACACGTCCTCTGCGATGAGGATCTTGTTGACTTGCTTGCCTTGGGCGTTGGTCTGGGCGGTGACCAAGTGGCCACCCAAGATGCCCTGGGCCTTGTCCTTGACCTGGTCCAACCCTTTGGCCAAAACCACGCCGTGTGAACCGGTTTCCGTCACGGTGCCTTTCCCACGGCCACCTGCGTGAATTTGGGCTTTCACGACAAACCACTCCGTGCCGGTTTCTTCTGCCAATGCGACCGCCGCGTCGTGGGCGGCTTCAGGGGTGTCAGCCACCTTTCCGCGTTGGATGGCCACGCCGAAAGATTGGAGGATGCTTTTGCCTTGGTGTTCGTGGATGTTCATGTCCGTGGGGTTGTGAGAATCGGGCGCAAAGGTAGTAGCTTGGAGGCGTGATTCAAGCCACGAACATCGTCAAAAGCTATGGGGCGCTCGAGGTGCTTCGGGGCTTGGATTTGAAGGTGGAATCGGGAGAGGTTGTGGCGATTGTCGGGGCTTCCGGCGCTGGCAAATCCACATTGCTCCAAATCCTGGGCACGTTGGACGTCCCCAACCAAGGGGAATTGCACATTGACGGCACGCCCGTGCACGGGATGTCCAGAAGCGCGCTCAGCCGGTTCCGCAATGAAAACCTGGGCTTTGTGTTTCAATCGCACCGTTTGCTCCCTGAATTCAACGCGGTGGAAAATGTGATGATGCCCGCTTGGATTTCTGGGCAATCCACCGACCAATCGGCACCTCGGGCCGAGGCCTTGCTTCAAGAACTCGGGCTTGGGCACCGCTTCGCCCACAACCCTTCTGAACTGTCTGGCGGTGAACAGCAACGCGTGGCCGTCGCAAGGGCGCTCATGAACCGCCCCAAGGTGCTCTTGGCGGACGAGCCCTCAGGAAATTTGGATTCTGAAAACGCGGAGGCCTTGCACGACCTATTCTTTCAGTTGCGAGACCGCTCAGGCCAAACCATCGTGCTGGTCACCCACAACGAGTCGCTGGCCGCCAAGGCCGACCGCACGTTGCGGATGGCCGACGGCCAGTTCATTTGACCACGTCGCTGCGCAGGAACACCGCCGTGCCCGCGAGCTTGTCGTGCAAAGCCTGACGGTGCGGAGCCAACAACAACAAAGTGCCCACCGTCACCACCAGCCCGGCTGGCCCAGCCAAGAATCCCAAGGCTGAGATCCCTGAGACCGCACCCACCGTGGCAAAGACGGGACGCACATGTTTGACCAAAAACCGCCGCAAATAAAGCCCGACGTCTCCCCGCGAGCCATCCGGACGCGCGATTTGGATCCCCATGATCCACTTGCCTGGGCTCGCGCCTGACACACCCTCCACCATCGGGTACACCACGCCAATCAGTGCGGACGCCGCAAGCAGCGAAGTCAGTCCCTCCGCAAGCCCAGCCTCCACCAGCATCGCCTCCACAGGGGCGTACAGTTCACGAACGCCATCGAGGCCTGGCATGGACTCCACGAGTTGAAACCAACCCCACCCCTGCCAAGCGCATGCCATCACGGCGAAGGTGGACATCACGTAATCCAAGGCGGCGGCGGCCAAACGTGGCCCTGCCCCGACCCTTTGAATGGGGTGTTCAAGCATGGGTTAAAGGTATTCATTCCTATGCGCGCACAGAAAAACACCAAAAAGCTATGCGCGCACAGCAATATCGTGTACATTGGACGCATGAACGCCTCAGATACGATCGATTTTCAGCTGCGTTGGGGGTGGAGCAAGCTTGCCCGCCTGTACTCCAGCATGGCTGAGCACAACGGCATTTCCCTCAGCGTGGGCTACGCCCTCCTCAGCATTGAGAAAGACGGCACCCCGAGCACGAAGCTCGGTCCTCGCATGGGCATGGAAAGCACCAGCCTCTCCCGCACGTTGAAGGGCATGGAGACCGAAGGATTCATTGAGCGACGCACCGACGCTGAAGACAAGCGCCGCGTGCGCGTGTTTTTGACCCAGAAGGGCCTGGTGGCTCGGAAGCAAATCAAAGAACTCGTCATCGAACTCAACGCCCGCTTGCACGAGCTCCTTGGAGAAGAAGCCGCTGCCCAGCTGCTGGAAGGCCTTGCCAAACTCAACGAACTGCTTGAAGCGCCCGAACAATTGGTTCCGACCAATTGGGCCCCTTTGAACGACAACATCCTCACCTCCTCATGAGCACCCCCATTCCTTTTCATCGCATCAAACGCGTGGCCGTCCTCGGCTCAGGCGTGATGGGTTCTGCCATCGCATGCCACGTCGCCCAATGCGGCGCCGAGGTGCTGCTCCTGGACCTGCCTTCCGACGAAGGACCCCGCGACGCCATCGCCGCAGGGCACCTTAAGAAGAGCCTCAAGGGCAAACCCTCCCCCATCTACAGCAAGCGGTTCGCCAAACGCGTCCAAACCGGCAACTTCGAAGACGACCTCCACAAAATTGCCGAGTGCGATTGGATCCTTGAAGTGGTCGTGGAGCGTTTGGACATCAAGCAACAGCTCTTCGAAAAGGTGGAACAGCACCGCCGTCCAGGCACCTACATCACCTCCAACACCAGCGGCATTCCCATGGCGATGTTGGTGGAAGGTCGCAGCGACGATTTCAAAGCGCATTTCTGCGGCACCCACTTCTTCAACCCGCCGAGGTACCTGCAACTGCTTGAGGTCATCCCCGCGCCCGACACCCGCCCAGAAGTGGTGGACTTCTTCATGGCTTACGGCGAGAAGATCCTTGGTAAGCAGACGGTGCTCTGCAAAGACACGCCCGCCTTCATCGCCAACCGCGTGGGGGTCTTTGCGATCCAAGCCTTGTTCCACACCGTGCAAGACATGGGGCTTTCTGTGGAAGCCGTGGACAAGTTGACCGGCCCTGCCATGGGCCGGCCCAAGAGCGCGACGTTCCGCACATGCGACGTGGTCGGCATCGACACCCTGGTGCATGTCGCCAATGGCGTGGCCCAAAACTGCCCCGACGACGAGCGTGCGGAAGTCTTTGGCATCCCTTCGTTTGTCCAGCACCTGGTCGACAAGGGGCACTTGGGCAGCAAGTCGGGACAGGGATTCTACAAAAGAGTCGTCCAAGACGGCAAGAAGGAAATCCACGCCTTGGACCTCAAGACACTGGAATACAAGCCCAAACAAAAAGTCAAGTTCGCCACCCTCGATGCCGCCAAACAAGTGGACGACTTGAAGGCGAGAACCCAGCTTCTCTTTCAAGGACAAGACCAAGCTGGCGAATTCTACCGACGCATTTTTGCGGACGTCTTCGCCTACGTGAGCCACCGCCTCCCCGAAATCAGCGACGAGATTTTCCGCATCGACGACGCCTTGCGCGCTGGATTTGGCTGGGAACTGGGCGCGTTTGAAAGCTGGGATGCCGTGGGCCTCGAGGCCGGGCTGAAGGCGTGCGCCGACCGCGGTTTGGACGTGGCCCCTTGGGTGCACGAATTGGTCGCTTCAGGCGCCACATCGTTCTACAGCGCGGCCGACGGAAAGCGCACTTGCTGGGACGTGGCCTCCAAAACCCACATGGTGATTCCTGGGCAAGAAGGGCGAATCGCCCTTGGCTTGTTGGACGAGGACAAGACGGTTTGGTCCAACAGCGGCACCACCATTCAGGACCTCGGAGACGGCATCCTGAACATCGCGTTCCACACGAAAATGAACACCATCGGCGCCGAGGTGATTGAGGGCTTGAACAAAGCCGTCGACTTGGCAGAAAGCGACCCGAAGTGGCGCGGGCTGGTGATCAGCAACGAAGGCGCCAACTTCTCTGCGGGCGCCAACGTGGGCATGATCTTCATGTTGGCCGTGGAACAGGAATGGGACGAGCTCGATTACGCCATCCGCCTGTTCCAACACACGACCATGCGGTTGCGCTACAGCGGCATTCCTGTGGTGGCCGCACCACACCAATTGACGCTGGGCGGCGGCTGTGAAGTTTGCCTCCACGTGGACAAAGTGGTGGCCCATGCCGAGACCTACGTGGGCTTGGTGGAATTCGGGGTTGGGGTCATTCCGGGCGGCGGCGGCACCAAGGAATTTGTGCTCCGCTTGAACGACCAACTCGGCGACGGAGACATCCGCATCAACGCCATGCGCGAACGGTTCTTGACCATCGGCCAGGCCAAGGTGGCCACGTCGGCCTACGAGGCGTTTGAACTCGGGTACTTCCGCGAGGGCATTGACGAAGTGGTGGTCAACCGCAAGGACCAGCTCGCGCGGGCCAAGGCTGCGGCGCTGGCCATGGCCGATGCCGGGTACACCCAACCTGTCAAGCGCAAGGACATCACGGTGATGGGCCAGGAAGGCATGGGGATTGTGTACGCCGGCGCCAGCAGCATGCACGCCGGAAACTTCATCTCCGAGCACGACAAATTGATCAGCGAAAAACTCGGGTACGTCATGTGTGGCGGGGACCTGAGTGCCCGCACTGAGGTCAGCGAAGACTACTTGCTTGGCCTTGAACGCCGGGCGTTTCTCGAACTCTGCACCGAGCGCAAGACCCTTGAGCGCATGCAGAGCCTCATTCAAAAGGGCAAAATTCTCCGGAACTGATGGACGCATACATTGTTGGCGGATATCGCTCCGCCGTAGGCAAAGCCCCGCGAGGCGCCTACAAATTTCTGAGGCCCGACGACTTGGGAGAGCAGGTCATCCGTCGGCTCATGTTGGATTTCCCGCAGCTCGACAAAACGCGCATCGACGATGTGATTGTCGGCAACGCCACCCCCGAAGCTGAGCAGGGCCTGAACATTGGCCGCATGGTCTCACTTATGGGCTTGGACACGGACAAAGTGCCTGGCATGACGGTCAACCGTTACTGCGCCAGCGGATTGGAAACCATCGCCATCGCGTCGGCCAAGATCCACGCCGGCATTGCGGATTGCATTGTGGCCGGCGGCATTGAAACGATGTCCCCCATCCCATTCGGCGGATGGCGCATTGTGCCCAACGCCCGCGTGGCCAAGCAAAACCCTGAGTGGTACTGGGGCATGGGCTTGACTGCAGAAGCGGTGGCCAAGGATTTCAACGTGTCCCGCGAAGACCAGGATGCGTTTGCCGTGGAGAGCCATCGACGCGCCGCCGCCGCCATCGACAGCGGCGCCTTCGCAAGCGGCATCGCCCCCATCAAAGTGCAAGAAATTTTCCTCGACGCAGAGGAAAAGCGGCAAGAGCGGACCCATGTGATCGACACCGACGAGGGGGTCCGACGAGGCACCAACGCAGAAGCGCTGGCCAAACTGAAAGCCGTGTTTGCCGAAGGTGGCTCTGTGACCGCAGGCAACAGCTCCCAAACTTCGGATGGGGCTGCCTTTGTCATGGTGGTCAGCGAGCGCATGCTGAAAGAACTCGGCGTGGAGCCGTTGGCGCGTCTGAAATCGTACCACGTGAGCGGACTCGAGCCCCGCATCATGGGCGTCGGCCCCATCCACGCCGTGCCCAAAGCCCTCGACAAGGCGGGCCTGACTGCAGCCGACATCGAGCTGTACGAATTGAACGAGGCGTTTGCTTCCCAGAGCGTGGCCGTGCTGCGCGAATTGGATTTGGACCCCTCCAAAGTCAACGTCCACGGCGGCGCCATAGCCCTTGGACACCCCCTTGGTTGCACAGGGGCCAAACTGACGGTGCAACTTTTGAATGAATTGAAAACCCAAAACGCCAAGCACGGCATCGTCACGATGTGCGTGGGCACCGGCCAAGGTGCGGCAGGCGTGTTTGAAATGCTTTAATCCACTCGGACATGACCACTGGAAACCCCACCCCACAACAAGCCATCACTGGCGGAGAATTTTTGATTCGCGACGTGAGTGCGGACGACATTTTCACGCCGGAGGAATGGACAGAAGAACATCGAATGATGCTCCAAACCGGCCTCGACTTCGTGGCTCAGCGCATCATCCCCAACCTCGAGCGCATCGAAGCGTTGGAGGAGGGCCTCACTCCAAAATTGCTCGAAGAAGTCGGAGAACTCGGCCTCCTCGGGAGTTCTGTACCAGAGGACCTCGAAGGATTGGGGCTTGACTTCAAGAGCACGATGCTCATCACAGAAAGCATGGGCGGTGCGCACAGTTTTGCCGTGAGCTTCTCGGCCCACACAGGCATCGGCACCCTACCCATCTTGTACTACGGCAACGACGCCCAGAAAAAGAAGTACATCCCGGGTCTCGCCACAGGACGACTCAAGGGCTGCTACTGCTTGACGGAGCCCGGCAGTGGCTCAGACGCCAACAGCGGCAAGACCACGGCCAAACTCAACGACGCCGGCACCCATTACGTCCTGAATGGGCAGAAAATGTGGATCACCAACGGCGGTTTCGCGGACGTGTTGATTGTGTTTGCCAAAATCGACGACGACGACAACCTCAGCGCCTTCATCCTCGAGAAGGGATACGACGGCATCACCATGAATCCCGAGGAAAAGAAGATGGGCATCAAGGGGTCCAGCACCCGCCAGATCTTTTTCAACGACGTGCAAGTGCCGGTCGAAAACCTGCTCTACGAGCGCGGCAAAGGATTCAAGATCGCCGTCAACATCCTCAACATCGGCCGCATCAAACTCGGTGGCGTGGTCATTGGCTCGTGCAAAGACGCCATCACAGAGAGCGTCAAGTATGCGAACGCTCGGGAGCAGTTTGGCCGTCCCATCAGCAAGTACGGCGCCATCCGGCACAAGCTGGGCGAAATGGCCATCCAGACCTACGCCCTGGAGACCGCGGTCTACCGCGCCACGCAGAACATCGACGACGCCATCGCCGATTTGGCCGCGGGCGGCATGGACAAAGGCGAAGCCACGCTGAAGGGCATCGCGGCCTTTGCCCCGGAGTGCGCCATGATGAAAATCTTGGGGTCTGAGGTCACCGACTACGTGGTCGACGAAGCCGTCCAAATCCACGGCGGCATGGGTTACAGCGCCGAAACGCGCGCCGAACACGCCTACCGGGACGCCCGCATCAACCGCATCTTCGAAGGCACCAACGAAATCAACCGCATGCTCACCGTCGACATGATCTTGAAAAAGGCCATGAAAGGCGAGCTGGATTTGATGACCCCTGCCATGGCGGTGGCCAATGAATTGACCGGGATTCCGGGGTTTGGCAACGCCCCCTCGGACATCTATGAAAAGCACCTGGCCTACATCAAGAACTTCAAGAAGGCGACCTTGATGGTGGCCGGTTCGGCAGCCCAAAAACTGATGATGTCCCTCGCCAAAGAGCAGGAAATCCTCATGGGCATCGCGGACATGGCTGTGTGGGCGTACACCTCGGAAAGCCTGGTGCTTCGCGCGCAGAAAATCGCCACCAAGCAGGGCGCCGAGGCCGCCGCGTTGCCCACGGACATGATGCAGACCTACCTCGTGTGGGCTGCGGACAAAATCAACTTCGCCGGCAAAGAAGCGCTGATGGGCTTCGCCGAAGGGGATGAATTGAAAATGATGCTCATGGGCATGAAGCGATTCACGAAAGTGGACCCCGTCAACACCAAGGAAGCCCGGCGCCGCGTGGCCCAAGCGATGATTGAGGGGAACAGCTATTGTTACTGAGGTTTCACGTTCCCTCGACGAGAGGGAAGCACATCCTGGTTAGATGTCCAACTGTGGTTGCCGGACCTTTGTTCTGCCTTGAGTCGCCGAACATGAAAAGGCCCCGATTCAGGGACTTCCAGCATGTTGCTTGATGGGCTGAATTCTCGGGTTCGTCGTTTGATTAGCCCATTTTGTCGTATATTTATGGTGCAAATTTATTTATCATGCGATACCTCACTTCGCTCCTGCTTGCCATTTTGGCCTTTGGAGCCCAAGCTCAAATTGCGTCTTACACCTTCGACGACGCATCTTCTATCGATTCGTGGCAGCGGGTAGCTGACGCCACGAATGAGGCCGAAGCCTCACTTTTTTGGATTGATGGTGCCCTGCGCATCGGTGGTCAAAACTCCGATGGAATGGGAGGAAGGGCCTTCATTTTCCAATTGATTGAGACACCCGACTTCGGTGGTGCTCAAGATGTGTCCGTGTCATTCGACCTGAAGAGCGATGGCATTGAGTCCTCTGCAGTTCACTGTCTAATTGAGGCTGCTGGGGTGGTGCAGAACCAATTTGACCTGCAAAACAGCATCAACGCCGACGGGTTCACCAACCTTTCATTTGATTTGGCGGGCTTGAATGCCAATGGTGGCGTGTTCAAGTTGGAATTCAACTTTGCTGCCGGCGCAATTCAAGGCGCAGGTGGCCACATCTTGGTAGACAACATCCTTGTCGAGGCCGGCTCTGGTTCCGATGGCGGTTCGGGTGAAACTTCGACTCCCCTCGTGCTGACTTTGGACGTTTGTGATGCGACTCCTTCATCTGTTCGTTTGACCGG
>CBFHQO010000042.1:0-37486 GCA_965658045.1 uncultured Flavobacteriales bacterium | reverse complement strand
AGCGTTGGAAATCACACCCGCCGACTTGTTGGCGCTGGAGACCCTCGGGGACATCTTGAAGTACCACGTGGTGGCCGGCCTTGCCATGAGCAGCGACCTGTCTGACGGCCAAATGATCGCCACGTTGCTCGGTCCCGATGTGACGGTGACCATCAACGAAGAAGGGGTGTTCATCAACGACGCCCAAGTGACTTTGGCAGACATCATGGCGGATAACGGCGTGGTGCACGTCATCGACGCGGTGTTGTTGCCTCCGACCGACAACGTGGAGGAAGCGAAGGCCAGCGTGCAGTTGATGCCCAACCCCGCGACCGACGTGGTCCGCATCGGTGGATTGCAGGGCAACGCCGACGTGGTGATCCGCGATTTGGCAGGCCGTGTGGTGTTGCACAACGACAACGCCGGGCAGCTGTTCAACATCAGCCATCTCGGTGCAGGCACCTACGTGGTGAGCGTCACCCAAGAAGGGGTGACCGCCACAACCAAGTTGGTGGTGCGCTGACCTCAAAAGAATGCGACAAGAAAAGGCCTCCCGTTGGGGAGGCCTTTTTTGTTCGTTCAAGTCAAGCATTCAGTCTCTCAGCCGTTCACACAGCGTTCCAGCGCTTCGTCCAATCGCCCGGCTGTCCAGCTGAACCCCATTCGGTTCAAGTTCTCTGGGACGACGTGTTGCGAAGTCAGCAGGAGGGAGGCCATCTCGCCCATGGCCAACTTCAGGGCGAAGGCTGGCACGGCAAGGGCAAAGTGCGGCCGTGACAAGGCTCGTGCCAGGGCTTGTGAAAACGCCCGGTTGGTCACGGGTTCAGGGGCCACCAAATTGTGGGGGCCGGCAATCTTGGGGTCGGAGGCGGCTTGGACCACGAAGCGCACCACGTCGTCCAAATGGATCCAACTCATCCATTGTTGGCCCGACCCGAGGGGGGCGCCCAAGCCGAGGCGGTAGATGGGGAGCAACTTGTCCAAGGTGCCTCCTTGGCCGGAGAGCACGAGCCCAATGCGCATCGTCACGTGCCGGACGTCTTCCGGCAACAAGCCTTCAGCCGCCGACTCCCAAGCTGCGGTGACGTCTGCGAGGAACCCTTCTCCCTTCGGAGTGGACTCTCCGGCATCGTGGCATTCGCCATACAGCCCGATGGCTGAGGCTTGGATGAATGTGCCGGAAAAGCCGGCTTGGGCCAGGGCGCTGGCCAACAACGCCGTGCCCTCGGTGCGGCTTTGAAGGATGGCGTTCTTGTGGACCGCTGTCCAGCGCTGGCCCACGTTGGCCCCCGCAAGGTGGACAACATGATCCACCCCGTCCAAGGCCCCTTGAGGGAAGACCTTGCCTGCCACATCCCACACGAACGATGTGGCTCCCGCGATGTGAAATGCGCGGCTGCGGCTGAGCACGCGAACCTCGTGACCTTGTGCGATCAGGTGGTCGCAGAGTGCGGTGCCGACAAGGCCGGAAGCGCCAGTCACCAGCCAGGTTTGGGGGGAGGGAGCAGAGGACATGGGTTGAATTTGGGAAGACAACCCGGGAGGGGTCAGTCTTGTTCGGCCTTCTGTTGCTCGAACATCGTGGCGTACAACCCGCCGGCTGCAAGCAACTCATCTGGGGTGCCCGATTCCACCACTTTCCCTTCGTCCATCACCAGGATGCGGTCGGCGTTGCGTAAGGAGGCCAGCCTGTGGCTGACCATGAGGGTGCAGGAGGCTTCTTGTTGGTCAATGGCCGCCAGGATGGCGTCCTCGGTTTCTGTGTCCACGGCGGACAGGCAATCGTCCAGGAACAGGATGCGCGGGCGCTTGACCAGGGCGCGGGCGATGCTGATGCGTTGTTTTTGGCCCCCGCTGAGGTTGACCCCACGTTCTCCGAGCATGGTGTCGAACCCGTGCTCAAATCCTTCGATGTCCTGACGAACGCCGGCGTCTTGGCCCGCTTGTCGTACCTGCTGTTCGTTTGCCTCGCCTCGGCCAAATGCGATGTTGTTGCCGATGGTGTCGCTGAACAGGAACACGTCCTGGGGCACGTAGCCTAAGTCCCGTTTCATGGCGTCTAGGTCCCATTCCGGAAGGGGGGTGCCGTCCAGGGAGACGTGGCCTTCTTGCGGGTCCATCATGCGCATGGCCAACTGGAGAACCGTGGATTTCCCGCTGCCGGTTCGTCCCGTGATGCCCAGCGTTTCTCCGGCTTGGAGTGTGAACGAGACGTCGTTCAGGGCTTGGATGCCCGTGTCGGGATAGGTCCACGACACTCGGTCAAACTCGAGCGCCGGGGCGGCCGACAAGCCGTCCGTGCGTCCTCCCGTATCTGGGGACGTGACGGCGGGTGTGGCGTCCAAAAAGTCCAGGATGCGGCTCATGGAGGCTTCCGCTTTTTGGACCAACGAGGTCACCCAGCCGACCGAAGCGAACGGCCAGGTCAACAGGTTGACGTAGAAGACGAATTGGAAGATGTGGCCCAGCTCCAGGTGGCCGCCCACCACGCGTTGTCCGCCCACGTAAATGGTGAGGATGGTGCTCAGCCCCACCAGCAAGACGATGAGCGGCATGAACATGGCTTCCACCTTGACCAGGTCGAGCACACGGATTTTGTACGCGGCCGTCTCGTCGTCGAAACGTTCGGCGGCGTCGCGTTCGCGGTTGAAGCTCTTCAGCACCCGAATGCCTGCGATGTGCTGCTGCACGAAGCTCGAGACGCGGCTCTGGGCCTTTTGGCGTGCGTCGCTCTTGCGGTGGATGTTCGCCGAGATGAAGTAGATGCCCAGCGACATGAAGGGGAGGGGGAGCAAGGCAAACAGCGTCAGCACCGGGTCAATCGACAGCATCACTGTGACCACCAGCGCCACGAGCACCACCAAGTTCATGGAATACATGATGGCCGGGCCGAGGTACATCCTGACGTGGCTCACGTCTTCGCTGATGCGGTTCATCAAGTCGCCCGTGTCGTTCCGCTTGTAGAAGCTGCTGTCCAGCACTTGGTAATGCCCGTAGATGTCGCGCTTGAGGTCGTATTCCACCAAGCGGCTCATCACAATGATGGTTTGCCGGGTCAAAAACGAGAACCCCCCTTTGACCAAAAACGCCAAGAGGTAGAACACGGCTTGCAGGGCGCCGACCCAAAGCACAAAGTCCAAGACGGCCTCCCGCGACGTGGGGGCGTCCAGCCCTTGCCAAGCCCAGCCCAGGGTGTTGGCCAGGAAGGCCAGGGTGCGTGGCAGGTCAAGTTGGTCCATGGTGGGCGCTTCGCCTTCGGCCATGGGCACCAGGAAGTGGGTGTTGGCTTCGTTCAGGGCGTTGACGCCTTCCCCAATCATGGAGGGCGCCCAGACGGCGAACATGTTGGTGAACACCACGAAGACCATGCCGAGGAACAACCGTCCTCGGTACTTCCAAATCATGGGATTCAGTGCAAGCAGCGCCTTCATGGGGTGGGGGCTCGACTCAGAACGAGAAGTTCCAAGACACCGACGGCAAGATGGGGAACAGACTCACTTGTTTGGCCTGGATTTCCAAGTTCCCTTCCAACAACTCGCCTTCGTTGTCGAAGAACAAGAAGTAGGGGTTGGCGCGGTTGTACAAGTTGTAGATGCTGAACACCCAGCGGCGCTCCACGGCCCGGTCTTCGAAGTTCTTTTTGGGGAACAAGGTGGCGCTGATGTCTGCGCGGTGGTAGGGCACCATGCGGTATCCGTTGCGCGATCCGTAGACGTCTGTGATGTTGCCTTCCAGGAAGTAGCGTTGGATGGGGAGGGTCAGTGTGTTGCCGGTGGCGTACACGAACGCGGCTGAGAGGTTCCACCGCTCGCTCGGGGTCCAATCCACCACCACGCTCAGGTCGTGACGGCGGTCGAATTTGGCCGGGAAGGGGTCGCCGTTGTTCAAATCTTCAAATTGGCGGTCGGTCTTGCTCCAGGTGTAGCCGACCCACCCGTTGAGCTTGCCAAACTTTCGCTTCAAGAAAAACTCGGCCCCGTACGAGGTGCCTTCTCCAAACACGAGGTTGTTGTCTGGGTTGGTGCCGATGTTTTGGTCCGGGCGGGTGTTCTCAGCGTATTCCACCAGGTTGTCCAGTTCCTTGTGGTAGACCTCCAGCGAGGTTTCCCACTCGCCGTTGGCGCCCAAGTCCACGAAGTACCCTGCGCTGAATTGTCTGCCGCGCTGGGGCGGGACCAAATCCGAACTGGGCAACCAGACGTCGGTCGGCGTGGTGGTGGCCGAGAGCGACGCCAGGTGCACGTACTGGTAGTTGATGGACCAGCCTGCCTTGACGCTGCTGCGTGGTCCGGTTTTCAGCCGTGCGCTCACACGGGGCTCCCACCCGCCGTAGCGTTTCACCAACTCGCCTTGCCCGTAGGTCGTGGAGTCGTCCGGGGCCAGCACATTGTCGCCAGGGGTGATCCGCGTGAAGGGGCCCACGTGACGGAAGTCGCTTCCCCGCAGTCCGAGGTGGAGCCGGAACGCATCCGTCACATCCACGATGTCCTCGAGGTAGGCCGCACTTTCGTGGCTGAACGACACGGTCGCTTCCCCAAAGTCAAATTCGTTGTCGCCTTGCCTGAAGAAAAACGACGTCGGGACAAATTCGTGGAACACGTGCTCCACGCCGGTCCGGATTTCGTGGCGCAGGTTGGGGTACCAACTCAACTGGGCCTTCTGGGTCCAGTCCACCACCCCAGAATTGAACCCAAATTCGAAGTCGTCTTGCCCCGAGGTGAACGCGAACTCGTAGTTGGTGTAAGACGCATTGACGTTCAAGAACATCTTGTCGGTCACCACGTGGTTCCAGCGTGTGGAGACCATTGCATTGCCCCAAGGTATGGAGGCCCCGAATCCGGCGTCCGCGCTCTGGAAGCTGAACACGTCGCGCCCGAAGTACCCTGAAATGAACACCTCGTCCTTGTCGCTGAAGCGGTGGTTGTACTTGGCGTTGAGATCGTAGAAGTAATACCCAGATCCCGCGGCGGAGGTCGTTTCCACGTAGGGACGGGTCAACACGTCGATGTACGTCCGGCGACCCGACACGATGAAACTGGACACCCCCTTTTTCACAGGCCCCTCCAAGGTCAGGCGTGAGCTGATGAGTCCGATGCCGCCGCTGCCTTTGAGTTCCTTTCGGTTGCCCTCCTTCAATCCCAAGTCGAGCACGCTGGACACCCTTCCACCGAACCGCGCCGGCATGCTGCCTTTGTACACTTCGACGGAGGAGATGGCGTCGGCGTTGAACACGCTGAAAAACCCAAACAGGTGGCTGGCGTTGTAGATGGCGGCGTTGTCCAGCAGCAGCAGGTTTTGGTCTGGCCCTCCGCCACGCACGTAGAACCCGCTGTTGCCTTCCCCTGCACTCTGGATGCCTGGGAGCAATTGGATGGCCTTCAACACATCGACTTCGCCCATCAAGGCGGGGAGGCGTTGGATGGTGGCGATGGCCACTTCGGCTTTGCCGAGGTTGGTGCTTTCGGTGTTTTGGCCTGCGGTGCCCACCACAGTCGCGGCGTCCACCGCGACCGATTGCGGGGCCAATTCCACGTTCCACTCCACGTCTCGGGAGCCGTCCACATTCTTCAATGACGGCGCGTACCCGATGAACGAACACGTCAACGTCGCAGGGCCCTTGGGCAAGGTGAGGCTGTAAAACCCGTAGATGTTGGTGGAGGCGCCTTGGCTTTGGCCGTCCACAATGACGTTGGCCCCCAGGACGTATTCGCCGGTGCTCGCGTCGGTGACCCTCCCCCGAACCGTGAAGGTGCCCGCTTGCGCCAAGCCCGGCAATGCCCCGAGGCACATGAAGGCCATGGCAAGCAAGGGCTGAAAAATCGTGAGCGATTGTGGACGGTGAGCCATGGCAATGAATGAGGGCGCAAAAGTACTCCGCGTACCTTCGGGCTTGTGTCGAACAAACGCAAAAACACCCCCCTTGTTCACTGGGGTTGGGCCTTGACGGTGCTGGGCCTTTTGGGAGCAGGTGCAGGTTGCGGCCTGGGCGTTAGCCAAGGCGAAGGGCGCGCAGACAAGCACGTGTTTCGGTACAACGAAAGCGCGGCCATCACAAGTCTGGACCCGGCGGCCGCCCGCAGCCTGGAGCACATGTGGGTGGTGGACCAACTGTACGACGGCCTGGTGGAGTTGAATGCCGACCTCGAAGTTGTCCCCTGCGTGGCGAAATCGTGGGAGGTTGATCCCATCACCCACACCTACACGTTTCATCTCCGGCCCGGTGTGTTCTTCTCAACCGGACGCCCCGTCGACGCCTCCGACGTGGTCTTTTCGTTGGAGCGTTTGCGCGACCCCTCCGTCGTGTCGTCAGGGGGGTGGATTTTGGATGCGGTGGTTCCCGATGGCATCCGGGCGGTGGACGACACCACGGTGGCCATCCAACTGAGCCAAGCGTATCCGCCGTTCCTGGGGCTGTTGACGACGGCGTACGGGGCCGTTGTGGACCGTGAGCATGCCCAAGCCGACGGCGTGAGTTTGCGAAATCAGCCCGGGGGCACGGGGCCGTTTGTGTTGAAGTGGTGGCTGGAGGACGCGGGGCTGGTGCTGCATCCCAACCCGACGTATTGGGAGCGCGACCAAGAAGGACATGCGCTGCCCTACTTGGACGCCGTGCACATCGACGTGGTCCAAGACATGGGGTCAGAATTCCTAGGGCTGACCCAAGGCCGGTACGATTTCATCAGCGGCTTGCACCCCTCGTTCATGGAGACCCTGCTCGACGAGGAGGGAGGGTTGCGCCCCTCATACGCTGGGGACCTTCGATTGGAGCACGTGCCTTTTCTGAAAACGGATTACCTCGGTGTGGTGTTGGACGGCAGCCAAACCCCGCCCGCCCTGAAGAACCCCATGGTGAGGCAAGCCTTGAGCTTGGCGTTGGACCGCCCCTCGATGGTCAAGCATCTGCGGCGAAATTCGGTGTCGGCCACGGACCGGTTTGTGCCGCCCTCCATGTTGGGACGCTCAGCCCCACGGCCTGTTCGCCTGGACCTGGACTCGGCCAAGGCCATGCTTGCCGACGCTGGGTATGCCGACGGAAAGGGGGTGGGCACCGTGGTGGTCAGCACCACGTCCGACTACGCCGACCTCTGCGCAGCCATTCAACACGATTGGACGGCGTTGGGGCTGGACGTCCAAATCGACGTGTTGCCTTCATCCGTGCTTCGCGAGCGCGTGGCGCAAGGCGAGGTGGCGGTGTTTTACAAATCGTGGCTGGCGGACCATCCGGACGCGGAGAACTTCTTGGGCTTGTTCGTGAAGGCCAATTTTTCGCCAGGTGGCCCCAACTACACGCACCACCACAACCCTGATTTTGAAGCCATGTACCGGCAAGCCCTGACGCTGTCTGACGACGAATTGGGGCGTCGGGCGCTTTACATGACGATGGACAGCTTGGTGCACCGCGAGATGCCTGTCATTCCGTTGTTCCACGACCGCGTGACGCACGTGTTGCGCGAGGACGTCACGGGCTGGGCCATTTCGCCGGTCAACCGTTTGGACTTGCGGCGCGTGAGAAAAGGGGCATGACCTTCATGTATCTTGGATGCCGCAGAAACGACCTGTCATGCTCAAAATAGACAGCCACACGCACATTTTGCCCCGGGTCATGCCCAAGTGGTCGGAGAAATTCGGCTACGGGGGATTCATCCATTTGGAGGTGTCCCGTCCTGGGTTCGCCAACATGATGCGGGACGACCTGTTCTTCAGGGAGATCGCCTCCAACTGTTGGGACGCGGAGGAGCGCATTGAGGAATACGGCAAGGCTGGGGTGCAGGTCCAAGTGGTCAGCACCATTCCGGTGATGTTCTCTTATTGGGCGAGAGCGCAGGATGCCGCCGACTTGGCGAGGTTCCTGAACGACCATTTGGCCCAAATTGTGCGTGACCACCCCAAACATTACGTTGGGTTGGCCTCGGTCCCGTTGCAAGACTCAGACCTGGCCATCGACGTGCTGCGCGAGGCCCACGCCGCCGGACTGCAAGGCGTTCAAATCGGATCCAACGTGAACGGACTCAACTTGGGTGATCCACGGTTTGCGCCGTTCTACGAAGCCTGCGAGGAGCTCGACATGTCTTTGTTCATCCACCCTTGGGACATGATGGGCAAAGCAGACATGGAGAAGTATTGGTTGCCTTGGCTTGTGGGCATGCCCGCCGAGACGTCCAGGGCGGCGTGCTCCATGATTTTTGCCGGGGTGTTGGACAAGCATCCCCGCTTGCGCGTGCTGTTTTCCCACGCCGGCGGATCCTTCTTGCCCACCATCGGGCGAATCAAACACGGCCACGCGTGCCGCCCCGACCTTGTGGCGATCGACAACGAAAACGCCCCCGACACCTATCTCGGCAAGTTTTGGGTGGACAGCATCACGCACGACCCACGTCTTCTTCGCTACATCCTGGAAATGCAAGGGGCCGACCGCATTTGCATGGGTACAGATTACCCTTTCCCGCTCGGGGACTTGGAGTTTGGGCAATTCATGGAGGACATGGGGCTCAATGAGTCGGCCCGGATGCAACTTTTCTCGGGGTCCGTGTTGTCTTGGTTGGGCATGGACGCGTCCCACTTTGATTGACGGACTGGGGCGCTTGCACATCAGATGGACGACGAACTGAAAGACTTGCTGGAACGGTGCATCGCGGAAGAGCGGGGTGCCCAAACGCGTTTGTACAGGAAGTTCGCAGGCAAGGTGTTCGCCACCGCGTTGAGGTATTCCGACGGCAAGGAGGCGGCCGCCGACATCGCGCAAGAGAGCTGGGTGAAGGTGTTCAAGAATTTGGCCAAGTTCACGGAGTTCAACAGCTTCGAGGGGTGGGTCCGCCGAATCACGGTGAACACGGCCATCACCCACTACCGGCGCAACCTCAAGCACAGGCACCACGACGACGTGTCGGAGGCGCTGTCGACGCCGCGCGATTTTGAAGCGTCCAAGCAGGCGGACTTCACCATGGGGGAAATCCAAACGGCCATGGCCGCGTTGCCCAAAGGGTACCGGACGGTCATCCAGCTGTACTTGGTCGACGGTTTCAGCCACAAGGAAATTGCCGAGATGCTGCAGGTCGACGTCAACACCTCAAAGAGCCAACTTTCCCGTGGCCGAAAGCAACTGCAGGCCAACTTGAAAGCCATGGCGCGTCGCGCCACACCCCGACCCGACGAAAAAAACCAAGGGTGAAGCAACCATTGGCCATCCTCCACGTTCTACCTCCGCATGACCACCGAGAACCCACAACAGCACATGCCTGAAGCCCCCGGCCAAGAGTCGTGGACGGCCGCAGAGCACCTGTACCGTGAGGAGGCCCTTCGCATGGATCTCGACCCGCCCGCCGGCCTCGAGGCCCAGGTGTTCAGCGCCCTGGACCAACCGGTCAGCGTGTCGCCCAAGAAGACCTCGTGGTGGATCGGTGGAATGGCCGTGGCTGCGGCTGTGGCGTTGACGTGGTGGGCGATGCCGTCCGACGTAGGTCACGTGGCGCCGCCCGCTCCCCACATGGACGCGGTGGCGGTCCCTGCCGCTTTCGAGCCAGAAGCCTCCAAGCCGTCTGAGGCTCCCCTTGATGTGCAGGAACTTGTGGCCTCGCCCTCTTCGAAGGTGTCCAACGACCGGGAGGAGCCTGTGCAAGCAGAAGACCGTGTGTCGACCCTGAAAGCGCTGGAAGCTTCTGAGGTGCCTGCCGCCGACGACCTCAACACCAGCCGGGGGTTGTCGGTGAAAGACAGCTCCCCTCAGCAAGAGGTGAGGAAGGCCAAGGTGGAGGTGCACTCCGAGCACTAACTTGCCCCTTCCATGGCAGGAAGGACCATCATTTGTGGCGTGTTTTGGTTGTGCATGGCGCCCATGTGGGCTTCCCATGTTCAAGACAGTCTGGTCGTGGACGGCGTTCGGTTTGACTACGTCTCCGACGTGAACATCGATTCCCTGTTCGTCGACAACCCCGTTCCTCAAGCCATATGGGAGTGGTGGCTGGGTGCAGGTTGGGAGATCCACGCCTCTCCCGCGAACCCGACGCTCGATTGGTTGACGTCTTCTCTGGGCTCCAACCGGCCCCATGTGTTTGTGGAGCGCAGGTTGCACCGAGGCCAAACCGGACACACGTGGGCCCTCCGCGTGGGCCACCACCAGCCCTGGACGCTGAGAGAGGATGAGGTGTCGCCGTTCGTCAAAGGGTGGATTGCAGGCGAAGACGCGGCGGGGGCCTCGCCCTTGCGGCAAGTGGTGTTGATCCCCGACAGCTTGGCGTTCGAGCGGGACACGTTGGAGGCGCCTTTGGCCCCGGGCCACGCCCTTCGCGTGGGGGTGGCGTGGGAGGGCGCAGAAGCCGCAGGCGCCTGGCGGCCGCGCCTTGCGGTGGCGGTCGATGTGGTTAGTCCCACGGTGTGGCGCATGCAGTTTCCCCAAGACCCCTCTCAATGGTTGGGGATTTCTTCCGAGGATGTGCTTCAAGAAGTGAGCCGCTGGGCCCACCGCGTCAGGTTTGAAGCGGGGGTGGTGTCGGATTGGAGGCGGCCGGACATGGTGAAGCGCTCCCCAGGGCAACTGAGGGCAAGCCTGTTTGTGGTGCCAGGCCAAATGTGGGGGCTTCGTGCCGTCCTGGCGACCAGCCCCACCCGCAGGTAGGGATCTTCTGTTGTACCTTGACGTCATGTCCTGGAAACCACACCTCGCACTGGCCCTCTGGGCAGGATGCCTGTCTTGGACAGCGCACGCGCAGCTTCGTGTGGTGAACGGCGGGTTTGAGTCCCATTTGGCTTTGCCCAACGCGACGGGGCAGTTGCACTTCTGCGCCGATTGGTCCGGCAGTTTGGGCACCTCCCAATCCTTGGATTACTACCACAACGACGGCACAGGGGCGGGCGACTTGCCCCAAACCCCGCTGGCCAAGGTGCCCCCCCACGGTGGGGATGCCGTGGCAGGACTCGTGGCCTTCAGCGACGAAACGTCTCCTCGCCACGAGTACCTCACGGGCAAGTTCTCGCAGCCCTTGCAACCTGGTCAGCGCTACAGTATGAGCTTCGCACTGACGTCGGGACGTGTGCACGATTGGGTGGATGCGGGCATGGGCATCAGCGGTCTTGGTGTGGCCATGGGATTTGGCGCACCCGTTCAGGTGGGGCACGAGAAATTGGATTTGCATGCGCAGTTTGAGATCCACGAGGCGCTCGTTGATTCGGATTGGCGCAACTACACCTTCGTCTTTCAAGCCGACGAGGCCTACACCCATTTCACGTTTGGGCTCTTGGGGAAGACGCCCCGGATCCGAGAAGACGACGTGGAAGGACGAACGCTGGCCTACTATTTCGTGGACGACTTTTTCATCGAGCCCACGGAGATGCAGATTTCCTCCAGCCACAGGCCCATTCGGGGAGGATCGACCCCCGCGCCTGAGGAGGCCCTGTTCGTGCCCAACGCGTTCACGCCAGATTTGGACGAGGTGAACGACCGTTGGACGCCGAGCCTGCCGGAGGATTGCCGTGCATGGATCTCGGTGACGACCCGTTGGGGCAATGTGGTGTGGCAGGGAGAATTGGATGGCGCGCAGGGGAAGGGATGGGATGGCTTGGACATGGATGGCAAGAACTGCCCTTCAGGTGCGTACGCTTGGTCCATCCGAATGGAAGGGCCTGAAGGCGTGACACAACACAAAGGACTTCTGCAACTGATTCGTTGATGTGGCAACGCAATGGGATGACGACATGGCCTTCGGCGCTGCCTGAAGGCTTGGGAGGGGAATGGGCTGGGTGGTCCCAAATGCCAAAACAATCCACATGGTCAGCTGAGCGCCGCCACGCTTTTGTGGACGCGGTGAAGCGACAGTACGCCGCCCAAGGATGGGCTCCGCCAAGGTTGCAAGACTTCGAGCGAAACAACTGCCGCGTGGTGACCGTCGGGCATCAATTGGTGGTGTGCGGCGGGCCGGCTTTCTTGCATCACAAAGTGCTCTCGGCCATCCGCACCGCTCGTGGACTTCAGAACGCGTGGGGTGTGCCGGTCGTGCCCGTGTTTTGGATGGCTTCCGAGGACCATGATTGGAAAGAAGCTGCCCGTGTGGATGGCCAGTTCCAGGCCCACCATTGGACTGCGGATGACGTCTCGATTCCCAACCCTGTTGGGCGTTTGGCCACGCACGGGCTTGACGCGTTGGTGAGAGCGTGGGCCGAAGACGGCGCTCCGGCGTCTGTGGTGAACGATTTGATCCAGGATTTGGATGCGGTGGAACGGGAAGGCGGCCGCTACGCTCAGGTGTTCTTCAGGTGGATGCACCGTTGGTACGGCGACCTCGGATTGGTTGTGCTTGACCCTGACGATGAAGCGCTGAAGGCGACTTGTGCAGACTTGTGGGCACGCGAGATGCGTGGCGAAGGGGTGCGACATGCCTTGAAAGACACCGATGCGATGGACGGACCAGCCCACGTGCGGGACAACCAACTTTTTTGGTTGGGCGACGAAGGCCGTGTGGGCATCGTGAAGGGTGAAGAGCATGGAGATACTGCGTCGTGGAGGGCGGGGCAACATGCCTTTGTGGAGCCGGCCCAAGGTTGGGATGCATGGGCGGCGCACGAGGCGGCCCGCTGCAGCCCAGGGGTTTTGCTTCGTCCCTTGTACCAGGAAATGCTGTTGGAAAGCGCATGTGTGATCCTCGGGCCAGGCGAGTGGAAGTACTGGCACCAATTGCCCCATGCCTTTGACGCCCTTGGGGTGGCGTTTCCAGCGTTGCGATTGCGTGACCATGGATTGGTGATGTCTCCCGAATTGATCCGATCGGGATGGCAACCGCGCGACGGATGGATGACGGTGGAGCACTGGGAAAAGTGGGTGTTGGACGGCTGGATGGAAGGACATCACGACGTCTTGGCCTCGCACCACGCCGCCTTGACTGAAGCCGCCTCGGCCATTCGCGCCACAGGCATGGAGCTGGCCACGGAATTGTCAGGGGCCGGCGGCGCCTTTGAAAAAGGCGTGGACAAAGCCTGGACCCAATGGCTCAAGAAGTTCAGGCGGGCGCTCAAGTCCAAGCGTTCGGAAGCGTGGAGTGCTTCCCAGAAGGCGCAGAAAGCACTCATGCGGGAAGGAATGCCTCAAGACCGGTGGGCCAATTGGCATGTGCTCGCCGGGAAGGAGGTGAATGCGTGGAGCGAGGCGTGGATGGCTGAGCCTGAGGTGTTGACAACTTCAGTTTGGCTTCACCGCCCCCAAACCTAGGATGGCATTGAGGAGGCGGCTAGATTTGGCGCCCTCATGAGCGACCACACCTTGAAACCCGCGCAGGATGCGCAAGGCCTAAACGCCTCTCCGCAACTGCCTGACGACGTCAAGAATTACTTGATCGACATCGACGGCACGGTGACTGAAGACGTGCCCAATGAAGAGCCCGAGCGCATGGCCACATGCCTGCCGTTTGAAGATGCCTTGGAGACGTTGAACCGTTGGTACGACGATGGGCACATCATCACCTTTTTCACCTCCCGCACGGAGGAGCACCGCGAGGTGACCGAGACGTGGTTGAACAAGCATGGATTCAAGTACCACGGCTTGTTGATGAACAAGCCACGTGGCGGCAATTACCATTGGGTGGACAACCACATTGTGCGCGCCACGCGCTACGAAGGTCGCTTCACCGACTTGGTCCGAGAGCAGAAGACCGTCGAGGTCTTCAAAAGCTGAAGTCAGGCAGGGGCTTGCTCCCTGTCCCTGAGGCGCCTGCGTCCAGGTGGCGTTGAAGGATCAGGCTAGCCGCAATGGCGTCCAGGCTGCCTTTCTCCCGGCGCTTGGAGGCTTTCATGCCGCCCTGCACCTGGATGCGCGAGGCTTCTTGTGAGGTGTGTCCCTCGTCGACGAAGTGAATCGTTAGATGGGGGTAAGCTTTCTTAAGGTCGGCGACCACCTTGTCGATGTGCGGGGTGCTGTCTGTGGGTGATCCTGCGATGAGGTTGGGCTTGCCAACAACGAATCCTTCCACCTCGTGGGCGTCGGTGAGGGTGCGGAGTTTGGCCATGAGCTCGGAGGTCTTCACTGTTTCGAGGGGAGAACAAATGAGCTTCAAGTCGTCCGTGAACGCCACCCCAGTGCGAACCCCGCCAACGTCCAATCCAATGAGTCGCGCCATGTGCCAAATGTAGCCATGTCGCCACAGGCTTGCAGGCTAACTTCGCGGCATGAACGCAGCAGAATTGAAAACGCAGGTGGAGGCGGCGTGGGCAGACCGCGCCTTGCTTCAACAGCAAGAGGCGAAGGACGCCATTGCCGAGGTGATGGCGGGCTTGGACGCAGGCACGTTGCGCGTGGCGCAGCCGCTCGACGACGGGACATGGCAGGTGAACGAGTGGGTGAAGCAAGCGGTGCTGCTGAATTTCCCCATCCAAAAAATGGTCACCCAAGAGGTGGGCCCCTTCGAATTCCATGACAAGATGCCGTTGAAGAAGGGGTACGCGGCTGCAGGCGTTCGCGTGGTGCCCCACGCGGTGGTGCGGCACGGGGCGTTTGTCGCGAGGGATTGCATTTTGATGCCTTCTTACGTGAACCTTGGGGCGTATGTGGGGGAGCGAACCATGGTGGACACGTGGGCCACAGTGGGGTCGTGTGCCCAAATCGGGGCCGACGTGCACCTGAGCGGCGGTGTGGGCATCGGAGGTGTGCTTGAACCGCTTCAAGCAGCCCCGGTCATTGTCGAAGACGGGGCCTTCATTGGGTCTCGTTGCATTGTGGTGGAGGGTGTCCGTGTGGGGCGCGAAGCTGTCCTTGGGGCCAACGTGGTCCTGACGGCCAGCACCCCCATTTTGGACGTCCGCGGCCTTGAGCCCGTGGAGACGCGGGGTGCTATTCCGCCCCGGGCTGTCGTCATTCCAGGCACCCGTCCCAAGGCCTTCCCGGCAGGCACTTACCAAGTCCCATGCGCCCTGATCATCGGGGAGCGCAAGGAGAGCACGGACCGGAAGACCTCGCTGACCGAGGCATTGCGCGAGCACGACGTCGCGGTCTGACCCCTCCTGCACTACCTTTTCGCTGTGGTCACGACGCGAAGCATTTTGTTCATCCAAACGGCGTTCCTGGGCGACGTGGTTCTGGCCACGTCCGCGTTGGAAGCGTGGCACGAGGCGCATCCTGAAGACCACCTCGACGTGTTGGTGCGTCGTCCGATGGATGGGTTGTTCGAGGCCCATCCATTTGTGCGTCGGATCCTGGCGTGGGACAAACGTCCGAGGCAGAAGGGACGAGACTGGAGGCGGCTCGTGCGGGACACCCGAAAGGCCAGGTACGACGTGGTGGTCAACCTCCACAGGCATGCGTCGTCTGGGGTATTGACCGCCCTGAGCATGGCCCCGGTTCGGTTGGGGTACGCGAACAACCCCTTGGCGTGGCGTTTCACCCACCGAGCGCCCCACAAGTGGGGCGACGGGACGCACGAGGTGGAGCGTCATCTTGGGTTGCTCGCGGCGTTCGATCCGGAGGCCTTCAAGCACGGCGTCGGCCACCCCCTATTGCACCCCGCCGAAGCCCACAAGGCAGAAGCCGAAGCACTCGGCGCACGAGGGGCGTTGTTGGTCATGCCCGGCTCGCAGTGGGCCACCAAGGCCTGGCCGGAAGGGCAGTTTGCCAAATTGCTCGACCGCCTTGATGGGCTGGTGCTGCTCATGGGAGCGCCCTCGGAGCACGACCTCTGCGCCCGCCTGGCCCAGGGTCGGGACCATGTGGTCAATGGCGCAGGGGCGCTTTCCCTGTTGGGGTTGGCGGCCGCCGTGGGCATGGCCCGTGGCGTGGTGGCGAACGACAGCGCACCGTTGCACGTGGCTTCCGCCATGGACACGCCCACCGTGGCGTTGTTTGCCAGCACGGTGCCCCGGTTTGGGTTTGGGCCACGCGCCTCCCGACACAGGGTGGTGGAGCCCACCCCGGAGCTGGCCTGTCGTCCTTGTGGCATGCACGGTAGGAAGCGCTGTCCTGAAGGTCATTTCCGGTGCGGTTGGGAGTTGTCTGTGGAGGACGTCAACCGAGCGATTCAGGAGGTGTGCGCTGGGGATGAAGTGTGAATAAATCCAGCTGGTTTCAGGGTGTATCAGGGGGTCAACGTTGTCATCTTCGTGGTCCAACAATCGTATGATGCAGTTTATCGTATCCAGCAACCTTCTGCTCCGCCAGCTCCAAACGTTGAGCGGCGTCTTGAGCAACAGCAACACCTTGCCGATCCTCGACCACTTCTTGTTCGAGTTGTCCCCGGGCGAGTTGGCGATGACGGCTTCCGATTTAGAGACCACCATGTCGTCCAAAATGGAGGTGCGCACCGAGGACACCGGCGCCATCGCCGTGCCGGCGCGTATGCTGCTTGACATTTTGAAAGCGTTCCCGGACATCCCTTTGACGGTGAAGGTGGACCCCGCGACCCACGCGGTGGAGCTCACGAGCGACGCAGGCAAGTACAAGTTGACTGGCGCCAACGGCGACGAGTTCCCGCAATCGCCCGCGTTGGAGGGTGCCTTGGGGGTGGACATGGCGGCGGGCACGTTGGTCACGGCGATCAACCGCACGCTGTTCGCGGCAGGCAGCGACGACCTGCGTCCTGTGATGAGCGGCTTGTTCTTTGAGCTGTACTCTGACAACGTGAGGTTCGTGGCCACCGACGCGCACCGCTTGGTGCGTTACGCCCGGACGGACGCTTCCGCGCCCGAGACGGCCTCCTTCATCGTGCCCAAGAAGCCGTTGACCTTGCTCAAGAATGCAGCGTCTTCTGCAGAAGCGGTGAACATCTCCTTCACGGACAGCAACGCGTGCTTCACATTTGACGACGTGGTGATCTTGTGCCGCTTGATCGAAGGGAAGTACCCCAACTACGAGGCGGTCATCCCCAAGGACAACCCCAACCGCATGACCATCAACCGCGTGGCCTTCTTGCAGGCCATTCGTCGCGCGGCCATCTTCGCCAACAAGACCACCCACCAGGTGCGCTTGCGCATTGCCGGCAGCGAATTGACGGTGAGCGCGGAGGATTTGGACTTCGCCAACGAGGCGACAGAACACCTCGCATGCAGCTACCTCGGCGAGGACATGGAAATCGGCTTCAACAGCAAGTTCTTGGTGGACATGCTCAACAACCTTGAGGCCGAGGAAGTCAACCTTGAATTGAGCGCCCCCAACCGAGCGGGCATCATCCGTCCGAGCGAGCCTGAAGAGGCTGGTGAAGATGTGTTGATGCTGGTGATGCCTGTGATGCTCAACAGCTGATTGCCATCACGACGTGCTTGGCGGATCGAACGTCGGGACACCCGTGTTGGACTGAAAAGAGGAGGAGGCCGCGGCCTGTTCCTCTTTTCCTTTTTGGGCCAACGTATCCGGGTGGTCCGGGTGGGCGCGCATCCACCACTCGGGCAATGGTGCGTCCTCGGGTTCTTTCTCAAATTGGTACGTGGGATCCTGCGGCCCTTGACGCCGGTACAAGACGGCCAACGCCACGCCCACAATCGCCCCACTGAGGTGGCCCTCCCAACTGACGTGGTCGTCGATGGGCAACATCCACCAGACGATGCCGCCGTACAGGAACGCCACAGCAAGGCTGACCCGGAGCAGCATGTGGTTGTTGCGGATGACGCCACTCATGAAGAGGAAAGCTGCCAACCCGTAGATGAGCCCGCTGGCGCCGATGTGGTTGCCGTCCACGGCGAGTCCCCAAAGCAAGAGGCCGCTGCACAGGAAGAGCCACACCCAGACCCGGAGCGCGATGCTCCTGTAGAAGTAGAACAGAAATCCGTTGAGTGTGAAGAAACTCATGGTGTTGTTCCACAGGTGCCCGAGGTCGCCGTGAAGGAAAGGGTAGGTGAAGATGCCGCGCAGCCCGTCCCATTGTCGGGGGTGCATCCCGTGTTTGCGCCAGCCGAGTTCGAGCATCTCATTCAAGGCGTACACCCCCCAGATGGCCAGCAAAAACACCATGGTGAACCACAACGCGTAGGTGATCCGCATGCGGTCGGTGACCGTTCGCAGGGTGATGTTGGGGTGGGTGTTCGGGCTCACAGAATGGAAGATAGGGCGATTAACACAACCAATGTGAAAACTGCGCACGGGGTCTCCGACAGGGTGTGAAGGTGGCCGGTAGCTTTGGAGCAGACCTAACAATCTGCCAGAATGCAACCCAACGAAATTCACGCGCTGATTCAATTGCTCGACGACCCGGACGAGGGGGTGTACAAACATGTGAGGGAGCAGCTGCTGGCCCGAGGCACTGAAGTGCTGCCGGCCTTGCTCGAGTCCAGAGAGGCCCACGCCCATTGTCCAGAACACGAGCGTCGCATGGATGAGTTGGTGGATGGATTGCATGGTGCCTACGTGCACCAGGGGTTGCGAGACTGGTTCGACAGCGGGGTAGAGAGCGCCATCGAAGGGGCGTTGTGGGTGCACAAAGCAGCCGATCCCCTCTTGAACATGGACGAAGTGCGCGAAGCGTACGCCAAGCTCAAGCGGGACGTTTGGCTTGAATTGAATGAGGAGTTCACCGCGCTCGAGCAAGTGCGCATCCTCAACCACATCTTGTTTGACGCAGAAGGGTACACCAATGCCAAGAGCGGACAGCCTGACCCCAAGCACGCCCTCGTGGGGCACGTGCTCGGAGAGAAGAAAGGCAACCCCCTCGGGTTGGGGATTTTGTACTTGAGCTTGGCCCAGGATTTGAACTTGCCGATCCACGGGGTCAACCTTCCCAACCACTTCATCCTGTGCTACTGCGACGAGCACCATGTGCACCATGAATTGGCGGCGCCCGACAACCAAACGCCAGGCGGTGTGCTGTTCTACATCAACCCCTTCAGCCAGGGCACGGTGATCAACAAGGCCGAGGTGAGCGAGTTCTTGAGCCACCTCGAGTTGCCCGTCGACGAGAAAAACTGCGGCCCCTGCGGCAGCGTAGACATTGTGCGTCGTCTGATTGGGAACGTGGCGTACGGGTTCGAACGCAACGGCTTCATCCGCCAGGCAGAGAAAATGCGTGAGCTGTTGCTGTTTGTGGAAAGCGGCGCCACGGAGACGTCCTCGACCGAGACGTCGACTGACGTGGACGACCGCAACGACGAGACATCGCTCGGCGGAACCCACTGACCTTCAAACGCAAGAGAATGCAAAGGCGCGGTTGAGCCGCGCCTTTTTGCGTTACTTTGGGCCAAACGACCAGCCATGTGGACAGAACGTGACAACCGACTTGTGCGGGAATTCCGGTTCAAGGATTTCCAAGAAGCCTTCACTTTCATGACGCGGGTGGCCTTTTTGGCCGAATCCCACGCGCACCATCCGACCATGGTGAACACGTTCAGCTACGTGCGCGTTGAGCTCCACACCCACGACGCCGGGGGTGTTGTGACCCGCAAGGACCACGAGCTTGCCCAGGACATCGACGCCTTGTTGCAGTAACCGAAGTTTTGAAGACGAAAAAAGCCACCCCGATAGGTGGCTTTTTTATGCAGTACGTCGAGCCCTTACTTCGTCTCGGCAGGGTTCACAAACGCTTTGATCTTCAGGATCGTTTGGGCAGGGTCTGTGTTGGCATTGATGGTGACCGTCTTGGTCTGGTTGTTCTTCTTGCCCTTGGAGTTGAACTTGACTTCAATCTCACCCTGTGCGCCTGGGGCAATGGGGGTCTTAGGGCACTGAGGCACTGTGCATCCGCAAGAGCCCTTGCACTTCTCGAGCAAGAGGGGCTCTGAGCCGGTGTTGGTGAAGGAGAACACGTGGGTCACGGCGTCGCCTTCGTCCAAAGTGCCGAAGTCGTGCTCGTACGTGTCGAAGACCATGGATGTGGTTGGCCCGGCAGGCGCCTTGGCCGCGGCCTTGGCAGGGTCGAACAGCTCAGGCGCGGCAGTTGCGGGTGGTTTTTGGTTTGGGGCATCTGCAGCAGAAGCTTTGTCTGAGCCAGTCATGGGCTTGGACTCCACGGCGGTGTTGCCGCCTTCGTTGCATGAAGCGAAGCCGAGCGTCAGCGCGGCCAGAATCACTGTGGTGAATGAAAAACGCATGTGTATGAAAATTGATTTTGAGTCAAAAATACGGGGCCTTCTTAGAAGGTCTTGTGGGCCAGGTTCACAGACTTGAACGTGCCGTCGTTCAAAACGCGGATGGCCTCTTGGAGGCTTTCGTTCAAGCCGCCAATCACCCGGTAAAACGTCCGACCGTTGTAGATGTTTCGGCCGTAGAAGGCCTTGAGCCTCATTTCAATGGCGGGCAAAGAGCGTGTCCACTCGGCGTCATCCACTTCCACGCCCTCCTCCACGACGAAGGCCTTAAACGCAGCCATCTCGTCTTGGTTGAAGGTCATGTCCTCCACGAAGTCGTCCTCGGACGCGTGGCGCGTCTCCCAGGCCTTCCGGTCGGCGTCCACCTCGGTGAGGGCATAACGGCTGCACAACCCTTTGCGTAAAATGCGGCTGAAGGTCGGGGAGTTGAAAGTGGTGTCGATGGGCACAAAGAGGTCTGGAAGGATGCCACCACCTCCGTACACAGGGCGGCCCTGGATGCGCGTGACGTGCATCAGGCTGTCAGGCAGTTCCAGGCTGTCCAAGCTGAGCAACTCGCCGCGCTCGTAACGTTCAAACTTCTCCTTGCGGTAGGCTTCGACGCCTTCGTCGTAGGGCTTTTGGATGCATCGGCCTGCCGGGGTGAAGTACTTCTGCACCGTCAAGCGCACAGCACTGCCGTCGGGCAGTCGCATGGGGCGTTGGACCAGCCCCTTTCCGAAGCTGCGACGCCCCATCACCAAACCACGGTCCCAATCTTGCACCGCGCCCGACACGATTTCACTGGCGCTGGCCGAGGCTTCATCGATGAGCACAACAAGGCGCCCCTTCTCGAACAAGCCTTTGTATTGGGCGAAGGTGTCTTCGCGTTCAAAGGCCCGTCCCTCCGTGTAGACAATGAGCTTGTCGCCGCTCAAAAACTCGTCCGACATGGCGATGGCCGTGCGGAGCATGCCGCCGCCGTTGCCTTGCAGGTCGAGGATGAGGTCTTTCATGCCTCGGCCCTTCAAGTCCACCAGCGCTTCTCGGAACTCGTCCATGGTCGTCTTGGCAAACCGGCTGACTTTGATGTACCCCACCTTGTTGTCCACCATGTGGGCGGCGTCGATGCTGTAAATCGGAATTTTGTCCCGGACGATGTCGAAGGTGATGAGCTCCGGCTCTCCGTCCCGTTTCACGCCCACTTGCACGACCGTGCCTTTGGGTCCCTTCAGGAGCTTCATGACGTCTTTGTTGGTGATGCCAATGCCGGCGACGTTTTCGCCGTCGACTTCCACAAAGCGATCGCCCGACCGGATTCCGAGGCGTTCAGAAGGGCCGCCGCTGACGGGCGACACCACCATGATCGTGTCCTTGAAGATGTTGAACTGCACCCCGATGCCTTCAAAGTTGCCGTTGAGTGGCTCGTCCGCTTGCTTGAGCTCCTCCGCAGAGAAGTACACCGAGTGCGGGTCGAGGTCCTCGAGCATGTTCACGATGGCCTGTTCCGTGAGCGCTTGCACGTTCACACTGTCGACGTACAGCTGGCCGATGTACCGCATAAGGGTCCCAAACTTTTGGGCCGCCTCCTGCGGGGTCATGTCGTCAGGCGCGTCGGTTTGGGCCTGCGAAGAGACGGGGGCGAGCATCGCCAAGAGCAACGCCCAAACGGGCAGGCGGGAAGTGCAAAAAGAAGGGGTCATGGGTTCGTGAAAATACAGGAGAGAAGCGCAAGTGAGGGTATCTTGGGGGCCATGATTGCACAGGGAATTGAAGGAATTTGGCAAACCGCAAAATCTGCGGTGGTCTTGGCGTTGGGTCTGGTGGTTTGCAGCGGGGCATGGGCCCAGGCGGAACTGGTGGTGAACACCCCGAATCTGTCGGAAGCGACCGCCATGATGGAGGACCGTTCGGAGAAGGAGGGCAGGGACATGGTCGGCCTCGTGCTGCCCGCCCAGGTCGATTTCTTTGAGTTGGCCGACCGCGCCGTCAGCGGTGGCCACGAGGAGTGGACCTTGACCGTGCGGGCGGAAGGCGCTGTGGGGGTAAACGTGTACTTCGACGCATTCCATGTGCCGGCTGGCGCCGAGTTGTACTTCTCCACGCCAGAATCCAAATTCGAGGAACCTTGGGTGAACGGCCCCATCACCTCCATCGAGAACAACGACCACGGACGTTGGGTCAACCGCGACGTGCCCGGGGACGAGGTGGTCATGACGTATCGCGCCCCCGTGGGACTCACCGAGGCCGCGACGTTGCAGATTTCTGGGGTCGGGTATTTCGCCCGCCACATGCGTTACCCCGGGCCTTGGGCCTCGGCCATCGAGCGTGGCGGGGCCGACGAGTGCCAGGTGAACGTGAACTGTCCTGAAGGCGACAGCTGGGAGTGCGAGAAATCGGCCGTTGTCCGGTTGCAAATCACCCAAAACGGTGGGGTCTACTTCTGCTCTGGCTCCATGGTCAACAACACCGCCTTGGACTGCCGGCAATTGTTGCTGAGCTCCTTCCACTGCGTCAACGACGTGGACGAGGACGAGTGGGCCTTCCTCCAGGTCCGTTTCAACTACCAAGGAGCCGAGTGCGCCTCGACGTCGTCCACGTTTGCCCCCCAACGCACGGGGGTGATTCACTTGGGGGACAGCAACGACATCGCAGGCAACGGCAACATCAGCGGAAGCGACTTTGTGTTGGTGGAAGTGGAAGACAACATCCCCGACTCGTGGAACCCGTTCTTCGCAGGGTGGGACGCCACAGGGTTTGGCGGCAACGAGGGGGTGGGCATCCACCATCCGTCCGGCGATTTGAAAAAGATCAGCAGCTTCAGCAATTCGCTGTCCAACAGCAATGCTTACGCGATTGGCGCACACTGGCGCGTGACGTGGTCGCCCACGGAGACGAACCACGGCGTGACGGAAGGCGGGTCTTCAGGTTCGCCCATCTTCGACGAGAACCACAGGGTTTTGGGCACGTTGACAGGCGGGGCGTCGTTCTGCTCGTCGCCCTACGCCCCAGACTACTACGGGAAGATGAGCTACCACTGGGACGGCAGCAACCCCACGGCGGCCAGCCAAAAGTTGAACGTCTTGTTGGACCCGACGGGCACAGGAGAAGAGCGTTTGGACGGCAGCTTCCGCAACGTGGCGGAGGACGGCACCGTGACGTGCGACGCGTTTGACGCGTGCGAAGCCACCGCGGTGGAAGACGCGTTCTTGTCGGGCTTGACGGTGGCGCCCAACCCCACGACGGGTCGCATCGACGTGCACATTCCCGAGGGCCACGCTTTGGTCAAAGTGCAAATCTTCGACGCCATGGGCCGCATGTTGGAAGTTCGGGAAGGGGCTGCTGTGCTTGGACGCTTGTCGCTGGATTTGCAGGCGTGGGGCGAGGGCATGCGCTACCTCACGTTGACCTCAGGGGAAGGCTGGAGCACCACCCGCAAGGTGCTCGTCAGCGGAGCCAAGTGAGTTGGTTGCGCTTCACGCGCGTCTTGAAAGCCCCAAACATCACCGTCACGTGGTCGTCTTGCACGGCCACCACGTCCCCGCGTTCCTGACCGGTTCGAAGGCGCACGAGGGAGCCCACCACGATTTTGTCCGATTGGTGGTTGGGGCGTCGCTTCGCGGCTTTGGCTTTGGCTTTTTTGGAGGGTTTCTCGGACTTGGCTTTTTCCTTGGCCAGGTAGGTCTTCACTTCTTCAAGCAAGGCCTTGTTGGCTTTTCCTGATTCAAAGCGGTCCACAAATTGGCTGAGCTTGGTTCCGCGGACCCGCGCCGTGTTGAGCTGGTCAAATTGGTCGTTCAGGTTGCGCTCCTTGTCTTCCAGGGCAGACTGCAAGCGCTCTGCTTCAGCCGTGGCTTTTTCCGCTTCGAGTTCTGCGCGCAATTGACGGTTGGTGAGCTTGGCCAGCTTGGACTTCTCCTTGTGCAAGTCGCCCAGCAAGCCGTCCAATTCGACACGGCGTTTGTCCAGCTTGCCTTTGGCACGCTCAATCAAGGCGCTGCCGATGCCGTTGATCTCGGCCACTTCAAAGGTGAACGACGACCCAGGTTGCCCCACTTCCAATTGGTACATGGGGGCGAGGGATTCACGGTTGAAAAGCATGCTGCCGTTGAAGGCCTCGGGCAATTTGGCTGCCCGGGTTTTGATGTTGGCGTAGTGCGTGGTGACCACCCCGAAGCAACCCTTGTCGTACAGTTCCTCGAAGAACACCTCCGCCAGCGCCCCGCCAAGTTCAGGGTCCGACCCCGTGCCAAATTCGTCCAGCAGCAGCAATGAACGCGGGCCAGAAACCCCCAGGAAGTGCTTCATCCTTCCTAGTCGGTAACTGTATGTTGAAAGCTGGTTTTCAATGCTTTGATGGTCGCCAATGTCTGGGAGAATTGCATCGAAGATGCCGACTTCGGAAGCGTTGTGGCACGGGACGAGGAGGCCACTTTGGATCATCATTTGCAGCAGCCCCACGGTCTTCATGGTGATGCTTTTTCCTCCCGCGTTGGGGCCGCTGATCACGAGCATCCGTTGCTTGCGATGCAGTTCCACGTGTTGTGGATGGGTCTCCTTGCCGGCCAGACGGTTGGTCATTTGCAGCAGGGGGTGGTAGGCCGACAACAAATGAAGTCCGGGCTTCTTGCGAACCTGCGGCAGGCTTCCTTCGAGTTTGGAGGCCAGCCTGGCGCGTGTTGCGATCCAATCGAGTTCGGTCAACCCGCGTTGGTATCCCTTGATTTGGGGCAGATGTCTGCGGATGTTGCGCGTCAACACGCGCAGGATGTTCCGAATTTCCTTTCGTTCATCGTCCTTGAGCATTTCCAGCTCGTGGTTGAGCGGGATGCAAGCCCCTGGCTCGATGAAGGTGACCGAGCCCGTGTTGGACGACCCCAAGACGGCCCCGTTGACCTGGCGCTTGTAACTGCTCAACACGGCCAGAGCACGCCGTTCCTGCACAAAACCCTCTCGGATGTCGGCCAGGAATCCGCGGTCTTGCACGTGCTTCATCGCCCGCAGGAAGGACCGGTTGATTTTGCGGCGCACCGCAGTCAAGTCCGCCCGGATGGCTTCGAGCTCCGGCGACGCGTTGTCTCGGATGTGGCCCTTGGCGTCGAAGACTGCGTCGATGGCCTCGATCAGCTCGGTGCTGGGCTCTTGGCCCTCGACCACAGCTTCCAGGCGCGGCCAGGGCATGTCGCTTTCTGCCAGGACGACCAACACCTGATTCATGATGCGTGACGCGGTGGAGATGCGGCGGAATCCGGTCTCGTCCAGCACGCTGTCGCGCACGCCGAGGAGCTTGAGTTCCCGCTTGAGCTCGTCGAATTCCAGCATGGGCCATCCCGTCCCACCGGACCGAATGCGCTGCATCTCGTCGGTTTCTTGGAGCGTTCGAATGACCCAGGCCCTGTCCTTGCTCGGGGTCAAAGTGTGGGCGCGTTTTTCGCTGCTTTCGCATCCTGCCAATTCCCGCAACAATTCGCGGATGACGTCGAATTCGAGGTCCTCCGCGATCCGCTCGTCGAAATGGTCGATGTGTGCGCCGGGCTTCATCAGAAACCAGAATGGTTCAAGGCCTTGACTTGTTCAACGCCGAAGGCCAAAGCTTTTTTCATTTGGGCTTCCCGCGTGTCGGCGGTGTAGTCAAACCAGGTCGTGTCAGCGTCTTTCTTGAACCACGTCATCTGCCGCTTGGCAAACTGGCGGGTCCGAGTCACGATCCATTCGACCGCCTCGTCCAAAGAGCACGTGCCGTCGAGGTGTTCGAAGAGCTCCTTGTATCCGACGGTGTTCAAGGCGTTTTCGTGGCGGTGCGGGAGGAGGGCCCGGGCTTCTTCCAGCCATCCTGCCTCCATCATGATTTGGGCGCGCTTGGCGATGCGTTCCCGCAATTCGCTGCGCTCGGGGTTCAGTCCAATCGACACCACACGCCACGGACGTGGTTTGGGTTCGCCGTGGTGGAACGAGCTGAACGGCTTGCCAGATGCGAGACACACCTCCAGGGCGCGCACGACGCGTTGAGGGTTGGACGTGTCCATGCGTTGGGCGTGGATGGGGTCCAGGTGCCTGAGCTCGTCCATGAGCGGCGCCAAGCCCTCCTCCTTGAGCCGTCCGTTCAACGCGGTGCGTATGGCCAAATCTGCCGGCAGCGGGTCCAACCCGCGGAGTGCCGCTTCCACGTACATGCCTGACCCGCCGGCCAGCACCGCGCTCCCACGTTCCGCACAGAGCTCAGTGAGCACGGGCACCGCCTGCGCTTCAAACGCCCCGGCGCTGAACAATTCAGAAGGAGGGAGGAAGTCGACGAAATGGTGCTTGGCGCCGGCCAGTTCTTCCGCGGAAGGGTGGGCCGTGCCGATGGCCATGCCTCGGTAGACCTGGCGGGCGTCCGCATTCACAATTTCGGTGTGGAGGTGTTGGGCCAAGGCGACCGCCAATTCGGTTTTGCCCGAGGCCGTGGGCCCCACGATGCTCACCACCACCCCCATGGGTCAAATCAACCCGTCGAGGTCGTCGATGGACAAGTGCTCGCCCCCAAAATCGTCGTCGTCCTCATCGTCGTCGAGGTACGCGTCGATCTCAGGATCGCCGGTCCGAGCGGGTTTGCCGTCGTCCTCACCCAAGTCCAAATCCATCCCGTCCAGCAACTCGCCGTCCTTGCTGTCGAAGGCGGGCGGGGTTCCGAATTCATGGCACAGCGCGGGGTAGGCCCCGTCAGGCTTGGCGTCTTCCAGCGTCACCGGCTCCACGTAAAAGCACCACATGCGCAAAAAGTCGTAGACGTAGATGGCGCGGCTCGCCAACGACGGCACAAGGTCGCCCACCGTGCGTTGGGTCATGGCCTCTTCCGGTTGGTCGCCGGGCTCGGCCATGGGGTCGCTCATGTCCATCAAGGGGAATTCTTGGCCGCGCGACCAGGATTCGTCGCTTTGAAAGAACGACGCCATTTCACCAGCCTCCCATCCAAACGCGTCCAGCACCGCGAAATGCAAGTGCATCAAGGGGGCGTCGGTTTGGATTTCGATGTCCCGAAACACGTCTTCTTCCGTGTCCAAAATGACACGCAACCTGAGGATCTGCGCCATGCCACGAAGGTACGCCCCGTGTGGAGTAGTTTTGCCGTCATGATCACCCGACTTCTCAAGATTCTCGTGGCTGCCGCATCGGTCGCGTACACCGTGTTGTTGTACACCCAGGGCAGCTGGGGATCGGCCATCGGCATGACGCTCTTGTCCATCGTGCTGGTGTTGGTCAACCTGCGGAGTGTGCGCTTGGTGGTGGCGTTCGCCAACCTGCGCATGCAGCGCATGGAAGACGCGGTGAAGTGGTTGAACCGCATCAAGCCGGCGCAGCTTTGGCCAGGTCAGCGCGGCTACTACCACTTCCTCTTGGGCAGCGTCACCATGCAGCACAACTTGATCGAAGCGGAAGCCAACCTGCGCAAGGCCTTGAGCCTGGGCCTTCGTCGGGACCACGATAAGGCGGCGGTCAAGCTGAATTTGGCGGTGTGCTTGAGCGCCAAGCAAGACCGCAAGCGCGCCATGGTGATGATTCAAGAGGCCAAGCGCCTCGACACCAAGGGCATGCTCAAGGGCGACATCAAGCAGGTGGAGGCGATGATCAAAAATCCTCGCGTTGTGCAACGCGCCCGTCGTTGATTCAGCGGTTCAGCAACCGTTCCAAATCCCCTTCGAGCCTGGCATTGGCCAGGAAATTGCGTTCCAGGTCTTCGGCGAACGGGAAGGCCGTGTCCAAGCTGGCCGTGCGCGCCACAGGGGCGTCCAGCGCTTCAAAGCATCGCTCGTGAATGCGTGAGCTGATCTCCGCGCCAATGCCGCCGGTCATCGTGTCTTCGTGGAGCACCAAAGCCTTGCCGGTCTTGGTGACGCTGGCCATCACCAGGTCCTCGTCCCAAGGCAACAGCGTGCGCAGGTCGATGACCTCCACGTCCCACTCAGGGTGGGCGGTCAGCACCGCCTCTGCCCATTGCACGCCCAATCCGTAGGTGATCAAGGTGGCGTCCTGTCCTTCTCGGACTACGCGTCCCTTGCCAAACTCGAGGAGGTAATCTTCCTCAGGAACATGGCCCGTCAAGCTGCGGTAGAGGTATTTGTGCTCGAAGAACAGCACCGGGTTGGGGTCGTCGATGGCCATCCGCAACAAACCCTTGGCGTCGCCAGGGGTGGAGGGGTAAGCGATCTTCAGACCAGGCACGTGGAAGAACCAAGCTTCGGTGCTTTGGCTGTGGTATGGCCCGGCGCCGACCCCGCCGCCTGTGGGCATGCGCACGACAACGTCGGCCTTTTGGCCCCAGCGCCAATGGATCTTGGCGAGGTTGTTGACGATTTGGTTGAAGCCACACGTCACAAAGTCGCTGAACTGCATCTCGACCATGGCCTTCTTGCCGGCGATCGACAGCCCGAGGCCTGCGCCCACAATGGCCGATTCGCACAACGGGGTGTTCCGGACGCGGCCTTCTCCGAATTGGTCCACGAAGCCGTCGGTGACCTTGAACACACCGCCGTAGGGGCCGATGTCTTGCCCCATGAGCACGAGGTCGGGATGGCGTTCCATGCTGGTCCGAAGTCCCTCGGTGATGGCGTCGATGAACCTCAATTCTCGGCCGTGGGCTTCCGGGACCGTGTTCAGTCCTTGGGGTGTTCCCGGGGCGTACCGGTCGGTCAACTCTTCGGAAGTGGAGGCCTCGATGGATGGCTCGGCTGCGGCGAGCTTCAGCCCGTCTTGGATGCGTGCCTTGTGGTCCGCGGTCAAGGCCTCCTCGAAGGCGTCGCCCAAGATGCCCGCCTCCCGCAAATGCGCCTGAATTCGGGTCACCGGATCCACCTCCGACCACCGTTCAATGAGGCCGTCTGGGTAGTATTTGGTGCCGGATGCTTCTTCGTGACCTCGAATTCGGAATGTCTTGAATTCCAATATTATGGGTCTTGGTCTTGCACGCAATGATTCAACTGCGTCACGCACCTTGTGGTACACGTCGAAGAGGTCGTTGCCGTCGACTTGGATGGCGTCTTCTTCAGGAATGCCGTAGCCCACCGCCTTGTCGGTGAAGTGTGCACAACGGAACTGCTGCTCGCTCGGTGTCGACAGTCCCCAGGCGTTGTTTTCGATGCCGATGATGACAGGCAGCTGCCACACGGCCGCGACGTTGACGGCCTCGTGGAAGTCACCTTCCGAAGCGCCGCCGTCCCCCGTGAACACGAACGAGCATCCGCCGGTGCCGTCGAGCTTTTCGGCAAGGGCCACCCCGTCGGCCAGTCCGAGCTGGGGACCCAAGTGGCTGATCATGCCCACGATGTGGTGCTCAGGGCTGCCAAAGTGGAAACTCCTGTCGCGCCCCTTTGTGAACCCGTGATCCTTGCCTTGGAATTGGGCAAACAACCGGTCCAGCGGCACTTCTCGGGTGGTGAAGATGCCGAGGTTGCGGTGCATCGGGAAAATGAACTTGTCGCGCGGCATGGCCGCCGCCACCCCCACAGAAATGGCCTCTTGGCCGAGCCCACTGAACCACTTGCTGATTTTGCCTTGGCGGAGCTGCGACATCATCTTCTCCTCAATCATCCTGGGCAGAAGCAGCTTGGCGTAGAGGTCGCGCTGTTCGTCCGCCGACAGGCCACGGGCGTCGAACTTCAGGGGGTTGTGTGGGAACATTTCCGACATGGCCCCGAAGGTAGACGCAGGAGGTACCTTTGCAGTTCACGCATGAGCAGCAGTTCTTCACAAATCCAGGTCCGTGTGTTGCCAGAATACGTTGGCAATCCAGAGGCGTTGCGTGCTGCGGTCAACCGTCAGTTGCGCAAGCAAGGCAAGGCGCCGCTGGAAGAAGGTGACGAGCCCCGCATTTTGCGCCAAAGTTGGGACGCGCGACGTCGGCCCGTGCAAGCCCAGTTGCTGGTCGATTGGGGAGAAGAAAAAGCGCCTCCAACGTGGACGTGGTCCAAGCTCCCCGAAGACGCGCCATGCTTGATTGTGGTGGGGGCAGGGCCTGCGGGGCTGTACGCCGCGTTGGAGTGCATTCAGCTCGGAGTTCGGCCTGTGGTGTTGGAGCGAGGCAAGGACGTGCGGGCACGCCGACGGGATTTGGCCAAGCTCAACAAAGCGCATGTTGTCAACCCGGAATCCAACTACTGTTTTGGAGAAGGCGGTGCGGGCACGTACAGCGACGGCAAACTCTACACACGCAGCAAGAAGCGTGGCGACATTCGGGAAGCGCTTGAATGGCTGGTGGCCCACGGGGCGGACCCGCACATTCTCGTGGAATCCCATCCGCACATTGGCACGAATCGCCTGCCTGCGGTGGTGACGGCCATGCGTGAGACCGTGGAAGCGGCTGGCGGTGCGGTGCATTTCGACACCCGTGTGACCGGCCTGGTCCGCGAGGAGGGGCGCTGCACGGGGGTGAAGGCGGGAGACCAAACCTTCCGCGGCGAAGCGGTGGTGCTGGCGACGGGCCACAGCGCCCGCGACGTGTTCCACATGATGGTGGAGGAAGGACTTGAAGTGGAGGCCAAACCCTTTGCCCTGGGCGTGCGCGTCGAGCATCCGCAGGGATGGGTGGACGAGGTGCAGTACCACGGTGAGAAGGTGGAGGGCCGACTGCCGCCCGCCAGCTACAGCTTGGTGTGCCAAGTGGAGGGGCGCGGCGTGCACAGTTTTTGCATGTGCCCGGGAGGCATCGTGGCGCCGTGCGCCACGTCTCCAGGCGAAGTCGTGACCAACGGATGGTCGCCGTCCAAGCGCAACAACCCGTACGCCAACTCAGGCATGGTGGTCCAAGTGGGGCCGGAAGATTGGGAGCCGCTCGGCTTCGAAGGTCCCCTGGGTGGGCTGCTGTTCCAGCAGGCCGTGGAGCAAGCGTGTTGGCGTGAGGCAGGCCAAACCCAAGCCGCCCCCGCCCAGCGCCTCAAGGACTTTGTGCACGGCCGCCCGTCTCGCGACCTCCCCAAGACCTCGTACCTCCCAGGAGTGGTCCCGGCCCGCCTCGACCAAGTGTTGCCCGACGTGGTGTCGCGCAGCTTGAGGGAAGGGTTCAAGACGTTCGGCCGGAAAATGAAAGGGTTCCTTCACCCAGAGGCGGTGGTCATCGGCCCCGAGTCGCGCACGAGCAGCCCTGTCCGAATCCCAAGAACCCCGGACGCGTTGGTGCATCCAGGGCTCGATGGGTTGTACCCGACCGGCGAGGGCGGGGGGTATGCAGGGGGGATTTTGTCCGCGGCCATGGACGGCCGGAGGGTGGCGCGCGCCGCCGTGGAGGCGATGATCGCGCGTCAAAGCTGAAGGCTTCTTCAGATCAAGAACCGCGGAGACAGCAGCGGCCTGACGGAATTCCGGGGACGGCCGAGCTGGAACCCCAAGCCCACTTGGGTCATGCTCCACAAAATGTCGCGATCCGGCACGAAGGTCACGCCCAACGTGACGTGGGACCGGCGCGTCAGCTGCACGTCGATGCCAGCCCGCACGGGCATGGCCAGCCGCCTCATCCGCTCGGAGGGCAATTCGGCGGTGAAATTCCGCACCATGGGTGGTGCGTCGTCGGACATTTGGGGTGCTGTGACTTCTTGCTGTTGCACGGCGTATTCCTGGCGGACCATGCTGATCCATCCGATGCCGCTTCCAATCCAAGGCCGCACGGCGTGGGTGTGCCTGTGGAACGGGGTGTAGTTGAACACCGCGCCGTAGACACGCATGCGGGAGTTGTGGGCAAAGGAGCCGTTGTCGAATTCGGCATGGCCGCCCAAGACAGTCAAGTCCATGCTCAACCCTTCGTGAAGTTGTTGGGACATGGTGAAGCCCATGCTCGACCCTGTGTAGAGGCTGTTGGCCTTGGCCGCCCCAGCCACCCACTCAAACCCAGGCTTTTGGCCTTGGGCCAAGCATGCGGTGGACAAGAAGAGGGTGGTGCCAAGGGCGAGGCCTGGTTTGGCCCAACGCGAGAAGAGACGTGGAATCAACATGAGAGGGGTCTTTCCCTCCCGTTACGGGACCTTGCCGAGAAAGGTTACGCTGGGTTGCGCAGGGCCAAATCTGCCAGCATGCGTCCCACCGTGGTGCCGATGGCGACGCCCATGCCGCCCAGCTTGACGCCCGCATGCAGGCCCGGTTTCAGGGTCTTGACTTCGGGTCGTCGGGAGCTGCCAATGCCCAGTTGCCCAGTCCACCGATGGGCCACCTGGAAGGAGTCGCAGCCCACCACATGTCTTTGGGCCCATGCGGTCAGGCGATCGGCCACCTCGTCGTCGTCACGGCAGTCCCATTGCCGTCCACCGCCGATGAGCAGTCGCCCTTCGATTTCACGGACGTACACATAGCCTCGGTCGTGGTGGACCGTGTGGTCCAGCTTCAGCCCTGGCATGACTTGGCTGACCAGCACCTGGTTGGCCACAGGTCTCACATCGACGTCGATGAGGTCTTGGGCGAAGGCGTTGGTGGCCAGCAACACATGTCGGGCTGAGACGGAAAGTGGTCCGGCGGCAGCAATCCAGAGCCCTTGGGTGTCGGTCAATTCTTCCACCTTGAGGCCGGGCCACCACGCCACGCCTGCCCGATCGAGCCCTGCCCGCATGGCTTGGACCATGGCGCCGGTGTTCAAGTCGCCTTCAAGGGGACTGCGAAATTGGCCGCACAGGGCGTGCAGGGTGGAGGATTGGGCCGGCGCCGTGTGGAAGGCGGTTTCTTGAAACACGTCCTCCAAGGCCTCGTTCAAGTCCGGCAAGAAGGCCATGACTTCTTCGAAGAGCGCCTCGTCCGTGAACGCTTCCACCGCACCGCAGGCTCGGTGACCGAGGGCCTTGTCGCCCCACATGGCGCGAAGGGCTTGCAACCCTTTCCAACGCATGCGCACCAAGTCCACGGTGGCCTCAGGGCCGAGCGTACGCCAGTCGTCGAGCAGTTCACTGGGGCTGCCGAAGCACGTGAACCCCGCGTTCCGCGTGGACCCACCGCCGCCGAGGGGCAGGGCGTCGACAACCGCGATGCGCCAACCGGGCTGACGAGACGCCAATTCCAGGGCGGCGTTCATGCCCACAATGCCGCCTCCGACCACCAGGGCGTCCAGAGGGGCTTGCGGAGAAGCCTGCAGCATTTGAGATTCCCAAATGCTGGGTCCCATCTTAGGCCATGGGCCTTTTGCTTGGAAACCTGTATTTTTAGGCTGACCTGGCACGATGCAAACCTACACGACACCCACCATGAACGGCACACCCTTTACTGCGCCCGCGCTGCGCGTCTCGGTTCTTTGGTTGCTCTTGGGGTTTGGGGTGTCGATGGGGGCGTGGGGCCAATCTTTGGTCATCAGCGGCACCTTGAGGAACGAGGACACCCGAGACAAAATGGACAACGTCACGGTGACGGTGCTCCAAAATGGGGAGGCCTTCGACCAAATTGACGTGGACCGCAACGGCAAGTATTTCCTCGATGTGCCTCTGCGCAGCGACTACCTGATTGAATTCAGCGCGCCGGACATGGTGACCAAGCGGGTTCAAATCGACGGCGCGGCGGTGCCCCCGAGCGAGTTGAACGACGGATTCACCTTCGACTTGGACATGTCGCTCTTCGCGTACGTCGAGGGCTTTGACGAATCGTTGCTGGACACGCCCATCGGCATCGCCACGTTCAACGAGCGCAGCGCGAGGATTGAGTTTGACCTGAGCCACACCAACGACATGCGCCGCAAAGTGGCCAACGAATTGGACCGGGTGGCCAACCTGGAAGAGGATTTGGCGCGCGCCCGGATGCGGTACGACAACGCCATGGAAGACGGGGAACGGGCAGAGGCCCGTGGCCGTTGGGAAGATGCGTATGACGAATACGAGAAGGCCTTGTCTTTCATCCCTGGCGACGAGGCGGCCACCGCTGGCATGGGGCGTGCGGAAGCGGCGTTGAACGCCGATGCCGAGGCTGAAGCTGCCGCCTTGGCGGAGGAGCAGGCCGCGGCCCAGGCGGAGGAACAAGCCGAAGCCGACGCCCGTGCCGCGGAAGAGCAGGCTGCCCGGGAGGCCGAGGCGGCCTCGAGGGCTGCGGAGGAAGAAGCTGCGCGCGCCGCGGACGCCGCCGCACGTGCAGAAGAAGCAGCGGCCCGGGCCGAGGAATCTCGCCGACAGGCCGAGGCCGATCGGGAGGCCCTCGCGGCCGAGGAAGCCGCCGCCGCGAGAGAAGCCGAGGAGGCCCGCGCGCAAGCCCGCGTCGCAGATGCGGCCGCGCAGGAGGCGGCGCAGCAGGAGATGGCTGCGGACGTGGAGGCGGCTGAGGATGCGCGCAAAGCCCGCGAACGCGCCTGGGAAGAAGAGCAAGCGGCACGGGAGGCGGAGCGCCTTGCACGTCAGCAAGAGGCCAAGTCGCGTGCCCAAAATTGGTCGCAGCGCGCAAGCAAGACCGAGGATGAGGCGGAGGCGTACTACCGCCAAGCCCTCCAGTCCGAGCGGCAGGCCGCGGCGGCGGAAGTCCAAGGCCAAAAGGACGAAGTGATGTCTCAAAATGACCGCTGGCGCGCCGAGGCCGAGGGCCGGGCGGCCCAAGCCCGCCGTCAATCGTCAACCCTGGACAACGGCGTTCGCCAGGTCAATCCCAAGGAAGTGCAAGACGCCTACCCAGGTCGCGAACCTGAGCACCGTCAAGAACGCGCGGCGGTGTTGGAGGAGATTGAAGCGCTGAAGCGTGCGAACAACGCTTTGAGGTCGATGCGTTCAGAGGGCGGGCGCAACCGCGGGTTGGACGCCATGCTGGACTTGGACATGCAGGTGGCGGCGTCGAAGGAGCAGGGGCAGGATTTGGCCTTGTCCAGCGAAGACCGGGACATTCCACAAGGGGTGCAGGAAACCAGCTACGACATCCAAAATGGCCTCGTCATCCAGCGCACGGTCCGCATTGGCGACGTGGTGGAGCGGTACCGGAAGGTGGTGACCAAGACGGGGACGTATTACTTCCGCGGGGACAAGAGCATCACCAAGGACTTGTGGGAGATGAACACCAACCTCAGCTACGACTGATTGATGAGCTTGGCTCGACAAGCCATTTTGTACACGCTGGTGCTGCACGTGGTCGTGTTCGGCGCCATGGTGGCGGTGCCTGTCAGCGAGGGCGTCCCTCCGAGCGAGACCTACACGGCGGTGGATTTCTTGGATCCTGAAGATGTCGTGGAGCCGGCGCAGTCGTTTGAGGCGTCGTTTCAGGCGAAGCTGGCCCAACAGGTGGCCAACCTCAGGGCCAACGCCCAATCCGAGCTCAGTTCCGAGCGGCAAAACTCAGCTTCAGACGTGTCTCAAGCCGAGCTGGAGGCCCAAGTGGAGGCCGAGCTGAGGGCCATGGAGGCGGCGGAATTTGAGCGCCTGGGCGCGCAAGAAAAGGACTTCGACACCGCCGGAGAGGCGGACGTGAAGCGACAAGATGTGGGCCAAACCTTCGACGCTTGGGACGCCCAATACGACGGACTTGTCACGGTGCGGTACAATTTGGAAGGCCGTTCTGGCCGAGACTTGGATGTCCCAGGATACTTGTGCGAGGGGGCGGCCATGGTGGAGGTGGACATCGAAGTGTCCGCGTCAGGCGACGTGGTGGATGCAGCCTTGCGCCAAGGCAGTGTGGAGGATTGCTTTGGACAAGCCGCGTTGCGCAGCGCCATGCTCGCCAAATTCAACGCCTTCTCCGACGCCCCGCGCCGCCAAAGAGGCACCCTCACGTACGTCTTCGTGGCGCAGTGAACACGGCGTCACCTCCGTGTCCAGCGATCAGGCTTGGTCGATGTAGTCCTGCAGGTACTGGAACTTGGGGGCCAGGGCGCCTTCCAACGTGGTTTCCGTGGCGTTGGTGAGCATCTGGTCTCGATCACCTCCGACAAGCAATGGAATCACGTGGGCCATCAATTCCTTGCCAAACCCGTGGCTCGCGTCGCGCGGCAACTCGCAGGGGAGGTTGTCCACTGCCATGACGGTGATGCCGTTGGGGTCGTTGAAGGCGCACTCGGACTCGGTCGCTGGGTCGTATCCGTAAAGCGGGTCGGCGATGGTGCTGGGCCGCAGGGTGCACGCCACAGGTCCGTCGATGTCGCAGCTGACGTCGGCCACCACCTTGACGGCCCAATCCTCTGCTTTCATGTCGTCCCGCGTGAACAAGAATGGCGAGCCCTCTGCCCAGTAATGTCCGGCGATGTACATGTCGGCCACGCGGGCGTATGGGGCGAAGGTGCTTTTGAATCCGGTGGGGTCGGAGATGAACTCGTCCATGGAGAAGGCGCCGCCGTCGTTGCGCGCGTTGTAATCCTCGACGTCCAGTCGGGTGAACACAGCCTCGTGAAAGTCTTCGTTCAAGAAGGCGTTGGCATGCACTTCACGCAACCCGAGGGCCGTCAACAACTCGTGCGCCCCCATGCCCACACGGCCGCCTCCAGTGAGGACGATTTTCATGTTGGAGGGCAGGTCTGCGGATTTGGCGTGGGCAATCATGTCCTTCATGTCGCTGCAATCGATGGCGCGGGGCAGGGCGAAGGAGCCGTGTCGCACCCCCCATGCGCGGATGCCGTTGTACGCCCCGACGATGCCTGCCCAACGTCCAAATCCGATGACGCGCCGTCCGTTCGCGCGTTTGATCAGCTCGTAGTCGATGAGCTTGACGCGCTTGTCGACGATGGCTTTGAGGAGTTTGGCGTTGTAAGGCTGCAGCTTGTAGGTGTGGCTGAAGAAGAGGTAGGTGGTGTCCTTGATCAATTCGTCGGTGGGCACCTCTTTCACCCCGAGCAGCACGTCGCAACCTTCTCCATGAAGGGAGTTGACCACGTCAATGCCGGCCTCGCGGTACTCCTCGTCCTTGATTCGGCGCACGTCGCTGGACTCCAACACGAGCTCCACCTCGGGGTAGAGTCGCTTCAATTCAGCGCATTGATCTGGGGTCAGGGGCACGCGTTGGTCTGGCGGCACTTTGCCTTCGCGGACGATTCCAATCTTCATGACTCAAATGTACCGCAGGAGGGCCTCAGCGCGCGAGCATCAAGGTGCCTCTCTCGATGTGCGGATAGTCGATTTGGTCGAGGTAGGTCACTTCCCACAGGTAGATGCCGTCTGGGGCAAAATGAGTCCCGCTCTGGGATTGACCCAACCAGGGTTCCTCCGCGTCTAGGCTGGACCACACCAGCTCGCCCCATCGGTTCCAAATTCGCGCTTGGTAGAGGGCCACGCCACGGGCCACGGGCAGCCACACGTCGTTCAGCCCGTCTCCGTCGGGTGTGAAGGCGGTGGGGGCGTAGAAGAGGGTGCCGTTGACAACGACCTCTCCGATCGCGGTGGACACACAACCCTCAGGGCTGACCACGGTCTGGATCAATTGAAAGGTGCCCCCGTTGTCGAACACATATTGGCCATTTGCCGCGTTGAGGCTCCCGCCGTCGCTGCCGAAGTAGGTCACTGTGTTCACGCTGTCCACCAAGGATTCCAGGGTGACGACGGGGTTGGTGATGTCCACAATTTGAGGCGTGGCCATGAATCCCACTGGCGGATTGGGGTGCACCACGACCAAACTGTCGACGGCAAAGTCGATGGAGGCAGGACAATTGCCC
>CBFHQO010000041.1:0-12007 GCA_965658045.1 uncultured Flavobacteriales bacterium | reverse complement strand
GGCCAGCCTTGCTCCACCGTCTCAAACGAGGTGTTGACGAAAATGTTCGCCACCTGTTCGTCGGTGAGTTTTTTCTTCGAGAGCCAGCTAAGAAGTCCCAGATTCTTCATCCTTGGGATTCAAAGCTATTGGGCCGCAACACGTGTGAGGGGTGGGGGGTCATGAACGCTATCCACAGGGTTATCCACAATGCAGGCGGCCTCCCAAAGGCATGATTTAGTTTTGCCGCGTGTATCAAAAGCTTCTCAAGCCCCTGTTTTTTTGGATGACTCCTGAGCGTGCGCACTACGCCGCCATGGACCTTTTTGTGCTGGCGTCACGCATTCCTGGAGTGTCTTGGTTTTTGCGCATGAAGGTTCGTCAACAAAATGAAGGTCAAGAAGTTGAGGTCGCGGGATTGAAGTTTCCAAACAAGGTTGGTTTGGCTGCGGGATTTGACAAGGACGCGAAGTGGCTGGACGCCCTTGCGCTGCTCGGCTTTGGGTTCGTGGAGATTGGAACGGTGACGCCAAGGGCCCAGTCAGGCAACCCGAAGCCACGGCTCTTTCGCCTGGTGGAGGACGAGGGCGTCCTCAATCGAATGGGGTTCAACAACGAGGGCTTGGTTCCGGCTGTGGCCCGTTTGGTCCGACGGCCTGAGGGCTTGGTGGTGGGAGGCAACATTGGCAAGAACAAAATTACCCCCAACGACCGTGCGGTGGACGATTACCTCGCTTGTGTGGACGCCATGCATGCCCACGTGGATTACTTCGTGGTCAATGTGAGTTCCCCCAACACCCCAGGGTTGAGGGAGTTGCAAGACAAGGAGCCTTTGACGGCGTTGTTGCGTGCGGTGGTGAAGCGCAACGCGGACCATCCAGGCAAGCGCCCAGTGTTCTTGAAGATTGCGCCAGATTTGACCGACGGTCAATTGGACGACATCGTGGACATTGTCCTCAGCGAAAAGGTGGACGGCGTGGTGGCCACCAACACCACCATTTCAAGAGAGGGCCTCGCCACCGATGCTGAAACCGTGAGTGCCATGGGCCCGGGCGGGGTGAGCGGTGCGCCTGTCCGTGAACGGGCCACAGAAGTGATTCGTCACTTGGCCGCCAAGAGCCAAGGTCAATTCCCCATCATTGGCGTGGGCGGGATCGACAGCGTGGAGGCAGCTCAGGAGAAATTGGACGCCGGGGCCAGCCTTGTTCAGGTGTACTCCGGCATGATTTACCAGGGACCTGGCTTGCCGAGTCGGCTGGTGCAGGGGTTGGCCTGAGGTCTCGATTTAGGACCTGCCGTGGAGTTCGTGCCACGTGGGTGCCGCCTGGTCCAGCCGAACTCCTTTTTCAGTGTGACGAACGGTGCAGGCGGCGTTGTGGGCGTCGTGTTCCAAGAAGAGCGTCCATTCCTCGTTGGCCGCCGTGTCCAAGAACAACTTTTTCTCTTCCAAGGTGAGCAGGGGGCGCGTGTCGTACCCCATGACGTAGGCCAGGGGGATGTGTCCGGTGCTTGGGAGCAGGTCGGCCATGAAAGCTGTGGTCTGGCCTTGTCCGTGCCGGAGCAACGGGATCATTTGGCTTTCTGTGTGGCCATCGGCAAAGAAGATGTCCCACCCTTCAATGCCCATGGCGTTGTGGGTGATGCGTCCGGTGCGTTCCACCATGCGGAGTTGTCCCGAGTCCCTCAAGGGTTGCAAGTTGTCAGGCAGGAACGACGCTTTCTCCCTAGCGTTGGGATTCATGGCCCAATCCCAATGCGCGTCGTTGCTCCAAAACGTCGCGTTGGGGAAAGCAGGTGCCAATTGCCCATCTGCCCTGTGAACCACAGCGCCTCCGACGTGGTCGAAATGCAAGTGCGTCAGGAAGACGTCGGTGACGTCTTCCCTTGAGAATCCAGCTTGCGCCAAACTCGAGTCCAAGCTGTGCGCCCCGTGCAGATGGTAGTGGCTGAAGAATTTTTCCGATTGCTTGTCTCCAATGCCGCAGTCGATGAGCACCAGGCGGTCGCCGACTTCGACAAGCAGGGAACGCATCGCCCACGTGCACAAATTCTGGCTGTCCGCCGGGTTGGTCCTGGACCAAAGTTGCTTGGGCACCACCCCAAACATGGCCCCACCGTCCAGTTTGAAATTCCCGGTGTGAATCGTGTGAAAGCGCATGGTGGAAAGGTATGATGACCCAAGTGAGTTCAGTACATTTGACCTTTGAATCACGCCCATGCTTGACGCCCTTTCTCCCGTCGACGGACGCTACCGGAGACACACCCAAACCCTCGCCACCTGGTTGTCTGAACAAGGACTGATCCAACACCGGGTCGAGGTGGAAGTGGAATACTTTTTGGAGTTGGTGAAGATCCTGCCCCAGTTGGCCGATTTCCCTCAAGACAAGGTGGACGCCCTCCGGGCCGTGCACCTCGAGTTCTCGGCCCAGGACGCCCAGTGGGTGAAAGACCAGGAGCGCATCACCAACCACGACGTGAAGGCGGTCGAATACTTCGTGAAAGACGCGATGGACAAGTTGGGGGTGGGGGCGTGGAAGGAGTTCGTCCACTTCGGGCTGACTTCCCAGGACGTCAACAACACTGCGATTCCGCTGTCGCTGAAGCGCGCGACGGAAGGTGTGGTTCTGCCGTTGCTGGACGAGGTGATTTCGGATCTGTCTCGCTTGGCCCTGGAATGGAAGGATGTGCCGATGTTGGCGCGGACGCATGGGCAGCCGGCGTCTCCCGTGACGTTGGGGAAAGAGCTTCAGGTGTTCGTGGAGCGCCTGCGCAGCCAACGAGTCGGGCTTGCCGACGCCGTGTATGCGGCCAAGTTTGGCGGTGCCACCGGGCAATTCAACGCCCATCGGGTGGCCTACCCTGAGGTGGATTGGCCTGCCATTGGCCAAGCCTTCGTGGAGGGCAAGTTGGGCCTCACGCGGACCCCGTTGACCACGCAAATTGAGCCGTACGACCATCTTGCAGCTTGGTGCGACGCCTTGCGCCGCATCCACACGGTGATTCTCGATTTGGACCGGGACGTGTGGACGTACATCTCCATGGACTACTTCAAGCAAAAGATTGTGGCTGGGGAAGTCGGGTCTTCCGCCATGCCGCACAAAGTCAACCCCATCGACTTCGAGAACAGCGAGGGCAACTTGGGGGTGGCCAATGCCTTGTTGGGGCACTTTGCCGAGAAGTTGCCTGTCTCCCGGTTGCAGCGAGACCTCACCGACAGCACCGTGATGCGCAACCTGGGCGTGCCCCTCGGGCACAGCGTCATCGCCATGAACGCCACCCGGAAGGGGCTGGGCAAGCTGGTGTTGAACGGGGACAAGATTGCCGCCGACTTGGAGGCCAATTGGGCCATTGTGGCCGAAGCCATTCAGACCATCCTGAGGCGCGAAGCCTACCCAGAGCCGTACGAGGCCTTGAAAGCCCTGACCCGAACGAACGGCACGATCAACCAGGCGGTGATGCGTGAATTTGTGCAGGGCTTGGACGTGTCCGACGCGGTCAAAGCGGAACTGAATGCCATCACCCCAGCGAATTACCTCGGGTTCGCTTCAGACTTGGTGCGCGGATGAGGTCCGTCTGGACCCTGATTCCTTTGATTCGTCACCAGCGAGGCCAAGTGCTGTTGGTGGGGGTGCTCCATGCGTTGAGCGCCGTTCTGTCGTTGTTCACGTTTTTGTCTGTTGTGCCGTTTTTGCGCATCCTCTTTGGGGCAGCGCCCGGTGTGGATTCCCAGGAAGGGGTGTTGGCTTGGATCAGCCTCGGATTTGACGGGTTTGTGCAGCGGGAAGGCGCGTCCATGGCGCTCGCGGTGTTGTGTGGCGCAATGGTGGTGCTGGCCCTTCTGAAAAATGCTGTGCAATACGCAGCGCTCTACGTCATGGCGGGCATCCGAACCGGGGTCAGCCGAGATTTGAGGCAAGACCTCTATGGCAAGCTCATGTCCATGCCGATGGCCTGGTTCTCGGAGTCCAAACGCGGGGACGTCATGAGTCGCTTCACCCACGACTTGATGGAAGTGGAGCATTCGGTGATTGGTTCGTTGGAAGCGTTGCTGAAGTCGCCGCTCATGGTGCTTGTGAGTCTGGCGACCTTGTTGGCCTTGAGTTGGGAGTTGACGTTGTTCGCCTTTGTGCTTCTGCCTGTGACAGGTGCGTTGATCAGCCGTTGGTCCAAGCGACTCAAGCGCCACGCCCAAAAGGGGAAAGAAGAACTCGGTCAATTGGTGACGGTGCTGGAGGAAACCTTGTTGGGCATGCGGATCGTGAAGGCCTTCAACGCCGAGGCGCAATTCACAACGTCCTTTTCTGAGCGGAACCACGGCCATTTCAAGGCGATGCGCCGGATGCACCGTCGTGAAAGCATGTCGTCGCCGATGAGCGAAGTCATTTCGCTGTCGGTGATGGCGCTACTGTTGGCCTACGGCGGTTCGCTTGTGCTTGCAGGGGATTCGGCGTTGTCTGGGGATTGGTTCATCGGCTACTTGGTGGTGTTTTCGCAAATCATCCCGCCCGCGCGGTCCTTGGCCGATGGGTACTTCCGTGTTTCGAAGGGAGTGGCGTCGTTGGACCGGTTGAACGAGCTGTTTGAGGTGTCGTGGTCTCGGGAAGCGGATTTGGGCGAGACAGGGGCCGAAGCCCCCACTTGTCATCGGGCACTGGTCTTCGAGGATGTGGTGTACCGTTACCCTGAACAGGACGCCCCTGCGTTGAATGGCCTGAACCTCACCATTCCAGCTGGTCAGGTGGTGGCTTTGGTGGGGCTTTCGGGGTCGGGCAAAACCACGGCCGCGCACATGCTCAGCAAGTTTGCCAACCCAGATCAAGGCACCCTTTGGGTGGACGACACCGACCTGAGGACGGTGTCTGGCCGTGCGTGGCGGGCCAAGTTGGCGGTGGTCACCCAGGATGCGTTGCTCTTCCACGGCTCGATCGCCGACAACATTGTGCTGGGCGACGACACCCCCGACTTGGATCGGATGCGCCGTGCGGCGGAAGCAGCGCACGTGTTGGAGTTTGCAGAAGCGTTGCCCGAGGGGTTGGACGCCAAAGTGGGGGACAGTGGAGGCAAGCTTAGCGGCGGCCAGCGTCAGCGTGTGGCGTTGGCGAGGGCGTTGTACCGAGACGCCGATGTGCTGCTGTTGGACGAGGCCACGTCCGCCTTGGACGCAAGTTCAGAGTCTTTGGTTCAGCAAGCGCTGGAACAAGCCGTGAAAGGGAAGACTGTGGTGGTCATCGCCCACCGCATGTCGACCATTCGGGAAGCCGACACCATTGCTGTGCTTGAAGGAGGCCAGGTGGTGGAGCAAGGGACGCACGAGGAGCTGGTGGCCTTGAACGGGCGCTACGCCGAGTTGAATCAACTGCAGCAAGGAAGGTGAGCGCCATGTTCGTGTCTGGATTCACGTTCATCAACAACGCGGTCAGGTTCGATTACCCCATCGTCGAGGCCATCCAAAGCATCATGCCGCTTTGCGACGAGGTTGTGGTGGCGGTCGGCGACGCCCAAGACGGGACACGCGAATTGATTGAAAGCATCGGCTCGGACAAGGTTCGAATCGTGGACACCGTGTGGGACCATTCCTTGCGTGAAGGGGGGCGGGTGCTGGCTGTGGAGACGGACAAGGCGTACGCGCACATCTCACCTAAGGCCGACTGGGCGGTGTACATCCAAGGCGACGAGGTGTTGCACGAACAAGACCTGCCTGCCATCCGTGAAGCGATGGAGCGGCATCTCCAGAGGCGTGATGTGGACGGCCTGTTGTTCAAATACCAGCATTTCTATGGGTCGTACGATTATGTCGGGGCGTCGGACCGCTGGTACGCCCATGAGGTGCGTGTGGTCCGCGCGGGGTCCTCGGTGAAGTCGTTCCGTGATGCCCAGGGGTTTCGCATCCGTGACAACGAGCCCCTTCGTGTTTTGCCCGTGGACGCCACGGTGCATCACTACGGATGGGTGAAGCCGCCGCAGGTGATGCAAGACAAGCGGGTGCAATTCAACAAGCTCTGGCACGACGACGAATGGGTGGAAACGCACGTGGTGGGTCCGGAATCGTTCGCGTACGAAGATCACATTCGTTCGCTTCACAGGTTCGAGGGGCCACATCCTCAGGTGATGCAGCGCAGGGTCGGCGCCATGAATTGGACGTTCTCGTTCGACCCGTCTCAGAACCGGTGGACCTGGAAGGAGCGCCTGAAGTCGTTGGCCAAAAAGGTGGGCATCAACCCCAACTACGCCAATTACAAGTTGCTCCGGCGCTGAGCGCTGGTCTCTGCCACCTCGGTTGCACTGTCTTGTCAAAATTGGGCCACATTTGTCCATGCCTCGATTGACCTGGATGCTTCGAAACCGCTGCCCCCAATGTGGACAGACCCCTTTGTTTGTGGAGCCCAACGCCTACAAGCTGCGGACCACCGCCCACATGCACAAGGAGTGCGCAGCGTGCGGCGAAGATTTCGAGCGGGAACCCGGCTTTTATTTCGGGGCGGCGTACGTCAGTTATGCCTTGACCGTGGCGCTGTGGGTGGCGGTGCTTGTGGCGATGATGACCTTTGACGCGTGGGGATGGATGGAATTTGGGATGTTCACCCATCCAGGCTCCTACTTGACGACAGGCTGCACGCTGCTGCTGGTCTTGATGCCGGTGATTTACAGGTTGAGCCGTTCCATCTGGGTGTCGATGTTCACGAAAACCCGGGCATGAAAAAAAGGGACCCTCACGTTTGAGCGTCCCTTTCAAACCAAATCGCCTGATTCATTGCGCCGTCGCCAGCGCATTAACCAAAACCGAGTCCCTATACCGGGCCAGGTTGCAAAAGGTTACACCCCAGGCAAAAAAAATCTTCACGCTTGCTTCGAACGCTCCTTGTCGGCCTCGTCGCCTTGCACCCGGATGCTTTCTTCGTGGACGGACGCCAAAATTTTGGACAGGAAGTCGTGGTTCAACCCCATTTGACTGGCCCAATCCAGGCGGCTCTTCACGATGTCGCGCCAGCGTGCCACACTCAACAAAGACCACTTGTTCCGGTGTTTCAGCGCACCGATCTCACGGGCGAGGGTCATGCGCTTGTCGAGCATGTGCAACAATTGCTCGTCCACGCTGTCGATTTGAAGCCTCAAGGCGTCCAGGGACTCTTGGGCGTCGTCGTTGACGACGTGTTGGACTGGCACGTCCAGTTGGGCGAGCAACCGGTCCAGGGCGCCGGGCGTGATTTGTTGCTCGGCGTCGCTCAGCGCTTGCGCAGGGGAGGGGTGGCTTTCAATCATCAGCCCTTCCATGCCGAGGTTCATGGCGCGTTGGGCCACGTCTTGCAAGTGTTCCGCCTTGCCTGAAATGTGGGAAGGGTCGCAGAACAACGGGACTTCTGGCATCTCCGACCGTAATGCGATTGGAATCTCCCACATGGGCGCGTTGCGGAATTCAGAGCTGCCGTAGCTCGAAAAGCCCCGGTGCAAACCACAGACCTGGCCGCGTGTGCACGAGGCGACGCGTTCCAGTGCCCCAATCCACAATTTCAAATCGGCGTGCATGGGGTTCTTGACCATGACCAAGAGGTCGGTTCCTTTCAACGCTTCCGCGATGGCTTGGACGGCAAAGGGGCTCACCGCGGTGCGCGCCCCAATCCAAACGGCGGACATGCCTGCTTCGAGGACTTTCTCCACGTGCTCAGGAGTCGCGACCTCCGTGATGGCCCTGAGGCCGGTCGTGGCTTCAGCTTCCATGAGCCATGGCAGGGCTTGTTCTCCCAGACCTTCAAACGAGTTGGGCCTGGTGCGCGGCTTCCACAGTCCGGCGCGGAAGAACTGAATCCGCCCGCCCGCGGCCAAGGACTTGGCCGTGTGGAGCACCTGTTCTCTGGATTCGGCACTGCATGGGCCGGCCACCACCACAGGACGTTTTTCTTGTTCCAATGGGTGGTTGGCTGAGAATCGTGCAGACGGGTCTCCATGAACCATGACACAAAATTACGGGCCGTTGGCATGGGCGCCTTGCTTCTTGCCACAAAACGGACAGTTTCAGGCACAAAAAAACCCCGACGCATGCGCCGAGGCTTTTGAAGTACCCAGAACTGGACTCGAACCAGCACGCCCGAAGGCACAGCCGCCTGAAGACTGCGCGTCTACCAATTTCGCCACCTGGGTAAGCGAAGGCCGCAAAGGTAACGCATCGGAATTGAAGTCAACTCACTTCAACGTGCTAGGGCAGACAAAATCTGTGGTGGGAATGGACGTGGCTTCGATGGCTTTGAATCCTCCCAAGACGTCGATCCCGTTGTGGTATCCGCGGGCCTTGAGCATGGAGTGTGCGATGACGCTCCGGTACCCCCCGGCACAATGGATGTAGAACAAGGTGTCTTTGGGGATGCGTTCGAGGTGGTTGCCCAAAAATTCCAAGGAGGCATGCGCTGCACCTTCCACGTGGGAGGCGCTGAACTCGCCGTCCTTTCTTACGTCCACGACGCAGGTGTCCGGATGGTTGGCCAACACATGTTCAAACGCTTCGGCGTCCACGGTTTCAATGTGATCGGTCTCCTTGCCTGAAGCCACCCACGCGTCCACGCCCCCTTCGAGGTGGCCGAGGACGTTGTCGAACCCGACCCGCGAAAGGCGCGTGATGGCTTCTTCGATTTGGTCGTCGTTGGCGATGAGCAAAATCGGTTGCTTCACGTCGACAATCACCGCGCCAACCCATGGGGCAAACCCGCCCTGCAGCCCGATGAACGTCGACCTTGGGACATGCCGTTCAATGAACTCCGCCGTGGGCCTCACGTCCAACACCACCGCCGAGGTTTCGTTGGCCGCGGCTTCGAACGCCTCCGGGGACAGCGCCCGCGTGCCGCGCGCAATCACATCGTCAATGCTCTCGTACCCACCCTTGTTCATCGCCACATTCAGCGGGAAGTAGCCGGGAGGGGGCAACAGGCCGTCGATGACTTCCTTCACGAACTCATCTTTGGTCATGTCCTCGCGCAACGCGTAGTTGGTCGCTTTTTGGTCGCCCAAGGTTCCCACGGTTTCCTTGCTCATATTCTTGCCGCACGCTGAGCCGGCGCCGTGGCCGGGGTAGACGATGGTCTCGTCGGGGAGCGTCATGATTTTGTGGCGAAGGCTGTCGAACAAATGTCCCGCGAGGTCCTCCATGGTGAGGTCGCTTTTCTGCGCCAAATCAGGACGCCCGACGTCTCCCAAAAACAGGGTGTCGCCAGAGAAAATGGCGTAGGGGTGGCCTTGCTCGTCACGCAACAAGTACGTGGTGCTTTCCATCGTGTGTCCTGGGGTGTGGAGCACTTCAATTTCCACGGCGCCCACTTGGAGGCGTTCCCCGTCTGCAGCGATGTGCGCCTCGAACCCAGGGTTGGCGTTGGGGCCAAACACGATGGGGGCGCCGGTCTTCTCGGCCAGGGTCACGTGACCTGACACGAAGTCCGCATGGAAGTGCGTTTCAAGCACGTATTTGATGCGGGCGCCGCGGCCCTCGGCCAAGTCGAGGTAGGGCTGAACCTCGCGAAGGGGGTCAATGATGGCCATTTCCCCTTGGCTTTCGATGCAGTACGCGCCTTGGGCGAGACAGCCCGTGTAAATCTGTTTGACTTCCATGGCCCCAAAGGTACAGCCTCGGTCCAACCGAGTCAGGCGACTTGGGTCACATCACCGTGCAACCCAAGTGGCTCAAGATTGGTCGGAAGCGGAGTGTTGCTGGGCCATGGCTTGGTTGCGACGAGACACGGAGCCTGGCCGTTCAAACTCGGCCAACGCATCGTCCACGTTCAACTGAAAGGAGATGCTCCCTTCGTCCAAGAACCCGTCGGAAGCCAGGGTGTCGCGCACCGGACCGATGGCGCCGGCCAAGCATACTTGAAGGCCAGCCTCTCTCCACTCCTGGAGCAAGTTCCGGAAGGTCACTCGGGCACTTGCGTCGATGTGGGAAATGGTGTCGGCCTGAATGACAATCAATTGAAGTGGCGCCCCCTTGCGCGTCACCCAGGTTTGGAGGGTGCGCTTGAAGTGGCTTTGGTTGGCGAACGTCAGCGCCCCGTCGTAACGGACCACGAGCACTTCAGGCACAACCACCGCATCCTTGAAGCGTTCCACATTCCGGTGCACCCCGTGGACGTTGCCCAGCACGGCGTGGTGAGGGGTCATCATCTGCCGAATCCACAAGGCCAACGCGAGTGTCACCCCGACGCCAATGCCCATGGGCATGCTCACCACGAGGGTGACGAAGAAGGTGATGGCAAGCACACCGGCTTCCCACTTGTCTTGGTGCCAAAGCTTGCGCGGGAACTGCACATCCACGAGCCCAGCCACGGCCACCAGAACCACGGCCGCAAGCACGGCGTTGGGCAGGTGGTGAAACAGGGGGGTCAACAGGGCCAAGGTCAAGGCCACCACCGCCGCCGCAATCCATGCGGTGACGGGTGTTTGGCCTCCGGATTGCTCGGTGACCGCGGTGCGGGAAAACCCTCCAGTGGTGGGGTAGCTTTTGAAGAACGCCCCGAGCACATTGGCCATGCCCAAGGCTTTGAGTTCTTGGTTGGCGTCGACGTCGTAGTCGTGCCGTTCTTCCACGGCCTTGGCCACGCTGATGGCCTCCATGAAGGCCACCAAGGCCAGCGTCAACGCCACGGGCCACAGGGTCTTGACGTCGCTCATGCCCCAAGAGGGAAGGCCCGCGGAAGGAAGGCCCTTTGGAATGTGGCCCACCACTTGGACGCCCAGCGCTTCGAGCCCCACGCCCCAAGACACAGCGACGCTCCCCAGCACGACCACCAACGAGCCGGGCAACTTGGGAACCCATGCTTTCAACACTTTGAGCATGAGCATGGCCCCAAGGCCCACGCCAAGCGTGAGGCCATGGCAGGAAGGCGCAGCATCCATGAGGTTGGCCAACAACAAGTGCACTTGGTTGCTCCGTTCGCACGCGACCCCACCCAAATGGGGCAACTGGTTCAGACCAATCAAGAGGGCTGCAGCGCTTGTGAATCCGCTGATGACGGGTTTGGACAAGAAGTGGACCATGAAGCCCATGCGGAGCATGCCCATGCCCCATTGCATGAGGCCCATCATCACCGAGAGCAGCAGCGCCAATTCAATGTACCGGTCCGTCCCCGCCATGGCCAGTCCGCCCAGCCCCGCGGCAACCAACAAGCTGTCCATGGCCACAGGTCCCACCGCCAAGTGCCTCGAGGTCCCGAAGAACCCATAGACAATTTGAGGGACCAACGCCGCGTAAAGGCCGTACACCACGGGAAGCCCTGCAATCATCGCGTAGGCCATGCCTTGGGGGATGAGCATGACGCCCACCGTGAGCCCGGCAGGCCAATCTCCTTTCCATTGCGCTTTGGAATAGGTGCGCAACCAAGTCAGACAGGGAATGTGGAGGAGGAATTGCACTGGGCCAATCAATGGATGGCAAGGTACGGGTCGGAGAAAGGTGGGTGTGTGACCCGGGTTGCGCCGCGGTCAGAACGTGGCCATTTCGATGGCGTTGCGGTGCAGGGAGAGCACCCCTTCTTTTTCAAACCCTTTCAGCAGCCGAGACACCACCACCCGGGACGTGTGCAGGTCGTTGGCAATGTCCTGATGGGTCGTGTGGAGGGTGAGGTTTCCTTGCACTTTCACTTTGTCGGAGAGGTGCCGTTTCAAGCGGGCGGACAAATCCATGAACGCCAACGCGTCAATCGCTTGGAGCATTTCCTCCAACCGGCTTTGGTAGCTCTCCAGCACAAACGTGGACCACGAGGTGTACTTCTTGATCCACGCTTGTCCCACCGCCACGGGCACCATCAACAAGGAGGTTTCTTGCTCGGTGACGGCGCGGATGCTGCTTTTGCTCGCCCCCATGTACGTGCCCATCGACAACGCACAGCTGTCGCCAGATTCCAAGAAGTAGAGCAAGATTTCGTCGCCGTCTTGATCCAGCCTCATGATCTTGATGGCGCCACTCAGCAGCAGTGGAATGGCTTCCATCCGCTGGCCGACGTCCATCAGCATGGTCCCCTCCGGCACCAGCATGTGTTGGGCGTGTTCCAAA
>CBFHQO010000040.1:0-11663 GCA_965658045.1 uncultured Flavobacteriales bacterium | reverse complement strand
CAGCTCGGTGTACGACACCATGGGTCGCATGGCGCAGCACTGGTCCCTGCGCTACCCCATGGTGGACGGCCAAGGGAACTTCGGGTCCATTGACGGTGACAACCCCGCGGCCATGCGTTACACGGAGGCCCGCCTCCGGAAGGCCGCCGAGGAAATGTTGGCCGATTTGGACAAAGAGACGGTTGACTTCCGCCCCAACTTTGACGAGAGCTTGAAGGAGCCCACAGTGTTGCCTTCCAAAATCCCAAGCCTGCTCGTCAATGGCGCCGCAGGGATCGCGGTGGGGATGGCCACCAACATGCCTCCCCACAACCTGAGCGAAGTGGTGGACGGCATGGTGCACTTGGTGGACAACCCCGATTGCACGGTGGAGGACCTCATGGAGCACGTGAAGGCACCGGATTTCCCCACAGGAGGTGTGATCCACGGCATTGAGGGCGTGCGCGACGCGTTCCAGACGGGCCGAGGTCGGGTGGTGATGCGCGGACGGGCTCGATTTGAAGAGACCAAGACCGGCCGCGAGATGATCATCGTGGAGGAGATCCCTTACCAGGTGAACAAAGCGGACATGGTCCGCAAGACCGCGGATCTGGTCAACGACAAGAAAATCGAGGGCATTTCAGAGATCCGTGACGAGTCGGATCGGAACGGCATGCGCATCGTGTACGAATTGAAGCGCGACGCCATTCCAAACGTGGTGTTGAACAAGCTGTACAAGTACACGCAACTTCAAACCTCGTTCTCGGTCAACAACATCGCCTTGGTCAAGGGTCGTCCAGAGTTGCTCAACTTGAAGCAAATGATGGCGCACTACGTTGAGCACAGGCACGAAGTGGTGGTCCGTAGGACCCAGTTTGACTTGCGCAAGGCGGAAGAGCGGGCCCACATTTTGCAAGGCCTGATCATCGCCCTCGACAACATCGACGCGGTCATCGCGCTGATTCGTGCCAGCAAAACGCCTGAGGAAGCGCGCAATGGCTTGATGGAGAAGTTTGAACTCAGCGAAGTTCAAGCCCGCGCCATTTTGGACATGCGACTCCAGAAGTTGACTGGCCTGGAGCGCGACAAACTTCGTGCCGAGTACGACGAGCTGATGGCCGTCATCGCGGATTTGAAGGACATCTTGGACCGCGTGGAGCGCCGGATGGAAATCATCAAAACCGAGTTGTTGGACGTCAAGGAACGCTTCGGTGACGAGCGCCGTTCCACCATTGAATACAGCAGCGCTGACCTCAGCATCGAGGACATGATTCCGGACGAGCAGGTGGTGGTGACCATCAGCCATGCAGGCTACATCAAGCGCACGCGCCTGGCAGAGTACCGTGCACAGGGCAGGGGAGGCGTGGGGTCGAAAGGCAGCACCACCCGCGACGAAGATTTCTTGGAGAGCATCTTCACGGCAACCAACCACAACTGGTTGCTCATCTTCACAGCCAAAGGCCGCTGCTTCTGGATGCGCATCTTCGAGGTGCCGGAAGGAACCAAGCAGTCGAAAGGCCGCGCCATCGTCAACCTCATCAACTTGGAGCAAGACGACAAGGTGCTTGCGTACATCCCGGTCCAGGATTTGAAGGACGCGGATTACGTCAACCAGAACTACGTCATCCTGGCGACCAAAAAAGGCCTCATCAAGAAGACGTCCTTGGAGGCATACAGCCGCCCACGGACCAACGGCATCAACGCGGTCACCATACGTGAAGGGGACGAGCTCTTGTCGGCGCGCCTCACCAACGGTGACAGCGAAATCTTGTTGGGCTTGCGCTCAGGCAAGGCCATCCGTTTCCACGAATCCAAGGCACGCGCCGTGGGACGCACCGCCATGGGAGTGCGTGGTGTGACCCTTGCGGACGACAAGGACGAGGTGATTGGCATGGTGTGCATTAAAGATGCGTCCAGCGACATCCTCGTCGTGTCGGAGAATGGGTATGGAAAGCGCTCTGCAGTGGACGACTACCGTGTCACCAACCGCGGTGGCAAAGGGGTGAAGACCCTGCAGATCACGGAGAAGACCGGAGAACTCATCTCCATCTTGAACGTGACGGACGAAAACGACTTGATGATCATCAACAAGTCGGGCATCGCCATCCGTTTGGCCGTGGATGAATTGCGCGTGATGGGCAGAGCCACCCAAGGGGTGCGTCTGATCAGCCTTCGCGGCAAAGACTCCATTGCGGCGGTGTGCAAAGTCCCCAAGTCGGAAGATGAGGCCACTGAGGGCGACGCGCCCGAAGGCGATGCACCTGAAGGCACGTCCGACGACACCCCGAGCGCAGAAGCTTGAGATTGGCACGGACTTTGAGCAACGATGAACCGTCGACGTACTTTTGTGACGAATTGAAACCCAAAAACATGCGGAACTTCGCAACCCTGATGGCTTTGGCGGCCATCTCATTCCAAGGCTTGGCCCAGAAAGAAGTGGTCTCTGCCTACAACGCCAACAAAGAAGGCGACTACGCCACGGCAGCCAGCTACATCGAGCAGGCAATCGAAAACCCCAAGGCCAACGTCAAGAACAAGACCTGGCGCTACCGCGGTGAGATCTACTTGAACATCAGCAAAGACAGCACCTTGTTTGCGGCGTTTCCAGATGCGTTGACCATCGCCAAGGAAAGCTACATGAAGGCGAAGGAGTTGGACACCAAGGGCTCGTACGCCCAGGAGTGCCAAATCGGATTGGGTCAAGTGCAAATGGCGGCAAGCAACGCCGGCATCACGCAGTACAACACAGGCGATTTTGGTCGTGCAGGTGGATTTTTTGACCTGAGTGCAGAAATCGCTTCGGCCTTTGAAGCCACCGACACCATGGCGTTGTACAACTCCGCCTTGTGCTACGAAAAGGCTGGCAACGTGGAATTGGCTGTGGCTCGTTACCAAGCGTGTGCAGACATCCAGTACCAGGTGCCCAACGTGTTCTTGTTCATCAGCAATTTGTACCGCACGTCAGGCCAAGAAGACCTCGCCCTGCAAACACTTGCCGACGCCCGGAAAGCTTACCCACGTGAGCAATCGCTCATCATTGAGGAATTGAACATCTACCTGACGAACGAGGAGTTCGACAAAGCCAAAGAGAACTTGACACTCGCGGCAGAACAAGATCCCACCAACGAGATTTTGTGGTTCAGCTTGGGTTCGGTGTTGGACAACTTGGGCAACGCAGAAGAAGCCATTGAGGCGTACCTCAAGGCTTTGGAAGTCAAGGCCGACTACTTTGACGCCAACTACAACCTTGGTGCGTTGTACTTCAACCAGGCTGTGCAAGGCATCAACGAGGCCAACGACATGTGGAAGCCACGGATGACGAAGACCGAGTCTGATGCACAGAAAAAACTGGAAGACGATGCGAAGGCATTGTTTGCCACTGCAAAGCCGTACTTGGAAGCTGCTCATGCGGTCGACGCGGAAGACGTGGAGACCATGCGATCGTTGCGCGATGTGTACGCGCGCACAGGGGACGACGACAAATTGTTGGACATGAGCGCCAAGTTGAAGGCGCTTGGCCAGTGATTGGCCACTCTCACATGAGATTTACATAATGTTAATTATCATTCAGGAGGGGTTCTGCTGAAAATGCGTGAAGCCAGCTTGAATTTGATAACGGATGTGCTACTTTTGCCGTCCCGGAGGTTTGGCAGAGTTGGTCGATTGCACCGGTCTTGAAAACCGGCGTGCCGCAAGGTACCGGGGGTTCGAATCCCTCAGCCTCCGCCAAGAAAGTGTCCACGATGTGGGCACTTTTTTTTTGCGTTCAAGTGGGTTCACGCCAACCTGTGTTCCCACCCGTGAAACCCCATGTACATTTGAGCTTGTGAACGAACCAGCGACAGCCTTTCAATTGTCTCATGTCACGGTCCCCAGGATGATTGGGATCCTCATGGGCCTGACGATTTGGACCACAGCCTTTGCACAACGTGATTGGCGTACGGACGCCTTGGTGCAGCGCTTGCCATCGGGCCAGGCGTATTTGGAGATTCAAACTGCATGGGAATCCGACTTGGCGTCCGCTGGAGATTCCCTGACGCTGACGGTTGTGGTGGCGCGTCAGAACGACGTGTTGGGGTTCCGGAAATCACGCTTGGAAGTCCGTCCTGACGTGCCAGATTCATCGGCACTTTCGCATTTGCACGTGGATCGAATTTCTGTGCCAGAAGGCCCATGCACCGTGGAATGGATGGCGTTGCGTGCCGACGAGAAACTCCACGCCTCAAGTTTGACATATCGCATTATGCCAAGTGGGATGCCAGAGATTGCAGACCCCATGGTTGTGGCCACCCACGCCAGAGCCTCGGCGATGTCTGACGCCAACATGGTGCACAGCGGCATGGACCTGATTCCTTCCGTGGGAAAGCACATCGCACAAGACCAGGTCGCTGCGAAGATTTATGTGGAGTTGCACAAAATGGACGAGGTCGTGGGACAAGATTCTTTGTTTCTGCTGGCCTACGGTTGGGCGGATGCGCAAGGCAACTGGGATGCGGCCTTCACCAAGTACAAGCGCTTGACCGCCCAGCCTGTGGTCCCTGTGTTTGAGTCCCTCCCGACCTCCGCCACGGCGCCGAATGTGCAACGTCCCGTGCTCAAGTTGGAAGCCCGCACCAAGCTGGGCGACGTCATTGTGTCAAGGGATGTGGTGCTGGCGCCCCGGCGCCATCCTCAACCGTCCAAAGCCGTTCAAGCTGGAACCGCGCCCCTCCTCCCCTCCCTCGATTCGTTCGTCGAGTTGGGGGATGTGGTGAGGCACATGCACGACCATTTGGCCTTGGCGACCACGAACGAACAGAGCACGATTTTGAATGTGTTGGTCCCCGAAGGCGACATCGCTCGGATGAAGTCGTACGTTTCAGGGTTTTGGCTTGAACGGAGCAGCTCACTCGCCGAAGCGGATGCGCGTCACCGGCAATTCATAGAGCGCGTGGCCCACGTCAACGTGATGTACGGCGACTGCAAGCAAGGTCAAGGAAGCATGACCGAAATGGGCAACATTTACCTGCGGTTTGGCAAGCCCAACACCGTGGTGAAGCGTCACCATGAGACGGAATATTACCCATACGAGATCTGGCACTACCACAAGGCCGGCAGGTTCAACAACAAGCGCTTCTTGTTTTTCGCGCCGCATGTGGTGTCCGAGTGCTTCGAACTCCTGCACAGCGACATGCTGGGCGAGCGCCAAAACGAAGACTGGTTGGCCCAGCTCAAATCGCGTGAAAACCGCTTGAGGGTCTCCGAGTCCATGGAAAACCGGCTGAACCCCCGAGATGCTTTTTCCCGGGAAGAGCCAGAAGATCTGTTCTACAACCCAAGATGAGTGACGTGACCCGCGCCAATCAGCACGTGGCGGTGGTCATCCTCAATTGGAATGGCCGAGACCACTTGGAGACTTATTTGCCCTCTGTCCTGGAGCATTGCGGATCGGAGGCCGACGTGTGGGTGGCAGACAACGGCAGCACCGACGACAGCCTGGCTTGGCTTGAGGAAAACCATCCCGAGGTGCAAACGATCGCATTGGGACGCAATTGGGGCTTTGCGGAGGGGTACAACAAGGCGCTGGCCCAAGTGGAGGCGGATGTGTTTGTGCTCTTGAATTCGGACGTACGGATTGTGTCGCGTTGGATCGACCCTGTGCTGGAGATCATGGACACGCATGGGTGGTCAGCGGCGAGCCCCTTGATGGTGCAAGACACCCATCCAACTCTGTGCGAGCATGCTGGCGCAGCTGGCGGCTGGATGGACAAAGATGGTTTTCCATTTTGCCTGGGGCGTCTGTTCCAAGAAGTGGAAACTGTCGACGACTGGCACCGACAAAACCGAGACGTGTTTTGGGCTTCAGGCGCCGCCTTGTTCGTCCGAAAGTCGGCGTGGGTCGAGGCGGGTGGTTTGGACGTCGATCTGTTCGCACACATGGAAGAAATCGATTTGTGCTGGCGGCTTCAAAACATGGGCCATCGCATTGGGTGTGCGGGACAGGTGACGGTGCAGCACCTGGGCGGCGGCACGTTGCAAAGTTCGAGCCCTTTCAAGACGTACTTGAACTTCCGCAACAACCTCATTGTGATGGTCAAGAACCGGCGTGGCGCATGGCCTGTCTTTGCGTTCCGGCGGATGACGTTGGACGGAATTGCGGCCTACCGCATGTTGTCTCAAGGACAATGGAAGCAATTCATCGCAGTTGGGAAGGCCCATGGCGCGTTTTACCTGGCGTTGCCGAGGGTGCTTCGACAGCGCGCCCAATTGCGCGAGCAGGCGAAGCCTGGGGCTGAACTCGTGGGGTGGTGGAACAAGAGCGTGGTGTGGGCCCATTTCGTCCAAGGCGTCCAGCGCGCGCGTGACTTGAGGTTGCCTTTTTCAGATCGCTCCTGAATTCCTCGTCGACGTCGGTCAAATGTGACGACAATCGGGGCCAGGTTCGATTGAACTTGGTCCATGGCATGGACCGTTGCACTTGGCCTGGGAATGTGGGCCGCAGCTGCCTTCCAAGATTCACCCGTCCCGCTGCCGGTCCTTATGTGGGGTGTCCTCGGAATGCTTCATGTGTTGGTTCCTTTGTAAGAGTGGTGTCGAGCGGCCCCGTTTGTGTTGTTGGGTTGGTGTGTTGGCCATTGGAATCTGGCAACGATGCGGTCCGAGATGTTTCTCAACGACACCAACTCGCCCACCTTGAGGCAACTCGATTGCAGGCCCACCTTCACGCCTTCCCTGGACAAGGCCAACCAACATGGGGTGTTTTGCTGCAGGAACGAATTCGGCCACATGGAAAGGATGTGGTTGGGAGTGCCTGACACCGCAATTCGAGGGGCCGGACCCATGTGGATTCGGGTGACGTCGCCAAGAAGGTTCGACTTGTCCGACGCTTTTGATTTTCCGGCACACCTTTCTTCTTTGGGGGTGACACGTGTCGGGCAATTCCTCGGGTCGACCAACGTGGAGTCCAGGCCTTCAACGCCAGCCACCCTCGCGAGCCGCTGGCGAACTTGGGTCAAGCGGACTTTCAGCACAGATGAATCAGGCCTCGTATTGGGCATGTTTGCTGGCGACAGGAAATCGGTTTCCCCCGAAGTCCAACATGCCCTGCATCAGTTGGGGCTGTCTCACTTGCTGGCGGTCAGTGGGTACCACGTCTCCCTGGTGTCGTTGTTGTTGTTGTTCCTGCTGATGCAAAGGCAACAACGCTCGTTGCGTTGGGGGAGTGTGTTCGGGGTGCCCATGGTTTGGGCCTTTGTGGCGGCCACAGGTTGGTCTCTCTCGGCCATCAGGGCTGCAACGATGGCCACCTTGGGATGGTGGTTCTTGGTGCGCGGGAAGTCCTTGAACACATGGGGGCTTTTGGGTGCTGCTGGGTCCGTCGTGGCCGTGCTGGACCCCATGTCGCCCCGCCAGCTGGGGGCGCAATTGTCGTTTGCCGCGACTGCAGCCCTCATAGCGTTGCAAGGAAAGCACCTCGCCTGGCGTGTGCCTCTTCGCGCCCAATGGGCCACCTTGCCTTGGAACGTTCACGACTTCCAAACCTTTCCCTTCTTCTTCTACCCCGCCAATGTGGTGTCAGCCGTGGCGGTGTGGGGCTTGGCGTGTTGCGCAGTGGGAGCTGCGTGTGGCCTGGAATGGTTCAAGCTTGGGCTTGCTGAATTTGGTGAGGGGGCCTTGGTGATGGCCGCCTGGATCCACGGATTGGATGGGTTGACTTGGAGGTTGGGTTGGGTGAAACGTGCAGGGCTCAGCCCCCTTGTGTGGGGAACAGCCCTGTTGTGGTTGTGCCCGTTGCTTCCAGGGCGCCACCGCCGGCTGTGGGGGTTAGGCATGCGATGGGTGTGGCGGTGCTTGTGGGTACGGGTGTGAATGTTGCGTTCAAAAGCCGCAATTCGGACAACAACCTGGGCCAGCGGCTCTGGCATGTGTCCGCACGGGAGTCCACCTGGCTGATGGAAGATGGTTGGCAAGGTGAAGTGTGGGCCTCGTCTCCCAGGGATTCTGTCAAGGCGGCCAACGTGGTGCACCACCAAGGGCTGTCTCACGTGACGTGGAACACCACGTGGAAAGGGCCAAATGCGACAAAGTCCCAACGACCTCCGGGGGTGTGGGACTTTGGGCAGAATCCAGCGGGCACCTGTGAGGTGTCCCTGGGAATGGAAATCAGCTCAGTTTCAGAAGCTGAGTGAGGGTTTGATCCACGTAGGCTTCCCATTCTGGCAGGTCTGCGATGGGAAGAATGGCGTTCACCCGGTTGTTGCGTCGTGAGTAAATCGCTTCGACGAAAAAGCCGTTCACTTCGAAAATGCACAAGATGTATCGGTTCTCGATCACACGTTGGGCCAGGCACACGCCGTGGTCCCACATGTAGTTGGTCTTCTGATCGAGCGGAAGTCGGTTGAAAGAGTCGAGTTGCATGAGGCAAGGATTCTGCGGTGGGTCAATGTCAAGGCTCCTTACGCCAACCCGCTGAAAAAGGTTTCACTTGATCTGTGCTGGCTTACTTTCATGGTGTGAACAGCTCCCTCCCACTTCAGCTTGTGGATTGTCCGCGCGACGCCATCCAAGGCTGGCCTCACCCCATCACGACCGAGGACAAGTTGGCCTACCTCCGGACGTTGCTTCGTGTGGGATTTGATTGGCTCGACCTCGGGAGTTTTGTATCTCCAAGGGCGGTGCCGGCCATGGCTGACACACCCAAGGTGCTTCAGCAATTGGAAGAAGAAGCGATTTGGGATCAAACTGCCACACGAGCCTTGGTCATTGTGGCCAACGAACGAGGCATTCGAGATGCGGTGGAATTTGAGTCGGTGTCGGCGCTGGGCTTTCCCTTCTCCATCAGCCCGACCTTCCAAGAGCGCAACACGCGAGCCGGCCAGGACGAAGCCATGCGTCGCCTCGATATGGCCACCAACGCATGTGTCCAACACGGCAAGGAATTGGTTGTGTACTTGAGCATGGGGTTTGGCAACCCTTATGGCGATGCTTGGGCTGTGGCGGACACGGTGGCTTGGGGCGACCGTCTTCTCGAGGCCTTTGACCCGTCGGTCATCTCAGTGGCCGACACGGTGGGCATGGCCACCCCTGATCAGGTGAAGGATGTCTTTGGGCAATGCGTGCCAAGGTGGGGACAAGGCAAAGTCGGCGCGCACCTGCACATGAATCCCTTGGATGGCATGCGAAAAGTGGAAGCGGCCCACGAAGCCGGTTGTCTGCGGTTCGATGGGGCCATACGTGGGGTGGGCGGGTGTCCGATGGCCCAGGATGACCTTGTGGGCAACGCGCCCACGGAACGTCTGGTGGAATGGGCTGAACAGAAAGGACTGTGGAAAGCGAAGAGCTCCCACGCCTTGGACCAAGCCCAAAGTTTGGCGGCCGACTTGTTCGGCTGACGTTCTTCGCCTGTCAGTTCAGGCCGTACGCCAGGAGTTTGAATCCAAACGACGACGACGACAGTTCGATCGTCTCGACTTTGGACAAACTGATGTGGATGCGATAGTGTCTCATGACAGGCGGGTGTACGCACCTACCCCAAAAAGGTTTCGCTTCAGGCAAAGGCCAACAGGCCGAGTCCCAAACCGGTGCAGGTGGCCGCAAATTTGGCCTTGTTGAAGGCGTGCCCCTCCCCTGCTTCAAACAGGACGGTCGTGCCGATGTGCAGCAGGATGCCGACCACGAGCGCCTGCAGCATGGACGTGACCTCGGCCGAGGCGTTTGCATCCAACGCGTGGTACACCATGTCCGCGCTGAGCATGCCCAAGACCGGCGACACTCCGAACCCTGCAAGCACCAACCAAGCCGTGCGCTTGGGCACGTGCTGTTCCAGCATCATGGCCATGAGCACCATGGCCACAGGAACCTTGTGCAGGATGAGACCCACGGTCAGCCCCCAATCGACGAGGTCCAAGGACAAAGGACCGTGAACGTGGCCTTCATGATGGACGTGCGGTCCGATGACGGGCATGCTTTCCAACGCGGCGTGCAGCCCCAAGCTGAGCAATGCCGCCCAAGGAAGCTTTTTCCAGGAAGATGGTGTTTCACACTCAGGCCCGTGCTTGTGGGCGTGGAAATGGCCGTGCTCGATGCCTTGGCTCAGGAATTCCAGCAACCCCTGCAGCAAGAATCCCGCCAGCACACAAAGTCCAGCATACGACGTGCCAGCAAAGGCTTCGGGGACGAGGTGCAGAAAGCACATGGCAATGATGAAAGCCCCGCCAAAAGACAAGATGAGTCCCAGGTTGTCGATGCCCCTCTTGCCCATCAGCACAAACAGCCCCCCTCCGAAGAGCGCAGTCGCCAGAAACAAAGCAGTGGTCAAAAGCATGCCGTCAGAGGTTGGTGGGTTTGTGTGCGAGAATCATGGTTCTGGGCGAGTCAGGTGTCCACTTGGAAAGTGCGTAATCGCCCCAAACGTGGGTCACTTCGAGTCCAGCGTTCGACAACGCAGAGTGGAACGCGGATTTGGTCAAGGCTTGCACCCGTTCCACATGGTGGCAGGGCTCGCCGTTCCATGTGTATTGAATGGATTTCTCGATCCATCCAAGGTGAATGCGGCGGTGAATGTCGAACGTTGTGCCCGCCTTCGTGATGCGTTCATGAGGCACAAGTTGTTGTGCCACGGCTTCTGGATTGAGGTAATCCACAAACAAATGGCCGCCAGACTTCAGAAAAGCGGCAAAATGACCCACAATGCGCTCCATGGCCTGGGGCTCGTCGAAGTAACCCAAGCTTGTGAAGAAGTTGGCCACAAGGTCAAAGGCGCCATGCCAACCGCGCTGGCCATCCAGCTCCCTCAAGTCGTGGACCTGAAACTGAAGCTTCTCGTTGGCCGGGACAAGAGGATGGTTGACAGCAGAAGTGATGCTCGCTTCACTCAGGTCGAAGGCGTGAACGTCCCATCCTCGTTGGAAAAAGGCCCTGGCATGTCGTCCCGCCCCGCACCCAGCGTCCAACACGCGTCCAGAACTTGCGAGACCTTCCTGGTTGAGCAGGGCTTGGACAAGCTCGTCGGCCTCCTCTTCGCTTCTGTGGCCATAGAGCCGGTGGTACGCCTCAGTGTTGAACCAAGGTCTGAACCATTCTGGGTCCGTTTTCCACACTTCTCGTTGCAATTCCTGGCCCATACGGCCACAAAAGTGCGGCATAAAATTCGTTCTTTGACAAGCACTGCAAGCGATGAGACCAACGCCCTCTTCTTCCCAAGTAAACCACCTCAATCCTGACTGGGCATTGCAGTGGCATGGCCCCCTGAAGGCGAGGCAAAATGAGGTGTTGCTGTCGTGGTTGGAAGAGGGAATTCGCAGGCGCGACTGGCCCAAGGGGCCTTCGAAGAAGGCCATGCGCTGTGCCATCGAGTTGTTCCAAAACCTCACAAAGCACGCTTCGGACGTGAACCTCAAGGTCGGGTACGACGCAGAGGGCCAGTGTCATCTCCGTTCGGAGAACGACGTCGCCCCCATTCAGTGGGATGGTCTGCGGCAAGCCCTTGCTCCTGTGGTGGCGTTGGACATGGCGTCCTTGAAGGCCCGCCGGTTGGCACAGTTGGAGCATGGTGCTCGGACAGCCACGGGTGGGGCAGGCTTGGGACTGATGGACCTTCGTTTGTGCTCCCGCGACAACCTAGCGGCAGAATGCATACCTTTCGAATCAGGCGGCGGAAAGCTTGTGCTCCACGTTGTCCTTAACCCCAAGTCAGACTGAATCAT
>CBFHQO010000039.1:0-7629 GCA_965658045.1 uncultured Flavobacteriales bacterium | reverse complement strand
CCGTGGATACAGCGGTGACTTCGACCCCGTAGGTGCCCGGCGTCTCAAACACGTGCACGGGGGCGTCTGCGTCGCTGCTCTCTCCGTCGCTGAACGTCCACCCTTGGGCCACTTCGTCGGGGTTGGCTTCGCTGGAGAACAGGACCGTCAACGGCGCGCACCCGCTCGGGGGGTAGACGCTGACATCGAACGCCGACAAGTCCGGCGGCGTCTCGATGAACACCGAATCTATGACTGTGCCGGTGCAGCCGATTTCTTCCAAGGTGAGGGCCACTTCGTGCCAGCCGCCTGCGTTGAATTGGATTCCGGTGACACCCAAGCCTGAAGCCATGGTGGGGTTGGCGCTTTCAAACGCCCAGCTGTATTCAGCCCCAGCGTAGACGGCACCTCCCGCCACGAAGTCGAACGCGTTGTCGTCCAAACATTGGGACGCGGGTGGGTCGAAGTTGGGCACGGCTTCGTGCACGTCGAGGGTGTAATCGGCCGAGCTCAACAGGCACTCGAGCCCCTCGAAGGTCACCTCCATCAAGTACGTCCCGGCGTCCTCGAAGTCCGCACCTGGGATGAACGCCGTGGGGCCGTCCATCGCGAAGCCGTTGGGGCCAGACCAAGTGTAGTTGGCCAGAGACTGCGCCAAGGGGTTGTTGGCGAATTGGGGCACTTCGAGCGCCACGTTGTCGCCCAGGCACGTTGTCCCTGTGGGCTCGATGGACACAGGGGGGCACACGCCGGTTTGGACTTCCAACACGGTGACCTCCTCCACAGGACAGCCGTTTTCGTCGACCAAGGCGCTGGCGCCGTCGTTCGTTTGGTCGTTGCCTGAGATGTTGCCCGCGCCGTAGATGTCGGCCTCTGCGGTTAGCGTGCCGTCGCATTGAAGGAGCATGCAGTCGTCGGTGAGGGCGACTTTGTATTTGTAGGCGACGCTGTCCATGCCCAATGGGTCGTTGTCCAGTTGTCCCCCTTGGGTGCCGTTGGCGCCGGATCCCATGCGGACGCGCACCATTTGGTCTGCCTCGATGAACTCGCCTGGATCGTCCCCAACGGCGTCGGTCATGTCCACCACCGCGTTGGGGGTCACCCATTCCAGGCTGCCTTCCACAAACGTGGTGCGGATGTCCAGGGTGGTGGTGGCGTAGACGTCCACGGCGGCGTCGCTGCCCAAGTTTTTGCCCACCACGGTGTATTCCAAAATGTCGCCTGGCTCGGCCACGCCGCCGTTGAGGTCCTCGATGTAGACGGTCGCCCTGAGGTCGGGCTCGTACACGTCGATGACAGAGGTGATGACCTGCACGGTGATGGATTCACCTCCGGTGGTCACCCTGATTTCCGCTTCGGTGGCGTTGTTGGGCAAGAAGTCGTAGCCGCTGTTGTCGGGGACAAACACGCTGGCATCGTGGCCCAACGTGTTGTTGAACGCCGGCATGCGCCAAGGCGTCATCGCGCCGTCGTTCGAGTGGGTGCTGTTGAACGCGTTGGATTCGTCGTGGGTGGCGTCCGAGATGTATTCAAACCCGCTGCCGCCGTTGAACCCCAACCTGTCGCCGCTTTCCCCACGGTCGCCGTCGTAGGCCACCACGCCGAGCTCCAGGTCGACGGGGCCAAGGGGAGGGGTGAGGAAGCCTGAAATGGGCACGTCCACCGTGGAATTGTTTCCGCCGCCGCCCATGGTGATCATGGCGAGGCCGTCGAACACCGTCAAGTTGCGCATGGATTCCAACGCATCCTCGTACACCACGACCAACACCCAGCCGCCCCACGACCCGTAGTCTTGGGTGGCCACGACGTTGGCGACGGTGTACCGGGCGTTGACGGGGTTGTTTTCCACCCACGGCGTCACGTCGGCGAAGCAGCAATAGTTGTCGACCCCAGAAGCGTCAAACTCCCATTCCTGGTCGGCCAGGACATCGAGGTAAGGCTCGTTGTCGCTGGCCTTGATCTTCACCTGGTTGCGCAGGTTTTCGTTGGGCACACTGCCGTTGCCCAACCGACCTGCCCAGTACAACCCAGCCCAGCTCACCTTGGCACACACGCCCAGGGCCAAGCTGTCGGACGACGCGCACCACGTGTCGGGGTCGTTGTCCCCATTGTAGTATTGCATGTCGTGGCTGTTGTTATTGTCGGCGGGCCATCCGAAAGGAGTTGCGCTTTGGGCCGACACGCAGGACGATCCGGTGCCGCAAAACATGGTGGTGTTGGCCAAAAACCGAATCCCGCCATTTTGCTGGGCTTGGAAGCGGATGTCGAAGTCGTCCACCACCTGGGCGTGACCCAGATAAGCGAGCGTCAGGCAGCCGCAAGCCAGGGCCCAACGAAGCCATAATAATAGTGGGTTGCTGATGCGAGACGCCAACATGTCCCAAAGGTCGGGCAACTGGCATGCCGGGATGGGAATCGGATGTACTTTCGTCGCTCGCCCTTTTGTGGGCGGTTCTTTGAAAAATGGGGCCGATTTTGGATTTGACAGCAAGATGACCAGATCGGGGAAGCATGTCGAGCTCTTGGAGATGTCGCTCGTTAATCTCAAATCTTCAGTCAGAAATGACAACACTTCCTACGCGCTCGCGGCCTAATCGACCAAGTCGATTTGCCTAATTCCAGCCACAAGGTGGCGGAACGAGCTGTCCAGTGGCGACGTACGGACCCTTTCGTCGTCACAACGGGCATCAGGTAAATGGGACTAGCTAACGGTGGGTCCGACACCCGGCGCGAATTTCACTGGACTACGCTGTGTGGTGGGCTGCTCGTGGTCAGCCCTCAGCCGACAATCAATCGCGAGATAAACATGTAGAAACTTCGGTGTGGCCTTGTTTGGACGGGGGTTCGACTCCCCCCGGCTCCACCCAGAGGGATTTTTTCAGGATTTCCCCTTGCTTCCCGGCGAAGACCGCCTCGAAATCGTTGTCTACGAAAAGGCTGTAGCGCAGCACCTCGTCCAGACGGGGTGTTCGACATTGGTTTCCGTCAAAACTGACGCCGTCCGGGAAAATCGTGCGAATGGCGCGCTGAATGCTCTTCGTATCTCCTTGATGCACAATGTTCCCCAAGTTTTCCAGGAGGTTGAAGCGGTGTTCGACAATCGTGGTTTTCTCCCCTTGGCTTTCGGCCGATTGACGCTGCCTTTCGTGGGCCTGATGCAGGGCCTTTTTGTACCGCTTGGACATGCTTTGAAAGCTCTCCAGGTCAATGTTTCCGTCGGCCAGAAGGTCTTGGAGCTTGGCCAATCGCGCTTCGTGTTTCTTGATGGAAGCTGAAGCGAGCCGCTTGCTTTGGATTCGCTTTTCCTTGCTTTCGCCGAGCAGGGCTTCCACCGCCGCGTTGTAGAGGGCCTTGGTGCTCTTTTTGAATTTGAATTGGCTCAGGAGTCGCGCCATGTGGTCGTTGGCTTTGGCCACCGGGTGACGCTCCTTCCGACAGTGGTTGCAGTGGTAGTAGGCGTGTCTCTTTCCAGACTTGCTTTTGGATCGACTGCCTGTCAGGTTGCCTCCGCACTTGGAGCAAGACAGCACCCCGCGCAGGGGCATCTCGTCGTCAAGGTTGTTGTATGTCCGAACCTGTGGTCCAGACTTGCGACCGGCAAGCAGTTCTTGTACGCGATCGAAGGTGGATTCAGGAACGATGCCTTTGTGCTTGCCTTCGATGATGACCTCGGGCTCGTCGCCTTCTTCAGGCACGAGGATTTTTCCGCAGTAGACGGGGTTTCGAAGCATCTTGGACAGCCCGTTGCGGCTGAGCTTTAGCCCAAGGTCTTCCGCTTCGAGAAGGAGTTGGGCTTGAGAGATTCCCTCTGAGGCCAACTCAAAGATGTGCTTGACGGCCTTAGAGGTCGTTTTGTCGGGGACGATGATGGGTTTGTTGAGCGGGTCGCGGCTGTTGCGGTAACCCCTTGGGGCCACGCGACACCAACGTCCATCTTTCAAGGCAGCACGCATGCCACCCCGAATCTTCATGGAGCGCCTGTCGTTGTCGATTTCGGGGATGGCGAGGTAAAGGGCGAGCATGGCCTTGGACTCCGGGATGGAGAGGTCCAGCGGTTGCTCAATGGCGCACACTTCGATGCCCATTTCGTGGAGCTTGCGAAGCTCGAGGAGGGCGTCGGTGAGGTTCCGACTGAAGCGGTCCCATGAGGTGACGAGCAGGAGGTTGACGTCAACGCGGTGCTTTTTCAGGTAGGCCATCATCTTAGACCATTCGGGGCGGTTGAAGTCTTTGGCGCTGTGGTCTTCGCGGAACAGCGTGGAGACGAGGATGCCTTCACGGGAGCAGTAGGCCCGCAGGGCTTCCTCTTGGATGTCCAGCGAATAGCCTTTGGCCTGTTCGTCACTGCTCACCCTGGCCATCAGCACGGCGGACCTCGGCCCGCTCCATGCAGTGGATCGTGAGGGTTGCCATGAGTTGAATCCAGTCACGGAGCGCGCGGACTTCTTCTTCGCTGTACGTTTCGCCATGGTCATTGAGGATTTGAGTGCATTCTTGAATGGAAAGCAAGGGAATGGAAGACGGCCGGGCTCTCCGCGCATCGGTGGAGCTCAGCAGAAATCGAATGGCCTGAGGTTTTCAGTGCCGGGGTCATGCGAGTTTGTGTTTGGTGATGTGTCGTGCGTGGACGATTTGGCCGTTCTGCACTTTCAGGGTCAAGTCTTCAAACCCGTCTCTGGAAAGCAACTCTTCCAGTCTGTGGCCACGAACGGCTTGGCGCTCATGTTCCAAGTCCAACCGCTGGGGCTGGCCTGCATCGTTCACGTGCACATGAACAGAACGAACGTCCTCTTGCCGCATTGCCCGAACGGCCGCGGATTCGTGAACGGTGACGGCTTGATGGGAAAGGGGACAGTCGGCTCGCAAGGACGATGATGGGAGCAGGGAGCGAAGGTCCACGGTCAAGCACGGCGAGGACGGTGCTTTGTTGGGCAGGTAGGGACGTGAGATGCCAACCTGTCCAAGTCTATCGATGTGCAGGTTGAATTCCCAGCCCGTCCACATCGTCTCCACCACCCACGTCTGCCACTGCATCCAATCGGAAGGGATGTCGGAGGCATTGGTCTTCGTTGTCCCAAGAGCCTCAGAAGCAAGTTTCACTTGTTCGTCTTGAAGCACGTTCTCCCATTTGATGGGGGTGTGGACGACATCATGAACCGAATGCCTTGCTTCCGCCGAAAGACCAAACTCCATCATGGTGCTGTCCAACGCCATCCAAGCTTGTTCAGGCACATTGGGAGTGCCGTCAAAAGCATCTTGGATAACGGAGACGAGAGAGTCAAGGGCGTCTGGCCCCAGTCCTCGTGCCATCGTGGACAACAAACGCTTCATCGGTTGGCGCTTTGAAGCGATTCAAGGTGTACGTGAAGCGCTTCCGAGCGCTTGTTGGCCTTGTGCAACGCCATGGCAACAGAGGTCAGAACAAGGGCGGTGCCGAGCAAGACCCAAGAAAGCGACGTTTTTTCTTCCATTTTTTGCGACAATTCGAATCGCAGATCTGGCACGGGCTCAAGGCAATTTTCAATGAAAAATTCAGGCATTTAATTGTTATTTTTAATAATAAATTTATTTCTCGAAATAGTCACCAAAACGTACGGTCCAAAGTGGGCTCTCGTCTCCCTGCCATCTGCAAAGCTGAAGCCCTTTTGTTGAGGTGACAACGGGTCAAATCCCACGCGCATTAGATCGTAGTTGGTCACTTCTGCTTCTTTGCGCCCATCAAGCAAAGTATCTAGTGATTTCGCATTGTTCAGCAAGGCGTTGATGTATGGTGCCATCCGCTCTCGCCATACCTTTCGGGTGGCGTTGCTGCTTTGGTTTCGGCAGGATTTGGAGCAAAATCGCTTGTCAGAACGGCCGACAACGACAGCTCCGCAAGATTGGCACTTGCGGACGGTTTGGTTCATGATTTAGTGAATGTTTTACAACGATAGTAAATACAAACATCAAATCCCAAGTTTGTCAGTGATTTTGACTTTAGGATGAATTCCGATTTCATTCAGATGGGCAACATCCGATGTATGTCGGGGCCACTTTGTGAACGGTGTTACTTTACAACATGATTTCATCACATCGCGAAAATGTCCGATCAAGCCGATAAAATTTTGACAATAGACAGGGTGTGCGACAACAGGTTTCATGTTTACTTCAAACCTGTCTCCACTACGTACCATTGTTACGACGAAGAATCAGGCAAGACTCGCCTTCTTCATGTAAAGCAGGATAAAAAGCGGAAGAGTGAGTTCATTCGTTTTTCTTATCACCAGAACGGAAAGCGGCGGTATTATCACAAGACCATTGCAAAGATTCGATGGGAATTGTTTCAGGAATGGAGTGAGGATAATGGACGCCTTGTTGGGTTGTCCGAAACTGAGGTTCAAGGTATTTTGAAGCAATACATTGCCGACGGAGGCACGGTTTCAACCCTAACGCGACTGAAGCACAGTGAGAATGAGTTGGTGCGGAAAGTGCATTTGTGGATAGAAAGGAATGGGGGTAAAGAAAAATTCTATGAAGTCACGAAAGGGCTGGACATTGAGCCTGCCTTGTATCTGTTTGACCGACAGCAGAACCTTCTCAAGTCGAGCTTTGAGTTTATCACTTTCGCTCTTCTTGACCACAACGGTATACGCTATGATTACGAGCCATTTAAAATTCGACAGTACATCCCGGACTTCTATATCCCGAAGGATGAACTGGTCATAGAAATATTGGGTCTAGGGACTCGCTGGGAGTACCAAGAAAAAAGTCAGAAGAAAAGTGCTGTTTATGAGGAGGAGGGATTCGATTATCTGCCAATTCATGTGGATGGGAAAAAGCCGCTACAGTCAATTCAATCAGCCCTGGCGCGCAAGTACCGAGATTTAAAAAGCCCTGAAATCTCAGATTATTATCAATCATTTGCCAGGAACTACACAGAGTTCATATCTCTGACTGCTGACCATCTCACGGACATAGTGGATTGTGAAGAATCATTAGACAACTTTGTTCGAAATCATCGGTCACTCTACAACCATTGCATTGACCGATGGGGGTCAATTTTTGAAGCTGTGAGAGAGCTTGTTGGATATCCCTTTGGCCTTCGGCGACCCGATCGATATTGGGATAGCGAATCAAACGTTCGCTATGAGCTTGAGATGGTCTGGAAAGAATTTAAGCGAATACCGTCGAATACTGAGGCTCAGAGTGGAATCGCTGAGCGTTACGGGCTCCGATCTTTGTATCAGTACTGCGGCGGTGACGCAGTGGTTCAGGGAGAAGGACCCTTTGGTGATTTCCTTGAAACGCTAAAGCTCAAATATGGTTTTCACGACATCCGTAAGGAGGATGAGATTGCTTCTCGGGAAAAACACTTAGAAATTCTAAATCGAGTCTTTTCTGGGCACTTGAGCGCTACAGGGAAGAACAGTTTGCTAGAGCTTCATCGGTCGACTTACAACTGGGTATTCCAACGATATCCGACCATATTTGATGCATTAAAATCAGAGTTCGGATATCCTCCTCCACATGTCAGGCGTCCCGGAGGATACTACACCAATCCGTCAAATATTGAATACGAGTTAGCCCATTTATGGCCCCTTTGGCTTTATGTGCCAGAATATGCAGAAGTCAATGGCGAAAATGGTCCAAAGTGGACATGGAATTCTCTTT
>CBFHQO010000038.1:0-24663 GCA_965658045.1 uncultured Flavobacteriales bacterium | reverse complement strand
GAACGCCGAGCACAACGCTTCATTTTCGAGCGGTATTACCGCTTGATGTTTGGGGTGTGCCTCCGTTACATGTCCGACCAAGACAGCGTGCAAGATGTTGTGCAAGAAGGGTTCCTCAAGGTGTTCAACAACATCGGGGGGTACACCTTCAAAGGTTCTTTCGAAGGCTGGATGCGTCGCATCATGGTCAACACGGCCATTGATGCCATCCGTCGCAGAAATGCGGCAGGATGGGTGTTGGGAGAGGAAGCTTCTTTTGAACCTGTGGATGAAGAAACAGGTTGGGAAGAGGCCGATGAGGTGGATGCGTCGTTCAACGTGCACGATGTGATGGAAGCCATGGAGCAATTGACTCCTGTCTACCGCGCCGTGTTCAACCTCTACGTTTTCGACAACCTGGGGCACCAAGAGATTGCATCTCGCTTGGGCATCAGCGTTGGAACCTCGAAGTCCAACCTCGCAAAGGCGAGGAGAAACATTCGAAACATTCTGTTGACCTCAAAAGCCCATTGACCCCATGCCCAACAAGCATCCATTCGACGAACAATTGCGCCAAGCCTTCCAAGGGTTTGAGCCTGAGGTGAACGCACCTTGGGATGCATTGGAGCGCGAGCTGGATGGGGTGAAAAGCATGCCGGAACCGTCCCCCGCCATCAACGCAAACCGGTGGGCTGTGGCCGCAGCCGTGGCGGCCGGTGGTGCACTGATGTGGCTCGGCAAGCCGGTGGTCGACGAATGGATTGTGGCCGCGACCGAAGTTCCGTCCGAGATGCCTTCGATCCAAGCAGAACCACTCTCTCTGGACAACGTTACAGATGCGGCCTCCTTCGAGTCGGCTTGGAATCAATTCACCCAAGAAGCGCCGACGTTCCAAGAGGACGTGTTGGCAGAAGACCTTGGAGAAGCCGTGAATCCAGAGGCCGTAGAGTCTGTCGAACCCTTGGTGAAAGCTATGCCTGGCGACTTTGAAAACATGGCAGATGACGTCACCGCCCCAGAGGTGGATGGCGAGGTACCTGGCCTCGAAATTCTCCTGGCGAGCCTACCATTCACTTCGTCGTCGAGCGAGGCGTGTGAGGGGGTGGAAGTCTCGTTCGAATTGTCTGGCTTGGACAGGTCGTTGAGCTTCTTGTGGAACTTCGGAGATGGGTCGTTCAGCAACGACCCGGCCCCACGGCACAAGTTCATGACGCCTGGAACTTACGACATCACCTTGTCGGTTCGCGCGCCGTCAGACGGGATGATTCGCACCAGAACGATACAAAACATGATCACGGTTCTGCCCAAGCCGACAGCGGATTTTTCATGGGCGTTTCCTGAAGCGGTGCACTCCGGCAAGGTGCGTGTCAAGCTTCAGGACCAAACTCCAGACGCGACGGCCACGCAATGGGTGGTGGATGGAGAGTCGGGCAACAGCCATTGGATTCAACTGGAAGTGCCAGGGGCGTACCCTGTGAACCTTGTGGCCAGCAACAAACACGGGTGCTTGGACGACGCCAAGCATGACATTGTGGTGGCGGATCGACATGGTTTGGGCGCATTGGCCCGTTTCAGCCCTGACGGCGACGGACGATACGACACCTTCCTGCCCCCGGCCCTGTACGAGACGTCGGATTTGTGGGAAATGGTGGTGTCTGATGCCAAGGGTCACGAAGTGTTCCGCACCCGGAGTGCGGACCAGCCATGGGACGGCACGTTGCCTGACGGCACCCTCGCACGCAACCGGTCCAAGTACCACTGGACGGTGAGGTGCCAGGCGGAAGACGGCACCGGGAAGCTGTTCACGGACGAAGTCCGTGTGGAGCGCTGAGTCGTTCTTGACTTGCTGACATTTTCTTGAAGATTGCCGTGAACATGTGCAACGGTTGAAGGACATTGAGCGTCTTCCCTTTGTCCTATTTTTACGGGGAATTGAAGCACAATGAATAACCACTTTTCAGGAGGTTTGAAGCGCGTGTTCGGGATGGCCATTTTGTGGGCCTTGGCCGGGGCGTTCCACGCGCAAGAAGGCGTCATCATTCCGATTTCTGACGAAGGTCAAATCGTGATTGATTGCGACGCTGGCGAGACGATCTATTTCGTGGACGACAACAGTGGGAGCACCGACTTTCAGGACCCTTACTCCGACAACAACTTCACCATCACGCTTTGTCCCAGTGAACCCGGCGACGCGGTGCAGGTGAATTTCTTGTCGTTTGACCTCCAAACCAATGCCAACCCCAACAACAACGATGTGCTCTACGTCTTCAACGGCTCTGACACGAACGCGGACTTGGTGGGAGCAGGCACAGGCAACTCGTTTGTGGGGGTCAGCATCACAGCGAGCATCGACAACCCCACGGGGTGTGTGACATTCTCGTTGGACGTGAACAACAACGCCACTGGCGGAGATGTGGGATGGGTGGCCGAAGTGAGCTGCGTGACACCTTGCAGCTACCCTGAAGCCGGCATTTCATTGGTCAGCCCAGCGCCGTTCCCTGACAACCCCATCAGCGTGGGGGTTTGCCCAGATGAAACGGTGACGTTTGACGCGAGTGCTTCGGTTCCCGGAGCGCCTGAATTCCCGGTGGACAGCTTGATTTGGAACTGGGGAGACGGCACCGTGGAAACCACGGCGGCGTCAGACGGCTTTCAATTGGGACACAGCTACAGCGTGCCCGGGGAATACATCGTGACCTTGGTGGTGCAAGACGTGAACAACTGCAACAGCACCAACCTCTTACCGCACCAAGTTCTGGTCTCCACTATCCCGGTTTTCAACACGGAAGTTTCCACCCCGTTGTGTGAGGATGCCCCAGGATTCTTGAATGGGAACCCTGTGCAGAGCATCACTTGGACGGCCCTGCCACCTGTCGGGGTGTCTGAATTGGCAGACCTGCCAGATGCGACGGGGGTGGCGTTCACTTCCGAGTTGTTCATCGACTTCTTTGACACCGACCAGGTGCTCGAGGATTGCGACGACATCGAACTCATCACGGCCAACATTGAGCACACATTCATCGGCGATTTGAGCTTTTGGATCACCTGTCCAGACGGAACGGAAGTGTTGCTCATGGACAATGGGGCTACTGGTGGACCCGACCCGACCGGGTGCACTCCCGAGGATTTGGGGGGCAACAACCTTGGAATCGCCGACGTGGAAGGCTTCGACTACTCGTGGAACATGGACGCAGAGTGGGTGCTTGACGATTCGAACAACCCCGATGCCGCCGACCCGATGCCTGCGGGAACCTACCTGCCATGTGGCGACTTGTGCGACTTCGTGGGATGTCCGCTCAACGGGATCTGGACATTCAACGTCATCGACCAATGGGCCTCCGACAACGGCACGCTCTACGAATGGGGCATCGACTTCAACCCAGAAATTGTACCTGGCGTCACCACGTTCACCCCTGTCATTGGATTGGAATCAGACTCCTCGTATTGGCATCCCGTGGGCGACTTGGACAACATCCTGACGCCTGCAGAGTTGGGCGTGGTGGAGGTCAGCGACGACGGAAACTACGTGGACCTCATGTTCCCCGACCCTGGGACGTTCGAGTTTGGGTATGTTGTCACCAACAACTTCGGCTGCACCTGGGACACCACCCTTACGGTGGAGGTCATTGACAACCCCGGAACCTTCATCACGGCCGGGGTGGATTTGGAGTACTGCGGGGGAGAGATCCAGTTGCAAGGCGCTTTGGACGACGGATCGCCCGTGGTCTGTGGAAACGCTGCCGGCACGTACAGCCATTGCTACAGCAACGCCGACAACTCGGTGTTCAGCTATTGTCCGGACAACCCTGGAGATGGGACCATGATGACCATCAGCTTCACCGCAGGTGCGATGGAAGGGTTCCAGGATTTTGTAACCGTGTATGACGGACCTAACGCCACGGGCCCTGTTCTGGCAACGTTGGACGCCGTCTTTGCGGGCCAAAGTTTCACCGCCACTAACCCAGACGGCTGCATCTCGTTCCAATTCACGAGCGACGAATTTTTCTGCAGCTGCACAGATTTTTGTGCCTTTGAGCCTGTGGAGTGGTGCGTGAGTTGTGGCGGAGCGTCCAGCACGTGTGGGTTCGATTGGTCATGGGAACCCGCCGAGTACTTGGTGGACCCCAACGTGCCACAACCCGTCATGAACACCTTCGACGGCGAGCCCATCGAATTCACGCTCTTCGTGGAGCCCGTCGGATTCGACAACTGCCAAGCGACGGATGTCATGGTGGTGGAGCCCGGATTCTCGTTCGAAGTGGAACAGCAGCAGCCGTCATGCTTCGCCAACGACGGCATCATCGGGGTGGAGGTGTTCGAGGACGCCTTCGCCGAGGAGGGGCCGTTCACCATCCAACTTTACGTGAACGAAGCCGCAGGTTCAGAGCTTGTGGAAGAGTTGGTCTGGGACAACATCAACGACTTCTATTACAACGACCTTGTTCCGGGCGACTACACCGTGGTGGTGTTTGACGGCCAGGGGTGCATTTACAACTTCCCAGTGCTGCTGGAAGATCCGCTGCCCTTGACGCTGGACATTCCCAATGTCCAAACCATTTGTTTGGGTGGCACCGCGAACTTGGAGGTGAGCTCACCCCAAGACCCCTTGAACGCCTGGACCTACGAATGGGACAACGGATTGCCCAACGGTCCTGTGCAGCAGGTTTCGCCCAACACGTCTACGGTGTATACGGTCCAGGGCTTCGACATCAACGGTTGCCCCACAAGCGAGTACCAAGTGGGTGTGAACGTCTTGGCCGGCATCAACGCCGACTTGGTGGCCTCTGATTTCTTGTGCAGCGGCGAAGAAGCGTTCCTCGACGCCTCTGCCACCAATGGTGGTTCCGGATTGGGATACGAGTACACATGGACGTTTGAAGGCGCGGTCATCAACGAAGACGAAGCGAGCATCTTCACGGTGCCACCATCTTCAGGTCAGTACTGTGTGACGGTGGAAGACGACTGCGAAACGCCCCCTTCGACCGTGTGCGCCGACGTGGTGCTGGAGTCGCCTGTGCCCATCCAGTTTTCGGCGGACACCACAGAAGCTTGCGGAACGGGCACCTTCTTGTTCACCAACGAAACCGACCCTGCACTCATCACATCAAGCTTGTGGGCGTTTGGCGACGGCACGTACAGCGGCGAGAGCAACACCATCAAGACGTTTGAAGATCCTGGATTTTACGACGTCAGCTTGACGATCACCTCGCAAGCAGGCGGTTGTGAATACACCCACGTGAAGGAGGCCTACATCAATGTGTACCCCATTCCCGATGTGGGGTACTTCGCCGGCCCACAACCGACCCGAGCGCCCGACACCAAGATTGAATTCGACGGGTACTCGGAAGCCAATGTGGTGGAATGGTTCTGGACGTTCAACACCTTCAACCCCCTTGGTTACAGCTACGAACAGAATCCGACGTTCCAGTTTCCCATGGCAGAGGGAGGCACGTACCCTGTGCAACTTCAAATCACCGACGCCCAGGGATGTGTGAATGTGGTGAACCGTGAGATTGTCATTCAGGACATGTTCAACTTGTTCATCCCAACGTCCTTCACGCCCAACAACGACGGCACAAACGATGCGTTCTTCGTCGAGGGCACGGACATCGATCCGGATCGCTTTGAATTCGAGGTGTGGAATCGGTGGGGAGAGCTGGTGTGGAGCACCACAGATCCCGAGGACGCGTGGTACGGCCAAGTGGGAGAAGAGGGACAGCACTACGTCCCCAACGGTCCCTATTCTTACCGCATCGAAGTGCACAGCCTCTCGGAAGAAAGCTACCGGAAAGAAGTCTTCGGCGTGGTGACCATCATCCGCTGATTGCAACTCTTGAGACCAAGAAAAAGGCACCCCGAGGGGTGCCTTTTTTCATTTCATGGCTGTCGTTGAAGCTCAATTGGACGAACGTCCGAGCAATTCATCCATGGTGCCCGTCGCCACGCTGTGGTAGTTGGGGCGGGCTTGTTCGTAGATGGCGTCGGCCATCGCTTTTTGTCCTGTCTCCACCATGGCTTTGTACAAAGGCGTCAGGAACTTGCGACGTCCCACGTGAATCAAGAACGTTTCCAAACGCTCGTACGCTGGCGTGTGGTGGCTGCGCACGGCTTGTTCCAGCCAAGCGAAGAGCACCTCGTTGTTGCCGGTGGCGTTGACCGACCAAGCGTCGTCCAATTCGGCAAGACGGTCTGAAGAGATGTTGTCGGGCAGGTTGGACAGGAAGCGGTATTGCTCTTGATACAACCATTGGTCCCACGGCAAATCTGAAGCCGCTTTGTCGCCGTACACCCAAGCGTCCAGGGTGGCGTCCACCAGGTCCAATCGTGCACTCTGGACCTCAGGACAATTGTCAGGCAAACCTTGGCCATCCACCCAGGCTGGCACGTTCACGGCGGCGCGCAACGCTTCTGTGGTGAGCAAGTTGGCGTCGAGGTAGCCCAAGAAACTGTCGGTGTCCATCACTTGGAAGGCGTGCGACGTGAAATACGTTTTCAAGAAGTCGTCAAAGGCAGGGCGTCCCACGGTCTCTTCCAACAGGCGCAAAAAGAAGTAGCCCTTGTCGTAGGCAATGGCGGTCATGCCGTCGTCGGGATTGCGGTCTTTCAAATGCAAACGCAAGTGGGTGTCGTTGGGGTTGACGTCCATGATGGCGTCCACTTCATCCACCAACCCTTGGTAGCTTAAGGTGCCCAACATCTCGCTGATGTCGCGGCCGTAAACCGCCTCCATGATGCGCTGCTCGAAGTACACGGTGAAGCCTTCGTTGAGCCAAAAATCGTCCCACGTGGCGTTGGTGACCAGGTTGCCGCTCCAGCTGTGGGCCAATTCGTGGGCCACCAGAGACACCAAGCTTCGGTCTCCCGCAATGATCGTGGGCGTGGCGAAAGTGAGTCTCGGGTTTTCCATGCCGCCAAACGGGAAGGCTGCAGGCAAAACCAAAAGGTCGTAGCGCTCCCAGGCGTATTTGCCGTACAAGTTTTCGGCGGCCACCAACATGTCCTCCATCTCGGAGAATTCGAACTCTGCGGCGTCGATGAGGTCTGGTGTCGCGTACACCCCGGTGTGCGCACCCACCTCGCGGAATTCCACATCTCCAACTGCCAAGGCCAGGAGGTAGGAAGGGATGGGTTGGTCCATGCGGAACGTGTAGACCCCATCGTCCGTTTTGGTGGTGGGGTTCACAGCGCTCATCAACGCCATCAACTCCTTGGGGACCCGAACGGTCGCGTCGTACGTGAACCGGATGCCTGGGCTGTCTTGGCAGGGCACCCAGGTTCGAGCCAAAATGGCTTGGCTCTGCGTGAACAAGAAGGGGCGCTCACCCTCAACCCACAAAAAAGCGTCTGCCTGGTCGGTCGTGCTGTAGGTCACAGCGACCTGTTCCGAAGCCGACGTGACGGGTATGCTCAGGGGTTGTCCTATGAAGGGACGCTCTGGCCCGAGCTCAAACTCGACCTCCTGTCCATCCACGGTCACGGCTTGGATGTCCAGTCCGCGGCAGTCCAGCAACACACGTTGCGCTCCTTCGGCCACATCGAGCTGGTAAGTAGCCGTGGCGTGAATTTGACGTGAGGCAAAGTCCACTTCAGCGTCCCACGACAGGTGTGTCGTCACCGCTTCGGATGGCTTGGCATAACTGTGGTGGTCTGTGGCTCGTTTCATGTCTGCGATTTGGTCCGCTTTGGCGGAAGGGGGGGCAGTGGGCTGCGTGTCACTGCAACCGACCGTGGCCAATGTCGCACTCGCGATGGCCACAACAAGAGAATGTTTCATGAAGGTCAAATGAGCGACCAAGGTAGGCCATCACGACGCAGTCTTGTGCGAGGTCAGGAGCCTTCCAACAAACACCACGACCAACGTGCCAAGGGCGCACTTCACCAAGATGGCAGGAAACAGGTTGGTCATGGTCTCCCACCAGGACGCCTCGACAGGGATCAAAGCCCGTTGCCACATCAAACCCAGCACCACGATGGTCAATTGCCCCAACAACAAAAGTCCCGCGCCTCTGGCGTACTTCACGTTGGAGTGTCCTTCAGCAAGCCAGCCCACCATGACCGCCGCAATGGGGAAGGCCAAGAGAAACCCACCTGTGCTTCCTGTGAAGTGCTGCCAGCCGTGTGCACCGTCGGCAAACACGGGCAACCCTGCGCCCCCAACCAACAAGTACAACACCACGGAGGCTGTGCCTGTGCGCCACCCCCACAACAAGGGCCACAACACTACGAGCAGACTTTGTGGGGTGATGGGTAAGGACCCCTGGAAGGACCAAACTTGTGGCGCCAACCACCCCATGAGCACGAGGCCGAGGCCGACTAGCGCAGCTTCTTCAGCCCAAACGTTCGCGAGTGTCACATGCCGCCTGAACATCCCAGGGTCAGTGGCTTTGGAGCGCCTCTTGAATCAAGTTCAAGTTGAACTCGATCTCGTCGTTCTCGGGGTGCACGTCCGCCACAAGCCCCGAGGCATTCAACTCCACCGACGTCAGTCGTTTGCCACCGGTGGGCAACGCCAGCTCGTAATTGGGGTCCACCCAGGGCCAATCTTCGCCCAGGATTTCACCGTCTGCCAAAGCACGGTGGCCACGCATCATGACCAACGGGATGTGCACGGACGTGGTTGTCCCGTCTTCCCAAGTGAGGGTCAAGTCCTGGGGCATGGCCATGTCGCCCAAGCGGGCAAGTTGAACGACTGCGGAGTCGTTGTGCACCTGGACGCCAGACACCTGATAGTCGACCGCATTGGTGGTGTGCATCATGTCTTGGAAATACCAATCCAATTCCAATCCGGATTCACGTTCCACGACGCGCTTGAAATCGTGCGGGCCCGGGTGCTTGAACGACCATTCCTTGAAGTACCGACGCATGGCGGCGTCCCGCACCTCTGGGCCGACGATGGCCCCCAGTTGCTCCACCAGGACTTCGCCCTTGGAGTAGGCGCCCACCCCGTAGGCCCGGTTGGTTTTGTAGTGATCTGCGTGGGTGATCAAGGGCTCCTCGTTGCCAGACAAGTGCTGACGGATGTAGCTCGCGTAGGCCCAGCCGTGGGGGGCTTCCGAAGGCTTCATGGGGTCGGCAAAGAGGTGCGCCATGCACCGTGATTCCGCCCACGACGTGAACCCTTCGTCCATCCACTCGTGCAAACTTTCGTTGGTGGCCACCATGGCTTGGAACCAGCTGTGTGCCATTTCATGCACCGTCACGCCCACCAGGCTGCGCAAGGAGCGCTCGCCCGTGATGAGGGTGATCATGGGGTATTCCATGCCCCCGTCGCCCCCTTGGGAAACGGTGTATTGGGGGTAGGCGTAGGGTCCAATGTCTTCGTTGATGAAAGCCATGGCCTTGGCGGCGTATCCAGCAAGTGCGGTCCAATTGCTGTCAATCTTGGGATTCGCCTGGTGGACCAAAGTGAGGTCCACGTCACCCACGGCGACAGTTTCCGTCATGAAGTCGGGGTCGGCCGCCCATGCAAAATCAATCACGTCCTCCGCCTTGTAAGTGCTTTGCGTCCTTGGGGTGCCCTGCGGCCCATCCACTGATTTTTCGGAAGTCTTCACCCCCGTGGCCGCGACCACGTAGCCTTCGGGCACGTCGAGGGTCACTTCAAAGTCACCCCAAATGCCGTGAAATTCCCTGCCGATGTACGGGTTGCTGTGCCAGCCGTGGTGGTCGAATTCACACAAGCGAGGGTACCACTGGGTCATGCTGTATTCGACCCCTTCCTTGTTCATCCAGCCGGACCGACGGATTTGTCGGGGAACTTGGGCCGACCAAGCCAATTCAAACGTCACCGACTTGCCAGGACGAAGCGCCTTGGGGAGGTTCACCACGAGGACAGTTCCGTCTTCTTCGAATTCAGCGTCTTGGCCAAAAGCCTTCACCCGTTCCATGTGGATCCAGCCCCATTCGTCTTCGGGCAATTCCACGATGCGGCTGCCCACCCGGCGGTCGGGATCTTCGATGTTGCGTGAGCGGACGTCCATCATGCTTCCAGGTTGGAAGGCGTTGAAGAACAAGTGCCAAAACACCTTGTCCAAGGTTTCTGGGCTGTTGTTCTTGTATGTGACCTTGGCCACGCCATGGTACTGGTGAGATGCGGTGTCCAACGTCGCCTGCATGTCGTACGACACGCCTTGTTGCCAGCCTGGGTATTGACCCAAAGCAGAGGTGAAGGTTGTGGCCACCAAGGCCGCGGTCCAAAGAAGTCGAAGGGACATGGAGAGGGGTGTTCAGGATGAAGTGAGGTTCCGCTTGAGCGCGAGCATGTGAAGAAGGCCGACGGCCGCTTCCACGCCTTTGTTGCCATGGACGCCACCGCTGCGGGCTTCGGTTTGGGCTTCGTTGTCGTCGGTGAGCACGCAAAACATGACAGGCTTGCCGGAGGAGAGGTTCACGTCCATGATGCCTTGGGCGACTCCGCTGCACACGTAGTCGAAATGCGCGGTTTCCCCGCGGATGACGCTCCCAATGGCAATCACGCCATCCACGTCGTCGCGGTCGGTGTGCCACTTGGCGCCCAACGCGAGCTCGTAGCTGCCAGGCACCCAGGATACCCGGATGTGTTCAGGCTGGACGCCTGCAGAGACAAGCAAGTCCTTCGCACCCTGCATCATGCGCTCGGTGTACGTTTTGTTCCACTCAGACACAACAATGCCCACTCGAAAGTGGGCACCGTTGGGCAAGTCCGAGGACTCGTGTTCGCTGAGGTTGTGACCTGCGGTCGCCATGCGTCAAAGAGAGGCGGCCAAACCAGTTGCGCTGGATGCGTACGTCGAGTTCGGGTAGTCTGAGGCCAAATCTTCCAACACGCGTTGTGCCTTGGACGTGTTGCCAAGTTCAATCAGCACGAGGGCTTGCTTGTAAGCGCACATGGGGGCGAGGGCGTTCGCAGCCAAACCCGCTCCGGCGGCGCTGGCGGCAGAAGCGAAGTGGCTTTGGGCGGCATCGAGGTCGCCGAGTTCCACGTAGCAGTCGCCGAGGTTGGCGTCGACCAAGGGGCCAAACACGTCGTCGGAGAACCCAGCCTGGCTGAACGCCTCCACAGCTTCGTCAAAACGGGCGGCGTCGCGGTGCATGATGCCCAACTGGAAAGCGGCACGTGCAGCAGCAGGGGTGCCGCTGTGGTCATTCAGCACTTCTTCCAAGCCGGCGCTCAAGCCGTCGCCCAACATGGCGAGGTCAGCGCTGTCCTTGGAGAAGTAGTGCTCCGCCATGAACGACGCTTCTTCTGCAGCGTGGTTCTTAGGAGCCACAATCAAGCTGCTGTATCCGATGACCACCAGGATCACCGCAGCCACGGCGCCAAGGCCCAGGCTCAATTGCTTTTTGTTGTCGTCGACAAATTTTTCGGATTTGCTGTACAGCTCCTCCACGTCGAGCACGGTTTCGTCTTGGTTGGTTTTCTTCGCCATCGTTTTTGTGTAATGGAGCCCAAAAATAAGAAATTCGCACCATGCGTCTGAAGGAACTTCATTTGGTCAATTTCAAGAACCATCGAGGGGCGGACTTGGCGCTTGGGAATCAAGTGAATTGCTTCCTCGGGGACAACGGAAGCGGGAAGACCAACGTGCTGGACGCCGTGCATTACCTCTGTTTTTGCAAGAGCTATTTCAACCCCATTGACGGCCAAAACATCGCCCACGGCGAACCGTTCATGTTGGTGCAAGGCGATTTCGAAAGGTTGGACGTCCAAGAGCGTGTGAGTTGCGGGTTGAAGCGAGGCACGAAAAAGCAGTTCAAGCGCAACGACAAACCCTACACCCGGCTGGCAGACCACATTGGTTTGTTCCCGGCGGTGATGATTGCCCCGGACGATGCCGCACTGATCCACGACGGAAGCGAAATGCGACGAAAGTGGCTGGACGCCGTCATCAGCCAATACGACCGCGGGTATTTGGAAGCCCTCATCGACGTCAACAAGTCGCTGGCCCAGCGCAATGCCTTGCTTCGGTACTTCGCCGAGAACAGGACATTCGACGCGACCATGCTGTCTTCTTGGAACGCCAGAATGGCTCCAAAAGCGGCCAAGATTTCCGCGGCGCGGACCACATTCATGGACGACTTTCTGCCCGGATTTCTGTCCACCTACGAGGAGATTTCAGGTGGGGCAGAGGCGGTGTCCCTGTCGTTGAAGACCCACGTGGTTGGAGACGCCCCAGCCATTGAGGAGATGATGGAGCAAGCCCAAGACGACGACCGCCGGTTGCGTCGGACGACTGTTGGTGTGCACAAGGACGACGTCGTGTTCAAATTGGGAGATCACCCGCTCAACAAGTTTGGCAGCCAGGGCCAACAAAAATCGTTTTTGGTGTCCCTCAGGTTGGCCCAATTTGCGTTCATCGAGCAGGCCACTGGGGTGAAGCCGGTGCTGTTGTTGGACGACATTTTCGACAAGATTGACGAAAAGCGGGTGGAAGCGTTGATGCGGAGGGTGACCAACGGGGCGTTTGGCCAGGTGTTCATCACGGACACCCACCTTGGCCGCATCCCCGCCATGTTTGAGCAAACGGGAGCCGACGTCAAGGTGTTTGAAGTGAAAGAAGGGGAGGTGAGTCCCGTTGAATCCCAAGGGTCATGAGAAGAAAACGCCCACCTCTCCGAAATTCCGCCGACCACGAGCGCGCAGAAAACAGTTCGAGACCACTCGCCGACGTCATCCAACATTTCATGAAAGTGTCCCGGATGGACGGGAAGATGCAGGAAATGGACGTGCGCGAGGTGTGGGCTGAGGTGTTTGGGCAGGCTGTCGAGAATCGGACCCGCAAGCTGCGGCTGCAGCGCGACGGCACGTTGGTCTGCATGCTTGACAGCGGACCTTTGAAGGAAGAATTTCAGCATGCGAAGCAGGACATCGCCGACCGAATCAATGAACACATGGGCAAAACCGTGGTTCTCAAGGTTCGCATCCTCTGATGTTCGCAGGATTGGGTGCACCTTGCAAGTGGAATGAGAAGTCACGCAACGAGACGGGTTTGGGCCTTGGCTGCGGCGAGCGCTGTGGTGCTTGCGTCTTGGTCTTTGAGGCCAGAAGGGTTGCACGAGCAGGGCAACCCGTACCACAGCCGTGCCTTTCTCACGGCATATGCGGCGCTGCCCGATTCGTCCAACGCGTTGTTCACGGGCAGTGGGGTCTGTGCTGGATGCCATGGGCATGACCAAGCCGGCCTTGCCAATGTGAGTGCTGCTGGCGAGGATGTCAATCCCACAGACCAATGGATGAGCTCACTGATGGGCAACAGCTCGAAGGACCCCTTTTGGCGGGCCAAGGTGGCCCACGAGGTGGCCATCAACCCCAGCCATCAATTGGAACTTGAAGACAAGTGCACGTCTTGCCACGCGCCGTTGGGTCACTTCAACGCACATCACCTGGGGGAAACGCACTACAGCATGGCCCAAGTGTTTCAGGACAGCTTGGCCTTGGACGGCGTCAGTTGCGTGGCGTGCCACCAACAAGCGCCCACCGCGGGCAACGCCTTCAGCGGGGAACTCGAATTTGATTCGCTGATCATCTACGGTCCATACGGTGCGGGCAAGGACGATGCGCCGTTGCAACAAGCGCCCATGCAGTTGTACACGCCTTACCAAAACATCCAATACGGGGCGCACCTCGATGGGTCTGAGGCGTGTGCTGGGTGCCACTCTTTGGTCACACACACGGCCGACATGGAAGGCAACTTGACGGGGCAAGATTACGTGGAGCAGGCCACCTACCACGAGTGGCTGAACTCGGCGTTTGCAGACGACGGGGACACACCCAAGGATTGCCAAGATTGTCACATGCCGCTGGTGGACGGGGGTGTCATCATCGCGTCCGGACAAGCATCTCTGGGGCCACGTGCGCCTTACCGAAAGCACATCCTGGTGGGGGGCAACGCCCAAATGTTGGAGATCATGCGCGACAACACCGAGCTGCTCGGATTGGCGGCGAGTGAGGCTCAGTTCGACAGCACACTGGCCTGGACGCGGCAATTGCTTCGAGAGGAAACTGTGGGCCTTCAGGCCCTTCAGGCGGAGTGGGTGGATGGTTTGGGCACGTTGACCTTGGAAGTGGAGAACAAAGCCGGACACAAATTCCCTTCCGGTTACCCGGCACGTCGTGCTTGGATCGAGGTGGTGGCCAAGCAGGGGGGAGACACCTTGTGGCACAACGGCCGGTGGTCCGAGGGCGGTTTCCTCCACGGGGTGGACGAAGGTGGCCTGGACACGTACGAGCCCCATTTCGACGTCATCTCACAAGAACACGACGTGCAGGTCTACGAATTGGTGGCGGTGGACGTCACCGGCGCACCCACCAACGTGCTGGAGCGGGCTGCAGGTTCTGCGAAAGACAACCGCTTGTTGCCGTTGGGCTTCTCGTTGGACCATCCCGTGTACGACACCACACGGGTGGAGGGACAGGCGCTGTCCGACGTCGATTTCACCCAAAATGCAGGGGCGGGCAAGGACCGTGTGACGTACGACATGGTGGCCGACCTGCCGTTGGGTTCCAACGTTGACGTGGACGTGCGGGTGTGGTACCAGGCGATGCCCCCTCGTTGGGTCAACCCGATGTTCGACATCCAAGACAGCACCATCCAAGCGTTCCAAGCCCTGTTCGAAGCTCAAGGGGCCGCACCTGAGTTGGTTTCGGAGTTGTCTTTGACGATTCCGGTCACGTCCAATGTGCAGGAAACGTCGTTGACGGTGGCAGGGCGGTTGTACCCCAACCCGACGACAGACGGCCGCGTGACGGTTCAGGTGCCGGCGCACCTGATCCACGGCATGTGGGAGCTTTATGCCCCGGACGGTTCGCGAATCGCCCACGGGGCGAACGAAGCGAGGCTGGCTTTGGAATTGCCTCAAGTGCGCGGGACGTATGTGTTCAAAGCCCACGGCTCAGCCGAGCCCTGGGTGCAGCGTGTCGTGCGTCGCTGAGCGTCAAAGGTGGTCGTTGGCCAAGTTGGCCAGCGCTGACCGTTCTCCTTTTTCCAACGTGATGTGGCAGTAGAGGTCCTTGCCCCGCAGCCGGTCAATGAGGTACGTCAGTCCATTGGATTGCTCGTCCAGGTAGGGCGTGTCGATCTGGCGGATGTCTCCAGTCAAGATGATTTTCGTGTTTTCGCCGGCACGCGTCACGATCGTTTTCACCTCGTGCGGTGTGAGGTTCTGAGCTTCGTCGACAATGAACACCACGTTGGACAGCGAGCGCCCTCGAATGTAGGCGAGGGGTGAAATGGTGATTTTGCCGTCCTTCTTCATGTCCTCGATGAGGCGGTACTTGCGTTCATTGGGTCCGAATTGTCCTTGAATGAATTTCAAGTTGTCGAAGAGCGGCTGCATGTAGGGGTTGATTTTCTCCTCCGCGTCGCCTGGCAAAAAGCCCAAATCCTTGTTGCTCAGCGCCACGATCGGCCTTGCCAAGATGATTTGGTCGTAGCGCTTGTGCTGCTCCAGGGCGCCGGCCAAGGCCAAGAGCGTTTTGCCCGTCCCGGCCACCCCACACACCGTCACGAGGTTGACGTCGGGGTTCTGGATGGCGTGGAGTGCAAAGGCTTGCTCTGCGTTCCTTGGCTTGATGCCAAACGCATACGTCTTGTCCACACGTGTGATGGCACGCTTTTGCTCGTTGAAATAGCCCATGGCTGAGGCAGAACCGTCTTTCAGGACGTAGAAATGGTTGTTTTCCCTGGCGTTGCCCAGCGCCGAAACCTTGCGGCTTTGGCCATCGACGTGCATGCGGCGGATGACATCACAGTCGATGTTCTCGAGCGTGGTCTTGCCCGTGAACATGTGACGGTTGTCCTTGACCTTGCCGGTTTGGTAATCTTCTGCAGGCAGGTTCAGCGCCTTGGCCTTGAGCCGAAGGTTGATGTCCTTGGACACCAACACCACCTTGGAGTCCGGTTCTTGGGCCTGCAAGCACAACGCGGCATCCAAGATTTTGTGGTCGTTGGTGCGTTCCGAGAACACCGTGTCGGTGACCGCCCCTGCACAACTGTGGTCCATGACAATTTTCAAGGCCCCATTCTGGCCGTTGTCCAGGGGGACCCATTCGTGCACCGCGTGGTCTTGGACGAGTTTGTCCAACGCCCGAATGCATGCCCTGGCCTCGAAGTGTTTGGACTCGTTTCCCACCTTGAACCGGTCCAGCTCTTCCAGGACGGTGATGGGCAGGGCCACTTTGTTGTCTTCGAAATTCTTCAGCGCCGTGTGGTCAAACAACAACACGCATGTGTCCAGCACAAAGATTTTGGTGGTCACGTTCCCTGAAATTGCGGGCTTTCCCTTGGCTTTGGCAGAGGAAGCTGGCTGGGATGAGGATGTGTTTTGGAGTCGTTTGGGTGCAGGAGGTGTGGCCATGCCTTCAAGCTAGCCGGGAAAAATCACGAATCCTCAGGCCATGGACGGCCACTTGTCCACACAAACGTCCGACAGAATGTGGAAGAGCTCAATCTCAGCCTTCTCCGGTCCATTCAAACCCGTCGCCCTCCTCATCCTCCTGTTCGTCGTCGTTGTACAGGTACACATCCAGCAGGCCATTTGGAAGGTCCAACACGAGTTTCTGTTCCTCTCGCTTCACATCGACTTGCACATGGTCAGGCAAGGGGATGAATCCTTGGTTGCCGTTGTCGAACTCGACCTCCAGCATGGGGTAGGTGCCTTGGTCCACCACATGCACGATGGTCGCCACAGCTTCCCCTGTATTGCGTTCGATGGCCGTCCAACCTTGCACCTCGTGGAAGTAGAATTTTCCGTCTTCCATGGGAGCCATCTCGGCCAGCGGCAGCCACACGTCTTTGCCTGACAGCTGCTTCGCCGCGGTTTCGGTGTTCACATCTGCAAGCCGCACCACAAACCGATCTTTGTTGCGCCGCAGGGATTCCACCGCGTAGGGGACCAAGATCCCTTGCTGAGGAAGCCACAAGGTGTCCACCCCCTCGTAAGGCTCTGAATCGTCCACATCCATCCAAAGGACCACTTCTCCTTTGAAGCTGTACGGTTTGGTGATTTTGCCGAGCAAGAAGCAGTTGTCCTGGGTCATGGTGCAAAGGTCAGAATATGGGGCAAAAAGAAAGGGCCGCGCAGGCGGCCCTTTCGAATCCATTCAGACAAATCACGCCTTGGCGTCGTCCTTCTTTTCTTCTTCAGCAGGCGCTTCCTCAGCAGCAGGCGCTTCCTCAGCAGCAGGCGCTTCCTCAGCAGCAGGCGCTTCCTCAGCAGCAGGCGCTTCCTCAGCAGCAGGCGCTTCCTCAGCAGCAGGTGCTTCCTCAGCAGCAGGTGCTTCCTCAGCAGCAGGCGCTTCCTCAGCAGCAGGCGCTTCCTCAGCAGCAGGCGCTTCCTCAGCAGCAGGTGCTTCCTCAGCAGCAGGCGCTTCCTCAGCAGCAGCCTCGGCGGCAGCGGCAGCAGCTTCTGCTTCAGCGGCAGCGGCCAATTCAGAGGCAGCGGCAGCCAAGCTCGCGGCGCGCTCCTCGTTCAGCTTGCGCTCGGCGTCAAGGCGCTCCTTCAATTCTTTCGCGGCAGCGGCGTCGAGTCCGTCGCGCTTGGCTTGGATCTTGGCTTGCTTGTCGTTGAACCATGCGTCGAAGCGCTTCTGAGCTTCGGCTTCGGTCAACGCTCCCTTGCGAACGCCATTCAAGAGGTGGTTGTGATAGATGGCACCTGAGTACTTCAAGATGGCACGGGCCGTGTCTGAAGGCTCAGCCCCGACTTGCAACCAGTGCAAGGCGCGGTCGTGCACCACTTCGATGGTCGCAGGGTTGGTGTTTGGGTTGTAAATGCCGAGTTTCTCGATGAAACGGCCATCGCGCTTGGCGCGGGCGTCAGCAGCCACGAGGTGGTAGAAGGGTTTGCCTTTCTTACCGTGGCGTTGGAGTCGGAGGCGTACAGCCATGGGAAAAACTTTTTAAAAGGGTCCTAAACCCTGTTGTTAATGCCAAAATTGGAGCGCAAAGATAGCTGAAATTCCTTACGCCCCCACGTGGGCAAGGAATTCATTCCGTGTGTCGACGTCGTTGTCGAACAACCCGCCGTAACTCGCGGTCACGGTGGAACTGCTTTCATCTTGAATGCCACGGCTGGACACGCAAAGGTGCTTGGCGTCGATGACCACGGCCACATCTTCAGTGCCCAGAAGACCTTGCAGCGCTTGAAGCACTTGACGGGTCAGCCGCTCTTGGACCTGAGGGCGACGCGCATAGTGATCCACGATTCGATTCAGTTTGCTCAAGCCCACCACACGTCCGTTGGGGATGTACGCCACATGGGCGTGTCCCACGATGGGTAAGAAATGGTGCTCGCACGTGGAGTTGACGTTGATGTCACGTTCCACCAACATGTGGTTGTACCCGTAAACGTTGTCGAAAGTTTTGACGTCAGGGTGGTTCGCAGGGTTGAGTCCCGAGAAGATCTCCTTCACATACATCTTGGCCACACGTTTGGGCGTGCCAGACAGACTGTCGTCGTTGAGGTCGAGCCCCATCACGTCCATGATCTCGCGGAACTTGGCTTCAATCTTCGCCATCTTCTCCTCGTCGGTCAACGCAAACGCGTCGGGTTTGAGGGGGGTGTGGGCCGACGTTCCAACGTGGTCGTCGCCCATGGCGTCTTCGTGAGACTTTGGAGAATGTGGGGTGGTGGGGGTTGTCATGAGGCAGTCCTGAAAGGTAGGCAGTCCTTGTCCAAGCATTGGGGACTCAATGTGGAAAACAACAGGGCTCGTCGGATGTTCGGTCGTCGAAGATGTCGCGAATTTCGGAAACCCATGATTCTAATCTACGACACGGAGACGACGGGATTGCCAAGGGATTGGAATGCACCCATCACCGACAGCGACAACTGGCCTCGTTTGGTCCAATTGGCATGGCAATTGCACGACCCGCAGGGCAAACTCTTGTCCCGTGGCAACCGCATCGTGCAGCCAGACGGGTTCACCATTCCGTTCAACTCCACCAAGATTCATGGAATCACCACGGCCCGCGCGCAAGATGAAGGTTTGCCACTGGACCAAGTTATGGAAGAGTTCATGGCCGACGCTGCGCAAGCGACGTACGTCATGGGCCACAACATTGGCTTTGACGTCAACGTGGCTGGGGCTGAGTTGGTGCGTTTGGGACAGGCGCCCGAAAGTCTGACCGAGAAGGCCCTCATCGATTCCAAAGACGAGGGCACGGAATATTGCGCCATTCCAGGAGGCCGAGGCGGCAAGTTCAAATGGCCAACGCTGACCGAGCTCCACCAGAAGCTCTTTGGGGAGGGATTCGGCGACGCCCACGACGCGGCGTACGACGTGTCGGCCACGGCGCGCTGCTTCTTCGAAATGGTCCGTCTCAAGGTCATCGTGCGGCCAGAGTTCGAAGACCTAGAGAAGGTCGTGTACGAGGCCCCCAAACTTGAAGCTGCCAATTTCGACGCCCCTGAGAAGGCTTCAGCCAAGGAAGTCGTCCCTGCCAAAACGGCCAGTGGGGATGCCTCAGCCTTGGAGGATGTTCCGTTCACGCACTTGCACGTGCATTCCCAATTCAGTGTGCTCCAAGCGGTGAGCCCGGTGGGTGAACTCGTTGCTGCGGCGAAGGAGATGGGCATGCCCGCTTTGGCGGTGACCGACCATGGGAACATGATGGCGGCTTTTCAGTTCGTGCGGGCGTGCAACAACGAGGGCATCAAGCCCATTGTGGGGGCGGAATTGAATGTCTGCAAGGACATGCACGACAAGACCAAAAAAGACGACGGATACCCGACGGTGTTTTTGGCCAAGAACAAGAACGGTTACCACAACCTGGCCAAACTGGCGTCCAAGGCTTACACGGACGGCTTCTATTACGTGCCACGAATCGACCGGGCCCTCGTGGAGGAATTCAAGGAAGACCTGGTCGTTCTGACTGGAGGGCTCTTCGGTGAGGTGCCGTCGTTGGTGCTCAACGTGGGTGAGAATCAGGCGGAAGAGGCGTTTGTATGGTGGAAGGGCCTGATGGGGGACGATTTCTATGCAGAATTGAACCGACACGGGTTGGAGGAGGAGTCCGTGGTGAACGACTTCCTTCAGCAGATGGCGACCAAGCATGGCGTCCAGCTGGTGGCAAGCAACAACAGCTACTACACACGCAAGGACCAAAGCGACGCCCACGACATCCTGCTCTGCGTCAAGGATGCACGCAACGTGAGTCAACCCAAACGCTACGTCGGCAAGCGCGGCCGCGAATTCCGGTTCGGCTTCCCCAACAACAGCTTCTATTTGAAGTCGCCGTCGGAGATGAGGGCGTTGTTCGCCGACGTTCCTGAGGCCGTGACCAACATTGCCGCGCTGGTGGACCAATGCGAAAGTTATGTGCTGGATCGCGACGTGTTGCTTCCGGCGTTTGACATTCCGGCAGAATTCGTGCATCCCGAAGATGCCCAAGACGGAGGCAAACGTGGCGAGAACGCCTTCCTCCGGCACATCACCTACCTGGGGGCTGAAAAGCGTTACGGAGAGATCACCCCAGAGGTCAAGGAGCGTCTGGACTTCGAATTGGAAACCATCGAGCGCACGGGCTACCCGGGCTATTTCCTGATCGTCCAGGATTTCACGACCGCCGCACGGGAGATGGGGGTAAGCGTGGGACCCGGTCGCGGGTCCGCCGCGGGGTCTGCGGTGGCTTACTGCGTTGGCATCACGAATGTGGATCCCATCAAGTACGATTTGCTGTTCGAGCGGTTCCTCAACCCCGATCGTGTGAGCCTGCCCGACATCGACATCGATTTTGATGACGAGGGGCGGGGACGTGTCATCGACTACGTCATCGACAAGTACGGCGCCAACCAGGTTGCCCAGATCATCACCTACGGCACCATGGCCGCCAAGTCGTCCATCCGTGACACGGCCCGGGTGATGGAGTTGCCCCTTGGCGACGCGGACCGTTTGGCCAAATTGGTGCCCGACATCTCGCTGAAGAAGATGTTCTCGCTCGACGACAAGGCCTTGAAAGAGAAGGTGAGGAGTGAGGGGTTTGCCATGGTGGAGCAGCTCAAGGCGATCAGCCAACAACCGACGCTGGAGGGCAAAACCCTTCAGACCGCCCGCGTCCTGGAGGGAAGCGTCCGGAACACCGGCATCCACGCCTGTGGCGTCATCATCACGCCCGACGACATCACCAACTTCGTGCCGGTGGCCACGGCCAAGGACAGCGCCTTGGCGTGCACCCAGTTCGACAACGCGGTGGCCGAGGATGCCGGGCTGTTGAAGATGGACTTCTTGGGGCTGAAAACCCTGACGGTCATCAAGGACGCCGTGAAGAACGTCAAGCTTCGACACGGCCTGGACCTAGACCCAGACACCTTTCCGCTGGACGACCCCAAGACGTACGAGTTGTTCCAGCGCGGCGACACCGTCGGCATCTTCCAATACGAATCGGCCGGGATGCAGAAGCACTTGAAAGCGCTGCAGCCCACTGTGTTTGAAGATTTGATCGCCATGAACGCCCTGTACCGTCCTGGTCCGATGGAATACATTCCGGACTTTGTGGCGCGAAAGCACGGCCGTCAAGCGATCACCTACGATTTGGACGCGTGCCAAGAGTACCTCGAAGAGACCTACGGCATCACGGTGTACCAGGAGCAGGTGATGCTGTTGAGCCAAAAGCTCGCCGGCTTTTCCAAAGGTGAGGCCGACAGCCTTCGAAAGGCCATGGGCAAGAAGAAGAAGGACATCATCGACAAGATGAAGCCCGATTTCTTGGAGCGCGGCAAAGCCAACGGCCACGATGCTGAGCGTCTGGAGAAGATTTGGACCGACTGGGAAGCCTTTGCCTCGTACGCCTTCAACAAATCGCACTCCACGTGCTACGCGTGGGTGGCTTACCAAACGGCCTACCTCAAAGCCAACTACTCCGCGGAGTTCATGGCGGCCCAGTTGTCCAACAACATGAACGACATCAAAGAGGTCACCAACCTCATGGAAGAGGCCCGTCGTCAAGGGGTTCCTGTGTTGGGGCCAGACGTGAACGAATCGTCCTTCAAGTTCACCGTCAACCAGGAGGGTGCCATCCGATTTGGGCTGGGCGCCATGCGGGGTGTGGGAGAGGGGGCGGTGATCGCCATTGTGAAAGGCCGGGAAGGCGCGCCGTATTCGTCGCTCTTCGACTTCTCCACCCGTGTGAACCTTAAAGACTGCAACAAGCGTGTGTTTGAGGCCCTCGCGCTCGGCGGCGGGTTTGACAGCTTTGGGTTGCACCGTGCCCAGTTCTTTGCGCCGGACCACAAGGACCGTCCGCTCGTGGAATTGGCGGTCAAATACGGAGCCGCAACCCAGGAGTCGGCCAACAGCGCCCAAGCGTCCCTTTTCGGCGGCGAAGACGGGGCCATGGACATTCCCGAGCCGCCGATCCCGGAATGCGAGCCGTGGGCGTCCATGGATTTGCTGAACAAGGAGCGTGAAATTGTGGGGGTTTACATTTCAGGCCACCCCTTGGACAAGTTCAGGCTTGAGGTGGGCCACCTCTGCGCCAAGGACGGTTTGGCCCGCTTGGACAACTTGGAGCGGGAGAAAGGCAAAATGCTCACGTTTGGAGGGCTCATCACCTCGGCGGAACACCGCATCAGCAAGTCCGGCCGGCCATGGGGTTTCTTCGCGTTGGAAGACTACCACGGCGCCCACGAATTCCGTTGCTTCGGAGAGGATTACGTGAGATTCAAAGAATTCATGGTGGAAGGATGGATGGTCATGGTGACCACCCACGTGAAGGAGCAGGGGTACGGCCGAGAAGGTCTGGAGGCCAAGCTGCAAGCCATCGAATTGCTGTCGGAGGCCCGGGCGAAGCGCATCTCAAGGCTCCGCGTTCAAATCCAGTTGGCGGCCATCGACGAGGGGTGGGTGGACGCGTTCACCACCTCGGTGTCGGACCATCCCGGCAACGTCGGCCTGACCTTGGAAGTGTACGACGAAGACAAAAAGCTGGACATGCCCAGCCGCAGTTCGAGGGTGGTGTTGGACGACGCGTTCGTGGACAAGCTCGAGGCGCTGTGCATCCCAGGCAAGGCCCAGTACAGGCTGGACCTGAAAAGGTGAGTCATGTTTTCCCCAACCCTTGCGCCAAAAGGTGAAAAAATGACGGGCCAATCGAAGGTGGCTTGCCTTGGCTGAGAACCCCATGCGGATACCTTTGTTGTCCTAGTCTAGAAAACAACAGAACTCATGGCAGTAGAATTGACAGACGCGAACTTCGAGGAGCTCGCAATCAACAGCGACAAGCCCGTTGTCGTTGACTTTTGGGCAGAATGGTGCGGCCCTTGCCGCATGGTCGGCCCCGTGGTGGAAGAGTTGGCCAACGACAACGAAGGCAAAGCCGTCGTGGGCAAAGTGAACGTAGACCACAACAGCGCGGTGAGCCAGCGCTTCGGCATCCGCAACATCCCCACCATCTTGTTTTTGAAGAACGGCGAGGTCGTGGACAAGAGCGTGGGCGCTGTGCCCAAGAACGTGCTTCAGGAGAAGCTCGACGCCTTGATGTGATTCTCAATCAGCATTGATTTGAACGTCCCTGCCTACCTTGGCGGGGACGTTTTGTTTGGCCCCAATCTAAACGATTTTCATGCCCATTCACCCCACCCCTGAACTGCAGCAACGCCTTGGAAGGCTTGAGTTTTTGGCCAGCCAAGCGGTGGAAGGGTTCATCACGGGCATGCACAAGAGTCCGTTCCACGGATTCAGTGTGGAATTTGCAGAGCACCGACTCCACAACCCTGGCGAGTCCACGAAGCATTTGGACTGGAAGCTCTACGCGCGCACTGACAAGATGTTTGTCAAGCGGTACGAGGAGGAAACCAACTTGCGATGCCAGCTCGTGATGGACGCCTCACGTTCCATGGCGTACCCGGACGGGGTCACGCTGGAGGACAGCCGGATGAGCAAGTTGAAATTCTCGGTCCTTGCTGCTGCCGCACTCACCGAGCTGTTCAGAAGACAACGGGACGCGGTGGGACTCAGCTTGTTTGCGGAGGCGTTGGATTTGCAGACGCCTGCCCGTTCCTCGCGAGCCCATCACCGCATGCTGTTTGACAAGTTGGAGGGCCTGTTGACAGAACCGAGTGAGCCGCGGCAAACCAGCGCGGTTGACGCGTTGCACCAAGTCGCGGAGGCCACCCCTCGGCGTTCACTCATCTTGGTGTTCAGCGACCTGCTTGACCGGGCGGAGGATCCGGAAGCGTTGCTCTCTGCGCTGCAGCACCTCAGGCACAACAAGCACGAAGTGGTGGTCTTCCATGTCCTCGACGCCGCCACAGAGGTGGACTTCAAATTCCCCGACAGGCCCATGCGATTTGTCGACCTCGAAACGGGGGAGGAGCTCAAGCTGCACCCTTCTGAAGTGCGTGAGAATTACACGCAGACCATGGCCAAACTCCGAAAAACACTTTCCGACAAATGCGGGGCTTACGGCATCGATTGGGTGGATGTAGATGTGGCTCAAGGAGTTCTGCCGGTGCTCTCGGCATACCTCACCAAGAGGGCCAAACTTTTTTGAATCAAAATCGCGCCAACCGTTGCGCGGAAACGAAAGACGACAGTATCTTTGCGCTCCGTCCCAAACGCGGATGGAAATCGGAAGGGCTTGGGCCTGGAAGAGGAGGTCTGGTAGTTCAGTTGGTTAGAATACCTGCCTGTCACGCAGGGGGTCGCGAGTTCGAGTCTCGTCCAGACCGCCAACAATTTTCGAAAGCCTTGCTATCATTGAGATA
>CBFHQO010000037.1:0-34635 GCA_965658045.1 uncultured Flavobacteriales bacterium | reverse complement strand
ATGGCTGACCATCCTTGCGGGTCGGGGACAACTGCCCGAGGATGCGCTGGGCTTCCGGGCCTTGGAGCGCGATCAACGCATGCCTGTCGCTGGCGTCTTCGAGCGACACGTCGAAGTCTTTCTCGTCGACTTGGGATTGAATCCAAGCCCAGTCTTTGGCCCGGTTGCTCGCGTTGACGACGAGCATGTACCGGTCTTCTGCCAGCCGGTACACCAACAAGTCGTCCACGATGCCGCCGCGGCCGTTGGGCATGCAGCTGTATTGGACTTTGCCGTCGAACAAGGCGCTGGCGTCGTTGCTGGACACCCACTGGACCAAGGCCAAAGCGTCTGGTCCGGACACGAAAAACTCGCCCATGTGGCTCACGTCGAACATGCCCACGTGGTCGCGCACGGCGTGGTGCTCTTCCTTCAGCCCGGCGTATTGGACAGGCATGCTGAACCCAGCAAAGGGAACCATCTTGCCTCCCGCCGCAAGGTGCGCGTCATGAAGGGGGGTGAGTTCAAGTGGGGGTGTCTCCATGGCGCGAAGGTAATGAGGCGGCTTCCGGCCCGAGGTGGAAGACCACGTCGAGGATCGACCGACCTCCAACAAAGCCCAGCCTGTCTTCAAACACTTGGGGATAGGGCGCGGTGGAGACGTCGAGCCAACGCCTCTTCAGCCGCCAGTCTGCGTCAGGTTCCGCCTCGAGGTACGAAGATGTCAGTGCAGGGTGGGCTTGGCCGAGCCAGCTGCTGGCCAAGGTGGTGGAGGCCAGGGCGGCGTCCAGCCACGACCCGCCGGGTTGAAGGTGGTCGAACGACCAGCGTTCCACGTCGTCCATGTAGTGCTCGAAGAACGGTGCACTGCCGCAATTGGTGCGCAGGGGTTTGAGCAAAACGCCCGGATGAACCTTGTCCGTGAACAAAATGTCGCGAAGTCCCCGGCTTGCCGCGCCTCGTCGATGCACAGGGACCGTGACAAAACAAGGTCCTTGGCTTTGGACCAAGGCGATGCGGTTTCTCAGGCTCTGTTTGACGTAGTGCTCGTGCTGGCACACCACAGTGTCCGGCTTTCGGGCAACCTCGAACCACGCGGCCGGGGGGAACAACGCGGCGGGCAGGATGGCCCGTGCACCGCTCACTTGACGGTCTTCATCATGCGGTCCCACCGGATTTTGGCTTCGCCGTGCTGCGCCTCGTTTTGCTTGCTGAACCAAATGAACGACGCCCGTCCCACGATGTGGTTTTCAGGCACAAACCCCCACATGCGGCTGTCGGCCGAGCGGTGGCGGTTGTCGCCCATCATCCAATACCCGTCCATGCCGAAGGTGTACGTCGTGGCTGGCTCTCCGTCCAGGGTCACTTTTCCGTCGGGATGCTCCACGAGGTCGTGGCCTTCGTAGACGGTGATCCAGCGGCGGTAAATGTCCAAGTTGCGCGGGGTCAGTTCCACCGTTGCGCCTGCCTGAGGCAACGTGACGGGCCCGAAGTTGTCGGGATCCCACGTGTTGAATTCGGGGTCCCACACGTTGGGGAACATTTCCAGACGTCCCCGTCTGTGGGCGTTGCTCATGGGCTCCACCGACACGGCCAAGTTGTTCATGGCTTGCACCTCTTTTTCCGTCAAGGCCATGACCGCGGCAATGCCTTCTGGAATGGCGCTCACCGGACCGAGGTCAAGTTTGGTCAGGCCAAGTTTTCGGAAGGCATTCTGCGCTTCGGCCTGGTTGGCAAACACCACGCGGTGTTCCATCTGCAGTCCCTCGGGGTTCTCAATGGCCTCGCCGTTGATGTGAAGTTGGCCTTCCACCACGCTCACCGTTTCTCCAGGCAAGCCCACGCACCGCTTCACGTAGTTCTCCATCTTGTCGATGGGTCGCGCCCGCAACCCAGGAGATTTGGCCGCTTGCTTGCGCGCTTCGTCCATGTACTTGTCAGGGGCCAAAGAGAACGTCTGGACGTCCCCGCCTGCACGCCGGATGCCTTCGCGGCGCAGGAGCGCTTGCGTGTCGTGCCCCACCAACATCGGATCGACGTACACCGTGTCGCCCAAGGGGAAGCTGAACACCACGGCGTCGTAGCGCTTTACGCCCCGCCATCCCGGGAGACGGGTGTACGGCATGGTGAACCAGCTGGTGTAGCTCGGGGTCAGGCCTCCAGGAAGGGCGTTGTGAATGAACGGCATGGACACGGGGGTCTGGGGCAACTTGGGGCCGTATGCCGTCTTGTCGACAATGAGGTAGTCCCCCACAAGCATGGACCCTTCCATGGAAGGCGTGGGGATGGTGAAGGGCTCGACGATGAGCATGCGCAGGGAACCCGCGACCACGACGGCCCACAAGAGGGCTTCGCTCCATTCCCGGGCCGTGGACTTGCGCGTCTTAGACCAGTCTCGTTTTCCCACCCAAGCTTGGTCTTGCCGACGCAGCTCCCACAACGCCCACCATGGGAGGGCGCCAAACATCCATTGGTCTTTCGTGGAGCGCTTGCCAAACGCCAAGCCGAGCTCCACGTGCATGATTGTGAGCATGAGGAGGTTGATGCCTGGCACCAACAAGAACAGGGCCCAATGCTTGGGACGGCCGATCAAATCGAGCCAGGGGAAAAAGTGCAAGCCGGGCACGGCCCCTTGCCATTCGGGTCCATCGGCGTCTTTGCGCTTGATGAGCACGGGCAAGACGACGAGTTGCACCAAGATGGCCAAAGCCAAGAGGATCCAAGGAATGAGATGCATGGTCAGAAGAGGTCAGTCATGGTGTAAACGCCGTGGTCGTTGGCGAGGTGTTTGGCCCACGTCCAGCGCAGGGCGAGGACGGCGCCTTCGGCAAACCCTTGCCTGGATTTGGCTTCGTGTTGCAAAACAACGGCATCGTGGACGGAGTTCCACGCCAACGTGTGCAAACCCACCACGTCCCCCGTACGTTCAGAAGACACGGCAATCGGGTGTGGCCAACCTCCTTGTTCCACATGGGATTTCAGCGTCAGGGCGGTTCCCGAAGGCGCGTCCTTCTTGTGGGTGTGATGCACCTCATGGATGGACGCTTTGTACCCTTCGAGCAGCGCAAACACGCGGGCCGCTTCTCGGGCGATCAGGTTGGTGGCGTGCACGCCTGGGCTGAAGTTGGTGCTCCAAAAGACAGTCGTTCCGCGTTCCGATGCCGCGACTTGAAGCTTGTCAAGGTCCTGATGCCACCCTGTGGTGCCGGTCACCACGGGCACCCCTGCCTCGACGCACCGCGTCAAATTTCCCAAGGCTCCCGAGGGTTCGGTTGCTTCGAAAACAATGCCCTCGGGCGACCACGCCATGCCTGCTTGAACTTGAGCGCCGAGGGTCCCCCCCGCGTCAGACCAAGCGCGGGCCACGGCCTGCCCAAGTTTTCCGGCGCCGACCACCGCAAGGGGCGGCATGTTGGAAGGGAGGGGGAGTTGCGTCATGGCGTCGAGGTTCGGCGGCGTTGAAAGGCCCAAGTGACCCGAACCCCGGGCTTGCCAAACACGGAGGTCAGCCCTGCGTTCAAGTCGTCGGACGTGTCCAACCCGCGGAGCAAGGCACCTGTGTTGGCGTCCAGCACTTGCAGGCCATGTGCCAGCAAGATCGACAAGATGCTGAGGTCGCGGTTTCTTCGGTAGAAGAGGGCGCGTTCCTCCAGCGCGCTCTCGGTGTAGAAATTTCCAAACTCGTCCCTAAGCACAGGCGTGGTGGAAGGGTCGTCGTCGGTCAGGGCGATGAGGTCGTCGAGGCTGGCCCGAAACTCTCGGACGTTTCCTTGCGTGGACCACACTGCGTACCCCAAGCCTCCCCAGACGACTGGAACCTTCCAGACTTGTTTGTTCAGGATTTGGCCCATGCCTGGGACACATGCAGCCCAAACCGTGGTGCGCTTCACACGCAGCGACGTGCTGTCAAGCGGCGCCTCTTGGCCGTGGGCCTGTGGGGACCAAGCCACGCCCCAGCTGAGAACGAGGGCTCCGATCCAGGCGAAGAAAGCCTTCAATGCAATCCGAGTTTGTTGAGGATGGATTCGAGGTCCGTGAGGTCCTGGTATTTCAGGGTGATTTGGCCTCCACCCTTGGGGCTGCGCTGGATGGCGAGCTTGGCGTGGGTGTCGCTCAGCTTCATCCGCAGTCGGTCCAAGGCCAAGGTCTCGTCTTCCCGGACGGCCAGCCGTTCTCTCTGGGACTTCGCGGATGCGGTCCCAGGGGATTTGAGCGCTTTCACCCAAGACTCGAGTTCACGCACGCTGGCCCCTTCAGCCACGGCTTTTTCTGCCAGCGCCACTTGTTGGTACAACGCATCGTTGCCAGACAAGCCCGCCAAGGCTTTGGCGTGTCCCAGACCCAGTTCGCCTTCCTGCAGCATGTGTTGGATGCGCATGGGCAAGTCCAAGGTGCGCAGGTGGTTGGTCACGGAGGACCGCGCTTTGCCCACGCGCTTGCCAAGCTCTTGCTGGGTCAATCCGCAATCGTCCATCAGCCGCTTGTAGCTCAGCGCCACTTCAAGAGGGTTCAGGTCTTCGCGCTGGATGTTTTCCACCAACGCCATCTCCAAAAGGGTTTGGTCGTCGGCTTCACGCACGTACGCAGGCAAAGCGTCGAGTCCCACCATCTGGGCCGCACGAAACCTTCGCTCGCCTGAGATGATTTGAAATTTCGAAGCGCGCACCCGGCGAAGGGTGATGGGCTGGATGATGCCCAACGCGTCAATGCTTTCTGCCAAAGCCTTCAGCCCGGCTTCGTCAAATTCTTGCCGAGGTTGGTTGGGGTTGGCTTCGATGTCGGCGATGGGCACTTGCCGAACCGCCGAGGAAAGTTTTGGAACGCCAGCCGCCGTGGGTGCAGAAACCGGCTGGGTTGCAGGTCGGGGGTCGCCCGGGTGGCCCAACAAGGCGTCCAGTCCGCGTCCAAGCCCCTTACTGGGCGCCATGGCTGATGTACTTGTCCTCGGTCCGCATCTGGGTCATGTCGTTCTTCTGAAGCAGCTCGCGGGCGAGGTTCAGGTAGTTGATGGACCCTTTGCACGACGCGTCATGGAGGATGATGCTTTCACCGTGACTTGGGGCTTCCCCGAGGCGGGTGTTGCGGTGGATGACCGTGTTCAAGACCAAATCTTGGAAGTGCGTGCGCACCTCTTCCACAACTTGGTTCGCAAGACGCAACCGCGTGTCGTACATCGTCAGCAAGATGCCTTCCACTGCCAGGGATGGGTTCAATTGGGTCTGCACAATCTTCACCGTGTTGAGCAATTTGCCCAGTCCCTCCAAGGCGAAGTATTCGCACTGGACAGGCACCATCACGCTGTCTGCAGCCGTGAGGGCGTTCAACGTGAGCAAGCCCAAACTTGGGGAGCAGTCCAGCACAATGAAGTCGTAGTCGTCGCGAACCCCTTCAAGGGCTTGACGCAATTTGCGTTCCCGTTGGTCGGCGTGGACCAACTCGATTTCTGCACCCACCAAGTCGAGGTTGGTGGGGAGCACGTCAAGGTTGGGGGAGGAGGATGGAACAATGCAGTCGCGCAACGCCGCGTCGCCAGAAATCACCTCGTAGCTGCCTTGAACGACTTGTCGGGGGTCGACGCCCACGCCGCTCGATGCGTTCGCTTGTGGGTCGAGGTCTACGAGGAGGGTTTTGTATTCCAACACCCCCAAGCAGGCCCCCAAATTGATGGCTGTGGTGGTCTTTCCAACCCCACCTTTTTGGTTCGCTACAGCAATGATTTTTCCCATGGCACTCGGTCTCTTCGCGATTTGAACGAAGGTAGGGCCGAGATGAGGTGGAGGGGGGGGGAGTTATGCACAGCCCCGCCCCGCTTTATCAAGGATTCAGAGGTCGTCAAAGGCGATGTCTTCCTCGCTGTTGGCGGCGTCTTGGCCGGCAGAGTCGGCTTCAGATGGGGCCTCGCTTTCTTGCGCTGCGCGCTCCGCGATGGGGTCCCGGTACTCTCCAGTGGCCATGAGTTCTTGGATCTTGTCCACCGCGTCCAAAAAGCCCTCTTCGAATTTTTCAAAGTCTTCCCTGTAGAGGAAGATTTTGTGCTTGGAGTAGCTCACATTGCCGTGGTCGTCGAAGCGCCGCTTGCTTTCGGTGATGGTCATGTACAGGTCCTTGCCGCGGGTGGCTTTGACGTCAAAAAAGTACGTGCGCTTGCCAGCCCGAACAGGCCGTGAGTACAACTCGTCTTGGTTTTCGTAACTCGACATGGTGGAGAGATCTCAAGGTTGCGTGCCCTGAAGATAGGGCAAACCTCCACTTATCGTGCAAGCGTCAGGTGGCCTACCATCTCCCGTGGGTACCCTATTTGGTCGAAGTAGGCCACGTAAAAGAGGTACACGCCGTCCGGGCAATAGTGCTGCCCGTCGCCGCTTTGCCCCAGCCAAGGTTGGTCAGGGTCGAAGCTCTCAAAAACCAACTCTCCCCAGCGGTTGGTGATCCGCAAGTGGTATTGGGTGACCCCACTGACCACAGGAAGCCACACGTCGTTGATGCCATCTCCATCTGGAGTGAAAGCCGTGGGGGCGTAGAAGACGGATCCGGCCACGCTGACCTCGCCTGTGGCGGTGGCTGCGCATCCAAAGTCGTTCACCACGGTTTGGGTGATGGTGTACGTGCCGCCGTCTTCGTAGATGTATTGCACGTGGCACCCTTCCAGGCCGTTGCCATCCCCGAAGTTGTAGTAGCAGTCCACGTCTTGGTCCCCGAGGTATTCCACCCACACTTGAGGATTTAGGATGTCCACTTGATTGGGGGTGATGTCGATGGCCGCTTGCGGGACGGGCAACACCTCAATCACCTCGGCGTCGACCAACTCCAAACTGCGCGGACAGAACCCGCCGGTTTCCATTTCCAAGGTGATTGGGAACGTGCCGGCCGAGGTGTACTGGTGGCTGGTGTTGGGGGCGTTGGACGTGTTGCCGTCCCCAAAGTGCCACGTGTAGGTGGTGGGCGTCTCGGTGGTGCTCAAGTTGGTGAAGCTGACCGAATGCGGGGGGCACCCCGAGGTGGGGCCCGCCTCCAATTGGATGGTGGGCTCTGCGATGGCGGTGACCGGAGCGCTGAACGTCTCCAGGCATCCCGTCAGCCCGGGAACGCTGGCCGTCAGGCTCACCTCGTACGTGCCAGGTTCAGCGTAGATCAGCCCGTCGACCACCTCGCCATCGATGTCTGCGAAGGCCACTTCCCCTCCGAAGTCCCACTCGTACACGGTATTCTCGTCCACGGAGGCCACGCCTTCCATGCTGAAGTAGTGGTCTTCAAAGCAGTCCGGCGTGGGCGCCACGAATTCGGGTTCCAACAAGAATTGGATTTCAACTTCTGCCGTGGTGTAGTCGGGACAACTGAAATTGGCCCCCGCGCTCAAGGTGATGGTGTACACGCCCGTGTCCGGGAACGTGTAGGTCGGATTGGGGTCGGTGCTGGTGCCAGCTGGCAAACCACCTTGCCCATCTCCAAAATCCCAGATGTAGACCTCTGCGTTTTCTGAGAGGTTGACAAAGTCAAACGTGAGGCCCGTGCAGAATTGGTATTGGTCTTCCACCACAGCCACCGGATCCGCAGGCGAGTCGTAACTGAACGTCGCTTCCTCCGTGCAGCCGTGGTTTTCGATGTACACGGTCGCCTCCCACGACGAGGCATTTCCGTAGTTGATGTTGGATGGCGCTTCCAAGTTGGACAACGTGGGCGAACCGACGCCGAAGTCCCATTGGATGTCGGCAAACTCGTCGATGTTGTTGCCTTCCACGCTGAAGTCGAAGACTTCGTCACCGCCGTCGCAAGAGAACCCTTCCAACACGATTTGAGGTTCCACAGGGGGGTACACCATGTAAATGGCCTCCGAGGTGTCCGCGCAAGGCCATCCGGGGTTCACCACCAAAGTCACGATGAAGTCGCCAGCCGTGGGCCACGTGTACGTGGGTTCGAACTCGTCGCTCACGTCTGTGGTCATCCCAGGCACCCCAAAGTCCCAGCTGTAGCTGGTGCCGTTTTGGGAATTGTTGTCCAAGGTGAGCGTTTCGCCGATGCACAGTTGGGCCGGGGTTTGGTCCGCCACTAGCGATTGGATGTTGGGGTCGCACAAGGTGACGTTGAACTGAAAGTCCCGCATGGTGGTGCTCAAGAGCTCGCCGTCGCGGTATTCGGACACGCAAATGCCGATGGCGTACTGACCAGGTTGGGTCGGCATGCCAGTGATCACCCCCGTCACGGCATCGATTTCCATGGTCGGGTTGGAGGCAATGGGGTAGGTGGCGCTGTACCCGTTCAAATAGGGCACGTCGTTGTAAGGTGGGGTGGCAGGAGGGTTGGGGACGGGGCTGTCGTACCCGTTGCCACCACCCGTGCCGCCACCGTCCAAAGGCGCGCAGAAGGAATACACCAATTCGTCCCCGTCCGGGTCAATCGCGCTGTGGTCCCAAGTGAAGTCGAAGTTGGCGCACACCGCCACAGGAGGCAGTTCCTGGAAGACGGGTGAACTGTTGTTGGTGGCGCCAGCCCCTTGGCTTGTCCCAGGAACGTGGGTCAAAAACGTCGCCCCAGGATTTTCCGTGCCCCCGAAATTCTGCAGGTTGCTGATGGAGGGATTTCTGCAGCATCGTTGCCACATCAAATCCCAGCCGTAGGGGTTGGCAGGCAGCGTCACTGTGGTGCTGTAGATGGCCTGCTCAATGCACAAATCTGGGGGCGGCGTGCCGCAGGGGTTGCCCAGTACAACAGGCACGCTCGACACATTCGATTGGGTCAGTGGAATTGTGAGGACGTCGTTGTTTCCAATCGTTCCGGACCCGTCCCACATGCCGATGTAGACCTGGTCGTCGAACCCTGTGCCCAGTGTGTTGGCAGGCCCGCAATCGCGATACACCTTCAACGTGACCAGGTATTGGTCTCCTCCCAGTTGGGTGTAATAGATCTCGCCTCCAACCAAATGCGTGGCACCTGCCAGAAGGCTCACCGAACCGAGGACGGTGGCCCACACACATTTCAGGAGTCGTGACAAATTCAACGGATGGAATGAAAAGTTCTACGAAGCGACGACAAAAGTACGTGTCGCGCAGTGGTAACGTTGGATGGCGGCAAAAGGTTGACTCAGGGCGAGCGAAACACAATCGTGCTGCCGCAGGCCATCGGGGCGCACGAGCGCCCGCTGACAAGGTTAAAGTTCCAAGAGGTCGAAGGCAGGCTAAGGAAGATGGGCCTGAAGAACAAAGGGTTCCTCACAAACTTACAGGATGCCCCTTCGATTCGCCCTACCTTCGAGACGTGGAAGAACAACACGCGGAAGACGCAGGCCAAAAGGCCGCAGAAGAGAGGGTTCGTTTTGACGACCTCGAATTGCACCCAGACATTGAAGACGGCTTGTGGTCGATGGGGTTTGAAACGGCGACACCCATCCAGGGAAAAGCCATTCCCCACGCCTTGAAGCGCAAGGACATTTTGGGCATCGCCCAGACGGGCACGGGAAAGACGGCGGCGTTTTTGCTGCCGACCATGGACCGAATCATGGACACCCCCAACGACGGCAAGGTCAAGGCTTTGATCGTGGTGCCAACGCGCGAGCTGGCGATCCAAATCGACCAAGCTGCCGAGGGCTTTGCCTATTACACCGGCATCACGTCGCTGGCCATCTACGGCGGTGGCACGGGCAAGGAGTTTGCCCAAGAGAAGAAAGCGTTGACGGAAGGGGCCGACATCGTCATCGTCACGCCGGGACGGATGCTCTCGCACTTGACGCTCGGGTACGTGGACCTGTCTTCGCTCGAGGTCCTCATTTTGGACGAAGCCGACCGCATGCTGGACATGGGCTTCCACGCGGACATCATGCGAATCGCCTCGCACTGCCGGAAGGAACGCCAAACCTTGTTGTTTTCGGCCACCATGCCGGACCGCATGCGGAACCTGGCCCACGAGTTGCTGAACGATCCCGTCACGGTGCAGCTTGCGTTGAGCAAGCCTGCCGCCAACGTAAAGCAAGGGGCGTACGCCTTGTTTGACCACCAAAAAGATGCGGTCCTTGTGGACGTCTTGAAGGAGCGCAATGTGAAAAGTGGCATTGTCTTCACGTCCCGCAAACGCACCGTGGGGCAAGTGGTGCGTGCCTTGCGCAAGGCTGGCCTCAAATGCGGACGCATGTCGAGCGACCTCGACCAGTCGGAACGCGAAGAAGTGATGTTGGCTTTCCGCCAGCAGAAGTTGCCCATCCTGGTGGCCACCGACGTGGTGTCCCGAGGCATCGACATCGACAGCATTGAGCTCGTGGTCAACTACGACGTTCCCCCCAACGAGGAGGACTATGTTCACCGGATCGGCCGGACCGCGCGTGCCCAGCGCAAGGGTGAGGCGATCACCCTTGTGACCCCAGACGACATGCGTCGCTTTGGGAAAATCGAGAAGCTCATTGAAAAGGAGGTGCCCAAGTTGGAGGTGCCCAAAGCTTTGGGCGACGCGCCTGTGTACGACCCCAAGTCGGCAGGCACCCGAGGTGGCCGAGGCGGTCGCGGTGGCGGAGGTCGGGGGGCCGGCGGACGTCACTCAGGCGGTCGTCGCCACGGCGGTGGCAAATCAGGAGGGTCTTCCTCCGGCGGTGGGCAGGGTGGCAAGCGCCACTTCAAGCGGCGCGGCAAGCCGGGGGGTGGCCAATCCAAAGGATCGTGACACGCACGCCCGCAGAGTGGCGCGAGGCGCTCTCCGAAGAGGAGCACCGAGTTCTGCGCGAAAACGGCACGGAGCGCCCTGGCTCGAGTGAGCTCAACGCCGAATGGCGCGAGGGGCGTTATGCGTGCAGAGGGTGTGGCAAGACCCTGTTCGAATCAGATTCGAAATTTGACGCGGGATGCGGTTGGCCCAGTTTTGACCGCGAAGAGGAAGCGGCGAACATTGTGAAAGTGGTCGACCGCTCGCACGGCATGGTCCGGGTGGAGGTGCGGTGCTCAGGGTGCGACAGCCACCTGGGGCATGTGTTCCCCGACGGCCCCACAGCCACCGGGACACGTTACTGCATCAACGGCGTCTGCCTGACATTCTCGCCCAATTCTTGACGCCGTGCGTCAGTTGCGCTTGGTCGTCCAGGCCCAAAGGGCAATCCCCGAGAGGAACGTGCACACCGAAATGAGCTCCGCTTGGGTCATGGTGATGCCCACAAGGTCAAATGTGGTGTTCACACGAATTTTCTCGATCCAAAATCGTTCAAACCCGTTGAACATCAGGTAGACGGCAAAAATTTGGCCCGGCTTGGCCCATTTGGTTCGCATGGCCCAAAGCAAGGCAAAGCCCAGGGCCGCGGCCGTGGTTTCGTAGATCGGGGTGGGGAACACGGCGGGGTCGAGGTAGGTCCCGTACCCCTCGAATGCAGGGAACGGATGGACGTTGGGGTCGATGAGCTTGCCTGTGTAGCCTGCCGACCTGGGGCCGTAGACGCCGTTGACGTTGTTGGGGTAGGCGTACGACCACACCCAATCTGGCGCCCAGGACAGCCATCCTGGTTTGGGGTTGGGGTTGGGAATGCCCCAATCGCCATCGCCACTCACTTGACATCCGATGCGCCCAATGCCGTAGGCGAGCAACAGCCCAGGTGCCGTGCCGTCTGCGAGCTTCAAGAAGTTGAGGTTGTGACGTCGGGCGTACACGTACACCGACAGGCCTCCGACGATCAAGCCGCCGTAAATGGTGAGTCCACCCAGGAAGGCGTTCAAGCTGGGCGCCTGTAGAAAGGCCACGAATTCATCGGGGTACTCCAACAAGTGAAACAGCTTGGCACCGGCAATGCCCCCAATGGCGGCGGCGGCCGTGACGCCTCCGACATGTTCGTGAGGCGGCACTTCAACGGCGACGGTTTTGGGTTCAGGCAACCTGGCCTGCTGCACTTCCCAGTACCTCCATCCTGTCAAAGTCAACGCACCCAACACCCCCCAAACCACGTTGCCCTCTGTGCTGAAAAGGTGGGCTTGAGGCAGCCCCCCGCCTTGGAACAAATCGCCCGCGTTCACCACGAGGTACAGGACCTTCCACCCCAGCAGAAAGCCCATCAAGGCTTGCATCCCCAAGTCCACGGGGTGCGGGGCTTCTCCGATGCGCTCTGTCTTCGACGAAGGCGCGAAGTGCCCCAGCGCGGTCATGCGCTTGAGTTCCGTCCGCAACAAGGCATGCGCCACGACAAACGCCAACGCCACGAAAAATCCGAAGCTGTTGATCAATTTGAGGGCAGGCAAATCCCAACCCAACAGGTCGAGGAAGGCGAAATACAGGTTGGGGTACATGCGGGCGAAGCTACATCAGGCCAGGCTGCCGTGCACCCATCCCATGGGGTCAATGCGTTCCAACCTCACGGTCCGAATCACGTTGCCTTGAACCTCAGCGGACGGCACCGCCACCCGAATGTAATTGGGGGTGTACCCCATGCGCAATCCGTCCTCTTCCGCCTCTTCAAACAGCACCGGCAACACGTTGTCGAGGTGCGATTCGTAGTGGGCGCGTTGCGCTTTCAAGCTCACGTTTCTCAGCGTCTTGTTGCGTTCCTTTCGGACGGGAACAGGCACGACGTCGTCGATTCGGAGTGCCGTTGTGTTGGGGCGCTCGCTGTAGGTGAACACGTGCAGGTAGCTGATGTCGAGGGACTTGATGAAGTTCACCGTCTCCATGAACAACGCATCCGTTTCTCCAGGAAAGCCCACGATGACGTCGACGCCGATGCTCGCATGGGGCATCTTCTCGCGGATGCGTCGGATGCGGCTGGCGTACAACTCTGTGCGGTAGCGCCTTCGCATCGCGGCCAGCACGTCGTCGGAGCCCGATTGCAAGGGAATGTGGAAATGGGGCTGGAATTTCCGAGACGCAGCCACAAAGTCAATGAGGTCGTCTTCCAACAAATTGGGTTCGATGGAGGAGATGCGGAAACGTTCCACCCCGTCGAGGCGGTCCAGCGCCTTGGCCAAATCCAGCAGGCTTTCGCCGTGTGCTGTGCCGAAGTCTCCGATGTTCACGCCGGTCAGGACAATTTCCTTCGCTCCGGCTTCGACGGCTTTGCGCGCTTGGGCCACGGTGTCTGCCACGTTGGCGCTTCTTGATCGCCCACGGGCCAACGGGATGGTGCAGAACGCGCAGAAATAGTTGCAACCGTCTTGAACCTTCAGGAATGTCCTGGTTCGGTCCCCGCTCGAAAAGCCAGGGATGAAATCGCGCACTTCCTTGATTTCTCCGGCAATGGCTTTCGCTTCATCCCCTTTGGTGGCCAATGCCAGGTGGTCCGCCAAATTGAATTTCTCGCCTGCACCGAGCACCAGGTCAACCCCGTCGATGTTTGCGATTTCGGCAGGCTTCAGTTGCGCGTAGCATCCCACCACCACCACGTAGGCCTCCGGGTTGCTTTGCATGGCACGGCGGACTGCGTTTCGGCACTTGGCGTCGGCGTGGTCTGTGACGCTGCATGTGTTGATGACCACCACGTCTGGGGCGTCGTCAATGTGAACACGCGCGTATCCTGCCTCGGCCAGTTGCCTTGCCAACGTGCTCGTCTCGCTGAAGTTGAGCTTGCAGCCTAGCGTGTGAAATGCCGCTTTGTGTCCCAGGACCATGGCCGCAAAAGTACAATCGGCCAACAGATGCAACTTCCGGGTCGTATGCCGTGTTAACTTGCCGAACCACTCCAGAAATGAAACCTGCACCCATGAGCACATTTACACGACACGGCGCATGGCTCCTAGCCTTGGCGATGACCGCCTCGGTGGCCCAAGCCCAAACCTTCACCAACGCCAGCAACTTGCTGCCAGACACGTACAACAGCGGCGGGTGCGTTGGATTTGCGGACATGGACGGCGACGGCTACGACGACCTGATCGTCTTGGACCAGAGCAACACGCTTCACACGCTGTACCAAACCCCTGAAGGCGGATTCGTCGATTACAACTTGGGACAGGTGAGCAACAACAGCCAGTGGGGCATGTGCGTCGCGGATTTTGACAACGACGGCCACAAGGACGTGTTCTCGGGCGGCTCCTACGACGGGGTGCACGTCCAGCACATCACCGCACCAGGCGTGTCCAACACGTTGGAACTGGCCGACGGCAGCATGTTCATGCAGGCGTGCAACTGGGTGGACATCGACAACGACGGGGTCCTCGACGTGTTTGGCTGCCACGACGACGCGCTGAGCCGCATGTGGCAGGGCAACGAGGACGGCACTTTGTCGCCCGCACCCCAGTTCATCGACTTGACTGACTACGACCTGCAAGACTACCCTGGCAACGACCACAGCGGCAACTACGGCACGGTGTGGACGGACTTCGACAGCGATGGTGACATCGACTTGTTCATCGCCAAGTGCCGCCAGTTTGTGAATGACCCTCAAGATCCGCGTCGCATCAACCAACTCTGGGTGAACGACGGCAACGGCGGTTGGACTGAAGAAGCGTTGGAGCGCGGTTTGGTGTTGTACGAGCAGAGCTGGACCACAGACTTTGCGGACATTGACAACGACGGCGATTTCGATTGCTTGGCGACCAACCACAGCTCGACCATTCAGTTGTTGGAGAACGATGGCACTGGCCATTTCACCAACATCACCGCGGGCAGCGGATTGGAGGTCACAGGGTTCTTCTTGCAGGCCAAGATGGACGACTTCGACAACGACGGGTTCGTCGACCTCATTTACACAGGCGGTGCGGACGGGTTCTTCCGCAACAACGGCGACATGACGTTCACCGAGGTGCCCAACGTGTTCCCATGGAACGACACCATGCACAGCTTCGCGTCGGGCGACGTGAACCGCGACGGCCAATTGGACGTCTACGCCAGCTACGGCAACAGCTACGTGAGCCCCGACAACGGAAACCCGGACATCCTTTGGGTGAACGACGGCAACGACAACCACTGGATTGCCTTCGATTTGGAAGGTTTTGAAAGCAACATCGACGCCGTGGGCGCCAAGGTGGAGTTGACCGGAGACTTCGGCACCATGGTGCGTGAAGTTCGCGGAGGCGAGAGCTACGGCATCACTTGCACGTTCGCATGCCGTTTCGGCCTGGGGCAGCACGAGACCGTGACGCAAGCCACCGTCAAGTGGCCAAGCGGGTTGGAAACGGTGATTGACAACCCTGCGATTGACCAGTACCACAACGTCCTTGAAGTGCCTTGCACGGTGGACGTGACTGCGACGGCCAGTGCAGAGGGCTTCTGCCCAGGCGAATCGGTGACGTTGACTGCGCCGGAGGGCTTCGCTTCTTACGAGTGGTCCAACGGGGCGGAGACGCCAACGACCGAGGTGTCCGCAGGCGGCGCGTACTCCGTGCTCGTTTACGACGACGCAGGTTGTGCAGGCTTCAGCAACCTGCTCACAGTCACTGAAATTGTGGGCAACGTGCCGACCATCGCCGTGGACGGCGACGTCAACTTGTGCGACGGAGGCATGTTGACCTTGACGGCGTCCAACGCGGACAACTTCATTTGGTCCACCGGAGAAGAAAGCCAAAGCATTGAAGTCACGACGTCCGGCGCGTATGCCGTATACAGCGTGGACATCTGCGGCAACGACGGAGTCTCTGATACGTTGTTTGTGGAGGTGTACGACGCGCCGTTGGAAAACCCAACTGTCACCCCAGCCCAAACCATTCCCGCACCAGCCTCGGTCGACTTGAACGCGACAGGAGAAAACATCACTTGGTACGACGCGGCCATGGGTGGCAACGCGGTGGCCACGGGCAACGATTTCAGCCCGATGGTCGACGCGACGGTGACTTACTGGGCGGAGGATGTCCGCGTGAACGCAGGGGAAACCCAAATTGGCGGAGAACTCCAGAACCAACCAGGTGGGGCGTACCACACCAACAGCCAACGATGGCTCGAATTTGACGTGCACGAGGACATTCGCTTGAACAGCGTCACCCTCTACGCCAACGGCACGTACGAGCGGTCGTTCGAGTTGATCAACGAATTCGGAATGGTTCTGGAAAGCACCACCCAAAACGTCACGGACGGCACGTTTGTGTTGGAGTTGGGCTGGGACATTGAACCTGGGGCCAACTACGGACTCCGTTGCACCACGAACGACCCGCAGCTGTGGCGCGAAGGGACGGACTCGGACTTGAACTACCCCTACGAGGTGGGAGACCTTTTGACCGTGACCAACAGCACGGCAGGGCCAAGCTTGCAGTACTACTACTTCTTCTACGCGTGGCAAGCGGAGCCTCTCCCAGTGGAGTGCGCTTCAGACCGCGTGCCCACCACCATCACCGTGGAAGGCACCTCGTCGTTGGCGGAACAGGAGAACGGCGCTTGGACCGTGGGACCCAACCCGGTGAACCGAGGCGACGTGCTCGCTGTGCGCGGCTTGGCAAGCGGCACCCCCATAACCGTGGTGGACGTCCAGGGTCGTGTGGTGTTCGAGGGAGCGTGGACCGGTGACTGTCAGGTGAACTGGCCCGCCGGTTGGTACACCTTGCGTGTGGTCCGCGAAGGCCAGGCGCAACACCAAACCCTCGTGGTCAAGTGACCGTGAGATTGACTTGAGTTGAAAAGGCGGGGCCGAGAGGTCCCGCCTTATTTTTCGCCCATGGGATGGGTCAGTGTGTTGACGAGGTGGGTGCCTCGCACAGTGTTGCAACGCGGGGCGCATTTGGCGTTGCAGAGCGTGGCGTGGTCGTATGCGGGCAACACCCTGGAAGACCCCATCGTTGGCAAATCGTACCGGAAGATGTTGCCCTACGGACGCGTGCGAAGCCGCGCCAACGCCTTGGCTCCGCATTCCCTGAGCCTGGAACGCCACCGGGCTGTGTGGGCCTATTTGAAAGGGTCGACCTCGTTCTTCACCACGCAGGGGAAGATGCTTCACCTCGCGCCGGAATACTGCTTTTTGAAGCGGTTCAAGGACCAGACGTCGTTGGAGTACATCACTGCGGATTTGAACAGCCCTTGGGCCGACCACCATTTCGATTGCCACGACATCCCCTTTGACGACAACACCTTCGACGTGTTGATGGCGAACCATTTGTTGGAGCATGTGGAGGACGACCGACAGGTGCTCAAGGAGTTTTGCCGGGTCATGAAGCCTGGTGGCTGGGGCATTTTGCAGGTGCCCGTGAACTACGAAGACGGGGACACGGCCGAAGACCCCAACGTAACAGACCCCATGGAACGGGAGCGCCTCTACTGGCAACAAGACCACGTACGTTTGTACGGCCACGAAGACTACCCCAAGCGGTTGAAGGAAGCAGGATTCGAGGTGGAGGTGGTCGACATGAAGGACGCGCTGGGCGAAGCGCGGTTCAGGCGTTACAGCCTCGGGGAGGAGCGCTGGATTTACAAGGTGACCAAGCCGGCGGTTTAAACGTCTTTGGCCTCGGCGACCCTGGTCTGCGCGACCGCCTGCTTGAAGGCTTCGAGGTCGTTCAACCGCACGTCCACGTCGAGCGAACAAGTCATGTTGAAGTCCGTGGTGGCCGGCGACAGGCCAGCCCGCTTCAGCAACCCCATGACCACCCCCATGTGCTCGTAAGCAAAGGCCACGCGCACACGCTGGGTCCGGATGCGTTCCACGATGTGTCCGTGGGCCAGGGCGTCGGCGGCACCTTCTCGGTACGCTTCAATCAGCCCGCCCACGCCAAGTTTGACGCCCCCGAAGTAGCGGACAACCGCGAACATGACGTTGGTCAGGTCGTGCGACCGAATCACCCCCAGGATGGGCGGTCCTGCGCTGTTGCTAGGCTCGCCGTCGTCGCTGGACCTGAAGTGGTCGCCGTTGAACCCAATCATCCATGCGTAGGCGACGTGCCGAGCTGCGTGGTGGGATTTTCGGATGGCTTCGAGATGACCTTTGACCTCCGCTTCAGTGTGGATGGGAAACCCGTACCCGAAGTGCTTGCTGCCTTTGGATTTGAACAGCCCTTCGCAAGGCCCTTCCAACGTGAGGTAGGTGTCCTTGTTTCCGGCGTTCATCCTTCAAAACAGAAGGACAACACAAAGCTGCGCGAACGCAGGAATTCCAGAGGGTTGGCGTAGTTGCTGTCGTCAGGAATGAGGACGTTGACGAGACCTTGTTCCGTCTTGGCTTGGATGGAGAGCTTGAAAAAGGGCAAGAACAGATCGATGCCCGCCCCAAGGTCGGCCGCGAAGTTCCCAGATTGCAGCCGCAAAATGTTGTCCGATTGCAGCTGCTGGTTGACGTTTTCTTGGGATTGAAAGTCACGCATGTACTTCACCCCAAACAGGGCGTACGCCGCAAAATTGTCCAGCCGGTCGGTGCGGTACTTGAGCAGCAACGGGATGTCCAAATTGACCGCCTCGGTCCGGCGCACCACATCCGCTTGCCCTGCAAATCGGTAATTCAGCGCACGGTCTTGGAAGCTCAACCCCGGCTCGAAACGCAAGCGCATGTGTCGGCTCAGCGTGTAGGACGCCATCAAGTGCATGTTGAATCCAGCTTGAGGCAAGTTGGAAATACCACGCACATCGTCGGCCAAGCTGTCGGCCATGGCGAAGTTGAAATCGCTGCGGTTCGCCGACAACATGAACCCAAAGTGGTAGGGGCGGTTGTCGAAGTTCGGCAGGTTCTTTCGACCCACACCCTGGGCATGCACGGTCAGTGAGCAAGCCACAAAGGACAGCAGGACGAGGATGTTTCTGACGGGGGCCATGTGTGTGCGGGTTGTCATCCTTGGAACGGTCGGATTCCCCAAATCTGATGCAGCAACAGCGAAGCCACCGCAGAAAGAAGGGCTGCTGCAAAAATGTACATCAACAAGGAAAGTGCAAACGTGACCCCTCCGGACATCATCCACTCGACCTGTGAAATCGCTTGCGCACGCACGGTTTCCCGGTCCGGCATGTCGCCCCGCTGTCCCAGCGGCAATGTCAACAAGTAATGTTCAAATGCAGCGTCGGACTTGGTGAACTCTTCCACCTGGGCGATCCGGATGGATTTGCGAAGCTCGGTGGATTCCTTCGCCCACACGTGGTTCCATCCGTACACCGCCACGGTCGCCAACAGGGCGTAGGTGAAGGTCGGCTGCAGAAGCAACTTTACGTCGCCAATCCAAGAGCCAGAGCTCCATCCTTGCCGGACCATCGCCACCGACCACCCGACGACCAAGGTCACAAGCGCGGTCCAATGGTACATGCCGCCCAGGGCCACAGCCCGCTCGGCCAAGACCCATTCGGAGGAAACCGCCTTGAACAAGACGTACCCTGCAATGAGGGCGAGGCAAGAGGCCAGCGTCTCGGAGCGTGGCATGAGATCAGCCGTTCATGCTCGCCAAGAAGTCCTCGTTGTTGCGAGAGCCTTCCACGCGGTCCTTTACGAATTCCATGGCTTCGACGCTGTTCATGTCGGCCAAGTGCTTGCGCAGGATCCAGATGCGTTGCAAGTCGCTCTTGTCCATGAGCAAGTCTTCACGCCGTGTGCCCGAGGCCAAGATGTCGATGGCAGGGTAGATGCGGCGGTTGGAAATGCGGCGGTCGAGCTGGAGTTCCATGTTGCCCGTGCCCTTGAATTCCTCGAAAATCACCTCGTCCATCTTCGACCCTGTCTCGGTGAGGGCGGTGGCGATGATGGAGAGCGATCCGCCATTTTCGATGTTGCGGGCCGCCCCGAAGAAGCGCTTGGGCTTTTGGAGGGCATTCGCTTCCACACCGCCGGACAGGATCTTTCCTGAAGACGGGGACACTGTGTTGTAGGCCCTTGCCAAGCGTGTGATCGAGTCGAGCAGGATGCAGACATCGTGGCCGCATTCCACCATTCGCTTGGCCTTCTCCAAGACCAAATTCGCGATGCGCACGTGGCGGTCCGCCGGCTCGTCAAACGTGGAGGCAATGACCTCTGCGTTCACGCTGCGCTTCATGTCCGTCACCTCTTCAGGACGCTCGTCGATCAACAAGATGATGAGGTACACCTCGGGGTGGTTCAGGCTGATGGCGTTGGCCACGTCCTTCAACAAGGTGGTCTTTCCTGTTTTGGGCTGCGACACAATCATGCCGCGTTGCCCTTTTCCGATGGGGGCAAACAAATCCATCAGGCGCGTACTCACGGTGCCACGCGAAGTGCTGAGCTTGAAGCGCTCCTGCGGGAACAACGGCGTCAAGAATTTGAAAGGCACGCGGTTGCGAATCCATTCTGGGCTTCGGCCGTTGACGCTTTTGACGCCAATCAAGGGGTAGTACTTCTCGCCGATCCGTGGCGGGCGGATGTCGGCCACCACCGTGTCGCCAGTTTGAAGGCCAAACTGCTTGAGCTGCTTTCCAGAGACGTACACGTCGTCGGGAGAATTCAAGTAGTTGTAGTCGGCAGACCGCAAGAACGCATGTCCCTCGGGTTGGACTTCCACCACGCCCTCGGTTTGGACGATGCCGTCGAAATCGAAGCCGTGTTCTTCAGGCTCGGAGATGAAGGGATCGCGGCGGTTCCGGTTGTTCCGGTTGCGGTCGCGGTCGTTGCGGTCGTTCCGATCTCCTCGGTCGTTCCGATTGCGGTCGCGGTCGTTGCGGTTGCGTCCGCCGCGGTCGTTGCGTTCTCCGCGTTCTCCGCGGCCGTTGCGGCCCTGGCCTTCCTTGTTGTCCTTGTTGTCGTTGGACTGGCCTCCCTCTTGGGATTCTTTGCGGCGGCGGTCGCGGCGCTCCCGCATGCTTTCGCCTTGCCGACGGCCATCTTCACGCTTGCCTCCGTCTTTGTCCTTGTTTTCCTTGTTGTCATTGGACTCGGATTCAGGCGTGTGTGCTTCTTTCTTGTCCTCGTCTTTGCCCTGTTCTCCTCGGGGCTTTCGAGAACGCGAGCGTGTGGGCTTGTCCTCCTTGGGGGATTCAGCGCCGTCGTCGTTCGGTTTGGCGGATTTCGCGCGGCCTTTGGGGGCGGATTTCTTGTCGGACTTGTCTGCAGGTTGGGCCGCTTGTGCGTCCAAAATGCTGTACACCAAGTCCTGTTTTTTCAGTTTGTCGAGCCGGGTGATTCCGAGCTTGCCTGCGATTTGTCGCAGTTCGGCAACTTTCTTGCCGTTCAATTCGATGATGTCAAACATCTCTTACGTTATTCAAAAGGGGGAGAAGCGCTGGGCTTCGACGGCGCCAGGTTGGCACCGGTTGTCCTCAAAGATACACAGGGTGACCTCTACTTGGTCTGGGTTGAAGGCACTATTCTTCCCTGTTCATCCACGCTTGCGTTCCCACTCCACGACGCGCAGGTCGCCGATTTGGCCTTGGCTCAAGGTGAACTTCAACATGGTTCGTACCTTGTGAAACCCTGAAACGCCCGCCGCACCTGGATTCAAGTGCAATCCGCCCCAGCTTGACAGCGGCTTGACCAACAAAATGTGGCTGTGGCCGCACACGAACAAGTCGGGCCGTTCAAGGGTGAGTTGCGGATGGATGTCTTTGGCGTACTTCGGGGGACGCCCACCAATGTGCGTCATCCAAACCTGGGCCCCGCCGGCGGTGAACCTGGCGTGCTCAGGCCATTCCGAGCGAATGGCTTGGCCGTCGATGTTGCCAAACACCGCACGCACGGGCGCCACCTCTTTCAAGGCATCGGTGACTTCGAGCGTCCCAATGTCCCCCGCATGCCAAACTTCATCGCATCCTTCCACGTGTTGAAGAATGCGGTCGTCCATGTGGCCATGGGTGTCCGAGAGCAACGCAATTTCCACGCCTGTGAAGTTCTGACAAAGCCACGTCAGATGTCGGGCCTTTTGCCTGAATTTAACCTCATGAAATGGCTGAGCCTGGCGTTGTTGGCGTGCATGTGGATTCCCTCTCCGAAGGGGCAAGCACAATCGATGTATTTGCTCCCCCCGCAAGATCCCGGCAGGTCCGCGCGCAAAGCCTACGATGCCGCCTTGGATGCGTACCGTTTTCAGGCACCGGACTTGGCATTGGAACGGGTCAACCGGGCCATTGAGAAGGCCCCAGGCTTTGTCGATGCGTGGTTTTTGAAGGCCCAAATCTTGCGCGACCAGGGATCTCCGGCCTTTGGGGAGACCATGAAACGGGCCCTCGACCTCGGTCCGGACCGCTTTCCCGCGGGGTGGATTCATTTGGCTCAATTTGAATGGGAACGCGGGGCCTATGCGTCGGGTTTGGAGGTGCTCCAGGAATTTGACAAGCTCGGTGTGGAACTGTTGTCTGCAGACATGGCCCGGACCGAAGCTTGGGTCCGTGCAGGGTTGGAATTCTCCACCGCGTCGCAAGCCTCAGACCACGAGCCCATGCAGTCGGTCCCGATGCCAGGTGCCATCAACACCGTCGCGGACGAGTACTACGGCGCTTTGAGTTTGGATGGGCGGCACATGATCTTGACCAGGGCGGGCCGAGGGTTGCAGCAAACTGTGGGTGGGGAGGATTTTTTCCAGTCGTCCATGAACGAGGCAGGAGAGTGGTCTCCACCGGTCCTCCTTCGCGGGGTGAACACCCGACAAAACGAGGGCGCTCCGACGTGGACAGGCGACGGCATGACCATGATTTTCACCGCGTGTACAAGCCCACGAGACGGCTACGGACGGCGCAGGGGAAAGGGGTCGTGCGATTTGTTCGAGACGACATGGAACCCGTCCAAAGGAGAATGGGGTGTGGGCAGAAATTTAGGCGCCCCCAACAGCGCGGGGTGGGAAAGCCAACCTTCCGTGAGTGCGGATGGACAAACCCTGGTCTTCGCCCAATCTTCCCGAGGGAGGAACAAGCCTTCCGATTTGGTGATGTGTCGTCGCATGGCCTCAGGAGGGTGGTCCCAGCCGGAGCCGCTCCCCGGCTTGGTGAACACACCTTACACCGAGGAAAGCCCGTTTTTGCATCCGGACGGTCAAACCCTTTATTTCAGCAGCGACGGCCATCCAGGGTTTGGACAACTCGACGTGTTCGTGTCGCGCCTTCAAGCGGACGGCTCTTGGGGTGAGCCCAAGAACCTCGGGCCGGGCATCAACAGCCACGGCAGGGACAACAGTTTGATGGTCAGTCCAGACGGGCAATTGGCTTATTTCGCCACGACCCGAGGTTCAGACCATTTGGACCTGTGGCAAATCCCCTTGCACGAGGAGGTGAAGCCCATCGAAGTCAGCCTGTTGTCAGGCGGGGTCGTGGACGACGTCTCTGGCCAGCCTCTGACGGCCGAGGTCGTGCTGGTGAATGCCCAGACCGGGGCGCGCGTCGCGCGTGTGGAATCGACGGCGGGCCAGGGCTTCGGCATTCCGTTGCCTGAAGAGGGGGATTACACCTTTGAAGTTTCGGCCCAAGGGTTTGTGTTCAAGGTGGAGTCGTACAGCCAGGGCATGGCTGGTGCCAACGCTTCCAGTGGCGATGTGGAGATTCGATTGGCCCCCATTGCGGACGGGGTCATGTTCACCTTGGAGGCCATCCAGTTTGAGACAGGCAAGTCGTTGTTGCGGTCCTCGTACCAAGGCGGTTGTGAGCGCTTGGCTTCGTGGATGCTGGCGCATCCAGAAGTGCGGGTGCGGGTGGAAGGGCACACCGACAATGTGGGAAGCTCGTCAAGCAACCAGGCGCTGAGCTTGGAACGGGCAGAGGCCGTTCGGGTGTTTCTGGAAGCCAAAGGGGTTGACACGTCCAGGGTGGACGTCTTGGGCCTCGGCGACTCTATGCCCGTGGCAGACAACACCACAGAGGAAGGGCGGTCGGCGAACCGACGCGTGGAAGTTGTGATCGACCTCTGACTGGTGTTGAATCAGCCGCGGTGACGCCAGGTCAGGCCCAAGGTGAAGGTTCTTGGTGGTGCGGGGTTGTAAAAGCGGCCGCCGAAGGCATTGACCTGATGCCAACCGGAGTAGGCCGTGTCGGTAAGGTTTCGGCATCCCATTGTCAGCAACAGGCCATGACCTGGAAAGCTGCAGCTGAATTCGAGGTTCGCGTTCAAGTACGCCGGGTGACTCACGGTGTTGCTGTTGTTCAGCGGGGTTTCTCCCAGGCCCCGGATAAAGGTGTACGCCGCCCACGTTCGGGCCCATCGAGGCTGCCACCTCCACTGAAGGTTGGCCATCCATGGGGGAGATCCTGGCAGGCCTTTGTCGTTCAGAAGGTGACGCTGCCACGTGGCGGCCACGGACAGGGCATGATGGGCCCCTTGCCATAGGGCCCGTGTCTCGATGCCCTGCATCTGCAGCGGCGCATCGGCGTTGACGAATGTCGAGATTCCGAGGCTGTCCACTTGTTCCACGATGGGGTCCTGCACATTCTGGTGATACAGCACACACTCCAAGCCCGGACGACGCAGACCCAATTCGATGGAGCGTGCCCGTTCGGACATCAGCGTGGCCGATGCGTTTGCCCCGTCTTCAAACGGCAGGGTCTCAAAGTTGGTCGGATCGCTGTAGCCCGTGCTTGCTTGGGTGAACAACGAAAGCTTGGGGCCCAATGTTTTCGAGATTCCGACCCTGGGCAACCATTCTGCCACATTGAATGGGGCGCTGTACGCGGTGTCAGACGCCGTGCCTTCTGCCGTCCTGACCCTTGCAGATGCCGCAAGGCTGGCTTCCATGCGCCACCCGTTGTGGTGACTCATGGCCACGGCCGGGGTCCATTGCGCCTGCCAACCTTGCACAGTCAAGTCGTACCTCTGTGGACTCAACGCGGCCAGTTGCGGGTCGTCCCAAAGTCCAAAACGGCCTTGGTCAACGGTCGCCATGGCGCTCCATTCGGCCTGAAGGTTCCACGAGGGACGCTTGACAGCCGCCCACCGTTGGCGGATGCGCAGGCTGGCACCCGAACCTGATTCTTGCTTGTATCCGTTGAAAAACGGCGACGTGCCAAATGGGTTGATTTTGTCGGTCAGCCGCAACAAGGCCCACACGTCGACGGTGCTGCGCGTCCCAAGTGCAGGGACATCGTGGGCTCTAACATGATGGCCCCACAATGCACGCCGCCGTTGAACGTGGGCGTTGAAGTTGTCGCCGGGAGCAAACTCAGGTGTTTCGGCTGCCGTGAGGCTGTCCACCGATCCAGGAAGGTCCCAAGACGCGTTGAGGACCGCAAGCCAGGTGTGGTGGAAGGCCTTGTCATTTTGCCAACGACGAGACAGTTCAGCCTGCCAACGTTCGTTGCCTTCCCACGTGCGGAAGCCTGTGTTTTGGGCATGGGCCAAACGCGCTTCCCAGACGTCCCCAGCGACTTGCCCGCTGGTGTGGGATTGCAGGCCGCCTGGACGTCCAGTGGTTCCGAAGGACGTCCGCACCTGCGAGAATCCAGACGTCACACCTGGTTCAATGAGGATGGCGCCGCCGTACGCACCTCCAAATGAGGTGGCGGCCGGCCCTGAGACCACACGAAGCGGGGACGACCAGCTTGGCTCGAGCCACTCCACTGGGCTGGTGCCGTCCGCCTCGGTCAGGCAGAAGCCATGCACGAAGAGCATGGTGTTTCTAACCGCGAACGGGCTCCGAAGCGAAGACCCTCGAATGCTGAGTCTCCGGCTTCCCCCGAGACCGCGGGTCTCCATCAACACCCCTGGAATCGCGTTCAGCGCGTTGGCCACATCGGGGCTTCCAAACCCTGTCGTGAGTGCGCTGTCCGCCGTCCACAAGCTGAGGGTGATTTGCTCCGAAGGCAGCAGAGGCGCATAGGCCGACACCGCGGCGGAATCCAGCATGACCCAGCGCTGCCACAACGTATCTGGTTCTGGTGCTTTCTGCGGTGCAGCCAAAGTGCACACCGAGGACATGGCCCAGACCACCAAGGTCAACGCGCTTTTGCTGCTCACGAACTTGGAAGCGGTCATTTCACGACCAACGTCCGCGAGAGCGTGTGCCCTTGGTCGTCGGTGGTCGCCAAGAAGTACGTCCCAGGGTTCCAAGACGTGACGTCCAACGTCAAGCCAGGCGTCAGCACCCCACGCCACACTTCTTGGCCTTGCACGTCGTACACACTGGCCTCGGCACGGTTCCACGCGGCACCCACGTTCAGGCGCACGCTGGAGGACGTGGGGTTGGGGAACATGTCCAAGCCTCGGTCGTCGCTCCAGTCCTCCACCTGATCGGCAGACTGCGGACGAAATTCTTTGATCACGTTCAAGCCAGATCCCGGGTAACTCGGTCCATTGAAGGCGAGGTAGACCGCGCCGGTGTAGGGGTTGACCGCAACGTCGCGAACGCGTTGGTTGAACTCGGAAAAGAACTGGTCTTCACTTTCGATGGTCAAGCCGTCTTCACTCATGTGGAGCACGCTCAAACGCTTGTCGTTCAGGGCAAATCCCCCCAACACAGCCATCAAGACGGAGCCTTGCCATTCAGGAATGCCCACGTGGTCGTAGTACTCGATGCCGTTGACGGCAGCACATGGCGACCAAGTCATGAGGGGTTCCATGACGTCGTTCGCTTCGCAGAACGCCTGTTCTGCATTGGTGTTGCATTCCCCCTCGACGTTGGGCCATCCGTAGTTGCGCCCAGGTTCAATGATGTTGAATTCGTCCCAATTGCTTTGGCCGTGCTCAGAGCTGTAGACCAGACCGTTGGGGCCAAGGCAGAGGCCTTGGGCGTTCCGGTGACCCTTGCTCCACACGTGGCTGCCAGGGGTGGGGTTGTTGGCCGGCACGCTGCCGTCCAAGTTGAATCGGAGGACTTTGCCGTTGTCTGAGTTGTCGCTTTGGGAGCTGACGCCGCCGTCGCCCACGTCGCCGGTGGTCATGAGCAAGGTGTTGTCAGGGAGGACCAACAGGCGGCTGCCGTTGTGGATGCCTCCGGCTTCCACGCTGTGCAAGATTTGCTCGTCCACCAACTCCGATCCATTCCAGGTGAATTTGCTCAGCCGCTCAGACGTGCCACCGATCCAACTGCCTTCCGTGTAGACCAAAAACACTTCCGGCGTGTTCTCCCAGTCTGGGTGCATGGCCATGCCCAATAGCCCAGGCTCGCCATTGCCTCCGTACACGTCCAACTCCAACACCGTGTCGTACGCGCCGGTGGCGGGGTCGATGTGCAACACGTCGCCGTAACGTGTGGTGCACCAGAGCATGTCGTCCGGTCCCCAGAGCAACTCCCAAGGGATGCTGATGCCTGTGGCCAAGTCGTATTCCACCAGCGTGGTCTCTTCGAGTTGCCACGTGGTTTGGGCTGAAAGTTTGCAGGGCACAAAAGCCAAGCCCATGAGAAGGGCCGTCAGAGCTGTGGGTTTCAATAGGTTCATGGCGAAGGGGTCAGTGCGTGTCAATTTCAAATGCGACCGCGCCGTAAGGTTCAAGCGCGGTGGTGGATTCTTGCCCTGCAAGGTACACGAGGGCAGGGGCTTCTTGGCCATCTTCTGGTGCAAGCGACCTGAGGTCCAGAGGCTGGGAGACGCCGCTTCGGTTCATGGCCACGTGCACTTGTTGGTCCAGGTAGGTTCGGGTGACAAGCAGGACCTCAGGATTCAGCAAGGTGAATTTTGTGGTGCCATACAACAAGGCCATGTGGCTGGTGCGAAGCTTGGCCCAAGTGGAAGTCCAGTCCCGTGTGCGCAGTTCTTGCTCGTTCAAGCCGTCGAACCGCATCATCCTGCGGTTGTCGGGGTCGTTGCCGCCCACGTCGGCGATTTCGTCGCCGTAGTACACACATGGGATGCCAGGCACGGACATCAGGTACGACATCAGCAAGCGCATTTTGGCGTAGCCCTCGTCGCCGTTGTGTTCAATGTTCTGCGTCCAGCCCTGGAATTTGGTGTCCTCTTGCGGGTCGAGGCTGCCGTCCGCGAGGGACGTGAAACGCGGCCGGTCTTGGTTGCCTGTGATGTTGCCCATGAGGTGGTGTGCGCCGTAGGCCCGGAGACTTTCGCGGTTGGTTTGGACCAAATCCTCCCAGCTGCCGTTGTCAAACGCGATCGCCCCCACCATCTTGTCGTAGAGGTTGAAGTCGAACTGGGCGTCGATCATGCCTGAAGAGAGGTAGCTCCCGATGAGGTCGGGACTGCCGTACGTCTCGCCAATCTGGAACATCCGCTTCCCGTTCTGCTGTCGGGCCTTTTTCAACTTTTGGGTGAGCTTCCTCCAAAACGATTCCGGGATGTGTTTGGTCGCGTCGTGACGGAATCCATCGATGCCGCTGTGGTGGGCCCACCAAGCGGCGCTGTCGCTCATCACCTCGCTGACCTCGTCCCGCTCCAGGTCCAGCGTGGGCATGAATGTGTCGAACCACGTGGTGAGCCTGTGCTCGTCCCACTTCTCGGTGTTCATGGTGCCGTCCGGGAGGTAGAGGTCGGTGGTCCAGTCGGGATGGGCGTCCATCAACGGGTGTTCTTCGTGGACGTGGTTGGCCACGTAGTCCAAGACCACGTTCATCCCCCGTTCATGGGCGCTCTCCGTGAGGGCTTCCAGCGCGCCTTGGGAGCCAAACCGCCGATCCACTTGGGTGCAGCTCACGGGCCAATAGCCGTGGTACCCGCTGAATTTGCTGGTGACGTCGGTGCGGGCGCTGTCTTGCCACAGTCCCCAAGCTCCTTCTGCGTTTTGGGTCACGGGCGAGATCCATATCGTGTTCAGCCCCAAATTTTGAAAGTAGCCGGAGCGCAAGCGTTGCTCAACGCCTTGCAAGTCGCCGCCCTGGTGGTTGGCTTCAGGCCGGATGGCCGCGTCCTCGACAGGTTCGTTGTTGCTTGACTCGCCGTCGACAAACCGATCCACCATCAGGAAATACATGGTGGCGGCGTGCCAGTCGGATCTGTCCAATTGGCCGACTTCTGTGACCACTTCGTTGCCTTCGATCGGAAGGAGGAGGTCCTGGGAAATGCCCCCGTCGTGGGCTGCCCACGCCCGGAGGTGCCGTCGTCCCACCGCGTCTCCTTCAAGAGACAAGGGGAGCACCACAGCATCGTCATGGTTCCCGAAATGCACCACGTCGTTGTCCATCATCACGAGCAAAGTGGCAGGACCGTCCGTCGACAAGAACACCTTGGAATCCAGGCCTTTTGCACTCAGTCCCGGCGCCACAGGGGTGTCGACCACCAAGGCCGAATTTTGCCCGCCCATGCCGTTGGACATGGTGATGGGGTTGTGGGCATCAAGTTGCCATTCGCCATCGACCACCCACTGGTAAGGGTGGCTTCCGGGCAAGAGCACCAAGTCGTACGTCCAGCGTCCGTCCTCCTGCAACGTGGCGTCTTGGGGCGTCCATCCTGTGGCGTCGCCCACGAATTGCACGTGCTGGGGAAGTTGGTCTTCCGAGGGCACGAACACCGCCTGCATGGCGCGCTCGCCCTTGCCAAGGACTGGCACGTCAAGGGAAGTTTCTCCGACCTGGATGGCGACGTGTCCCAAGCCACTTGACGGAGGAGAAGGCAAGGCCGCGCCTCCGTCGTTCACCTCGAGGTCAAGGTTGACGCCCGGCTCAGGGTGGTACACCACGGCGCCCGCGTCTTGCCCTGGCATCAGCCAATCTTGGAGCAGGAGGGCGGTTTCCGAGGCCCCTGCACGCATCGGCATGGTGGGCCCCCAATTCACGTCGGATGGGGTGGTCTGTGGGGCACAACCCCAAAAAGCAACAAAGGCCATGGCGCAAGCCACAGCCTTTGGAATGATGATTCGTGTTGTCATGTTCAGGTCATTCGCAATCCAGCAACGGAATGTTGGTCTCGTAGTACAGCCCGTCCCATGGGGTGGTGTCCGGGGCGTACTCGAACCCTGCCTTGGTGGGGAAGGCCACCATGGTCAAGATGCCCAATCCCTCGGGCATCAAGGCCCCGAAGAACTCTTCGGGAAGCACGATGAACCGGTAGAAGCCTGGCTTGTCTTCGACCGGGGTCATCTTGAGCTCAGGGGTGTTGGTCACCTGGTCGTCTTCGGCGAGTGTGTAAAACTGGCCGTCGGTGCCGCGCGCGCGCAGTTGGAGGTACACGTCTTCGCCTTCTTGCACGTTCAGGGCCGTGTCCAGGTTGGTGTTGTACGTGATACTCACGAAGTCGCTGGCCCGCCGCGTTTCGGGGAAGATGCACATTTGGTCTTCACACAGCTTGGGCAAAATGCCCACGTTGAAGTCCTCGGTTTTGGCTTCTCCGAAGTCTTCAAATCCGGGGTAGGGTGCACCGTCCTTCAGCTTGGCCAAACACGAGATGCCCTGGCTGTACAGTCCGCTGGGGTTGGTATAGAACTCGGCTGGCACGAAGGTCAACGAGTACTTCAACCCACCTTGGTGGGTCAAGAGACATCCGTCGGAGCTGTTGTTCCAAGAACCGTTGGTCCCCACGGGGTCGCTTGGGGTCCATGTCCAGATGTACACGGGCAAATCTGGGTTGGCCTCCAAGATCGTCTTGAGGCCATGTTCTTCGCTCTTGCTGACGTCGATGGTCAAGGTCACTTCTTCTTGAAGGGCCGTCGGGCTTGGGGTCACGGTCACAGCTTGACCATATCCCACCGAGGCGAGCGCACAGCCCAAGCCAAGACTCCAAAAGGCGCGGGCGAGTGAGGAAATGTTCAATGTCTTCATGACTGTCGTGTAAAGCTGAAGGTGTATGCCAAGACGGGGTCTCCGTCGCATGGACGGTCGTACACAATGTCCAAGATTGAATCGTGCGGACGGACGACGGCGCCAAGGTTGTACTGGAGGGTGTCCGTCACCATGCCCATGTCGTCCATGGTGTGAAGGATCAGGAAGGTGGGGTGCTCTTCGTCGTCCAAGCCCCAGGTTCCCATGTCGCCGAAGTAGTTGCGGCCCTTTTCAAGGCTGACGGCGTACGAGCGGTCCTCATTCAGCGTGATGCGCATGGGGGTCACCATGCCGTCGATGTACAATTCGCTGAGGTCGCGGACTTCGGTCAAGGCGCTTTGCAAGTCGGTCTGGGAAAAGCTGTTCAGTTCCCACACGCCAATCATGCCATCCACCTTGTTGAAGGGTTGGCCCAACTCGCCTTGAAGTTCTGGCTTGCAGCACCAAAGGCTCGCCACTGCGCACAAGGCGAACGTGGCACGCAGCATCGTTTGTTGGATCGTTGTTGTGTTCATGTTGCTTGTGTTTGTCAGTTGCATCCGCCCACTTCGTTGAACTCAAACCCTGCAACGTTGCCTTCCGAGGCAGAGAATTGCAAGGCCATGCCTGGGCAATCCCACGGCGCATTTCGGATCATGATGTCTTCTCCCATGGTGCCGCGGCGCTGGAGTTGTTCCACCCACAGGCCCATGCCCAACGTTTCCTTCCGGTATTCGTGACGGGCCGCGGTGACGATGTCTTCGGCGGTGGTGCCAGGACCCAGGAGATAGACTTCTGAGGTGATGCCGGCGCGGTTGCGGATGGCGTTCAAGTCGTCTGCGGCCTGATCCAAGTTGGTCCCCAATTCACCGTGGCACTCCGCCCGGATGAGCATCATTTGGGTGAGGTGGATGAGCGGCACGTTGAAGAAGCTGTGCTCGTTGAAGCGTGTGAGCAAGGCCTTGCCTTCGGTGGGCTGGTTCTCCAACCACAACGCGCGACGGTCTTCGTTGGCGCCAGGGGCAATTTGTTGGAACCAATTCCAAAAATCCGTCGTGAGGCTGATTTCAGGGTTGGAGGTGGGCTGCCACCATTGCACAAATTGGTCGGTGCGGTTGTCGTTGGTGCTCAACGTGCTGTAGGCCCCGAAGATGGTCTCGCTGCTGCTTGACCCAATGGGGAGACGCATGACCACAAAGGCGCTGTCGCTTTCAGGCTGTTCGAGGGTGAATTCGCCAGACTCGATGACCTCGGTGGCCAAGTCTGCCGCTTGTTGCCATTCTTGCTTCAGGAAGTGCACCTGTGCGAGGAGGGCCTTGGCGGCATGGCTGGTGGCGTACACGCCGTTCTCTGACGGCAAGCCGGCGATGGCGGCGTTCAAGTCCTCTTCAATTTGTGCGTAAGCCTCCGCCACGCTGGCGCGGGGGAAGGGGGCATCCCGAAGGTACGTGGGCAAGGGAATGCCGGGGTGGCTGTTATCTGCCGTGTACCCGTAGGGCTGGGCAAACATTTTGACGGCGCCCCAAAAACAGAAGGCGCGGATGAACAACGCTTCGGCTTCCATGCGGTCGCGTTCCTCGTCGCTCAACCCTTCAATCAAGTCGAAGCTGCTCAGCAGGCTGTTGACGCGCAGGACAGGGTAGAAGAAGTCCCGGTTGACGCCGCCCACGTAAGAGGTCCAACGGATGGTTTCACGGTTGTAAATCGCCTTGAAGTCGTTGTTGGACAACGGTTCGTTGGTGTTGTCTCCGCGGAGTTCGTTCATCAACTGAACGTCTCCGTCGTAGAGGTTGGCCAACACGTCGTAACAAGACACGAGCAAGGCTTGCAAATCTTCCGGGGTCTCCAAGGCGTCCTCCGCCAAGATGTATTGGTCGGGGTTGACTTCAAGCCAGCGGCAGGCTGGAAGGAGAAGAACCAATCCCAACAGGGCCGCGAAAAGGTGATGAGTGTGCTTCATGGCAATCAGAAATTGGCAGCGATGGAGAAGATGACGGAGCGCTCTTGCGGGGCGGTCAAGTAGTTGGCCCCTCCCGAGAAGTTGCGGTCTTGACGGTTCTCAAAGTCCCGGGTCAGCTCGGGGTCCAGACCGATGAAGTTGGTGAGCACGAAGAGGTTGTTCCCCGCCACACGGAAGGTCACGTCGCCCTTGTCCATGGGCACGCGGTACGACAGCGAGGCGTTGCGCAAGCGAACGTAGCTGGCGTCGTACATGAAGAGGCTGGTGTTCCACCACGGGAATCCCGCGGGCAATCCGTAGGTGGTTTCGTCCAACGTGAGGCGAGGGAACGAGGCGATGTCGCCCGGCTGCCTCCACCGGTCAAACAAGTCGGTGCGCATGTTCCAGTCGGTCACCACGCCGAGTTGACGCTTGGCCGAGCTGTCCCATATCTTGGCGCCGAACGCTGCCGTGAACTGGGAGCTGAAGCTCCAGTTGCCCCAAGAGAACTCGTTGCGAAGTCCGGCCACGTGGTCGGGCAACCCGTCGCCCACTGCCCGGCGGTCTTCGAGGTTGTACTCGAACGTTTCGTTGCCTTCGATGTCGATGTAGACAGGCAGTCCGGATTCGGGGTCGACGTGGCTGAATGGGACCAGGAAGTAGGTGGTCAGTGGGGCGCCGGTCACGGCACGGCTGTCGTTGGTGCCGCCGGAAATCGCGTCCTCGGTGAACGCCCCGGTGCTGACCAATTCGTTGTAGTTGTAAGCGTAGTTCAGGGTGGTTTTCCACAAAAGCGGCCCTCTGAGGTTGTTGGACGTGACGCCCAATTCCACCCCCCGGTTCAACACCTCACCCGCATTGACGGAGCGGTTGTTGAAGCCGGTGTGGGAGGGGAGTTCCACGTTCATGAGCACGTCGCTGGCCAACTTGTCGTAGAAGCCCAACTCGACAGACACCCGATCGTTCCAAAGGCCCATTTCCACCGAGGCGTCCACTGTGCGGACCGTTTCCCAGCGCAGATCTGGGTTGCCAGGTTGGGTCGGGAACACCAAGGTGTCGCCCGCATAGGTGGCGCCTTGGCTTTGGTCGACGTACAGCGCGAAGCGGCTGAAGCCGTCGATGTTGGCGTTGCCTGTGCGTCCCCAGCTGGTGCGGACTTTCAGGAAGCTGATGGTTTCGGAACTGAACCAATCTTCGTCGCTGGCCACCCAGCCAATGGAGGCCGAGGGGAAGAAGCCGAAGCGGTTGTTCTCGCCGAACCGGGAGGATCCGTCCACCCGCGCCGTGGCCTGGAAGAAGTACTTGTCCAACAGGCTGTAGTTCATCCGCGCGAACGTGGACGCGAAGCCGTCGGTGCGGTACTGGATGGGGTAGGCGTTGGTGACCGTGGAGACGGCGTCATACAGGCTGTCGTGCAGCCCAAACAACGAGTCGCGCAACGTCGTGATGGCGTAAGCTGGGCCCTCAGAATCACGCAAGTTGAAACCGAAGCCGTCGCTTTCAAACTTCTGCGCCTCCGCACCCACCATGAGCGAAAGGCTTGTGGAATCGTTGTCGAGCACGCGGAAGGTGGCGTTTCCGCCCACATTGTAGTTCCGGGCGTTGTATTCGCTCCAATTTGCGTAAGAGAACCCGTTGGTCCGGTCGAGGTAGGCGTCCTCGTGCGAGTCGTTTTCCAGGCGGCTGTTGTCGTACCCCCCGTTCACCACGATGTCCACCTTGCTGTGGGGGCTGTAGACGATTTGGCCTGTGGCGATTTGGCGGCGCTCGGTTTCGCGCCACTGAATCAAATCTTGGTACGCCATGGGGTTGAACCAGCGGTTCAGCTCATAGTTGCGCTCGGTCCCTGTGAGGTTGCCGTTGGCGTCAAACGTCGAGTCCATCACAAAAGGAGACATGTAAGGGAGGGCGGTCGACATGGCCGCGCCAATGCCGCCTGACCATCCGCCCCGCACACGCTGGTTGCGGCCTTCGGAGGTGCTTCCTGACAGCAAGACCTTGAGCTTGTCATTTGGGGTCCAGTCAAAGTTGGTCCGGGCGCTGAGACGCGTGTAGCTGTTGCCCACGGCGTAGCTCTCGTTTTTGTCGTAGCTCACGCCATTGTACATGGACCACTTTTCGCCGCCACTGCGCAGTCCAATGTTCTGCTGTGTTTTTTGGGCGCGGCGGGTGAAAAGGTCAAACCAATCGGTGTTGGTTTCCAAGGCCCGCTCGTAGGCCCGGCGACGCGCGTCTGGGCTGGAGCCTGGGGTGCTCAACAAAGGAAGCCACACGTAGCCTGTGCCTCCGTCGTTTTCCCAGGCCTCCTGACGGATGGTGAGGTACTCCTCGGTGGTCATCATGTTGGGTTTGGCCGTGGATTCGCCGTAGCCAATGGAAGATCCGTAG
>CBFHQO010000036.1:0-21026 GCA_965658045.1 uncultured Flavobacteriales bacterium | reverse complement strand
CCCACTCACCTACGTCGATTGGGACCTCAAGAACGAAGCCAACGTGCCCATCGCCGGGGGCGTCTACATCATCCACATCGACGTGCCAGGCGTCGGTCAGGCCGTCCGCAAATGGTTCGGCGTGATGAGGCCTGTTGACCTTGACAACTTCTGATCTGAACCATCCATGAAGAAGCACACTACCCTCCTTTTGGCCGGAATCTTGGCCGCAGGAACCGCACTGGCGGGCAACCCTGACCGTGCCGGTTCTGCCGGTGCAGGCCAGTTGTTGATCAACCCTTGGGCCGCGTCCAACGGACTTGCAGGCATCAACATGGCCAGCGTCAAAGGACTCGAAAGCACGTTCAACAACGTGGCTGGTTTGGCGTTCGTCAACCGCAACGAATTGGCGTTCTCCAACAGCATGTACTTGAGTGGCACTGGCATCAGCATCAACTCGGTTGGTTTTGCGACAAAAGTTGGAGATTCCGGGGTGCTGGGATTGGACGTGTCCAGCATGAGCTTTGGCGACATCCCCATCACCACAGAAGACTTGCCAGAAGGTGGCATCGGCTCCTTCTCTCCTGCGTTCAGCCGATTGGGAGTCTCGTACGCCCGCGAGTTCTCCAACTCCATCTACGGCGGACTCACCATGCGCATTGTGAGCGAAAGCATCAGCAACGTCCGCGCAAGTGGGGTTTGCTTTGACGCAGGCATTCGCTACGTCACTGGAGAGAACGACAAGCTTCGCTTTGGCATTGCCTTGCGCAACGTGGGTGCGCCCATGCGCTACGCAGGCGACGGTTTGACCGTGACAGCCACTCCACAAGGTGCGGACGAAGGCTTGACTGTCTTCCAACGCTCGGAGAAGTACGAGCTGCCCTCGCTTGTGAACATTGGCTTGGCCGTAGACGTCGTTAGCAACGACAACAACACCGTGACCATCAACGGTCAATTTGTGTCGAACAGCTTCACCAAGGACCAGCTTGGCGCCAGCGTGAAAGCCAACTTGGGCGACCGTTTGGTGTTGCGCGGCGGCTACCTCTGGGAACAGGGCTTGCTCAATGCGGCACAGGATGTTTCCACGGCGTACACCGGCCCTGCCGGCGGCATCGGACTGAACTTGCCAGCAGGCACAGACGCCGTGTTGAAGCTCGACTACAGCTACCGGACCACCAACCCCTTCAACGGCACGCACACCCTGGGTGTGAAGATTGCCATCTGAGGAGGTCCGTCAAACTTTGCTATTTTGCATGAACGAGAGGGTTTCGACCCTCTCGTTTGTGTTCCAGCCCGTGCGGCGATGCCTTGCATCCAGCACAAACCCTTTTGAATCATCGACCCCATGTCCAACGTTTCCTACTACACGGCAGAAGGCCTTCAAAACTTGAAGGACGAGTTGCACCAGATGAAGACGGTTGAGCGTCCGAAAATCAGCCAGCAAATCGCCGAAGCGCGCGACAAGGGCGACTTGAGCGAGAACGCCGAATACGATGCTGCCAAGGAAGCGCAAGGCTTGCTGGAAGCCAAAATCAACAAGATGGAGAACCTGCTGGCCAACGCCCGAATCATCGACGATTCGGACATTGACAACAGCAAGGTTTTCATTTTGAGCAAGGTTCGAATCAAGAACCAAAAGAACGGGGCGGAAGTCACGTACACGTTGGTCGCCGAGAACGAAGCTAACCTCGCGGAAAAGAAAATTTCCGTCGACAGCCCCATTGGCAAAGGACTCTTGGGCAAAGCCGTGGGCGACGTTGCAGAGGTGATCGTGCCCGCGGGTGTCATTCCCTTTGAGATCTTGGAGATCTCACGCTGATGGCCTCCATCTTCAGCAAGATTGTGGCGGGAGACATTCCTTGCCATCGGGTGGCGGAGAGCGACGAGTTTTTGGCCTTTCTGGACATCATGCCCCTGGCGCACGGCCATGTCCTTGTTATACCAAAGCAAGAAGTCGATCGCATCTGGGATTTGGAGCCCAAGCTCCTCGGCCGGCTGCACCAGTTCTCCCAACGTGTGGCGCTGGCCATTGAACAGGCTGTGCCGTGCCATCGCGTGGGCCAGGCCGTCATCGGGCTTGAAGTGCCCCACGCGCACATCCATTTGATTCCGCTGCAAAGCGTGGCAGACATCAATTTCGAGCGGCCCAAACTTCAGGTCTCCCAAGAAGACTTGGCCGCCATGGCCGAGAAGCTCAGGATGTCGTTCGCGTCAGTCTAAGTCCAACAGCGCCGTCCAAACGCTCAACACCCCGTCCACTTCACGGGTCCAAATGGGCCTGACGTGGCCATCCACCGCCGCGATGTTGTTGTAATCGCCGAAGAACACCTTCCCCTCGGGAACAAAGGGCGATTCCGACACCGTTCTGTTGACCCACGTCTCCCCGCCATCGAAACTCGACGCCACCACGACGTGGGTGGATCTGTCGTCCCTGGCCTCGGTGTGACGCCGGTCGTAAAACACCACGTGCACGTCTCCGCGCACGGGATCGACCGTCATCCACGTGAAGAACTGGTCGCGGTCTGCGCCGTCGTTGTTGACGCGCTGGGTCGTGGACCAAGTGGCGCCTTGGTCGTCTGAGTAAGTGATCCACACATCTGTGTCCCCGTTCCGGGTGTCGGTCCAATTGATGTAAATCCGCCCACGGTGCGGTCCTTGGCTTTGGTCCACCTGGGTCACCGGCATGCCGTTGACGCGTCCGATGCCAGGGATGGTTTGGTCCCAGCCCCCTGCAATCTCGCCGACCACCTGGTCCCCGGACCAAGTCATGCCGCCGTCAAGGCTCTTGTCAAAGTAAATCCACGAGCCCAACGCCCAAGCCACATAGACCTCACCTTCCGTGCCGACCGCTGGGACCGCCCCCTCGGCGGTGTTGTCCCCGTCCAAGCAATCCCCGGCCTTGTCGCTGACCCGCACAGGGTCAGACCACACCTTGCCCTTGGCGTCGGAATGACTGCAAAGAATCACGGTGCTGTCACCTGGCTCCTGGCTTCCATATTTGTCGAATTGCGTCCAGCACGCATGGATGCGCCTGCCGTCGGGCGACACCGCAGCCCATTCCTTGTCTTGGTCTTTGGGCGGGGTAAGGCCCATGCCGCCCCCGCGAGACCACGTCCTGCCGCCATTCTTGGAACGTTGGCACACGATCCGGTCCAGCAAGGCGTCGCTTCGCCATCCCATGCCTTCCGGATCGCTCAAGTGCAGAAAATAGAAGTCGCCGGTGTTGCTGGCCACGACACATGGGTCGCCAAACACCCCAAGAGGCGAGGTGAGTTTGTCCTTGGTCCACGTTGTGCCACCGTCGTCAGAGCGGTACACGTTGTCCAAAATGCTTCCAGCCACCACCACCTCCGGGTTGTTGGGGTCCATGGCAATGCTGGGTTCACAAGGCTGGTATCCCTCGCCTGACCACACGTCAAGCTGCACGTTGGGCACTTGCGCACAGGCCGCGTGGCCTCCCATGGCCATCAAAGCCATCGCCGCAAATTGAACCAGACGCCTCACAGGTGCAGGCCGTTCAAGGTGGCCACCAATTTGTCCAGTTCTGCGCGGATCGCCTTTTGGAGTTCCAAATGGTCTTCATCCGACAGGTCGTCCAACGACGTATGGTGATGGTGGTGCTCGCCGTCGGCGTGGTCGTGGTTGCACGTGGCCCCAGGCAACAGCACCTGGTCGGACATCCACGACTGGTACTGCGCTTCAAGTTCGTCGAGTTGGGACAAGACCGCCGCCATTTTTTCCTTGACCTCCTCGGGCGTCTCCTCCATGCCCATCCGGGTCTCGAGGTCTTCCCGCACCATGTCAGCGCGTTGCTCAAAAGAACGCGCCACCAGAGTGGTTTCTTCATTCACGGCGCGCGCCTCTTTCATGGTGGCGCTGTCTTCGTGGGTGTGGCAGGCCGACAACAACGACGCCAGCATGCAGACCCCGAATTGGACGAATCTCTTCATGATTGAAAAATACAACCGTGCTGCGTCAATCCAACGGACGGGAAGGCACGGGGTCATGGCCGGCCGTGCCCCAAGGATGGCATTTGGCCACGCGTTTCAAGGTCAACCACCCTCCTTTCCAGGCCCCCCACTCCTCGAGCGCCTCGAGTGCGTAATTCGAACACGTCGGTTGGTGCCTGCAATTGCTGCCCAGCAGGGGGCTCAAGAGGATTTGATACACGCGCACCGCGCCTTGAAGAGCCTTCTTCAAAACGGCAAGCGTTCCAACGCCATGACCAAAGACAAGGCGATGGCGCCGCCGCACACAAACACGTGCTGGTCCCTGGCCGAAACGCCCAAGGAACGCACCAGGCTGGCCACGGCCAACAACACCGCCACGATGACCAATTGGCCGGCTTCCACCCCGAGGTTGAACCGGAACAACCCGCCGATGAAGTCCGCGGACTCGTCCCGGGCGATCCTGAAGAAGGAACTGAAGCCCAGGCCGTGGATCAACCCGAAGCCCGCCGCCATGGCGTACGTGACCTTTTTGGATTTGGACGACTTGCCGGCAAAAAACAAGGACCACAACGCGGTGGCCAAAATGGTGACTGGAATCAGAAACTCGACCCAAGCCCCTGAAACCCGAAAGACATCCAACGAGGCGATGGCGAGCGTCAAGCTGTGGCCCAAGGTGAAGGCCGTGGCGGTCAGCGCAGACTTGCCAATGTGGCGCAAATCGTACGCGGCCACCAGCGCCAACAAATACAGCATATGGTCGTACCCTTCCCAGTCGGTGATGTGGGTGAGTCCCAGCACAAAATCGCTCATGACTCTGGTTTCTGGTGTTTGACAATTCGAAACGCGTGGCCGTGTGTGTCGTCCGCCTCATGGACGGCGAGCTCCTCTTCCGTCCACCCCTTCCATCCGTCCAAAGGATAGTGCGCGTCCCCGTCGGGACTGGCATCCACGTGGGTGATGTACTGCACGTCCACCCAACCCGCTTCCAAAGCTTGGCGATAAATCTGTCCCCCACCGATGACGAAGCACTCCGTTTCTCCTTGTTGGCGGGCCAAATCCAGCGCGTCCTTCAAGCTGTGCACGACATGGGCGCCTTCGGCGACGTACGACACGTTGCGCGTCACCACAATGTTGGTTCTCCCCTTGAGCGGCCTGTACTTCTCAGGGATGCTCTCGTAGTTCTTCCTTCCCGTCACCACGACGTGGCCCTTCGTGGTCTGCATGAAAAACTTCATGTCCAAAGGAAGGGACCACACGAGGTCGTTGTCCTTGCCGATGACCCCGTTCGTGGCCACGGCGGCGATTGTGCTGACTTTCATGCTCAAACGCTGACGGCCGCCTTGATGTGAGGGTGGGGGTCGTAATTCACGAGCTCAAAGTCCTCGTACGTGAAGGCAAACAAATCCTTCACCTCGGGATTGATGCGCATTTGGGGCAAGGGACGCGGCTCGCGTGTCAACTGCTCACGGGCTTGGTCCACATGGTTCAAGTACAAGTGAACGTCCCCAAACGTGTGGACAAACTCTCCGGGCTCCAACCCCACCACTTGCGCCACCATCATGGTCAGCAGGGCGTAGGAAGAAATGTTGAACGGCACCCCGAGGAACGTGTCGGCACTGCGTTGGTAGAGCTGGCAATTCAACTTGCCCTCCGCCACGTGGAATTGGAACAAACAGTGGCACGGAGGCAAGGCCATCTCGTCGATGAAACTGGGGTTCCAAGCGCTGATCACGTGACGACGGCTGTACGGGTTGTTCTTCAGCTGGTCCAGCAGCTTGACAATTTGGTCCGTGTGCGACCCGTCGGGGTTGGGCCACGAACGCCATTGGTAGCCGTACACCGGACCCAAGTTGCCTTGTTCGTCGGCCCATTCGTCCCAGATGCGGACCCCATTCTCCTTCAGGTAGGCGATGTTGGTGTCCCCCTTCAAAAACCACAGGAGCTCGTGGATGATGGAACGCAGGTGCAGTTTTTTGGTCGTCAACACCGGGAACCCTTCGCTCAAGTCGAACCGCATCTGGTGCCCAAAACACCCCAAGGTGCCGGTGCCGGTGCGGTCTTCACGCTTCACCCCATTCTCGAGGAGGTGGTTTAGCAAATCCAAATACGCTTGCATCCCTCGAAAATACTCGCCGTGCAGCTGCCTCCCTGCCTCTCGTGAACACGCGGTTGAAAAGACGCTTACAGCCAAACAGGCATGCGCTCCCCGGCGGGCACTTCACGCGTGCAAGGCGTCTCGTCGTCGCGGCGCACCGGCAGCGTCAACCGGTACACCACGTTGATCACAATCAAGTGAAGCACGGCGGCCGCATGCAAGGGCAAGACGTACCAAGGCCACGGCAATTCATTGAACACAAACGGGTTGTCCACCTTGGGGGCCTCGGTCATGTACATGTAATTCGCCACCACCTCGGACGGAAACGCCGTGTTGATCGCCCAATTGATGCCGGCCATCAACGTGCTGGACACAGCCACCAGACCGTACACCTTCACCCATCCCCACTTGAAGGGCCTCAACCCATAGGTTCGATTCATCACAATCGGGACAAACAGCAACGCCCCGTGGTTGATGTAGTAATGGACCAACACAGGCATCGCGTCCCCGACCGTCAGCTGAGGGGTCAGGATGGCATGAAGGCCGCCCACCGTGCCCATGTACATCGTGAAGAGGTTCACCCACCGGTTCTTCCAGAAGCAATTCAACGCGACCAACCAAATGTTGATGCCGCACATGTGAAGCGGGAGGCTCCGATGAATGGAGTACGTGAACGATGGGCTGAAAATCATGTAGAGCTGGTACCCCACTTGCATGGCCAAAATCGCCCACCCCATCTGGCGCAATGCCCGCCCTTTGGCGTCTCCTTCGAGTGTTCCGAAGTGCCGCACCAAAGCCAATCCGGAGGCCACGGTGGCCACGAGCGCGACCCAAAATCGGGTCTCGTCCATGTGAATGACGACGTCGTACTGATTCATGTATGAGGGCGAAAGGTGAGCGCCCAAAGTACAACTCTATCAGAATCAGGCCCCAGGCAGTCCTTCGTGGAGCAACGTTTGGGTCGGAAAGGCGAAGTCCAATCCCGCCGCATTGAACCGGTTTAGGATGGCCAAATTCACCTCGCCCGGGACATGCGCCCAGTGCTCGCCCTTCCGGATGTAGTAGATGGCCGTGAGGTTCAAACTGAAATCCCCGAAGCCGCTGAACCAAATGGTGTGGTCCCCCTCCGTCTTGGGGTTGTTGGCCACGATGTCGGTCAGGATCGCCAAGGCCTCCTCAATTCGTTCAGGCGTGGTGTCGTAGGTCAAACCCAACACCACAGTGACTTTTCTGGAAGGTTCCGCCGTGACGTTTTCCACCACTTGGTCCGTGAACTGGTGGTTGGGAATGGTGACCAGCCGGTTCTCCAGCGTTTGGATGCGGGTGGATCGGATGCCGATTTCCTTCACAAAGCCGTCGATGTCGTTGACCTTGACCCGGTCGCCCAGCGTGAACGGCTTGTCCACGAAAATGGTGATGCCCCCGAAGATGTTGGCCACGAAATCTTTGGCGGCCATCGCCAACGCCAAGCCACCTATGCCCACGCCGGCCAACAAGGCACCAACGTCGTAGCCTGCGTTGGTCAATCCAGAGATGATGCCGAGCGTCCACACCAGCGAACGCAACGTTTTCTGAAGGATGGGGCCAAATTGAGACACCATGGAACTGTCTGACCGCTCGTCCAAGTGAAGGATCACCGTGCTGACGACCGAGTCCAGGAGCCGGGCCACCATCCAAGTGACGTCCACGGCGATGAGCACCTGGAAGACGTGCTCCATGAAGCTGTCCACCCCTTCCCCGAAGTGAAGGTGGTCGTACCCCAACCAAAAGCCGAGGATGACGATGCCCATGGCAATGGGCTCCTCGATTTGGTCGACCACGACGTCGTCCCATTGGGTGGAGGTTCGCGCCGCCCAGCGCTTCAGCACGCGCTTGAACAAGGCGTACACCACACGTGCCATCACCAGACTCCCCAAAATGTAGCCCAAGGCTTGCAACCATTCGGCCAACGGATTGCCCCACAAGGCCGTGTCGTTCAGAAACTCCATGAGCCAAACTTCGGTCAAAATGGCCTTTGACCGCCTGTTGCCACAGGTATCTTTGCGGCATGAGCCAAGACCACAATTCCTCCTTGCCTCCAGTCGGCCCCGCATTGCGTTTGGGCGTGTTGGGCGGCGGGCAGCTCGGACGCATGATGATCCAAGAGGCGATGAACTGGGACGTCCGCGTGGAAGTGATGGACCCCAGCCCTGAAGCGTCGTGCAAGCACCTGACCACGCGTTTTGTGCAGGGCGATTTGAAAGACGCCGACGCCGTGGTGGCGTTCGGGCAAGGGCTCGACGCCATCACCGTGGAAATCGAGCACGTGAGCGTGGAAGGGCTGCAAAGGTTGGCCGACCAAGGCGTGGAAGTGGTGCCACGGCCTGCGCATTTGGGCTTGATTCAAGACAAAGGCCTTCAAAAGCAAGCGTTTGATTCTTGGGGCATCGCAAGCGCCCCTTACCAGCTCATCGAAAGCCTGGAGGACGTCGGCGCCATGGGGTTTCCCATTGTCCAAAAACTCCGGAAAGGCGGCTACGACGGGAAGGGCGTTCAAATTCTGAACACCGCCGATGACGGCCAAATCCGAGGGTTCGACGCGCCTTGTGTCTTAGAGAAGGCGGTGGACATCGCCAAGGAACTGAGCGTCATCGTGGCCCGCAATGCCAAGGGAGAGACGGCCGTGTACCCCGTGGTGGAGGCGGTCTTCAACCCTGAAGTCAACTTGGTGGACCACCTCATGGCCCCTGCCGTGATTTCGGCCCAGCAAGAATCCGACGCACGGGACCTGGCCCTCAAGGTGGTGACGTCCATGGACTTCTTGGGGCTGCTGGCCGTGGAGATGTTCTTGGACCGCGACGGAGGCCTTTGGGTGAACGAAGTGGCGCCCCGCACGCACAACAGCGGACACCACACCATCGAAGGCAACGTGTGTTCCCAGTTTGAGCAGCACCTCAGGGCGGTGCTCAATTTGCCCCTGGGCGACACCAGCCCATTGCACCCCGCGTCAGCCATGCTCAACCTCATCGGCGAACCCGACGCGCACGGCACCCCTGTGTATCAGGGATTGGAAGAGGTTCTGACGCTTCCCAACGTCCACGTGCACTTGTATGGGAAGTCCACGGTGAAGCCGCATCGGAAAATGGGCCACGTCACCGTCACGGGCCCGGACATCGACACCGTTCAACGCGACGTGTTGAAACTTCGCGCCATGCTCAAAGTCTGCGGGTCCAATCCCGACTGACTTTTGGGACACATGGAGCACCCAACCCCCCGTCGCGTGGCCGTGCTGGCCGGTGGTTACTCGGGCGAAGCCGAGATCAGCCGAAAAAGTGCGGCCATGGTGTTGGCCCACATGGACCGGTCGCTGTTCGCACCTGTGCTCGTCCACATCGACGTCGAAGGCTGGTGGTGCGAGCGTCCGAGCGACGGACGGCGTGTTGCGGTGGACCCAAGCTCTTTTTCCTTTGACAAGTCCGATGGCGAGACGTGGAGCCCTGAATTGGCGTTTGTGATCGTCCACGGCACGCCCGGCGAGGATGGAATCCTTCAGCGCAGCTTGGAATGTGCGAGTATCCCCCACACGACCGCATCCAGCGCGGTCATGGCGTTGACCTTCCATAAAGGTCAAACCACCCGTGCCCTGCGCGAGGCCGGAATCCCCGCGGCGGCGTCGGCCGAGGTGGCTCCTGGTGAAACCTGGGGCGTCGCACGCCAAGGAGATGTGTTGGCTGAATTGGGGCTTCCTGTGTTTGTCAAGCCCAACGAAGCCGGCTCCTCCTTGGGCATTTCCAAAGTGAACGACCACGCAGCGTTATGGCCTGCAGTCGAAGCTGCACGTGCAGAAGGTGAAGGGTCCGTGTTGGTGGAGGCCAACTTGAACGGCCGAGAATTCAGCTGCGGGGTCATCCCCGATGGGGCAGGAGGACTCCAGGTGCTCCCGGTGACGGAAATCGTGACCGAAAACGAATTTTTCGACTACGCCGCGAAGTACGAGGGCCAAAGCCATGAAATCACGCCTGCCTCACTGAACGAACGCGACACAGCCAATCTGCAATCCACCGCGCTCCGCGTCTACGAAACACTCCGCCTTCGGGGCATGGCCCGCGTGGACATGATGATGGTTCCAGGTGAACTTGCCCACGTCATTGAAATCAATGGCGTTCCCGGATTCAGCGAAGCGAGCATTGTTCCTCGACAAGTCGCCGCTGTTGGCCTGGACAAGCGCGCGCTGGTGACCCGACTCCTTCAGGCCGCGACGCTCTGACCTTCCCGAAAATCTTGGCAAAAAGAAGGGCCACCCCATCGGGTGACCCTCCCACGTTGAATGAAAACAATGAAATTGTTCTAGAGCTCTCGCTCCGGGGAGGTTAACGAGACCCGCTCGACAGAAGTTTCACTTGAAGCCAAAAAAAATCAGCGGTGCACCCGATCCGGGTTCTCAGAAATGAACGCCTTCCAACCGCTCCCCCCTTTTTGCATGGTCGGGGTGGACAGTTGGAAATGGTGACACAGGGCCACCGCGAGGCCGTCTGTGGCGTCCAAATCCTTGGGCATGTCCGAGGTCGGGATCTGGAGGGTGCGTTGCACCATGCCCGCGACTTGCTCTTTGGACGCCGCCCCGCTCCCGGTCACAGCTTGTTTCACGCGGCGCGGCGCGTACTCGGCCACAGGCACCTCCCGTGCCAGGGCCGCCGCCAACGCGACCCCCTGGGCCCGGCCCAACTTGAGCATGGATTGCACGTTTTGGCCAAAAAACGGCGCCTCCACCGCCATCTCGTCAGGCGCGTGGGCTTCGATCAAGCCCGACACCCGGTCGTAAATGCGCTTCAATTTGAGCGCATGGTCTTTGATCTTCCCCAGGTGCAGCGCGCCCATCTCGATGAGCTCCACCTTGGATTTGCCCTGGGTGCGAATCAACCCGTACCCCATGATGGTGGTCCCTGGGTCAATGCCCAGAATCACGCGCTCCTGGGGCAGGCTTTTGGGGGAGGTCTTCGTCTTCATCGGTACATTCGGGCCCAGATGAAGCCCGTCACCCGGCCAAATTACATCTTCCTTCAACAGGTTCAGCCTTGGCTTCAACGGCACAAACGAACCTTGTCGTGGGGAACCACCCTGGTCGCCCTGGCGGCGATGACGCACGTCTTGGCGTTGCACGGCGGATGGGCTTCGCTGTCTCAGGTTCAGATCGTTCACCCAGCATGGTTGGCGTGCACAGCAACCCTGGTTCCGTTGAACTTCACCCTGGAGGTGGCCAAATGGCGCAGGCTCAAGCTTGACCACCTCGCGCAAGCCCCAAAGCATGTGCACACTTGGCGGGCATCCTGGAACGAAGTCTTGAAGGGACAGACGTGGTCCGTCTTGGGGCCGTCGCGCATGGTCGATGGGGTCGGGCGCGTGGCGCACATAGGCGCCCCAGAACATGCCAAGGAGGCCGCCAAGGCGTTCGGGGTGGGCGCCTTGAGCCAAGGCCTCGTGACCTACGCCATGGGGGTGCCTGCCCTCTGGATGTTGGGGCAGCCAACTTGGGCCTTGGCTTTGGGAGCCGCGGTCGCCGTCGCCCTGCTTTGGACAGGGTCGAAACCGACCTGGCGAGAAGCGCTGACGTGGAGCGCCACACGCTACGCGGTGTTTGCCAGCCAATACCTCGCTTGCCTGGTCGCGATGGGGGCGCTCTCCACCCAAGACGCATGGTCCCATGGGTTTCCTCGCATTGCAGGCGTTTGGTGCGTGACCACCTCCGTGCCCTGGCCCACCGAATTGGGCTTGCGTGAGTTGGCCGCCACGTGGGCCTTCGACGACCACATCCCCGCCGTGGTGGCGGCGACGTTCGTGGTCTGGTTGTGCAACCGTGCTGTCCCCGCCACCCTGGGTCTGCTCATTCCACGTGCCCATGGTGTTTGACACGGTGACGTGGGGCATGTGTGCGGTTTCCGGCCTCACCCTTGCTGTGCACGCCTGGACGCTGAAGCGTTGGGCGCGTGGCTGGAAATTGGCTACGACGGCCATCGCCCCCGACGAGGCACCGGCCCGGGCCGACTTTGGCATTGTCATCCCCTGCAGGAACGAAGAGGACCGTCTGCCCCTCCTTCTCGACGACCTGGTGGCGGCCCTGCGCTCTCACCCTGCGCTGTCCCATGTCCCCGTCGTGGTGGTGGACGATTGGAGCGACGACCAAACCGCATCCCTTGCCCGCCGTCACGTGCTCCAACCGCACGTGGTCTCCATGCAAGGCCGCTCGACCACGTCCCAGGAAGGGGGCAAGAAAGCGGCGTTGCTCGCAGGGCTCGACATCCTCGGCACCACGTGGGCTGTGACCCTGGACGCCGACGTGCGTCTTCAGCCTGAATGGGGCAATGCGTGGCTGAATGCCCTGGCGAGCCAACCCGAGCGTTGCGCCGCGATGGCGGGCCCCGTACGACTTTGGGATGGCCAAAACACCGGGATGTTCGGTGAGGTTTTGGCTTTGGATTACGCAGCACAAATGGGATGGTCGGCCGCCCAAATCACCCATGGCCGACCCGCCTCGGCCTCGGGGGCCAACCTCGCAGTTCGGAGATCTGTCTATCCGGACACGCGCCACCTCGGTCCGTCTGGCGACGACGCCTTGGTCTTGCAAACGCTGTCTGCCGAGGGATGGGGTGTGGCATGGATGGGCGACACTCGGGGGACCGTGTCCACACCCGCCCCTCCAACCTGGCGCCAAACTGTGCAGCAGCAACTGCGCTGGGCCGGCAAAGCGGGGCACTACCTCCCCCATGTGCAACGAACCGCCCTTTGGGTGGCGTGGACTGCGGTTTGTCCTTGGATGTGGCTGACGTTTGGCATCCTCAGCCAAGACGAATGGGGCACCGCCCTGGCGGTTGGGTTTTGGCTGGGATTGACCGCACACAACGTGGCTTTTGTCGCCCCAGTCGCCAAGTGGTTTGGCCTGCCGCGCAAACCGTGGCTTTGGCTCGGCCTCGCATGCCTGCAACCGGTTCAGGTGCCGGTGTTGACGTTGGCCCGACTCGGGTTGCTCAGACCGTTTGGCATTGAACCCAAACCAACTTGGAAAGGCCGAACTTGCACCCCGTGAGCCGTTTCATGTCGCATCGGTTGGGCGTTCTGGGCGCCTCGTGGATTCTGCTTTGGGTCTTCATTGCCTTGGTGGGAAGTCCCATCAGGCCCGACAGCTCAGAACACGCCAACGCCCAGCACTTGGAACTTGGCCTCTTGGCGCCAGGAGCCGTTTGGGAGGATGCGGGCGGTGAGATGCACACCGCGTGGCTCGGCACGGACCAATTCGGTCGAGACATGCTCAGCCGAATCATGGCGGGGAGCGGCATTTCTCTTTCTGTCGGGGCCGGGGCCGTCCTCATCAGCCTCATTCTGGGGTTGCTCCTCGGAGGCGTGGCGGGTTACTTCGGGGGCTGGGCCGACCGGCTCATTTCGTGGTTCCTCCAAGTCATGTGGTCGGTCCCCACGTTGTTGATGGTGCTGGCCATCACTTTGGCGTTCGGCAAGGGATTTTGGCAAGTCTTCCTCGCCATCGGTTTGACGATGTGGGTGGAAGTGGCCCGGATTGTGCGGGGCCGATTCCTGACGTTGAGGGAAGAAACGTACGTGCGCGCGGCGGAGGCCCTTGGGCTGTCTTCCTGGCGCGTGATGTGGAGGCACATGCTGCCCAACGCCCTGGGCCCGTTGGTGGTGGTGTGCGCCGCCAATTTTGCCGCGGCCATCTTGATCGAGGCCGGGCTGAGTTTCTTGGGCGTGGGGGCCCAAATCCCCATCCCTTCCTGGGGCAACATCGTCAAAGAACACGCCCACCTCCTGACCACACCCCACGCTTGGGCGGCCCTGGTGCCTGGCGGCCTCATCGCCAGCCTTGTGCTGGCGTTCACCTGGGTCGGAGATGGCCTGAGACACGCCACCCACGCAAATCCTGCAGTGTAACTTGTCCGCAATGACGTTGTCACCCGACTCCCCCATTTACGTGGCCGGCCACACCGGCATGGTGGGGTCCGCCTTGGTGCGGGCGTTGCGCGAAGCGGGGCATCGCAACCTCGTGCTCCGGTCCTCCAAAGAATTGGATCTGCGTGACCAAAGCGCGGTGCAGGCATTTTTGGCCACCACCAGGCCCTTTCAAGTGTACTTGGCCGCGGCCAAGGTGGGTGGGATTCGTGCGAACAGCACCCAGCCCGCGGACTTTTTGCACGACAACCTCGCCATCCAAACCAATGTCATCGAAGGGAGCAGACAGGCAGGTGTGGACAAGCTCCTTTTCCTGGGCAGCTCGTGCATTTACCCCAAGCACGCACCCCAGCCCATTCCAGAAGATGCGCTGATGACCGGGGAACTCGAGCCCACCAACGCCCCTTACGCCATCGCCAAGATTGCCGGCATCCACATGTGCGATGCCTACCGGACACAGCACGGTTGCAATTACATCAGCGTCATGCCCACCAACCTGTACGGGCCTGGCGACAACTACCATCCGGAGCACAGCCACGTGCTTCCCGCCATGATTCGGCGCTTTCATCAGGCCAAACAACAAGGCCTGCCTGCCGTCACCTGCTGGGGCACAGGCCAACCCATGCGCGAATTCCTCCACGTGGACGACCTCGCGTCTGCCTGCTTGCACTTGATGAATGTGCATAACGAACCAGGATGGGTGAACGTCGGCACTGGATCGGACGTGTCCATCGCCGAGCTGGCGAGGATGGTGGCCCACACTGTGGGCTTCCAGGGCAAAATCCTCTGGGACGACAGCAAGCCAGACGGCACACCACGGAAATGGCTGGATGTGTCCCGCCTGGCTCAAATCGGATGGACGTCGACCATCTCTCTTGAAGAGGGGCTTCGGACGACCTACAACGATTTCTTGGCCGCCCGCGCCTCCAACTCCTTGCGATGCTGAATTGCACAACCATTCGTTTTCGGTTGTGGGCCTTGGTCGTCGTTTCGCTCTGTTGCGCACACCATACACCCACCCTGGCGTCGACTGCCTTGGACTCCACCGATTGGGGGCCTGCTTCAGGGCAGGTGGAGATTGGTTTTCAAGAACATGCAGCAACTTGGCGCACCTCCCGCATGACCTTGCATGTGGACCCTTGGCTGTGTATCCGTCACGTGGGAGGAACCCCTCAACGAAACGATGAATCGGGATTTGAAGAGCCTTGGGACAACCTGCGTGGCGCGGCGTTTCACGGTGAATTGGATGGCGTCTGGACGATCACGGGTTCGTTGGAAGAGTACCAAGGAATCCCCACTGCCTGGGAGCGACATTGGATGGGTGAGGGTCGAAGCTTGCCAGGTTGGGGCAGAATGAAGCCCACATCAGGTGGACGTGTGGACGTGGCACGAGGGCGAAGCCGAACAACCGGTCGATTTGCCCTCCCCAATGGCCATGACACGCTCACAGTGTCTTTGGCGTACGACGCCGCGCAATGGGGAAACGACCTGGCGCCTCTGGCCATGGACAGCCGGAGCGCACCTTACCCCCATGGCACTCTGGGGTGGAAAACAAAGGACCGCATGCAGCTGGCGGCCACCGCCGCCAGGCTTGCCGGCACCGAACTCAGTGCCTTGGGAGAGACGGGGCGCTCCTACCGTCAAACCGACGTGGTTTGGGCGACTTGGCTCGGACGCCTCGGAGACCGCCTCGATCTCGGACTTTTGGCAAGCAGCCATCGCCACCGGCCCTGGCTGCAAGAGCCCGATTCTGCGGCCCATGTCCAATGGTCGAATTGGGCAACCTTGATGGCAACTTTCCAATCCGTCGGCGGCTCCATGCGATGGACGGCCGAATGGGTGCCCCACGTCGCAAGCGCCCTCAGCTGGTCCAGCTCGCGCAGGGCTTGGCGTGGGACGTTCACCGTGGCGAGGGTTCAAACCCAAAGCGTGGCAGAGGTCCTTCCAACTCACGCAGGCACGCCGCTCGGGGCGCCCTTGTTGCCTCTTTGGGACTTTGACAATGCATGGGAATCTGCTGCGGTTTGGCGCAGTGAAGGTGCAATGAACTGGACGCAGGGGCGAATGCACGCTGGATTGCACGTGTTGACCTTGGCCGACCAATGGTGGTTGGAAGCCTGGGGGACATGGACACTTCAAACGGAGTGGCCTTTGCACCTGACCGCAGGATTCGAAACGTGGCAGCTTGAAGGCAGTGCCAACATGCCCAACGAAGGCCTACGCTGGCGTGTTGGCGTGAGCCACACTTTGGCCATGACTCCCGGAGCGCCTATCTTCGCTTCTCCATGTTGTCCCTGATTCTCACTTGTCTGCTGGCATTTTTCGGCACCCTCGTTGGCATGCCTTCTCTCATCGCAGTGGCCAAACGAAAGCATTTGGTCGACGAGCCGACTGAAGCGAGAAAACTTCATCACCGTTCAGTGCCCACCATCGGAGGGTTGATGGTGTTTGCCGCTTTGATGAGCGCGGCATTGGTGTCTTTCGCCATCCAACAGCCCGAGCCTCGCCACCTCTACGTGTGGGTCGGCATTTTGGGGGCAGCCATCTTGGTCTTCTTCATGGGACTGAAAGATGACATCCTGGTCATGAGCGCAAGCCGCAAGCTGTTCGTGCACATGGCCGTCGGGGCGTACCTCGTCGGGGCACTCGAACTGCGCATCGACAACTTCGGAGGCCTCTTCGGGTTGGGGCACATCCCGTTATGGGCAAGCGTCCCCTTCTCTTGGTTCGTGTACATCGTGATCGTGAACGCGGTCAACCTCATTGATGGACTGGATGGGTTGATCGGGGGGGTCGGAACCCTCGTGATGGCGTCGTTTGGGGTGTGGTTCTTCCAAACGGGGGACTTGGCTTCGGCCATTGTCGCATTCAGCACTGCCGGTGCCCTGATGGGGTTCTTGGTGTTCAACTTCAACCCCGCCCGCATCTTCATGGGTGACGGGGGGTCTTTGCTCCTTGGCCTCCTTGTTTACGCGATGGCCATCCAGGTGATGCAAACCCCTGTCGAAGCGGCCTTGGAAGGTTTGGTGAGGCCTGTGGCAGCCATGTGCATGTTGGCCTATCCTCTTGTGGACACCCTCAGGGTGTTCACCTTGCGGGTGCTGGACGGGCGTTCTCCGTTCTCACCGGACCGCTGGCACATCCACCACAAGCTGATGGAATTGGGCCTGGGGCACAAGAAGAGCTCAGGCGTCATTTGGCTGTACACCTTGTTCTTTGTGTTGCTGGCATATTTGCCCAACAGCGCTTGGTTTGGATTGGACGCGACAGGACAATTTGCGGTCCTCCTGGGACTGGCCTTCGGAATTGGAACCATTCCGGCCTTGCTTGTTCGGGCCAAGTCCAAAACACCATCAAGTCCTGCCAAGCCCAACCCCAACCGCCGTCGTGGATCTTGGGCGGCATGACCCTCGCGGGGCGAGGGGACTTCGTTTTTTGATTTGGGCCGTCGGCCTGGGGGGCAGTCTCGTGCACACGGCCTCCGCCCAGCGGAGCACCTCGCTGCAATGGCATTTGCCCATCGATCCTGAAGCGCGTGCGGTGGCCGACGCATGCGACAGCGCAGGCATCTTGGTGCCCAGCATCCAGCCCATGACGGGATGGAATCGCCCCGGACAACTTCGGCCTTCCGGAGAAGCGTTTTCTGGGCTTCAGATCCTGGGCGAAGCCAAACAAGTGGCCGGCGAATTCAGCGCGCAATCCACCGCTGTCGGGCTGGGGGCCGAAGGATCCTGGAATCGGCGAGGGTATTGGCACGTCTCCGCCACCCGATGGCGGCTTCCGTTGGGCTTCCCGTTGGCCCACGAAGTCGGTCGACATGGGGCCATGGACGGCCTCGGCCAAGCCAGCCTGTTGTCGCCCTCGATCGCCTCGGTGGACCGCTTGGAAGGCGCAGTGTCTTGGGCGGTGTCGCCTTCGGTGGCCATTCGGGTGGGCCAAGAGTCTCACCACTGGGGTCAAGGCGGACGTTCGCTTTTTTTGGACCGCCACACGGCCCCTGCGCTCGGAGCCCGGCTTTGGTTGGACGCCGGCATCGTCCAATACACGCACATGCTGCTTCGCACCAAACACCTCGAAGGAGACACCCTCCAACGGGGATGGATGGCCGCGCAATGGGCGGAGGTTGCCTTGGGCGGAGGCTGGTCAGGAGCGCTGTTTGGCACCGTCAAGTGGAGCGCCGACCACGACATCGCGTTTCAAGGTCGTGTGGAACCGCATTACCTCATTCCGTTTGGGGCCTTCCGCCCCCGAGAGTACATCCTCGGGTCCACGGACAACGCCTTGGTCGGCGCCCAACTCGCCTGCCAAACCCGGCTTCGCAGAGGGCAATGGTTCAAGGGCTACGGTCAGTTGTTGTTGGACGAATTCAAAGCGTCGGAGTTGTTCGGGGGAGATTCCTGGTGGGCCAACAAGTGGGGGGTGCTCCTGGGCGTGTCTTCCACGAGCAACTCCGGCAAATTTGCATGGATGGCAGAGGCCGCCGCCGTGCGGCCTTGGACCTACACCCACAAGACCCAACCCAACTCGTACAGCCACTTGCACCAACCGTTGGGACACCCTGCTGGAGGGAATTTCGTGGAAGGCCGAATTTGGGCTCGGATGACGTTGCTGGACGATTGGACGTTGCGGGTGGCTCTGCTTCGGCGGGCCCAAGGGAGATCGGAAGGAAGCGATGAGGGGTTGTTGAGCCTCGCGGCCGGTGAAATGCCTTGGCGTCCTTACACCGAGCGCAACGAGGACTACGGACAAGTGTGGCTGCAGGGAACCAGAACCGATGTGTTCCGCTTGGAGCTGGATCTGGCTTGCCCGGTCGGAGACCGGTACGACCTTCCTGGCATGGAAGCGTTCGTGCGCGGTTGGGTGCGTTTGGAAGAGCAAGAGCCCCCGGGGGCTTGGCAAGAGCCCTGGAACGCGAGCCGGGTTGAATTGGGCATCCGACAATCGAGGGTGATGGACGAGCGCAATTGGTGACTGAACTCCGACAATGTCGTTCGCATCGTGAAGTAGCTTTGCCCCGCATGCACCGCGACCTCGCCACCTTGTTCAAACTGCGCCTCGGATTTTTCGTGGTCTTGTCTGCCGTGTTGGGGTGGTTCATGGCCACGGAAACCATTGACTTGCCCACGTTTTTGACCTTGACGGTCGGGGGCTACGCCCTCACAGGGGCCTCCAACGGGTTGAACCAAATCATCGAGCGTCGCATCGACGGACACATGAACCGCACGTCGGACCGTCCGTTGCCCTCGGGCCGCATGACGGTCGCCCAAGCCTTGGCTTGGAGCTTGCTTGCAGCGGCGGTCGGGTTGGTGTGTTTGTTCAGCCTCAACCCCTTGAGCGGTTGGTTGGGGGTGGCGGCGATTGTCAGCTACGCCTTCATCTACACCCCGCTCAAATCCAAGACCAGCCTGTGTGTGTTTGTCGGGGCGTTTCCTGGGGCCCTTCCGCCCATGATTGGGTATGTGGCGGCCACGGGGGACTTCGGGATTGAGCCCGGGACGTTGTTTGCGGTGCAGTTCATGTGGCAGTTCCCGCACTTTTGGTCGATCGCCTGGCTGTCGCACGACGACTACCTCCGGGCGGGCTACAAAATGATGCCCTTCAACGCGGGGCGGTCCGAACGCAGCGCCCAGCTTATTTTGCTCTACACCTTGTTTTGCATTCCGGCCAGCATGTTGCCTTGGGCGCTGAACCAACCGATGGTGGGAAATGTTGCTTTCGCCGTGGCGGCGGCGGCCGGCGTGGGGTTCTCCTTCTACGCGTACCGCCTGCGCACGCGGTTGTCCATGGACGCCGCAAAGCACTTGATGTTCGCCAGTTTTCTCTACTTGCCGCTCGTGCAAGTGATTTACGTTCTTGACAAAATTCCCCACTGATGAGTGAGCGCGTCTTTGAAGGTCACGATCCTGAGGTCCGCAACCGGACCAAGACCATGTTGATGTACTTCGTGGTGTTTGCGGTGACCATGCTGTTCGCCGGCTTCACCTCCGCGTACATCGTGAGCAACATGGGGCAGTTCTGGGTTCACGTGCCCGCACCTTCCATGTTTTGGACCAGCAACGTCATGATTGCATTGAGCAGCGCCACGTTGTGGTGGGCCACCCGCGCCATCCGCCAAGGCCAAACCCAAATGGGAACCGTCGCCTTGGCCCTCACCTTGCTGCTCGGCATCGGCTTCACGCTGACCCAAGCGGAGGGCTGGAAACAGCTCACAGCCATCGGCATGGGATGGGACACGTCCGAAACCGAATCAGGCACCGCATTCCGATGGAACAGCCTGGAGGCCATCTACGAGAGCTCGGCGGTCTACGGGGAGGATTACGACATTCGATTCGACGGCCAACCGCTTCTTCACGATGCGGCTCGTGGCGAATTGTACGCGTCGGACGACGCCTTGATGGTGCAACCGATCACCACCAAAGTCCTGCAGTCCTCCAACAGCGGAGGCGGGTACATCTGGGCGCTGGTCATGACGCACATCTTGCACCTGGTGTTTGGCCTCATCTACCTGGTGGTCAACGGCATTCGGGTGTTCACCGGGGTGATTCACCAAGGCGACACCGTTCGCTTGAAGGCGTTGGGCATCTACTGGCATTTCTTGGGGCTGCTGTGGGTGTACCTCTTCGCCTTCTTGTTCTACCTGCATTGAGTTTGCGCCCCTGCGCCTGCAGGCCGGGCCCAGGCCCTGAGAATTGAACGAAGGCCGGGCTTTCGTGCAACGCGGATTTCCTTATTTTCGCGTCACAATTTCAAGCCATGGCTGGAAACACCGAAACGATCCCTACAAGCGTCCTATGGGGCGGAGGACAGAGCCCCTTCTCTGTCACTTACGGCAAAATGATGATGTGGTTCTTCCTCGTGTCCGACGCACTCACCTTCGGTGGGCTGTTGACGGCCTACGGATTCTCACGCGCCACCTCTGAAGATGCTTGGCCCATCGGCGAGCAAGTGTTCCGAGCCCTTCCTGGCTTGGACGGCCACTACCCCTTGGTCTACGTGGCCCTCATGACGTTCCTGCTCATTGTGTCCTCCGTGACCATGGTGTTGGCCGTGGAAGCTGGACACCGCAA
>CBFHQO010000035.1:0-35619 GCA_965658045.1 uncultured Flavobacteriales bacterium | reverse complement strand
TGGTCGCCCCAATAGCCGATGTACGACCAAGGGTTGTCCGGCTCGATCTCTTCCCACTCGAAGCCATCCTTGAACACACGGTAGGGGTTGTAGCCGTCGAAGGTGGTCGCGTTCAAGAACTTAAAAATCATGCCCTCGATGAACTCGGGGTACGAGTGCACCAAGGCTTCCCAGTTCTGGAAAATGTCCCGCCAGTTGCCCTGGTAATCCAAGATCTTCGACCCGGTTTCTTCGTCGCGCAGGTTGATGGAGAAGCGGTTCCAAGGACGGCTGGGGTCGCCGTGGCGGCGGCTGAACTTCAACGGCAGGTACTCCGCGCACAAGCGCTTGAAGTTGAGGTCGTCGTCCTGTCCAGCCTGGGCTTGCAAGAAGGCCAGGTCGAACTTCTCGGGCCACCCTTGCATGAGCTCGGACTTCTTGAAGAAGACCTTGTGGTTGGCCCGGTCGATGTAGGCCATGAAGTCGGCCCGCTCGATGGTGTAGTTCTCGTCGAAAATGCCGCCCCGCATGATGTTGAACATCGTGTTGGCGAAGTGGCGAATGTTGCGGCTGCGGTCCGCGGTGAGTTGCAAGCCGTCGCTGGCGGCCACCAATTCGATGAGCCGTTGGGAACCCTCCTCGATGTCTTCGAGCAACGCGGTCTTGAGCGCGTCGGGTGCCTTCAGGTCTTGCTTCAGCTGCACCACGCTGCGGATCGACTGGCCCAAATTCGTGGCCATGACCCAGTCCTGGGTGGCGCCGCCTGCCAACTCGAAGTCCGATTGGACGAAGTAGGCGCCGCGTTCCGCTTTGATATCGGTTTCCGTGACCACCGTTCCGCCGGTTTGGAAGGCGGGGAGCTGCTTGGAAGACAAGAGCACCTTGGGGGCGTCCAAGCCGATGGACCACACCACGTTCGCCTTCAACGCTTCGCTCGGCTCGGCCTTGTCGGAGATGATGGCGCTCAAGGCGTACAGGCCGAGGTTGCCCTCTTCGAGTTCGCATTTCTTGTACGCGTCCACCAGGTTGCTGCTGCCGCGCTGGAGGCCTTCAGGCACGCCGTAGGGCAGGATGTTTTGGATGCCGTCGAGCACGCTCACCTTCACGGAGGAAGACGCGGTCGACGTCAATTTGGCGTGGCGGACGAAGCCGTACTTCTCGCTGGCCGCCCACTGGTATTGGAAGGTCAGCCCGAGGTCGTGGTTGACTTCTTCAAATAGGACCTTGTTGCCGTAGGCGTTCTTGTACAGGTTGCGCTCGAGGCGGTAGACGCCTTTGTTTTGGTCTGAAAACGGCTGCCAAAGCATGCGGCGCTCCCCGGCGTCGACCAACACCACAGTCTTGCTGCCGGTGTTTTCCGCGGCCTCGGTGATTTTGTCGTCGGTGTAGTAGGGGAAGAGGGCGAAGTCGCTGTTCTTCCGACCCGCGCTCAATCCGCCGTTGCTGGCGATGAACATCCAGTGGTCCGAGTGGCTCACGATGCTCATGAAGAAAGGACGCATCCGGTCGACGGAGCTGATCTTGTAGTAGGTCTCTCCGCCGAGGGTGACCTCCTCGCCAGAGGAAGAGGTGTCGGGGGTTTGGTATGGTTGCTGCCCGAGGTAGATGGGCTTCACGTGGTCTGAGGCGCTCATTGCAGGGAAGTGGTGGTTGTCTTGAGACCCGTGTTTTCGAACGTGTCCAATGGACGTCCAAGCGGGTCGACGTGCCGTGCGTTTACGGCCGAGCGAAAATATGACTTGGAATTGAGATTCCCCCCCTCTTCACGGGGCATGTTCTCCACCAATGCCCCTCATCTTGAGCGTTGTACCTCCAGTCGCGCACCCCTGCCGCATGAACGGTGTCGAGCGTCCACCAGAAGTCAGTGCTGGATGTCCTGTGCCATCCAGGTAAATTTGTCGCATGCCAAATTTCAACCGACTTGTTCTCAGGAAACGTTATCTCATTGATTTTATCGTCGTTTTCTTGGGCGTGACCCTCTCCTTTAGTCTAAGTGAGTGGAACACCCACCGCACACTCAAAAAGGAGCACAAGCAGGACGTGTTAGACATCTTGGAAGACTTGCATCAAGACAGCATCCGGTTGAGCTTGGTGCAAAAAGATCTGTCAGAGGGCTGGGGCAACGTCACAAATGTGCTGGAATTGTCGAAGAATTTCCATGACACGAGGATTGACAGAGATCGATTCGTTGACAGCCTTTCGGCATTTGGTCAGCTTTATTCCTATTCCACATTTTTTTTAAACGAAGCCACGTACAAAGGGGTGTTGGCCAATAATCGCATTCAGTTGTTCCCCAGGCCTCTGAGCAAGAAAATCCGAGATTATTACGAGTTGGTCGCCGCAAGGGTGGAGGACAACAACATGATGATTGATCAGGTGTGCAGGGCCTACTACGATGACTTTCATCCTTACGACAACTTCATCTTCTCTCCTGGAGATGAGCGTCTGCCCAATTTCGCGGAACGCTTGGCTTTCTTCAACATGCCCGGAATGCGGGAGAGATACGAGAGTTTGGATTTTTTCAATCAGACGTTGGCGCTCAAAGCTTGCATTCTGACGCATCAGAACCTTGTGGATGATTACCGACAATTGCGAGTGGAACTTGCCTCAGCGATGGCCGAATACCAGAGGAGTTTGGACAATTGAATGACCGCCTCAGTGCACCATGAACTTCTGTGTTTCGCAGCCATTTTGGAGTGCAAAAACCACCCCCTTGGGCAAGCTCAACTCGGTCGGACTTTGGGTTGCCCAGCGCGCACCTTCGAACGTACCTATGAATCGTCCTCCAAGGTCAAACACCTCGACTGGCGCCGTGCTCGAAGGACACGGCTGGGCCGACAATTCCCCCTGGTTGTCCACAGCAGGCGGCACCACATGATACGTCCGCCGGACCTCGACGGTTTCGCCGCTTTCGCCCTGTCTGTGCCCATGCACGTGGACGGTGCCGTAAGCGCCCACCGACCAGGTCGGGTCCATGGAGGTTTTGCCCGACATGCCAGTCCATCCGTCGAACGCAACAGCGCTGCCCAGCTCGTGCGTGAGGGTCAATGAGGAGGAGCCGTCCCACTCCACCGTTTGGCCGTCGGAGTCCTCGCCCACCACGGCTGTGGGAGGTGTGGAGAGGTCGTGGTACTGCACGTTGGCCCAAGGCGAGATGCTGTTGCTGGGGCTGGAGATGGTGGACAACGCCGTGCCATCCGTGCTGAAGATTTTCATGCCGTCGACGCGCTGGTAAAAGACGCGGTTGTTGAATGGGTCCAAGTCGCAGACCCCACTTTGGATGCCGTCCATGCTGATGGCGCTGGGCGTGAACCACTCGACTTCGGCGGTTTCTGGGTGAAGGCGCGCAAGCCGTAATTCGGTTTGGAAGGGAGGTCCATTGAAATCGTAACTCTCAGGTTGGAGCATGTGCAAGGCGTAGAGGCGGTCTTCCACGGGGTGGTACATCGGGTGGGTCCACGATTCAAGGTTGGAGGCGCCAAACAGCGTGGGCAGCGACACGTTCACCGTCTGCGCACCCGTTCCGGTATCCCACACTTTCAATTTGCCTCCTGCGAACACGAAGTACCGGTTGCCAAGCGCGTCGATGTCGCAGTTGCCACTGCCGAAGGACGCGTCGTCGTCCGGGTCGTCGCCCACGGCCTCCACCGACCCGGTTTCAGAGTCGATGCAGATGAGTTGAATGTCGGTGCCCGCGTTGTAGGAGTGGGCGATGCCGTAGAGCTTGTCGTCGGTCCAGTCGTAGGCGATGTTGGACGCCGGCACATCCGCGTCCATGGCGTTGTCGATGGCCACGTTGCCCAACAGTTCGCCCGTGACGGCGTCGAGGGTAACCAGGCGGTACGGGTTGGCGAGGACGTAGAAAAACCGTTCTCCGAAGCAGTCCAAATCCGCCACGCCTGACGCGTACCCGTCCGGGGTCGTCCCGTTCTGGCCCACCATGGTGTAGAACTCGCTGTTGAGGTATGTCGCGGCCAAGCCCAATCCTTGGCTGTCGTGGTTGAGGGACATCAGCACGCCTTGAGCCTGAAGCCCTGAAGTGACAGCCACATTCAGGGCGACTGCAATCCATGTGTTCACGTTCATGCCTGACCAACAGGGTGCCTTGGACGATTGTTTCCACCATGCGACTCAAGGAGGCCGGGGGTCATCCATTTTTTGAGAAAGTCGTAAGTTGTGGGCATCCCTTATGAATTGAATATCAATGATTTTGAAAAGCCCCCGTTGGCGCCTTGGCTTGGCGCTGGTCCTCGCTTTCACGTGTGTCGTCGGCACTACGCACGCCAAGAATTTGGACAGCTTGAAACAGGTGATTGCAGGCATGGTGCCTGGCATGGCCTTGGCTGAAGTGCACCTCGAGCTTGCGGATGAATATGAGGGCCGCGGTTTGGACGCTGAGGCGCTGAAGGAGTGTGAGCGTGCGCTGGATTTGAAAAAAGCGCACGGCGATGCACTGGACGAGGCGGATGCTATGGTTCGACTCGGTGTGGCTTATGGAGACATGTATGAGTATGGCAAGGGCATCGCCTGGGTGAAGAAAGGGCTGAAGGTGTTCAATGCGAAACGTGACGAGGCCGGAATTGCGCGGGCCACCACAGAGCTGGGGGCGCTGATGGCCAATTCAGGAGAAGACGTTTTAACGGCCAAAGAGCATCTGATCGACGCCCTGGCGTACCACCAAGAACATGACAACATTGACATGCTCGTCAGAAGTTATTACGCCTTGGGAGGGGCTTCGTTTTTCTATGAGGAAAACCCAGCCAAGACGTTGAAGAACTACTACAAGGTGATTGAGCTGCTGCGCGGTCAATCCGGTCGGTCTGAAGTCAAAAACAACCGCTTGGCTGGAGCCTACAACAACAGTGGTTTGGTCTACCTCCATGCCCACGAAAACACGCTGGCCATCGAGTATTTCAACAAGGCATTGGAGAGTCTTCCCGAGGATGGCAATGCTTTTTTGAAAGGAATCATAAATTTCAACCTGGCCGTGTTGCACCACAGGCTGGCGGATTTCGAGGCGGCACATGGACATCTGGATGTCGCTGTAAGCCTCAACGACGAATACGGAAATGCATATTTTGGTGAAGCCATGCGTGCTTGGCGGGGAAGGTTTTACTTGGAGCAGGGTCGGCTGGATTCAGCGCAGCATTACCGAAACCTCATTCGTCTCGACGACCAAGGCAATTCCGAGCTTTGGGTGAATTACACGTTCCTGGGCGACGTGAGTTTTGCAGAGCATGATCTCGGAAAGGCACGTGAGCACTACGCGTCCGCCATGTCGAAAGATTTCAATGAAGGTGGGGTTTTCGCAAACGATGATGTGGAGGCGGTGATTGGTGCGTCGAGGTGTGCCAAGGCGCAAGGAAATTTGTTGCGTGCCTTTGAACTTCAAGAGAAGTACTACGCCATGCGGGACAGTGTGATGGAAGTTCACCGCATTCCAGCCATCAGCTTGTCGGAAACCAGGGAAGAAGTTTCTCTTCGAGAGAAGGAAGAGCGCAGGAGGGTGGAGCAGGAGCGCGAGGCGGCCAAGTCGAGGAACTTCCTTCAGTACTCTGCGGGACTCCTCGTGATTGTGATTTTGCTTCTTCTGTTGAACCTGGTCGTGAAGCTGACGCTGCCTTCTTTGGTGATCAAGGCCGCGTCGTTCATCACGGTGTTGACCTTGTTCGAGTTTGCCCTGGTGTATTTGGACCCCACCATTGAAGCGGCTTCTGGCGGTCAGCCTTTGGCCAAACTCGGCATCAACCTCCTGATTGCCACGGTCATTTTCCCGCTGCACACCTTCATTGAAGGGCGGATTGCCAAGGCCTACGGTTGACCCAAATCAGCGCTGCACGTCCACCTGGATGTTCGCGGCCATGGCTTTGGCGCGCTCGACCAAGCGTTCCACGTCGTCGCCTGGGGCGCCGTGGGTCACCGCCACCGCCATGCGCCGGAAGGGTCGCACGGTGGGCTTTCCGAAGACCCGCAGGTCGCTGTCGGGCTCGGCCGCGGCTTCTGCGAGCCCGGTGAGGATGGGCGCGGTCCCGGCGTGGGGCGCCAAGGACTCGGGGGCCAGAACCACGGCGCTCGCACCCGGCCGTTGTTGGACGATGGCCGGCACAGGCAAGCCCAGGACGGCGCGCGCATGCAACTCGAATTCCGAGAAGTTCTGCGTCCCAGCCAGGGTCACCATGCCGGTGTCGTGGGGCCGGGGAGACAGTTCCGAGAAGTAGACCGTGCCCGGTTGGCCGTCCTTGGGGTTTTGGATGAAGAACTCCACCCCCCAGATGCCGCTTCCGCCCAGCTCGGCGGTGACGGCCGCGGCCATGGTTTGGGCTTGTTCGAGCAAGTCGAGCTCCATCACGGCAGGCTGCCAGCTCTCTTGGTAATCGCCCCGCTCTTGGCGGTGGCCGATGGGCGCGCAAAACAGCGTGTCGCCCGCGTCTTGCGTCAAGGTGAGGAGGGTGATTTCGTAGTCGAAGTCGATGAACGCCTCCACGATGATCTCGGCCAAATCCCCGCGCGAGCCTTCCAGTGCGTGGTTCCAGGCCTTTTCGACGTCGGCTTGGGTGCGGATGACGCTTTGGCCCTTGCCTGAGCTGGACATCAGCGGCTTGACCACACAGGGCATGCCCACGGCGTCGACGCCAGCTTGCAGCTCGTCGAGCGACGTGGCATACTTGAACGGCGCCGTTTTCAGCCCCAGGTCCACCGCAGCGAGGTCGCGAATGGCCCTCCGGTTCATGGTGTAGTGGGCCGCCTTGGCGGACGGCACCACGCGGATGCCTTGCTTCTCGTAGTCGTAGAACCGCTCTGTGCGGATGGATTCCACCTCCGGCACCACGATGTCGGGTTGGTGCTTGGCGACGATCGCGTCGAGGGCGTCCCCGTCGAGCATGGAAATCACCTCAAAGTCGTCGGCCACTTGCATGGCTGGCGCGCCGGCATACGCGTCCACCGCGATGACGTGTTGGCCCAGCCGTTGGAGGGCGATGACGACTTCTTTTCCGAGCTCGCCAGAGCCGAGGAGCATGATTTTCTTCTGCATGGCTGCAAGTTAGCATGGCTGGGGGCGTGGAATCGCCCCACGAGAAGACCGACCTGAGGCGCATCTGACGCGCCCTCAGAGCAGTCCCCTGGCGCGGAGGTAGGCGATTTGGGCTGCGTACTTGACGCGCTTCTTGGCCACCTTCAACCGCCTGCGCAGCGAGGGCCCGGCGTCCGACTCCTTGCGTTTGTTGTTGGCATGGGGGAACGGCGCGCTAGGCTCGGGGCAGCCAAGAAATGCGCAGAGTTCTTCCCAACCGGCACCCTGCGTGAAGTCCACCACGAGCAAGTCGTTGGGGCGGTCCTTGAAGTGGTTTTTCACCGCTTGGTTGTGCCGGTTGTAGACGTCGAGGGTGTGGGCCTTGTCGTCCTTAGGGAGGCTTTTATTCCGGCCGTAAATCCACTCGTGCATCGGGTCGCGGAGGTCGCCGATGTGGCGCGCCACGCTCTCGTACCAACGCTCCGGATCGCGGACGGTAAGGATGAATTTGCTTCCCGGGACCAGGGCGTCAAGGTCCTTGTACATGAGCGGCCAAGGGTTGTCTTCCACAGCGTCGAATTGCTGCAGTTTTCGCAGCACCCGGGACGTGTTCCCGTGGAGGTAAGGCCAAAGCACTTGGTTGTTGTTGTCCCCCACGCGGTACCCCAAGATGCGCAGTGCGTCTCGAAGCGAGGAGGTGCCGGTTTTTTGGAAACCGACGCCCACGATTTTGGGCGGGAGGTCGGAAGGAGCCGAGGCCAAATCCATGGCTCCAAAAGTAACAAGGCACCCCGCAGGGTGCCTTGAGTGCATTTAGAATGTGGGGTCGGTCACTTGGCCTTGAAGTAGCCGAAGAGGGCCACGCCGAGCGCCAAGATGTCGGGCACGGCCATTTCCAGGCTGAACTCCATGACGGGGGTGTTCGAGAACACCGTGGCGAACAAGGTGAGGAGCAAGGCTGTGCCGATGCAATAAGCGAGCAGGGCGTTCTTCGCGGTGTCCAGCGCGCTCTTGCGGATCATGAGCAAGAGGAGGCCGCACGTGGAGATGGCGTGGCCGATGCCGTAGTGGAACAAGGTCGCCATTTCCAGCAATTCAGGGTTGGTGGCGTTGGCCTCGCCGATGGCGGCGACGGCCATGTCTCCGGGCATCAACAAGCACATGACGCCCATCAAGACGTTGTAAGCACCAAGGATGGTGAGTGAAACAGATGTTTTCATGATGTAAGGGTTTGTGGCAATGTACGTTGCGGATTTGATTTGCCAAAGGTTGCACCTGCCCACGCCCGTCATGTGTCGCTGCAGGCAATTCCCTGGTCATTCTTCCTCCACCTCGGCAGAAATCCACTTCATCAACTGCTCGTCGGCGACCATGCGTTCTTCCATGATGGGGATGAAGTTGTGGCGGTAGAGGCTGACGTCTTCCAGCAACTCAAAAAAGGAATCCGGAAGGGGTGTGCCGTCCCACTTCCGTTTGACATACCATCCATCAAACCATTATTCGGGTCCGCGGACGGTGCTGAATTGGTTGTAGATCACCGGCATGCCCATGTCGCAATGTTCGCTGATGAACGATTCAAGTCCCTTAATGAGGGCGTCGTGTTGTGCATACTTGCTCTGAAGCGCCTGGACGAGGCTGTCAGACCGAATTAGCTCAATCAGGCCCGAATTCTGGAGTGTTCTGTACTCCTCCTGGTTGTCAATGAAGATTGTCTTAGCCTGGACGCAATGCACGCAATGAATCCCCAGAGAATCGGGGTTCACCGATGCGAGGTTGTGTCTGTTGGCCAGCACCCACTTGCAGGACGTATTTGCGTCTTGATGAGAGCCAATGTTGTTCTCCATGTCTGCGATATCTTCTGCTATGTTGTGCTGAATGCGCGTCAGACTCTGGTTCTTGATGCGCTCGTTGCGTTGCAGTTCTTGGATATTTTCGGCGTACAACGACGCAGAAATGCCGAGCAAGACTGCGGCAAATTCCAAGATGTAGTGGGTCAATGGACGATGGCTTCGCTGGGGAAAATCCACGATGAAGAGGGGTCGAAGGTGTGGTCGGGAAGTTAGTCCCTGGCCTGGCTTGTCCCTCCGTCATGAATGGATGCTGTATTTTTAGGGTATGCATCATCTTTTTTGTGTCCTGCTGACCTTGGTTCTTTCTCAGTTGGGGTTGTCGGCCCAGTCCGACATTGACCATTGGGAAGCCGTTGTTCAAGACGGCACGACTTGGCGGTACCTGGTGCCGTCGTCTGAGCCCATCCAGAATTGGAACGAGGCCAGTTTCAACGATGCAACGTGGGAAGAGGGTCCTTCTGGTTTTGGGTACGGCGACGGCGACGATGCCACGGTGGTGCCCACCACGACGAGCATCTACCTGCGGCATCAATTCACGCTCGACGACCTCGCGGTGATCGAGGAGGCGGTGTTCGCCATGGATTACGACGACGGGTACGTGGCTTACCTCAATGGGGTGGAGATCGGCCGAGGCAACTGCGGCAACCCCTGGGAGTTTGTGGCGTGGGACGCGACGCTTTCCGTCGACCAAGAGGCGGTGTTGTACAACGGCGGCACCCCCGATTTGATCAACCTCAATCCTGCCACAGCGTTGGTGCAAGGTGAAAACACCCTCGCCATTGAGGTGCACAACGTGGGGCCGGGGTCCTCGGATTTGACGGCGCGGCCGTTCTTGTTTGTGGGCACGTCTGAAGGGACCCAAACCTTCGGGACACCTCCAGGGTGGTTTTCACCTGCATTTTCCGACACGCACTTCGTGACGTTCAACCTCAACATGTCCAACGAAAGTGTGTCGCCCGAGGGCGTCTATCTCGCGGGCGGAACGTTCGGGTACCCCGGGACCCACGCGTTTTCAGACCCTGACGGCGACGACGTGTGGACGCTGGTGATGGAAATCCCCCACGGCTTCACAGGCCACTACACGTTCACCAACGGCGCGTGCCAGGATTGGAGCTGCAAGGAGTACATCGACGGCCAGGATTGCGCCGACCCGTCGCACTGGAACGACCGGTTGCTGGAGAACGTGACCTCATCGTTCACCATCAGCACGTGCTTTTCGCAATGCACCACGGACGGCACCTGCGCCGCCATCAGCGGGTGCACCGACCCGGCCGCCATCAACCACTTCGACGCGGCCACCGAGGACGACGGGTCGTGCATCTACATGAACGAGTCGAATTTGCCCTTGGTCCAAATCACCACGGACACCCCCATCCTCGACGATCCGCGGATCGTAGCCAACATGAAGGTGACCAACCTTCCCAGCGGCTTCAACACCTTGGGCGACACCCCCAACGAATACGACGGCCAGATCACCATCGAAATCCGGGGCTCTTCCTCGCAATTCTTTCCCAAGCAGTCCTACGCCCTGGAAACCCAGGATTCCACTGGGGCCAACAACAACGTGTCGCTGATGGGGTTGCCGGTGGAGAACGACTGGATCCTTCACGGCCCGTACTCGGACAAGACGCTCATTCGCAACGCCGTCATCTACAAGATGGGGTCGGTTCTGGGGCGCTACACGCCGAGGTACCGGCATTGCGAATTGTACATCAACGAGGACTACCGTGGGGTGTACATGTTCATGGAGAACATCAAGCGCGACAACGACCGGGTGGACATCGCCACGCTGCTGCCGACAGACACGGCGGGCAACGAATTGACCGGAGGGTACATCATGAAGGTGGACCGCATTCAAGGCGACTTCGAAGGGGGGTGGAACTCCCCGTACCCCAAGCTGGGCGGCGAAGCCCAAACCATCCAAATGCACAAACCCGAAGCGGACGACCTGCATCCGTTGCAACTGGACTACATCGAAAACCACTTCACGGCATTTGAGCACGCCCTTGCCGGCAGCAACTTCACCGACCCCGAGCTCGGATACGCCCCATACATCGACGCCCAATCGTTCATCCAGATGTATTTCGCCAATGAAATCACCAAGAACGTCGACGCGTACCGACTCAGCACCTACTTCTACAAAGAGAAGGATTCGGACGGCGGCAAAATCGTGATGGGGCCGTGGTGGGACTACAACCTCGGGTTTGGCAACTCCGACGGTTGCGACAGCTACAACACGGCGGGCTTTGAGTCCAACACCGGGTGTCGGGTCCTGCATCCGTTCTGGTGGGAGCGCTTGCGGGAGGACCCCGATTACCGTGGCCTCACGAGGTGCATGTGGGACGACTACCGCTCGGGCGTGTGGAGCGACGAGGCGATCGACGCCATGATCGATTCCTTGGCCGGCGTGCTCGCCGCACCCCAGGTGCGTGACCACGCCCGCTGGCCGCGCCTTGGGCAGTATGTGTGGCCCAACGTGTTCATTGGCCAGACGTACGAGGAAGAAGTCGACTTCCTGCGCAATTGGATCGACGACCGCATGGCCTGGCTCGACGCCAACATCGAAGGTGATTGCGTGCCCGGATGCACCGACCCCGAAGCGTGCAACTACGAATCAGACGCGCTCTACGACGACGGAAGCTGCGAGCCTTGCGGATGCCCACAGGACATCGACAGCGACGGCGTCATCACGGTGTCAGACATCCTGGCTGCGCTGTCGGAATTCGGGTGCACGTCCGGGTGCACCGCCGATGTGGACGGCAACGGCCAAGTCACCATCAGCGACTTCCTCGACATCTTGTCGGTGTACGGATCGTTCTGCTGAGTCTTGCCACAATGCACCGTCAGCACTGCGTGCCAAACACGGAGAGGAGCGTCAGCAAGTCTTCAACCCCCACAGATCCATCCGACGTCAGGTCGGATCCGCAGTCCCACACACATCCAAAGTCCCCGAGGATGATGAGCACGTCGGCCACGGACACTTGGGTGTCGAAGTTCAAATCGCCCGGGCAAGGCACCATCTCGTCTGGACTCAAGACGCCGTCGCAGTCGTTGTCGACGCCTTCGCCTGTGGGGTCGGCGTCGAGGTACACGTTGGCGTTGGCATCGTCGCAGTCCGCGTCGTTGAAGGCGTAGGGAAGGGTGTTGCCAGGGTCGCACGCGTCGACGGGCACCGCAGGGTCTCCGAAGCCATCGCCGTCCATGTCAAGCCAGACGTCCAAGTCGTCGAAGACCACGACGCTCAGCGACTCGTTGAAAGTGCCCACGACGGATGACGCCAGCGTCAAGGTGGCGGTCGTGCTGTTGGAGACCGTCACTTCGCCACCCCCTTCGGCCACAAAGTCCGACGCCCCCAGGAAGTCGTCGCTGGAGAAGCTGTCGCTGTCGTAAAAGGCGATGTTGTAGGACGCCCCAAAGTCCAAGGGGATGCTGAATCCACCCAACGTCGGGGTTTGGGTTTCCGAGCCGTAGGCGGAGGTGTACAGGGTGCCGTTGGCGTCACTCAACACGAAGTAGGGGTCAGGTTGCCCGAAGAAATCGTCCAGGTCTTGGCCCCATCCGCCCCCCAGCGAGCTGATCGCCACTTGGGTCAACGCCAGGGCTTCCACTTCCGTGGCGAGTTGCACCGTGTACGTGCCGGTGGAGTCTAAGCTGAACGTGGGGTTGGCCTCGTCGGAGCCCTGTCCGTTGCCAAAGTCCCACGCGTACGTGGCGCCGGCGTCGGTGACAAGCGCCGTTCCTGTCATGTCCAGTGGTGCACATCCAGACAGGGTGCTGAGTTCGAAGGAACTCACCGCATCGGGGTTGTCTCCGGGCAAGACGGTGAGGGCGAGGGAGAAACTTTGGTCGACGCTCTGCTCAAACCCAAACGCCGAAGCCACGACCGCCACGTTGATGTCCACGAGGTACTCGCCAGCCGAGAGGGGGGTGCCGCACACGGTGGCGCATCCGTAGGTCTCGCCGTTGCCTGGTTCGTAGGTGCCGTCGGCGTTGCTCGGCGTGAACTCCAACCCAAAGGGCAGTCCCATCACACTGGAAATGGTCACCGACAGCAGGTCCACCGAAAGGTCGGTGGCGGGGTCGACCACCACGGGAGGCAGGTTGAAGGTGATGACCTCTTCGTAGGGCTCGCCCGCCGTGGCGTCGGCCAGCGTCTCGGGACACAACACAGGAAAATCGGCCGCAGCGCAACTGAGGTCGGGTTCGCAGCTGTTGCATTGCGCCAAGCCTTGCAGGCCAAGGCCCATAGACAACGTGGCGCCGAGAATAAATGAGATCGTTCGCATGGGTGTGGAATCAGTGAATGACCAACGGGGTCCGCAAGGCGCCGTGTTCCACGAAGTAGAATCCGGCAGGCAGGTTGGACAAGGTCAGTTCAGTGCGTGTGGTGGGGGGGAAGCTGCGCTGCTTCACGGTTTGGCCTGCCGCATTCAACACAGTGGCCTCGCCGAACGGTCGGCCGCTGGTCAACACGACAGATTGCCCTTGCATTGCAGGGTTGGGATACACGGTGTGTTTCACCCCAGCCTCCACTTCCGCATGCCCAGAGGTCTCGCATCCGATGAGCCCCTCGTGGTCGTGGACTTTCAACTTGTCCCAAATCAAGTCGTGCGCCACGATGTCTCCATTGCCAAACGAGCCTGGCCAATCGTGGTCGCCCCCTATGACTTTGTAGTGGTGCAAGGCGTGGCACCCGTCGTCGCTGAGCCACGTGGATTCTTCCACCGTGCTGCCGTCCGTCGCATCCAGATTGGGCAAGAGGGTCACCTCAGGTGCAGGGTTGAGTCCGTTGACCTCCACCCAGTGGGCGTTGACGTCGTCGCTGCTGTGGTAGTACAACGTGCCCTGGTATTCCACCCCGTCGTAGTTCGAGATGAAATCGTTCGTGCCCAAAATCGTCACCACCGGAGTGGGGTGCGTCACCACACACGAGGTCATCGACTCAGCGTACATGGTGCGTGCCACGGCCCCGATGCCGGTGATTTTGTCGTTCAGTCGGCAGGCCAAATCGTAGGTGAACCCACCCCCATTGGAATACCCCATGGCGTACACGCGCTCTGGGTCCACGCCTTGGCTCGCCACCAGTGCATCCACGAGGTCCGAGATGAAGTCGATGTCGCTGTGCGGGTTGGGCACGGTGAAGGGCAAGTCGCCAGAAGTCACCACTTGCCAATTCGTGGACCCGCCGTCGTTGGGGTCGGGCAGGGCTTGCGGGTAGGCCAAGACGATGCCCTCCTCGTCGGCGCGGTCCCGCATGTCGGCCACGGCCAATTGGTCGTCGGCGGTGCCACTTCCTCCGTGGAAGTTCATGACGAGTGGCCAGGTTTGGTCTGAAGAATGACCGTCAGGCAAGTACAACAGGTAGGTTCGGGCGTCGCCATCGACCACAAGGGTTTCCGTGGTCAACTGTCCCCACGACACGCCAACGACTGCAAGGATGCAGAACCCGGCTGCCGCGATTTTCGAGAAGAAGGTGAGCTTTGACATGTCTCCAAGGTAGGGCATGGACTTGGATGTCAACACGTTGTGTTCAGGCTTGAACAACTTCCTGCCAAACGCGATTGAATCGACATGGGCAGGAAGCGAGACTTGAAGAACGTGCATGCCAAGCGCCCTCCGAAGTTCAATCCGGAGGACCCGGAAGACTTGAACGACTGGGGTGCCGAGCTGGAGCAAATGACCAAGCGACGCCGCGACCACAACGAGCGGCACCAGCCCAAGAAGTAATCAGCTGGGGTCGAAAGACCGCAGGGCGGACAGGGTTTGGTCCTGTGCCGCGTCGTCGATGAGGCTGCACAAGAACCACGATTCGTACGCGGACGGGGGGAGGTAAATGCCGGCGTCCAGCATGTGGTGGAAGAGCGCCTTGAAATGCGCGTTGTCGCCAGCCTTCGCAGTGTCGAAATCCACCACAGGGTCCTCGCAGAGGTGCAATGACAACATGGACCCGACCTGATTGACCTGGTGTGGGATCGACTTCTCCGTCATCACCTCGCGGATGCCGTGGGCGAGGGACGCGCCTCGTTTAGCCAGGCCTGCATAGACTTCTGGCTTGGCATGGAGTTCCGACAACAGGGTGAATCCCGCCGACATGGCCAAGGGGTTGCCCGAGAGCGTGCCCGCTTGGTAGACGGGACCCTCTGGGGCGAGGTGGGCCATGATTTCCCGGCGCGCTGCGAACGCCCCCACAGGGAGTCCGCCGCCAATGACTTTGCCGAAGCACACCATGTCGGGCGCGACGCCATAGACTTCGGCCGCGCCTCCGGCTGCCAGCCTGAAGCCTGTCATGACTTCGTCGAAGATGAGCAGGGTGCCGTGTGCGGCACAGGCGGCTTTCAACCCTTCCAAGAATCCGGGTTGCGGAGGGATGCACCCCATGTTGCCGGCGACAGGTTCGACGATGATGGCGGCGACTTGGCCGTCGTGCTCCTGGAGCAACGCCTCGACGGCGCCAAGGTCGTTGTAGGGTGCGAGCAAGGTGTCTTTTGCCGTGCCTTGGGTGACCCCGGGCGAGCTTGGCGCGCCAAACGTGACCGCGCCACTCCCGGCTTGGATGAGGAACGCGTCGGAGTGCCCGTGGTAGCAGCCAGCGAACTTCACAATCTTTTCCCGTCCCGTGAAGCCACGGGCCAACCGAATCGCACTCATGCACGCCTCGGTGCCGGAGTTGACCATTCGGATTTGGTCGATGTAGGGAACCATCTCGCAAATGAGATCCGCAATCCGCGTTTCCAATTCGGTGGGGGTGCCAAACGACGTCCCTTTCTCCGCCGCCCGCTTCACGGCATCAATCACAGGCGCGTGGGCGTGGCCCAGGATTTGGGGGCCCCAGGAGTTGATGTAGTCGATGTACGTGTTGCCGTCGACGTCGCGCAGGTGCGCACCGCGTGCGCTTTCCATGTAGACAGGGTGGCCGCCCACCGACTTGAACGCCCGAACCGGAGAGTTCACGCCGCCGGGGATGGTGGTTTGGGCTTCGGTGAAGAGGGTCGAGGATCGTTGGTAGATCATGTCAAAGGTGTGGTGGTGAGGTCCCCGCGCTGCCACGCGTTGGACCACGTTTCCAAGGCTTGAATCCAGGCGTCGCTGGTGTTCAGGCACGGAACGAAATCGTAGGTTTCGCCCCCGGCCTCCATGAAGATCTCCCGGTTTTCCATGTCCATCTCCTCGAGCGTCTCCAGGCAGTCGGACACGAACGAAGGCGTCAGCACCGCGAGCTTCTTGATGCCTTGGTCGGGCATTTTCTCCAGGGTGTCGGCGGTGTAGGGCTTCAGCCAAGGGTCGAGGCCCAGGCGGCTCTGGAACGCACTGAGACACTTTTCCTCAGGCAGGTCGAGGGCCTTGGCCAAGTTTTTGGTCGTCTCTAAGCATTGGTGGCGGTAGCACTCGGCATGGGCCGGGCTCGGCGTGTTGCAACACGAGCCGTCGATTTTGCAATGCTCGCCGGTGAGGTCCGACTTGCGGATGTGGCGTTCTGGCACGCCGTGGTACGAGAACAGGATGCGGTCGTAGTCCTCGTGGTTTGCGGCCAACTTGGCCGACTCCGCCAAGGCATGGATGTACTCGTCGGTGCCGTAGAAGGGGGGCAAGAATTCCGTCTTCATGCCCGGGTGGGTGGCGTGCACCACCTCTTTCACCTTTTCCACGACGGTCTCTGTGGTGGACATGGCGAATTGCGGGTACAGGGGTATGACCAAGGCGTGCTCCACGCCGTGTTCCTTCAATTGTGCGAGGCCCTTTTCGATGCTCATGGAACCGTAGCGCATGCCCAGCACCACGGGGAGGTCGACCCGGTCCTGCAGCAAGTCCCTCACTTTTTCAGAGTACACGATGAGCGGCGAGCCCTCGTCCGTCCAAATTTCCGCGTACGCCTCCGCCGACTTTTTGGGTCGGGTGTTCAAGATGATGCCGCGCACCAACAGCGTTCGGAACACCTTGGGCAAGTCGACCACCCGCGGATCCATGAGGAATTCGTCCAGATACGTGCGCACGTCTTCCTTGGTGGGGCTGTCAGGCGAGCCCAAGTTGATGAGAAAAATCCCTTGTTTCATGGAGTGCGTGTGGAGGGTTGGCTTGCCACACAGCGAAAGAACAAACCACTTCTCCCGGCTCAAAGGGCTTCATGACCCTGGCCGTCACGTTTGACAAAACGCGGACAATCTGAAGGCCCTTCCCACGAAAACGCCCCCCTAGTTTTGCCACAATGGCAAGCGTGGACATGGTGCTGGGGACGTTTGAAGCGTTGAGTTTTTCCTTCAAAAAAGCGGAGGCCGGTGTGCGCGATGCCTTCACCATGGGACCCGATGCCCAAGAACATTTGCTCGCGGCACTGAACAGCCGAGGGGCCCGCAACGCGATGGTCCTCTCCACCTGCAACCGCACGGAAGTGTACTGGTCGGACTTGGAGCCGGACCACGCCCACGACGTGATTCAAGCGCACATGGGGGTAGACGACGACGCATGGGCCCAGGCCCAGCTCGCGGTCCACGGATTGGAGGCGGTGGCGCATTTGTTCCGCGTCGGCTGCGCCCTTGAATCCCAAATCCCGGGAGACACAGAAATCGCCGGCCAATTGAAGCTGGCGCTTCGCCAGGCCAAGGACCTCGGAGGAGACGTCGCGTGGTTGGACCGCGTGGTGTCGTTGGTGCTGAAGGCCAGCAAGCGGGTGAAGTCGGAGACGGGTCTGAGCTCGGGCGCGACGTCGGTCGCGTTCAGTGCGGTGCAATGCATGCGACATCACTTGTCCAGCCTGGAAGGGGTGGAGGTGGTGTTGTTTGGGCTCGGCAAGCTGGGCAGAAACACGTGCAAGAACTTGGCGAAGCACGCCAGCAAGGCGTCCATCACCGTGGTCAACCGCAACGAAGCCAAGGCCAGACACGCGGCGGACGTGTACGGATTCACCCCAGCGCCCCTCGACGGGCTGGCCACGGCCATCCGCAAGGCTCGGGTGCTCATTGTCGCCACCGGGGCGCAAGGGCACACGGTCACGCCTGACATGATTCGGCCCGACCAAACCTTGCTCGTCCTCGACATGAGCATGCCCCGCAATGTGGATCCTGCCGTGGCGGACCACCCCAACGTGGTGTTGGTGGACGTGGACGAGATGAGCCAACACGCCTTGCGCCAGTTGAACGCGCGCAAGCACCACTTCCCCCATGCCGAGCGCATCGTGGAGGAAGAATTGCAAGAATTTCAGGCTTGGGTGGACGCCTCCAAGGTGGCCCCCTTGTTGGGCGCCGTGACCCAAACCTTGCGGAATTACCGCGACGTCGAGTTGGGCAAGCTCAAGGCCGACGGCAGCCAAGATGAGGCGCGGTTGGTGCAACTCTCCGACAAGCTCATCCAGAAAGTCACCACCCAGGTGGCCACGTATTTGAAGACCAAAAGCGACAAGGTGGAGGAAGACATGGAGGTGTTTGGCCAAGCGTTTCACCCCTCCAATTCTTGACATGTTGAACGTGAAAATCGGCACGCGAGGGAGCCAACTCGCCTTGTACCAGGCGCGACGCGTCCAAGACGCCTTGGCGGAGCTTGGCCTGTCGGCCGAGCTTGTGGTCATCCAAACCAAGGGGGACAGCATCCAAGACCGGCCTTTGCAAAGCATGGGGACGGGCATCTTCACCAAAGCCCTTGACGACGCCTTGATTGCGGGCGAGGTGGATGTGGCGGTGCACAGCATGAAAGACGTGCCCACGCAACTTCTCGAGCCCATGGAGGCTTGGGCGGTGCTGGAGCGCGGGCTGCCAGGCGATGTCCTGGTCGGCCACGACCCCACGTCCACCGTGGTGGCCACCGGCAGCATTCGCCGCAAGGCCCAATGGTTGCACCGACACCCGAACCACACTTCAGTGGGGTTGCGAGGCAACGTTGAGACGCGGTTGACCAAGGTGAAAAGCAACCCCTGGCGTGGCGGCATCTTCGCCGCGGCAGGCCTCGACAGGCTCGGCTTGCTCGATGGCCTCCAAGGCTTGGAGCATTTGGACTGGATGGTCCCGGCACCTGCCCAGGGCAGCATCTTGGTGGTGGGCTTGGAAGGTCGAGCGGACTTGAAGCATGTGGTGGCGCAGCTGGACCATCCCGACTCGTCCATGGCGGCGTCCATTGAACGGGCTTTTCTGTATGCCCTTGAAGGGGGGTGCGCGGCGCCGATCGGTGCCCACGCCAAGGTCCAAGGCGACCATGTGACCTTTACAGGCTGCCTCAATTCGCTCGACGGCCAAGCTGAATTGCGCATCGAGCGCACCTCGGAGGAGGCCCATGCCGGGCTGGGCGCCAATTGGGCGCACGAACTGTTGTCTTCAGGCGGACAGGCCATCATGGACGGCATCCGCAAACGAACCGAGGAGGATGGTTGAGGTGCTCTCCACACGCAGGCTGGACGCTTCGGCGCTCGCGGAGTTGTCGGAATCCGGCATCCGTTGCACGGCGCATGACTTCGTGGACATCGTGCCGCGCGAACATGCCCGCGAGATCCAGCTTCAGCCTGGAGAACGGACCGTGTTGGTGAGCAGCCAAAACGCCTTGCACGCCTTGGATTGGAAAGGGGTTCAGGTCCGTTGTGTGGGCGAGAAAACCGCCGACAAACTGCGCTCCCGAGGCGCCCAGGTGTTGTCCGTCCACAGCGGGGCGGCGTCCATGTCGGAGCACGCCGTGGCCTTGGGGGAAACGTGCACCTTCGTGTGCGGAAGCACGCGCATGCCCACGGTGGAAGATGCGTTTGCCCGTGCCGGAGCAGCGCTTGAGGTGGTGGAGGTGTACGACACCCTTCATGCCTCCCGCCGGATGGATGGCCCTTGGGACGGCATCCTGTTTTTCAGCCCCAGCGGCGTCCGGAGTTACCATGCATCCAACGCCCAGTTGGCCCCGTCTTTTTGCATTGGGGCGACCACCGGGGCGGTGGCGCAGTCGTTTGGCCATCCTGTGGTGTTGGCCTCCAAATCCACCAAGCTGGCGGTCGTGCGCGCAGCCATTGAACATTTCAGATCATGAGCCACCTCTTTTTGCAAGCCTTGAACGGCGACACCGTCCCGCGGCCTCCTGTCTGGATCATGCGCCAAGCAGGCCGCTACTTGCCGGACTTTATGAAGCTCAAGGCGAAGTACGACTTCTTCACCCGGTGCCAAACCCCCGAGCTCGCCACGGAAATCACCGTCATGCCAATCGACCAAATCGGCACCGACGCGGCCATTTTGTTCTCGGACATTTTGGTGGTGCCCCAAGCCATGGGGCTGGCGTTTGAGATGAAGCCGGGCCAAGGTCCCTACTTGGCCAACCCCGTGCGCAGCGCGGCGGACGTGAAAGCCGTGCAGGTGCCAGACGCCGAAGAGGCCCTGTCGTACGTGATGGACGCCATTGTGATGACGAAGCAAACGCTGAACGACCGGGTCCCGCTCATCGGCTTTGCGGGTTCGCCCTGGACCATTTTTTGTTACACGGTGCAAGGGCAGGGAAGCCGCAACTTCGACATCGCCAAGTCGTTTGCATTCACGGAGCCTGAGGCTGCCCATGCGTTGCTTCAGAAAATCACAGACACCACCATCGCCTACCTCAAGGCCAAGGTGAAGCACGGGGTGGATGCGGTGCAGCTGTTCGATTCCTGGGGCGGGGTCTTGTCCCCGGTCGATTGGGAGCTCTTTTCGGGCCAATACATGCGCCAAATCGTGGCCGCGCTTCGCGACGACATCCCGACCATCGTCTTCGCGAAGGGGTGTTGGCATTCCCTGGACGCCATGGGCACGTGGGGCGCCAGCGCCTTGGGCCTTGATTGGACGATCCGCCCAGCGGAGGCGCGCCGTCGTGCAGGCCACGGCGTCACCCTTCAAGGAAACTTCGACCCCGTGCGCTTGATGTCTCCTCCGGACCAAATCCAATCGATGGTCAAGGAGATGATCGAAGCCTTCGGCAAGGACCGGTACGTGGTCAACCTCGGCCACGGCATCCTGCCCAACATTCCTGTTCCACATGTCCAAGCGTTTGTGGAAGCGGTCAAATCCTACACCCCCAGCTCATGAACCTCACCCAACGCCCCCGTCGCCTTCGCCGCTCGGGCTTTTTGCGCGACCTCGTGGCCGAGCATGCCGTGCGGTGCGAGGATTTCATCACGCCACTGTTTGTCCTTGAAGGGCAGGGGGTGGTGCGCGAGATTCCGTCCATGCCCGGCTATTTCAAGCGAAGCCTCGATTTGACCGTGGAGCACGTGAAGGTTCTCCGCGACCACGGCCTGAAATGCGTCTTGTTGTTCGTCCAGGTGGATGACGCGCTCAAGGACAACGCCGGCACGGAGGCCCTCAACGCCGAGGGCTTGATGCAGCGCGCGGTGCAGGCCATCAAGCGTGCCGTGCCGGACATGGTGGTCATGACGGACGTGGCGCTCGACCCGTTTTCGTCGTTTGGCCACGACGGCATTGTGGAGGAGGGCCAAATCGTGAACGACCCCACCGTCGACGTGCTCACCAAGATGGCGGTCAGCCACGCCCAAGCTGGGGCGGACATGGTTGCGCCCAGCGACATGATGGACGGCCGGGTGGGAGCCATTCGTGCGGGACTCGACCAGGCCGGTCGCACCGACGTGGGCATCCTCAGCTACAGCGCCAAGTACGCCTCGTGTTTCTACGGCCCGTTCCGGGACGCCCTGGATTCGGCGCCCGGTTTTGGCGACAAGCGCACCTACCAAATGGACCCGGCCAACGTTCGAGAAGGACTGCGTGAGGTGGCCTTGGACATCGCCGAGGGCGCCGACCTCGTGATGGTCAAACCTGGATTGCCCTACCTCGACGTCTTGCACCGCGTCAAGCAGGCCTCGTCTGTGCCTGTGGCGGCCTACCAGGTCAGCGGCGAATACGCCATGATCAAGGCGGCGGCGGCCCGGGGCTGGGTGGACGAAGAGGCGGGGATGCTGGAGTCCTTGCTCAGTTTCAAGCGGGCCGGGGCCGACCTCGTGGCCACGTATTTCGGGCTGGAATTCGCCCGCTTGCAGCACGGACAAGGATGAGCTTCGACAAGCACCTCATCCGGAAGTACAACATCCCAGGGCCTCGTTACACGAGCTACCCAACGGTGCCGTACTGGGAGGCGGACACGTTTTCCGAGGCCCGTTGGCGCGCCAGCGTCTCGGAGGCGTTCTCGGCGTCCAACGCCAAGGAAGGCATCAGCGTGTACATCCACTTGCCGTTTTGCGAGTCGCTGTGCACGTTTTGTGGATGCCACAAGCACATCACCAAGCGCCACAGCGTGGAGTCGCCCTACGTCAAGGCGGTCTTGGCGGAATGGGCGAGTTATCGAGCGTTGTTCGACGGCACGCCGCGCATCAAGGAACTGCATTTGGGGGGCGGCACACCGACTTTTTTCTCGCCGGACCATTTGCGCGATTTGCTCGAGGGCATCTTCGCGCATGCGGAGCTGTGCGACACGCCGCTGCTGAGTTTCGAAGCGCACCCCAACAACACGACCCGGGCGCACCTCGAGGTGCTCCACAGTTTGGGCTTCCGACGCAACAGCTTCGGGATTCAAGACTACGATCCTGTGGTGCAAAAGGCCATCAACCGCATTCAGTCGTTTGAAGACGTCAAGCGGGTGACGGACGAGAGCCGGGAGGTGGGGTACACGTCGGTGAGCCACGACCTGGTGTTTGGCTTGCCGCACCAAAGCCTTGAGGCCATGGCCCACACGATTGACAAAACGGCCGAACTCAAGCCCGACCGAATCGCGTTCTACAGTTACGCCCACGTGCCGTGGATCAAAGGCACCGGCCAGCGCGGGTACGACGAGAAAGACCTCCCCAGCAACGAGGGCAAGCGGAACTTGTACGAGATGGGCAAGCGGCGCTTCTTGGAGTTGGGCTACGAGGAGATTGGCATGGACCACTTTGCGATGCCGACCGACGACCTGGCGAAGGCGTTCCACGACGGTTCCTTGCACCGCAATTTCATGGGCTACACCTCAGGCAAGACCCAGCTGATGGTGGGGTTGGGGATGTCGGCCATCAGCGACTCGTGGGGCGGATTTGCCCAAAACGTGAAGACCGTGGGAGAGTACGAGGCGCGGGCGATGAATGGAGAAATTCCGGTCTTCCGAGGCCACATGCTCCACGAAGAGGACCTGCTGGTGCGCAAGCACATCCTGAACTTGATGTGCCAGTTCTCCACGTCATTCGAGGATCCCTCAGACCTGTTCCCAGAGCTTGAAGCGTGCCTGACCAAGCTCGGCGAAATGGAATCCGACGGACTGGTGGTCCGAGACGGATGGACCGTGCGCGTGACAGACAAGGGAAGGCCCTTCGTGCGCAACGTGTGCATGGCCTTGGATTTGCGCCTTTTGCGAAAAGCGCCGACAACCCGGGTGTTCTCGATGACCGTTTGACGTCAGGACTTTCGACGCCGCTTGTAGACTTGAATGGCGTAGGCCAACCCCACGGTCAGCAGCAACAAGCCCACCCCGAAGTAGACCCAGTTTGTGGCGCTTTTCAGCACCACCAAAAACACGATCCCAAACAAAAACAGCGTGGCCAGTTCGTTCCACATGCGCAACGCCTGGGACGACCAACGGCATGCGTCGCGGTCGCACTGGCCCACGAGCACGTGGGTCCACCCGTGGTATGCGAACAAAAGCGCGACCAAGGTCAGTTTCAAGTGCATCCACGGCGCTTGCAAATAGCCAGGAATGCTCCACACGAGAGAGGTGCCCAGGATGGCTGTGAGGATGGCCGAGGGCCACGTGATGCCTTTCCAAAGCCGCCGGCTCATGAGTTTCAATTGAGGCAGGAGCACGTCGCGCTCGTGCGCGGGCTTGTCGTGGGCTTCTTGGATGTAAATCAGCAGCCGCACGATGTAGAACAACCCCGCAAACCACGTCACCACGAAGACAATGTGCAGGGCTTTAAGGACGGCGTAACTCATGTGCGGGGCTTGCGAGAAAACTTCGCTTTCAAGGCGTCCATGCGCTCCTTGGGGATGACGCCTTTGGAGATCAGCCAAAACACGACGAGCCACAGGATGCCTTTGCCCAAGAAGAACAAAAATCCTGCCACGCCGAGGGCCTTCAACCAATCCAATGCGCCTTCCACGCCGCGAAGGTACACGCGTCGCATCTTTGAAGGCATGATTGCAGACACGACATCTGTGGTGGTGTTCTTCGACGGGCCTTGCGTGCTGTGCCAGCGCAGCGTGCAGTGGATCGCCGGGCACCTGCGTGCGGATGTGTCCGAGCATGCCTTGAAGTTCGCCTCCTTGCAGGGCGACATGGCCCGGCGTTTGTTGCCGGAACATGTGCGCACCGCACCGCTGCCGGGGGTGGTGGTCTGGCAGGGCGGGGATGTTCGGGTGGCGACGGCCGCCCTGCGCGCCTTGGCGCCGTTCCTGACGGCCCCTTGGTCGTGGCCGTGCCGCGCCGTGCCGGGATGGGGCTACGCTTGGGTGGCGCGCAACCGCATGGCTTGGTTTGGCACTCGGGAAACGTGCACGTGGTCGCCAGAAGTTCAAGCCCGGCTTGCGGAGCCCGGCCAAGCGTAGATTCGCCCCATGCGACGACTTGCTTTCTTGGGATGTGCCCTGCTTGGGATGGCCTGCACTGAACCCCAAACCGAATCGGCGGAAACCCGGTTGTCTTTCACTGTGGTGGCCCCAGGGCTGTCTCCGGATTCGTCCCTCTGTGTGGCGGGAAGCGCCAAAGCGTGGGGACCGTGGCAGCCTTGCGGGTTGGCCCTGACCTACATGGGCAACGACCGGTGGGAGGGGACCACTCCCTTGACGCCGCAGTCCCTGGAGTACAAGTTCACCTTGGGCGCGTGGGCGCACGAGGCCCTGGACGATGGAGGCCAAAAACGTCCCAACGCCGACTTGAAGGTCGGGGGCCTGGTGCATGTGCAAGACACCGTGTTTGCGTGGAGCGACGCCAACACCGCCCGCCGCGTCGTGGGGCAAATCACAGGAGAGCTTGAAAGCCTCGGGGTGCAAGAGGCGGAAGGGTTGTTGCCGCGTGAAGTGTGGGTATGGAGCCCACCACAGATGAATCCGCCCACCCCGATTCAGCGGGTCCTTGTGATGCACGACGGCCAAAACGTGGTCGACCCTGCGACGTCCAACTTCGGCGTGGACTGGGGGGTGGACGAGGTCCTCGATTCGTTGGTGCGTGCCGGGATTGTCCCCCGCACCTTGCTCGTCACCGCCGCTTGCACGGCGGAGCGTTCCGCGGAATACGGCCCTGGTCGGTGCGGTGCGCGGTACGTCGATTGGCTGATGACGGAACTCGTGCCAGAGGTCCGAAGCCAATTCAACGTCCCCGAGGACGCGCCCACGACCGTGGGCGGGGCGTCGATGGGTGGCCTCATTTCGTTCATCGCTGCAGAACGCCATCCCGATTTGGTGGACGCCGCCATTTGCATGTCGCCTGCGTTTGGGTACGCGGGGTTCAGTTACGCCGATTCATTGAAGGCGCGGGAGTGGGGAGGTCACGCCGTACCTCTGTGGATCGACAACGGCACTGTGGGGTTGGAAGAACAATTGCAACCCGGGGTGGACGAGATGGCGCAGTTGGCCCAAGGCCTCGACCTCAACCATGTGGTCAAGGTGTACGCCGGCGCCAAACATTTTGAGTCTGATTGGGGCCGTCGGATGCCCGAGGCGCTGGTGTGGGTGGAGTCCGCGTGGACCCGCGATTGAATCCTGTCAGCGGCCTTGACGGATGCGCAACGATTGGACTTCCAATTCGAAGGGTTGCGCCGTGCCGTCGTACTTCATCAGGCCCACGCGCAGGATGTCGGACCATTCTTTGGCGGGGGTCACGCTGCGCAGGTCGCCCATTTGGGCTTGGCTCCATCCGAAGTCGGACACGTCAAGCACCACCTCGCCCCATTCCTCTGTCGGGCTGAACGACGCGTAGGCGTAGGGCATCCACCACCGCTCTGACGTTTCCATGGTCAGCTTGAATGGGCCGCCCGTGCCTCGGCACGTGATCACCACTTCGCGGGCTTGGCTGAGGTTCAAATGACCCCACGGCGCCCGCAAGGAGGCGAAGCCGCCGTTGTTCTCGAGGCTGGTGGCGCCCCGCCACACCATCGCGCTGTCTCCATAGGCCACGTTGCCCGTGGAACGCCCGCCCATGACGCCGTCGTTCAAGGGGCGCCAATCTGTGGTGCCCGTGGTGCGAAAGTCCCAGACCACGTCTTGGTTGTAGCGGGGCGGGACTGAGGAAGAGGCGCACGACATGACGGCAAGGCTTGAGAGTAGAATCCAACGGAACATGCCCTTGGAACAAGCGCCGTCAGGTTTGGTTCAGGTGAACGGTTCCCTCGAGGTAGGTGGTGGCTTGGCCGGAGACCTGAACGTGGTCTTCCGTCACTTCACAGCGCAGCGCGCCTCGCCTGGCGGACAGTTGTTGCGCCTGCATGACGGTTTTGCCCAAACGCCCGCCCCAGTACGGCGCCAAAGTGCAATGGGCTGAACCCGTCACGGGATCTTCCAAGATCGTGGCCTGGGGGGTGAAGAACCTGGAGACAAAGTCGCAGTCCTCGCCGGGGGCAGTCACGATCACGCCACCCGTGCCGAGGTCGGTCCGGTCGAAGAGCGCACGGTCGACGTCAAATTGTTCGACGTCTTGTTGGCTGGCGTAGACCAACATGAAGTCCCTGGCCAGGTGCACCTCGAGGGGAATCTGGTTCAAGGATTCCGCCAACGCAGGAGGGAGTTGGGCTGCGGTGGGCATTCGGTTGGGCAGGGCCATGTCGAATCCGTGTTCTGACCGGGTCACCACCAACCGGCCGCTTTGGGTGTCGAATTCAACCTTGTCCAGTTGGGGTTCAAGATGATTCAACACCACATGGGCAGAGGCCAACGTGGCGTGTCCGCAGAGGTCCATCTCCAGGTCTGGGGTGAACCACCGCAAGGCGTAAACACCTTGGCCCGCGCGCTTGAGGTACGCCGTCTCGGCCACCGCGTTTTCTTGCGCAATCTGAAGGAGCAGGTCGTCGGAAAGCCAACTCTCCATGGGCATCACGCAGGCTTGGTTGCCTCCAAAGACGCTTCGGCTGAAGGCCGTGACTTGGTAAAATGGAATCGTCATCACCGCTCAATGTAGGCTATTCTTGCAAGCATGAAAGCCAAGCACGTCGCCCAACTTGCAGGCCCCGCCTTGGCCGCGTTGACGTGGTGGGCGGCCACGCAATGGGGCGCGCCGGACGACATGGTGCGCGTGCTGTCGGCCGCCACCTGGATGCTGGTGTGGTGGGTTGCGGAAGCTGTGCCGCTGGGGGTCACTTCAGTGTTGCCCTTGGTCCTGTTTCCGACGCTCGGCGTGGCGGACGTGTCTGCGGCGGCGGCGCCCTACGGCTCCAAGTTCGTGTTCCTGTTCCTCGGCGGGTTTTTGATCGCCCTGGCGCTGGAGCGATGGAACCTCCACCGGCGGTTTGCATTGCACATCTTGGTGGTCGCAGGAGGGCAGCCCCGACGGCTGCTTGCGGGGTTCATGGTGGCCTCCGCCGCCCTCAGCATGTGGATTTCCAACACGGCCACGACCCTGATGATGTTGCCTATCGCGCTGTCTGTCTTGTCCAAAATCAACCTCGACGAGCACCCTCGATTTCCGGTGGCGCTGCTGCTGGGCACTGCCTACGCCGCCAACCTAGGGGGCATCGCCACTTTGGTGGGCACGCCGCCCAACGTGGCCATGGCGGGGCTGGTGGAAGAGGTCGGATTGGAGGTCCCGTTTTTGGAATGGAGCATGATGGCTTTGCCGTTTTCAGCGCTCATGTTGGCGCTGGTGTATGTCTTGTTGACCCGGGTCCTGTGCCGCGTGTCGTCCAGCCCGTTGGAGGGAGGGGCGGAGGCGTTGCGAAGTGAATTGCAGGCCTTGGGAGGCTGGTCCCAAGCGGAGCGGCGGGTGGCGTGGGTGTTTGCCGCCACAGCCTTGCTGTGGGTCGCGCGTCGGGCGTTGGTGGACCACCTGGGCGTGCCGCTGAACGACACCACGATCGCCATGGCGGCGGGCGTGGCGTTGTTCGTCCTTCCTTCTGGATCCAAACAAGAAGGGGCGCTGCTCGCATGGTCTGACACGGCGCGCCTGCCGTGGGACATTCTGCTCCTTTTCGGTGGAGGGCTGACCTTGGCTGGACAACTGAGCGACGCAGGTGTGTTGGATGCGGTGGCCCAGTGGGTGTCGTCCGTCCCGGCCATGTCGCCCGGCTTGCTCATCGCAGGGTTTGTGCTGGTCTCGCTCTTCCTGACGGAGGTGATGAGCAACTTGGCGCTGACTGTCGTCATGGTCCCTGTGGTGGCCCAAATCGCATTGTCGTGGGACATGAATCCCCTGCTGCTTGTGGTGCCCGTGACGATGGCGAGCAGCTGCGCGTTCATGCTGCCGATGGCCACCCCGCCCAACGCGATCGTGTTTGGCAGCGGGCGCCTGCGTATGTCCACCATGGTCCGGGTGGGGGTGGTGCTCAACCTGGTGGCCGCCGCCATGGCTTGGTTGTGGGCGTGCTGGGTGTTGCCAAGCTGGGTGCAACTTTTGTGACTGGTTGGCGCGTCTTGGAGTCGGACGGTGAGGTGTTGGAGCCCATCAACCTCGAGTCCTTCTTGGACGACCCCGAAGACGGGATGAGGTTGGAGGTGGATTATGACTTCGTGGAGAACGTGTTCAGCATCTGCATGGTGGGGCCGATGGTCATGCTCACCCCCTGCGAGCCTGTGCGCTGACCACGCGAAGGGTGAATTCAGAGTTGTAATTTTGCGGCCATGACGAGGTTGCTGAAGTCGATGTGGGTGGTGGTGTGCGTTGGGGTCATGACCTGGTCGCCCTCGGCCCAACCGGAGCTGGAGTTGCAGAACGTGACGACGGAGTTGACGGTGCCCTGGGATTTGGTGTGGGGGCCGGACAACCACATTTGGTGCATGGAGAAAACTGGGCGCATCACACGAATCCATCCGGACGAAGGCACCGTGGAAGAGGTGCACCAAATCCCCGGCGTGTACCAGTCGTTTGACAACAGCGGCGCACACGCCATGATGCTGCACCCTGACTTTCCGGCGCAACCCTACCTCTACGTCAACTACACCTACTCGGAATTTCGTGGGCGGCTGGACAAGTTGACCTACAGCTTGTCAGAAGGTGCGGTGGTGGCGAGCGAAACGCTGCTGGACGAATTGCCGGGGAACAGCTCCCACAACGGCAGCCGCCTGCAGGAAGGCCCGGACGGCTACATGTACTTCTGCACGGGCGACATGTACATGGCGATGATTGCCCAGGACGTGGACAACCTTGGGGGCAAGGTACTTCGGATGGATTGGGACGGAAACCCAGCGCCGGACAACCCCTTTGGCAACCGCGTCTACAGCTACGGCCACCGCAATCCCCAGGGCTTGACGTTCTCGGACAGCGGGCACCTGTACTTGAGCGAACACGGTCCGGCGAACGACGACGAGGTGAACCGAATTGTGGCCGGGGGCAACTACGGATGGCCGCACATTGAGGGCTTTTGCGACACCCCGGAGGAAGTGTCGGCGTGCGATTCGTTGACGCAAATCCCGCCCATCTCGGCGTGGACCCCGACCGAGGCGCCATGCGGCATGTCGTACTTCAACCACCCCTCCATCCCGGAGTGGGAAAACACGTTGCTGGTGTGTTTCCTGAAGCAACAACACCTGAAGGTGCTGCACTTGGACGACGCAGGCGAAACGGTGGAGTCGGAGGAAAAGATGTGGCAGCAGGAGATGGGAAGGCTTCGAGACGTGTTGGTCGCGCCCAACGGCCGGGTGTTCTTGGCGACGTCCAACCGTGAAATCAACGGCTGGGACTTCCTGGCCCTGGACTTGGACGACCGCATTGTCGAGGTGGTCAACCCCGATTTTGACTACGAGGCGTTGGTCCCCCGTCCGATTCGAGAGGTGTTTCTGGAACAGGTGGCGGCCCAAACCGCCGTCGTGGATGTGGTGTTTCCCCAACCCGCGCACACCGACGTGAGCGTGCTCTTGGACCGCGAGGTGGACGAGGTGTCGTTCAGGCTGCTCGACACCCACGGTCGTCAAGTGATGGGGTCGGATAACCTGACGCTGCCGGTGCCTGGCCTGTTGAATGTAGGCGTGGCCCACTTGGCTTCAGGCGTGTACGTGCTTCGGCTCACCACGGCGTCGGGATCGACGTTGTCCAAGCCGCTTGTCGTCAGCCGTCGTTGAGGGTCAGGGCCGGAGCCGTTCCGTCCATTGCATGAACGACGAGTCCGTCAGGGCCTGCATGAAGGCCAGAAGGTCTGCCCGCTGGCCCTCGTCCAATTCAAACGGCGCCACCCGGACGTCTTTGTTGGGGTGACTTGCCCCTCCCGAGGCATAGTGGTCGATCACGTCGTCGAGCGTGGCCAGAGAGCCATCGTGCATGTAGGGAGCCGTTCGGGCGATGTTGCGCAGGCTGGGCGTTTTGAACGCCCCGATGTCCAAGGAGTCGAACGTCAGCCGGTACGTTCCAGGGTCCGCATAGGCTTCTGTCAGTCCGATGTTGTGTGGCTGAAAGTCGGTAAACCAGACATCGCTGTGGCAGCTGCTGCAGGCGAGGTCGTCGAACAAGCCCATGCCCCGAAGCGCGGTTTCAGACATGGCGAAGTCGTCGCCTTGCAGCCATCGGTCGTAAGGCGCAGAACCCGAGATGAGGGTGCGTTGGAACGCGGCAAGTGACCTCGTGAAGACAAACGCGTCAAACGGTTGTCCGAAGCCTTCCTGGGCCCATTGCGCGTAGCGTGCGTCTTGGGCCAATTCTGCCACGACTTCGAGCAGGTCGCGCCCCAACTCGTGGGGCTCTTGCAACGGTGCCAGGGCTTGGGTTTCCAAACTGGGAACGCCGCCCTCCATGTGGAAGCGGGGTTGCCACCCGAGGTTCACCAACGCCGAGGCGTTCCGGTTGCCCAAGAGGCCGCCGGTGCCGGGCGTGACGGGGTGGCTGTCAGCCATGGCCGCGGAGGGGTTGTGGCAAGTGGCACAACTGACGTCGCCTTGGGCGGAGAGTCGGTTGTCGAAGAACAAGTGTCGCCCCAATTCCCATTTGGCCTCGTTCATAGGATTGTCCTCGGGCCAATCCAGGTCGGGGAAGTGAGGGGGCGCAGGCCGAACGTCGTCCAAGGTGAACGGCGGGGTGGGGTCTGGCCGGCAACCTGCCCACACGGCGGCCAGCGATGCCGAGAAAATCCAGAACGCGAGTGAAAGCCGGCCCATGCATGCAAGATTGTAATTTTGCGCGCAAACCCAGACCATGAGCGCCACAAAACCCCACGCCATTCTCTATGTGTTCCAAGTGAAAAAGGGCCAGGAGCAAGCCTTCGAAGCGGCCTGGTGCGACGTGACCCGAGAGATCCAGGCCCATTGCGGCAGCCTCGGTTCGCGGTTGCACACTTGGGTGGGGGGCACGTACTGGGCCTACGCCCAATGGCCTTCACGTGAAGCCCTGGAAAACGCGACCATCGAGGGCCAGGCGTCGTTGATGGAAGCGCGCCAGCGGATGCACGACGCGCTGGAAAGCACGGAGGTGTTTGGGGAAGGCAACATTGTCCACGACATGTTTGTGAACGAAGGGGCTTGAAGCGGAGCTGAAGTCCAAGCGCGCGAGTACCTTTGCCGCTTCATTTTCAGGACCTCATCCCATGCGTTTAGCCCTCTTTGACTTCCGCCAAGCGGTCGATTACCGCCTCGAAATTCTCAGCGGCCTCACGGTGGCCATGGCCTTGATTCCGGAGGCGGTGGCCTTCGCGTTGATTGCCGGCCTCAGTCCCTTGACAGGGCTGTACGCGGCCTTCATGGTGGGCCTTGTCGCGAGCGTGCTCGGCGGCCGCCCCGGGATGATCAGCGGCGCCACAGGTGCGGTCGCTGTGGTCTTGGCGGCGTTGGCGCTGTCCCACGGGCCAGAATACATCTTCGCCACGGTCATTCTGGCGGGCGTTCTGCAGCTGCTGGCGGGCGCGTTGAAGCTGGGCAAGTTGATGAGGCTGGTGCCCCAGCCGGTGATTTTTGGGTTTGTCAACGGCCTGGCCATCATCATTGGTGGAAGCCAAATCGAGCAATTCAAGGACGACGGCGGTGCGTGGCTTGCCGGCGAGAGCTTGGCAGTGTTCGCAGGGTTGACGCTGCTTTCCATGGCGATCATCGCGTTCTTACCCAAGCTGACCAAGAAGGTTCCTGCAGGGTTGACGGCCATCCTCGTGGTGTTTGGGTTGGCGGCCGCGTTGGGCATCGACACCAAGACCGTGGGCGACTTGGCGTCCATCCAAGGCGGGTTCCCTCCGTTTCACCTTCCTGAGGTGCCGGTGACCTGGGAAACGCTGACCATCATCTTCCCGTATGCGGCGGTGGTGGCTGGCGTGGGTCTCATCGAGAGCTTGCTCACCTTGAACATCTTGGACGAGATCACAGGCACCCGTGGCCAAGGGAACCGGGAATGCGTGGCCCAAGGCGCGGCCAACGTACTGAGTGGCTTGTTCAGCGGGATGGGGGGATGCGCCATGATTGGCCAAAGCCTCATCAACGTGAGTTCCGGTGCCCGCGCACGCCTCAGCGGCATTGTGGCGGCGGTGATGTTGTTGGTGTTCATCGTGTTTGGGGCGCCCTTGATTGAGCAGTTGCCCATGGCGGCCCTGACAGGCTTGATGATCATGGTGGCCATCGGCACGTTCGAGTGGGCCTCCCTAAAAACCTTCCGACGCATGCCGACCTCCGACGTCTTCATCATGGTCCTCGTGACCCTGGTGACGGCGGTGCTTCACAACTTGGCTTTGGCGGTGTTGATCGGGGTGGTGGTCGCCGCGCTGGTGTTCGCCTGGGACAATGCCGTGCGCATCCGTGCGCGGAAGCGTGTGGACGAGCAAGGATGGAAGCACTACGAGCTGTACGGGCCGCTGTTCTTTGGGTCCACAACGGTGTTTGCGGAGAAGTTCGACGTGGAAGGCGACCCGGAACATGTGGTGCTGGACTTCCAGGAAAGCCGCGTCGTCGACATGTCGGCCATTGAGGCGCTCAACCGCTTGACCGCGCGATACGCCAAGGCCGGCAAGAAGGTTCACTTGCGTCACCTGAGTCAAGATTGCCGTGCGTTGATCGACAAGGCGGAATCCATCATCGAAGTCAACCACTTCGAAGACCCGACCTACAAGGTGGTTCGGGACGTGCGCTGACCCGCGAGGCGTCGGGTTACTTTTGGGGCTTCAACTTTTGTCAAGATGGTGCAGTACAACCCCAAGACCTGGTTCAGCCTCATTTTTCACGCCTACAGCCGGCAAGTCTTCCGACGTCTCATTCCTGCCCTGGTGGGCATGGGCTTGTGGACGGCAGGGGTGTGTTACGTAGAAATGGAGGTGTTGGATGCGCCCATCGAGTTGAGCAACGTGGTGCACTCCTTGCTGGGCTTTGTCCTTTCTCTTTTCCTGGTGTTCCGGACCAACACGGCGTACGACCGTTGGTGGGAAGGCCGAAAACAATGGGGTGCCTTGGTGAACGTGTCTCGAACCCTCGCCATCCGCGTCCGTGAATTTGGGGGCGATGCCTCGGTGCACGGCTTTTTTGCCGAGCACATCCCTGGGTTTGTTTACGCCCTCAAGGTGCATTTGCGTCCGTCCCAGGGCGCGACGCCTGTCCGACCCTCCGAGGAAGCTTGGGGCCAGTCGGACCACGCCCCCAACGCCTGGGCCCAGTCCATGGAGCGCCAAGCCGCTGCCCAGCTTTCGTCGGGCGCGTGGACTGGCCAGCAACACTGGTTGGTGTCCCAAAACCTCGAGCGCATGGTCGACATTCTCGGCGCGTGCGAGCGCATTTTGAAAACCCCGATTCCCTACAGCTACAGCATGTTCATGAAGAAATTCATTTTCTTGTACGTGGTGACTTTGCCGCTGGGCTTCGTCAGCACATTTGGGTGGTGGGCCGTGCCGGTGGTGATGCTGGTCTTTTACATTTTGGTCAGCGTGGAGCTCATCGCCGAGGAAATTGAAGACCCGTTCGGTGTGGACGACAACGATTTGCCCCTGGACGCCATGGCCCAAACCATCCGCGCCAACACCGACGAAATCTTGGGCCGTGGGCATTGAACGTCACCGGGCTGGAGGAGCCATTCTCTTGGCCGCAGGCAGCGCCATGGGAGCGCTCGGGGCCCACGCCTTGAAGGATGTGTTGACGGAAGCCAGGCTCGAGTCGTGGGACACGGCGTGCTTGTACATGTTGGTCATGGGCGCTGCGCTGGTGGGCGCCCCGGCGTCAGAACAAGGTCATCGCCGCGCCCTCAACACGGTGCTGGTCGGCACGTGGCTGTTTTCAAGCAGCATCGTGGGGTTGGTCGCCCTGGGGACCCTGGAGTTGGGGGCGTCGCTTCGGGCTGTGTTGGGCCCTGCGACCCCGATCGGGGGCGTGCTGATGATTGGAGGTTGGTCGGGCTGGGCATGGCAAGTTTGGGTGTCGAGGGAAAAGTGACAGGCATAAAAAAACGGGGAGCCGAAGCCCCCCGTTTCCATTGGGTTGGTTGTTCCAATCAGAAGTTGAAGCGGAGCGACGCGTTCCAAGTCCGTCCGAAGCCGAACCACACGAAGTTGCGCTTGTCCACGCCGTTCCAAAGTTGGTCTTCGGTGGCGTCATCTGCCGCATGAATGTTGGAGTTTGACTCGGCGATGTACACGGTGTCAAACAGGTTGTTCACGTTCAAGCGGAAGCTCGCGTCGGTGTCGAACAGAGAGAAACGCACCGTGGTGCCCAAGTCGACCAAGCTGTACGAAGGCAGCTGCAAGGCACCGTCGTTGTCCGCACTCAAGAAGTCGGAGTTGTTGATGCTGTAGTCGGCGTACAGGTTGTCCACGTAGCGCGCGCCCAAGTCGAAGGACACGGCGCGGTTCAAGCGGTAGTCCACGCCCAAGTTGGCCACGGTTTGGGCTGCGTCGCCCACCTTGGCGCCCTCGGTGTAGAGCGTTGCGGTGCCGAGTTCGTTTTGGTTGTCGTCGAAAATCGTCGCGTCGAAGTTCTTCGTGTAGCGCCAGTCGCCGAGCGACAACATTCCGGTCACCTTCAACCCGTCCATGGGGTAGTAGTTGGCCTCGAGCTCGATGCCGTTGTGCTGCACGTCAATGTCGCTGAACTGCGCGAAGCCTTCGATGGTGTCGTTGACCGCCACAGTTTGGCCAAAGAAGCGGTTGCCCCATGTGGTGGCGTAGGCGTTCACGTTCAACGAGAGCTTCTCGCCCTTGTAGCCGTAGCCCAATTCAAACGAGGTGATTTCTTCGTTTTCCAAACCGTCGTTGATCGCGTTCGCGTAGTTCGGGAACACGGCGTCGAAGTTGGGCTGGCGGCTGATGCGGCCGGCGTTGAAGAACACGTTGTGGTTGTCGTCGAGGTTGTAGTTGGCCCCCAACTTCAAGTAACCGCCTGGCAAGGAAGCCACGTCAGACTCGGCGTTGCCGGGCTGGTCGAAGTAGTCGATGCGCTGGTAATTCTGCGTGGACACCCCAGCCTGGATGACAGCGGTGACGTTGGTTTGGTTGTTGTACTCCACCAAACCGTTCAAGCCTGCCCAACGGACCAAACCGATGTTGTAGTAATCGATCTTGGGGCCGTTGATGCCGGTGTTGTTGAAGGGGCTCGCCACGATGGTGCTCTCGTTGTCGATCATCATGCCGCCGTTGGCGTTGCGGTTGCCGCCTGAGTAGTAGGCGTCGAAGCCCATCAGGTCGTTCATGGCGCGGTAGTGGTACCCCTTGTAGTTGCGGAGGTCAATGCCCACAGAAGCGCGGAGGTTGTCCTTGGTGTATTCCAAGTTGGAGATGGCGCCCACCCAGTCGTG
>CBFHQO010000034.1:0-17552 GCA_965658045.1 uncultured Flavobacteriales bacterium | reverse complement strand
CCCACTCACCTACGTCGATTGGGACCTCAAGAACGAAGCCAACGTGCCCATCGCCGGGGGCGTCTACATCATCCACATCGACGTGCCAGGCGTCGGTCAGGCCGTCCGCAAATGGTTCGGCGTGATGCGACCCATCGATTTGGACAATTTCTGAGGACGCCGAGCGGGCCGTTCACATTCCTTTGGTGGCATTGTCACCGAGGTGACACCTTCGTTGGAGGGAGACGCTTGACCTTTGCGTCATGAAAACCATTTTGTTGCGCGGCCTTGCGGGGCTCGCCATCCTCGCAGTTGGGGTGTTCGTGATGAACGGCCTCATTGGCATGAAATCCACCCCACCTGTGAATCCACGTCCGGCCAACGCCCGGTTGGTCAAGGTGATGACCGCGGTGCCCGACACCTTGAATGCGGTGGTGCAATTGGAGGGAAGGGTTCAAGCCAAAAACCGGATGACGGTCATCGCCGAGGTCAATGGCATGCTTCCGGTCGGCGGCAAGGAGTTCCGAGAAGGGGTCTCTTTTCAGAAGGGGGAGGTCATGTTGTCGATCGACGACCGCGAATTGCGCGCCAATTTGGTCTCTCAACGCAGCCAATGGCTTCAGTTGCTCGCTTCTTCCTTGGCCGACCTGCAGTTGGACTTTCCAGAACGGGCATCCGCGTGGTCGGGCTACGTTTCTGCGTTGAACGTGGAGGATGTGCTGGCGCCGCTGCCTGAAGCGGAGACGGAGCGCGAGCGCTTGTACTTGACGTCCCGTGGCATCGTGTCAGGGTACCATGCCATTCGTGCGTCCGAGTCGCGGTTGGCCAAACACCGGTTCACCGCACCATTCGACGGGGTGGTCACCGCCACCAACGTGGAGCCTGGCTCCATGGTTCGTGCTGGCCAGCCGCTTGGGTCGTTTGTCGGAACGGGAACGTTCGAGGTGAAGTCGGCGGTGCATGCCCGCCACCTCGATGTGCTTCGACCCGGACAAGCTGTGATTCTTCGAGAAGAAGGCGGTCGCGCGGTCGCGCGTGGTGAGGTGTCCAGGACGGCAGGTCACGTGGACGCCATGACCCAAAGTGCGAGCGTCTTCTGCAATGTGGAGGCCATGCAAGGTGAGGTCTTGCGTGACGGCAGGTTCTTGGCAGGCGAAGTACTCGGCGACAGCCGGTTGGGTGTCGTGGCGTTGGACGAAGCGTTGTTGACCGGAGAGGAAGGCCAAGAGGTGTTTGTCGTGAAAGACAACCGACTGGCGTTGGCCGCCGTGGACGTGGTTCACCGCGACGCCGACCGCGTGTTGGTGAACGGACTTGACCCGGGGGTGGTCTTGTTGGCCGAGCCCGTGTCGGGCAGCTTCGAGGGCATGTTGGTCGAGACCACACAACGCTGAAGCCATGGGTGCATTGATCCGTTATTTCGTCAGGTACAACCTGGTCGGCGATTTGGTCATGTTGGCCATTTTGGCTGCGGGCTGGGTGGGTTTGGGCTCCACGCGGAGCAATTTTTTCCCGGTCACGGAATCCAAGACGATTCAGATTCAAGTGGTCTATCCTGGGGCGTCTCCGGCGGAAATCGAGGAAGGCATCGTGGCCAAAATCGAGGAGAACCTGCAGGGCATCGCCGGCTTGGACCAGGTGAAGTCGGTGTGCTCTGAAAACGCGGGAAGCATCACAGTGACCGTGCTGGACGCGGGCGAAACCGACGAGATTTTGCAGGACGTGAAAAACGCGGTGGACCGCATTGCCTCGTTCCCGGGGGGGATGGAGCCGCCCACAGTGTTCAAACAAGAAGCCACTGGGGTGGCCATCACGTTCGCGGTCACGGGGGTGGACGATTTGAGGGCCTTGAAGACCGAGGCTCGGCGGATTGAGCAAGACTTGCGTGCCTTGGACGGCATCAGCCAGGTGGCGCTGAGCGGGTTTCCTGGGGAGGAAATTGAAGTGGCCATCCGCGCCGACAAACTGACGGAGTTGAACATGACCCTGGCCGAGGTGTCGGCCGCGATTCGCGCTGCCAACGTCGAGACGACTGGCGGGCGCTTGAAGACCGCGCGCGAAGAGTTGATTGTGCGGGGCCGGTTTCGTGGGTACGACGCAGAAGCGTTGGAAGACATCGTGATTCGCTCCAACGTCGACGGACGTGTGGTGCGGTTGTCTGACGTGGCCGTCGTGCAGGACCGGTGGGCGGACAACGACCCGTCGCGGAGTTGGTACAACGGCATGCCGTCGGTGGTGGTGACGGTGAACAACCTGACCACCGAGAGCATCTTGGATGTGACGGAATTGGTGCGTCAATACATCGAGGCCTACAACCTCCAAGCAGAAGAAGTGGGGACAGGCCTGCAGCTTGACATCATTCGGGACAGCTCAGTCGTGCTCAACCAGCGCATCGAGTTGCTTGTCAACAATGGAGTCGTCGGGTTCTTGCTGGTGATTTTGTTGCTGGCGTTGTTCCTCAACATCCGCTTGGCGTTTTGGGTGGCGCTGGCCATCCCGGTGTCGTTCGCGGGGATGTTCATTTTCGCCGGCATGGCTGGCGTGACGATCAACGTAATCAGCTTGTTTGGGATGATTCTGGTCATCGGGATTTTGGTGGACGACGGCATTGTTATCGCCGAGAACATCTACCGCCACTTTGAAATGGGCAAAGACCGGTACACGGCCACCATCGAAGGGACCTTGGAAGTCTTGCCGGCGGTGTTCAGCGCCATTGTCACCACCATGGTGGCGTTCGCGTCGTTCTTCTTCATCGAAGGGCGTTTGGGCGATTTCTTCGGCGACATGGCCACCGTCATCATGCTGACGTTGTTGTTCAGCCTGGTGGAAGGGGCATTCATTTTGCCGGCCCACGTGGGCCACAGCAAGGCGCTTCGCCGGGATTGGAAACCCAACCGCGTGGAGCGCACCATGCGCACGCTCATGGACTTCCTCAAGTCCAAACTCTACGCCCCCGTCTTGCGGTTTGCCATGGCGCAGCCGTGGATCACCTTCTCGGGCATCGTCGCCCTCTTCCTGATCACGGTCCCAGGCCTGATTGGCAGCGGGTTGGTGAAAACCACTTTCTTCCCCTTCATCGAGTCGGACAACCTCACGGTGAGCTTGTCCATGGTGAGCGGAACCCGGGACGAGGTCACGGCCAGCGAATTGGACGCGATTGAGGCCAAAGTCTGGGAAGTCAACGCCGCCTTGAAGGCAGAGCGGGAAGACGGCCAGGACGTCATCTTGGCCGTGGACAAACGCGTCGGCCCCGCCGCCCACGTTGGCAGCATCAACATTCAGCTGCTGGACGGGGAACAGCGCGGGGTGCGGAGCACGGACATCAGCGCGCGCATCCGCGAGAAGGTGGGCACGGTCTACGGCGCTGAGAATTTGAGCTTCGCAGGGTTCTCACCCTTTGGCCGGCCGGTGTCTGTGTCGTTGCTCGGCAACGACTTGGACGCACTCCAAGCGGCCACGGAAGAATTGAAAGCGGCGATGATGCAGCGCGAGGATTTGAAAGACGTCACCGACAACAACCAGCGCGGGTTGCAAGAGCTGGACGTGTTGCCCAAACCTCGGGCCCAGCAGCTTGGCCTCACAGCTGGGGATTTGATGCTCCAAATCCGTCAAGGGTTCTTCGGCAACGAGGTGCAACGCCTCCAGCGAGGTCGGGACGAAGTCCGGGTGTGGGTGCGCCTGGCCGAGGCCGACCGGAGCGCCTTGAGCGACCTTCGACGCTACCGAATTCGGACCCCGGCTGGGGGACTGGTGCCGTTGGAGGAATTGGCCGAGGTGCGGGAGTTGCAGGGCATCACTGCCATCAACCGCCTGTACGGAGAGCGCGAGGTGCAAGTCAGCGCGGACCTCTCGGGCCCCGATGTCAGCGCCAGCGACGCAAACGCAGATTTGAAGGCCAACGTCATCCCAGGCATCCTGGCCAAATACCCCGCCATCCGGGCGAGTTACGAAGGACAAAACCGCGAACAGGCCAAGTCCCAGGTGAGCATCCAAGCCATCATGCCGTTGATTTTTGCGCTGATGTTGTTCATCATCATCCTGACGTTCCGCTCGCCGTTGCAGGGCTTCGCGGTGTTTGGCCTCATTCCATTTGGCATGATCGGCATCAGCCTCGGCCATTGGTTGCTGGGCGCCCAAATCAGTTTGTTCAGCATCCTCGGCATGATTGCGCTCATTGGCATTTTGGTGAATGACGCCTTGGTGTTTGTCGCCGCCTACAACGGCAACCTCAAGGAAGGCATGCCCGTTCACGACGCCATTTGGGAAGCTGGCATGAGCCGATTCAGGCCCATCCTCTTGACCACCGTCACCACGGTCGCGGGCCTGGCCCCCCTCATGCTCAACAAGAGTTTCCAAGCGCAGTTCCTCATTCCCATGGCCATCTCCGTCGCCTTCGGGTTGCTGTTCGTCACGGTGGTGATCTTGGTGTTGCTGCCCATTTATCTGATGTGGATCAACCCGCTCCACCGTTCATGGGTGTGGGTCAAAAAGGGCGATTGGCTCTCCCGGGAATCGGCCGAGCCCGCCGTGCGTGAGGAACGCGGATTCGCCCCCAAAAGCATGCCTCTGGTGGCCTTGGGACTCATGACATGGGGCTTGAGCGCGGACGCGTCTGCCCAAACGGACCTGACACGTGAGCAAGCGGTGGCCATGGCCCTCGAGCAGCACTACGGCATTCGGTTGGCCCAGGGCCAGCGGGACCTGGCGAAAGTCGGAGACGCCTGGGGCGCCGCCGGCGCGCTGCCCAGGTTGACATTCACAGCCGGGGCGGGGACCAACGTCACCGACCAAACCGAAAACCCGTCGACCTTCCTGCCCATCGCCACCGAGTCTCAATCGGTGTCCCCAGGCCTTCAGGTGCAATGGACGCTGTTCGACGGCATGGCGATGTTCGCCAACAAGGACCGTCTGGGGCTCCTCACGGAGCAAGCGGAGGGCAACGTGGAGTTGATGGTGGAGTCCACGGTGCAAGCCGTGTTGACCGCCTACGACAACGTGCTTGTGCAAGAGGAGAGCCTCAAGGTGCTTCAAGCGGCCATGGATTTGACCCAAGAACGGCTGGCCCGGCTGGACGCCTCTTTGGCGTTGGGTACCGCCAGAACGTTTGACCGGCTCCAGTTCGAGAACGCCTTGTTGACCGACAGCGCCGCTTGGCTTCGTCAACGCGTCGCCAGCCGTGCGGCCCGCCGAAACCTCAACCTGATGCTCGCTGCGCCTGACGATCAGGCCTGGGCACTGACATCGGCGTTGCTGGCCCCAGCGGCCACTGGCGACATGGCCTTGGCCCAGGCCCGTTTGGTTGGCGAAAACACAAGCGTGTCCAACGCGGTGTTGGCCATGCAGTTGGCCGAAGTGGGGGTGCGGCAGGCCAAGGCGCGCTTGTCCCCCGTATTGGGCTTGACCGCCAATTGGGGCAACACGGCCGGGCAGTCGCGCGCGGTGTCCGACCTGCCGCCTCAGCTTGTGTTCAACCCCTACGAGAACGGCGACATCCAGTCCTTTGTGACCAACTACGGCGCCCAGCTGACCCTGAATTTCAACCTGTTCAACGGCGGCGCCACCCGCAGGGCCATCCAACAGGCCCAAATCCAAGTGGAGCTCGCGGGCCTCGACCGAGACCGTCTGCTGCTTGAGGCGCAATCGGCCTTGGCCCAAGCGTGGGATCGCAGGTCGGCCGCGCAGGAATTGCACGCCTTGGCCCTAAGACGCACTGAGAACGCCAAGTTGGCGGCCCAACTCGGGGCGGACCGGTACCGCGACGGAATCCTCAACGCCCTTGACTTCAGGGCCCTCGATGTGGCGTTGCTCCAAGCGGAGGCTGCAGAACTCGCAGCCCGACAAGAGTGGGCGGCGGCTCACTGGGACGTGATGCGGCTCACAGGCGACCTGCGGGCAGGTCAAGTGGTGGTGCGTTGAACGAGGTTCAGGTCGGCTTGCACCATTTCACGACACAGCTCGTGGAGGGAGCAGGAGGCCTTCCAGCCAAGTTGGGCTTGGGCTTTGGATGCGTCTCCAATCAGCACGTCCACTTCAGCCGGCCGGAAGTACCTCGGGTCCACTTTCACCAACACGTGTCCTGATTCGGTGCAGTACCCTTCCTCGTTCAGCCCTTGGCCGCGCCACGCCACTTGGATGCCGGCTTCGGCAAACGCCATCGTGGCGAATTCACGGATGGTGGTGGTCACGCCTGTGGCCAACACGTAGTCGTCCGGCGTGTCTTGCTGGAGCATGCGCCACATGCCTTCCACGTAGTCCCGTGCATGCCCCCAGTCACGTTGGGCGTCCAGATTGCCGAGATGCAGGCAGTCTTGCAGGTCCAGTTTGATGCGCGCCACGGCACGGGTGATTTTCCGTGTCACGAATGTTTCGCCTCGCAAAGGACTCTCGTGGTTGAACAGGATTCCGTTGCTGGCGTGCATGCCGTAGGACTCCCGGTAATTTTTGACAATCCAAAATGCGTAGAGCTTCGCCACGCCATAGGGGCTTCTGGGGTAGAAGGGGGTGGTTTCCGATTGCGGAGACTCTTGGACTTTGCCAAACAGCTCCGAGCTGCTCGCTTGGTAAAACCTGCACGTGGATTCCAAGCCCAGGATGCGGATGGCTTCCAAGAGCCTCAAGGTGCCCAAGCCGTCGACGTCGGAGGTGTATTCGGGGGTGTCAAAACTGACCCGAACGTGGCTTTGTGCGGCAAGGTTGTAGACCTCGTCGGGCTGAACCTCCTGCACGATGCGGATCAAGTTGGTGCTGTCGACCAAGTCTCCGTAGTGCAAGGTGAGGCGCACGTCGTCCTCATGGGGGTCTTGGTACAAATGGTCGATGCGCTCGGTGTTGAGCTGCGAGGCCCGTCGCTTGATCCCGTGCACCTCGTACCCTTTGCGCAAGAGGAGTTCAGCCAAGTAGGCGCCGTCTTGTCCAGTGATGCCTGTGATCAGGGCTTTCTTCCTCGTGGCCATGCGTTAAATGTACAAGTGGAACCGTCGCGTGTCACCCGTTGGACACAAGCTCTTGGTTCTCGACCAGCTTGGCGTAATGCCCGCCTTGGGCCATCAAGTCGGCATGTTTGCCTTGTTCCACCACTTGTCCGGCTTCCATGACGCAAATGCGGTCGGCGCCCTTCACCGTGCTGAGGCGGTGGGCGATGACCACCGAGCTGCGTCCTTGCATCAAGGCGTCCAACGCCGCCTGGACCTCCCGTTCAGAGGTGCTGTCCAAGGCGCTGGTGGCTTCGTCCAAAATCAACAAATCGGGGTCCTTCAAAATGGCACGGGCGATGGCGATGCGTTGGCGTTGGCCTCCTGAAAGCTGAACGCCTCGTTCGCCCACCAACGTGTCAAGGCCCTCGGGAAATTCTTGGATGAACTCCCAGGCAAAGGCCTTTTTGGCGGCGTCGACCACTTCTTCCTCCGTCGCGTCAGGTCGGCCGTAACGGATGTTGCTTCTCAAATCTCCTCCGAACAAGATGACCTCTTGCGGCACAAATGCCACGCGCTGGCGGTACCCGCGCAAGTCCATGGTGGCCACGTCCTCGTCGCCGACTTTGAACGTGCCCTGGTCGGCCGCATGAAAACGCAGAAGCATGGCGGCCACCGTGCTTTTGCCAGCCCCACTCGACCCAACCAAGGCGATTTGTTGCCCTGGTTCCACGCGCATCGAGAACCCTTGGAGCACGGGAACTTCCGGTCGCTGAGGATAGTTGAAATGGATGTCCTCCAACGCAATGGTCCTTCTCAACGACACGGCGGTGGGCTCCGCGTCCAAGTCGGAGACCTCGCGTTCTTGGTCCACAATGTCCATGACCGATTCAATGGCCCCGAGTCCACGTTGAAGGGCGCTGAATTGTGCGGCCATGCCCCCGATGCTCCCTGCGACAAGGCCGGTCATCAGGAGAAAGGAGAAGAAGTGCTCGCTGGCCAATTCGCCTTCCTGCATGAGGTCGGCCCCTTTGAAAATGACCAAGGTGATGGCCCCAAACAGAAACAGGATGATGAAGCTGGCGAAGGCCCCGCGCCAGAAGGCGCCCCTCATGGCGAGGGATTTGATCTCGCGGGCGTGCTTGCCGTACTTCCGACGCTCCATCCATTCGTTGGCGTAGCTTTTGACGCTCACAATCGCCGTGAGCACGTCTTGCACGACCACGTTGGACGCGGCCACTTCGTCTTGCGTGCGCTTGGAGAGTTTTCGGATGAATCGACCAAAGACGATGGCTGCCACAATCATCACCGGAATGGTGCCCAGCATCCAGAGGGTCAACTCCACGGAGAAATAGCCCAAAGCCACGATGCCCCCCACGATCAAAATCAGCCCGCGGAACAACTCGGCCAAGGTGACCGTGAAAATGTCTTGGATGGTGGCGATGTCTGCAGAGATGCGGCTGTTGAGATCGCCCACGCGTCGAGCGTCGTAGAACGCCATGGGCATGCTGACCAGCGCGTCGAAGGCGTCCTGCCTCATCGTCAGCATCATCTTTTCCGTCATGTCTGCAAAGAGGATGACCCGAATGAAGGAGAACACGGCTTGGACGGCCAGCACCGTCAAAAGTGTCCAACCGATGGACGCCAAGTCGTCGAGTTGGATGCCGAGGTAGGGCAATTCTCCCACGGCGCCCGTGGTGCCCACGCCTCCGAGCTGCCCCCAAAGTCGGGTGATGGCCAGCGTCAGCACCCCAGAGATGCTCATGATGACGATGCCTGCTGTGAAATGGAGGGTGTACGGCTTGAGGTACTTTTGCATCCGCCCAAATCCCTTCAAGTCGGCAAACGCGAACTTTTTGGAGGGCCTGTCGTCTTGGTGGTGTCGCCTGCCGTGTGCCATGGGTCAAAGTTAAAGTGGGGTCAACCCTTTGGCGAAACAAAAAGGCTTCCTTACATTTGCCCTCCCTTAACGGGAAATCAGAGCACGATGAAAAGGACATTTCAACCCTCCGTTCGGAAGCGCCGCAACAAGCACGGATTCCGCAAGCGCATGGCTACCGCCAATGGTCGCAACGTTTTGAGCGCGCGTCGCCGCAAGGGTCGCAAGAAGTTGACCGTGAGCTCTGAGCGCCGCCACAAAGGCATCGAGCGTCTGTAATCACACAGTTGCTCCACAAAAAAGGGACCCCACGAGGTCCCTTTTTTGTTGCCCTTCATCCGAGGTCTTGCGTGGAGGGGGAGGACCACACCACGCCCAACGAGGAGTGGGGCACTTGGGCACATGCTCCCCGCCATTGTGCGCCTCGCACTGTCCCAACGAGCTGTCCGCCGTCGGCTTCCCACGTCATGGAATCCACCGACAAGTCGCTTCGGAAATCGAGGTTGGGGCCGTGCCCCTTGAACATGGCTTCTTTCGCCGCCCAGACCCAAGGTTTGGCTTGGGCCCATTGGGCTTGCTCCCCTGGCGACATGAAGCGCGCGGCGATGCGGGGGATTCGGAGATCTGCGGTGTCCACCAAGTCGATGCCGTGGCGTTGTTCACCGGCCTCCCAAACCGCCACCGCGGCCGTGGTGTTGCGCGCCGAGCTGTGGTGAGAAATGCTGAGGGGGAGCCTCGCGTCAGAGACGCTTTGCAATTGGGGTTTCCCGTCGCGGTGGGTGACGCGCCACCCTTCCTCACCCATCAACGCTGTCAGGGCACAAGCCACGGCTTGGTGCTCACGCAGCCGCCCCTTGGACATCGCGTCCCATTCGCGTTCGGGAAAATGGGCTTCAAGCTTCGGCAGGGGCCACGCAGTCCCTTCGTCCCATCGCCAGAGAACAACATTGGGGTCTGCGGGTTGAATGGACATTGGCAAGCGAGGCATGGACGCAAAGGACGGGGGTTTGGCTCTCGGCTCCAAAGCACCAGGCTTCCGTATTTTTGCAGAGTAAAAACCTGAATCATGGGCAACACAACCCCCACACCCACACTCCCTTACAAGGTCAAAGACATGAGCTTGGCCGAATGGGGACGCAAAGAAATCACCTTGGCCGAGGCTGAAATGCCTGGCTTGATGGCCCTCCGCGAGGAATTTGGCGCGTCCAAACCCCTGGCCGGTGCACGGGTGGCGGGATGCCTCCACATGACCATCCAAACCGCCGTCTTGATCGAGACGTTGGTGGAATTGGGCGCCGACGTGACCTGGTCTTCTTGCAACATCTTCTCCACCCAAGACCACGCGGCGGCAGCCATTGCAGCAGCGGGCATTCCAGTCTACGCTTGGAAAGGCATGACGGAGGAGGAGTACGAGTGGTGCATCGAGCAAACGTTGTTCTTCGGGGAGGAGCGCAAGCCCCTCAACATGATTTTGGACGACGGCGGGGACCTCACCAACGTGGTGTTGGACCAGTACCCCGAGCTTGCTGCAGGCATCAAGGGCATTTCTGAGGAAACCACCACCGGCGTGTTGCGCTTGTACGAGCGCGAAAAGAACGGGACGTTGCCGATGCCGGCCATCAACGTGAACGACTCGGTCACCAAGTCGAAGTTTGACAACAAGTACGGATGTCGCGAGTCCTGCGTGGACGCCATCCGCCGTGCCACCGACGTGATGATGGCGGGCAAAATCGCCGTGGTTGCAGGCTTCGGTGACGTGGGCAAGGGCTCCGCAGAGTCGTTGCGCAACGCCGGGTGCCGTGTGATTGTGTCTGAAATCGACCCCATTTGTGCATTGCAAGCCGCCATGGAAGGGTTCGAGGTGAAGAAGATGCTCGACGCCGTGGCCGAAGCCGACATCGTGGTGACCGCCACGGGCAACAAGGACATCGTGACAGGTGCCCACTTCGAGGCCATGAAGGACAAGGTGATCGTGTGCAACATCGGCCACTTTGACAACGAAATCGATGTGGCTTGGCTCAACACCAACCACGGCGAGACCAAGGACACGATCAAGCCGCAGGTGGACATGTACACGGTGAACGGCAAGGACATCATCTTGTTGGCCGAGGGCCGCTTGGTGAACCTCGGATGCGCCACAGGCCACCCGAGCTTCGTGATGTCTGCGTCCTTCACCAACCAAACCATCGCCCAGATTGAGCTTTGGAACAACGCCGACAACTACAAGAACAGCGTGTACACCTTGCCCAAGCACCTCGACGAGAAGGTGGCCCGGTTGCACCTCGCCAAAATCGGCGTGGACATCGACGAGCTCTCGCAAGAGCAGGCCGAGTACATCGGGGTGGAGGTTCAAGGCCCCTTCAAGGGTGAAGCCTACCGCTACTGAGCCCCGGGATTTGTTCCGCGACGTGGAAACAACCCTGCCTTCGGGCGGGGTTGTTTGCGTTTGGGCTCAATTGAAAATGCTGAGAATGGAGCCGTTCAGGCTCGTGCGGTAGCGATGCAGCGGCAACGTGGCGGGCCCGTTCATGACCGACCCGTCGATGATTTGCCATTCGCTTTCAGAACAGTCGTCGTGGTCCCGCAGGGTGAAGTTGTCTGCGTCAAGCGTGACTTTGCAGGCCAAAGGAATGTCGTAGGTGGCGTGCCGGTCCAACACCACAAACTCATCCAGGGTGTACCGGTACACGTACAAGCCCTTGGAACCTCCGGCCAGGGCAATGGCCTCCCCCGGAAAATTCAGCGTGTTGTAGGCGGGCAAATTCAGGTCGATCTGGAGGTTGACCGGGACGTAGGGGATGAACTGTTGTTGTTCTCCGCATGAGGTGCAGGATGCCAAGATGAGGGCCAGGGCGAGCCAGACCGCGCCCAAGGTGGACCTCAGCCCGAGGGGGTCCTTCGGGGCCCCGGCCTTGAATGCCTTGATGTAGTTGGGTTCGTAGCTGCCCAACTCGGCGAAGTCGCCCTGCGAGAAAGCCGCTTCGGCAAGCTGGGCCCCGTCGCGCGCCAAGGGCCACGCCTCGACGAACGTGCGGCCTTCCCCGGCCAACACCTCCGCGCACTTCACCGCACCGTCGCCGATGAATTGGGCAGGACCTTTCCACACGTGTTGCTCTTCGTCGACCACCACGGGGCGGGCGGACGTGAGGCAGCGGCCGTCGGGGTCAAAATCCCCGGCGTAGACTTCCATGCGACGGGCGTCCACCATGCCGACACGACGTTGCGGGGTCGGGTCCAGACGCGCCCCTTGGGCGGCTAGGATGCCCAAGGTGTCGAGTGCGATCAAGGGCAATCCCAAGCCGTGGCACAAGCCCTTGGCTGTGGAGACCCCAATGCGCAGCCCCGTGAAGGAGCCTGGCCCTCCTGAAACGGCAACCGCCTCCAACGAAGATTTGTCCCAGCCATGTTCGTCAAGAAGGGCGTCGATGAGGGGCATGAGCCGTTCTGCGTGAACGTATCCGTCGGTGCGCTCTTCCTTCCAAGCCACGGCGTGGCCGTGCTCGGACAAGGCCACGGAACATTGTTTGGTGGCGGTGTCGAGGATGAGGATGCGGGCCATCAGCGGGTTTCTACGGCTTCACCGTCCTCCAACGAGCGGCTGACGATTTCATAAGGTCCTGTGATGAGCACGTCTTCCTCCTTCACCTCGCCTTGGATTTCCACGAACTTGGTGTCTTGGATGCCGGTCTCCACCACAGTCCACTGCGCTTCGCCGTCCACAAGCAGGAACACGCCGAGATCTGTTTCTGCGTCCTCGCCTTCCTCCGTGTCGGAAGCCCTGCTCGCCACCGCTTGAATGGGGGCAGACAGCACACCGTCGGCTTTGGCGGTCAACACGTCCACCGTGGCGCTCATGCCAGGTCGGAACGGGGTTTCGTGGTCGTGGTCGCCTTCCACGAGGTGCATGTAACTCGCACGGTCCAATCGGATTTTGACAGAAAAGTTGGTCACTTGGTCCATGCTGAACCCATTCATGCCCGCATTCAGCGCGGTGTTGCCGATTTCGGTCACGCGGCCTGAAAACGTCTCGCCCAAGTAGGCGTCCACCTCGATTTCAGCCTCGTCGTCCATGTGAATGCGAACGATGTCGCTTTCGTTGACTTCGACGTTGACTTCCATGGTGCTGAGGTCACTGACGTTCATGATGACCTCGCCGGCCGTGAAGCCGTTGCCTTGCACACTTTCGCCAACCTCTTTGGACAGCGCAGTGACCACGCCCGCTTGAGGCGCCACAAGGGTGGTGCGGCTGAGGTTGTCCTTGGCCTCTTGCAGGGACGCTTCCCCACTGCGAATCGCAAACTCCGCACTGCGCACACTTTCCTTGGCGCTGGTGAGGTTGGCGTTGGCCGTGAGGTAGGAGGCTTCGTTTTGGTCGAATTCCGCCTGGGAAATGACCTTGGAGGCGAGCAGGGATTGCGCACGCTCAAACGCCTTGGCCGCGGCGAACTGGTTGGCTTCACCCTGGGCCACCTGGGCGCGGGCCGAGGCCAAATTGGACCGTGCAGAATTGAGGGAGGCCTCTGCGCGCAGCAAGGCTGCCTCGTAGATGTCGGGATTGAGCTGCACAAGCAGGTCTCCTTTTTCGACCACGTCGCCTTCCTTGACGGGGAGGTCGATGATCTGGCCGTTGACTTCGGCCGTGATTTTGACTTCAATCTCTGGCTGGATTTTGCCGCTGGCGCTCACACGTTCGACAATGTCTCTGGCTTGGACCTTGTCGGTGCTGACGACGGGCAATTCGCGGTTTCCGCCGCGGACCACCGCCACAACCACCAAGGCCAAAATCACGCCGCCAAGGATCAGAATTGCGTTCTTGTTCATCGTGGGGAGGTTGTGGGGTTAAAGGCTCAAGGGACGGCCCATGTAGAAATCGAGGATGCGTGTCTTGAACACGAAGTCGTACTCGGTCCGAAGGGCGTTGATGCGGGCGTTGTCCAACCGGGTCCGGGCGTCGGCGTACTCCAGGGCGGAGATGGCGCCGGCTTCAAACCGGGCCTCGGCGTTGTCCATGGCCAAGCTCGCCGCTTCCAAGGCTTTGTCGTTGGCTTCGAAGGTGCGTTCGGCGGCCCGGGCGTCGGCCCATGCCGTTTGAACCGTTTGCGTGAGGCTTTGGGCCGTTTGGTCTTTGGACAATTGGGCTGACAGCACCCCCACCTTGGCGCGCTCAATGCCGGCGTGGATGCCGAAGTTGTTGAAGACGGGAATGCTCAGCGAGAAGAAAATGCTTTGGTTGACGTTGTTCGAGAGTTGGTCTTGGAAGGACATGGTCTCGAAGGTGACCCCTGAATCGTCGATCACCGGTGCGGTCAAATTCACGCCGGGCGTGGTCGTGGGGATCTCGTAGAAAGTCGTGGTGGATTCCCCGATTTGTTCCAGTCGGTTGGCCGAATACCCGGAACCCATGCTGTAGGACCCCACAATGCGGGGCATTCTGGCGGCTTTGGCCAGATCCAATCCGAGGTAGGCGTCGGTCACCTGCAACTCGGCGGCTTTCATGTCTGGGAACGACCCCAAGGCAAAGGCCACGGCGGCGTCGGCATTCACGGGCAGTACGGTGCTCTCCATCAAGTCGTCCGACGGCGGAGCGACATCCAACGCGTCGAACGCACCGGCTTCCAATTGCAAGACTTGGGCAAGGTTGAGCTTGGCCAGGGTGACCCCGTTTTCCGCGCCAATCACGGAGCTTTCGTCGTTGGCTTGTTGGGCAAGCACGTCGAGGAGGTCACTTTCTGCGGCGGCACCTGCATCGACCAAGGTTTGCACGCGCTCCACCTGACGGCCAGTCGCTTCGGCGTTGAGTTTGGCGATGTCCAAGAATTCCTTTTGGAACAAGACGTTGAGGTAGGCCGAGGCCAGGCTCAGTGCCACGGCGTTGCGCGCGACTTCCACGTTGGTCGCCGCCAATTCCAACCCCAGCCGGGCCCTGCGCAGGTTCAAGTGATTCTGGAACCCGTTGAACAGTGTCACCCCAGAGCTGAGGCCCACGTTGCTCGACTGGACGGCGTCGGTGGCAAATTGGTTGGTGAACGGGTCGATGGTCTGGCCGATGTTCACCCCGAAGCTGGAGGAGGCATTCAGGTTGGGCAAGAAAGCGCCCTTGGCGGTCAACGTGGCAATCTCACTTTGTCGGAGGCCGAGTTGCGATTGCTTGAGTTGAAGGTTGTGCTCGAAGGCATGCTCCAAGCAACGTTCCAAGGTCCAAGTGTCTGTGGTTTGGCCCCAGGCGGCGAAGGACAAGCAAGCAAAGGCGAAGAAGATGGCGCGCATGCTTCAAAAATACGCCGAGTCGGGCCTCAGATGCCGGAGGATGCAGGTTCCTTCTTGCGTTTGAACACAAACCATGCAAAAAACGCCATGATGGCATAAGGCACACCCATGAGGTACAAGATGCCTGCATTCAGGCCTCGGCCCAAACTCCCGTCCTCCGCGCTGTCTTCAGCCACGGCCTTGCACATCACGCATTGGCCCCACGCCACATCCGCCACAAGCAGGGTGGTGAGGAGCAGGAGGAACCCCGGGTTCAAGCGCGTGCGAGGCATCAGAACGGGTAGCAAGGGGAAATGAGGAGGTAAACGACCACACCTGTGAAGGTCACGTACATCCAAATGGGCCAGGTGATGCGTGCCCACTTGCGGTGCCGTTGGATTTGATTCCCCAGGCCCAACAAGTAGGTGGTCAACACCAAGGGCACAATGACAATGGACAGCAGGATGTGGGTGAGCAGCACGAAAAAGTAGACGCCACGGATCCACCCTTCTTTGCAGTACGGCGTGCTTGGCGTGGTGATGTGGTAGCTGACGTAGCTGAGCAGGAAAAGCGCCGACAGCACCAAGGCCGCGGTGTTCAGGGTTTGGTGCAGCTGGACTTTCCCATTCTTGATGGCCCAAAACGAAGCCGCCAAACACAAAAACGCCGTGCCGTTGATGGTCGCGTTCACTGCAGGGAGGGTGTGCAAGACCGCTTCCATTTCTGGACTGACTACAATGCCCGGCAGGAAAAACATCACGGCCACCACCACGGGAATGGCGATGCCAGCCACCCATACAAACGTCTTCATGTTGCGGTCGATGCCCATGCTCAATCGGTTTCTGTTTCAGAGACAAAAATGGCCCACAATGTGTTCACTCAATCTTCCCGCACCAAGGCAAGCTGGGCGGCGTCCATGAGCATCGCGTCCACCTCATCCGTCGAGGTGCCGTCGTAGAAGCCCCGGATCCGGTCACGTTGGTCCACCAGCACGAAGGTGTCGCTGTGGAAGAACCCCCCGGCCGCCGTGTCGCTCTCCAACGCGGTCAAGTAGTATCCGTGCCTGGCGTGGTCGTAAAGGTCTTCTTTGTCGCCGGTCAGGAACTTCCAAGACGTGGTGTCGGCCCCAAGTTGGGTGGCGTAGGTCTTGAGGCGCTCTGGGGTGTCGCGCACAGGATCCACACTGTGGCTGAGAAGCATCACATTGTCGGTGAGGTTGCGGGCGTCCAGCCATTGCTGTCCCCGCGCCAGTTGGCTGCTCATGATGGGGCAAATGGTGGGGCAATGCGTGAAGAAATAGTCCACGATTTTGACCTTGCCTTCCACAGTGCGGTGGCTGATTTCCACGCTGTCGATGCCCGTGAATGCGAACGCTGGCACGGTGTGTCCTTCCGGCCCCAACACCGGCAAGGCGTCCCGCAACACCAGCTCTTCCACCAACTTTTCCTGGGCGTAAGCCGCGACGTCCATTTCCTTTTTCAGCAAGGCGATGTCTTCGACAGCGTCTTTGATGTCGTCTTCCACCGCCGCGTGGTACACCCCGCGCAAGAACCCCTCGGCGTCCACAAGCCAAATGGTCGCCACGTTGTTGGGGTCGTCTGCATCGCGTTGAATCATGAAATCCTCCGACACGAGACGATCGATGTCCTCCTTGTCACCTGTCAGGAACTGCCATTTTCCGTCGAACCCGTTGTAGCGGGTGTTGCGCTGGACGTAATCGTTCAACACTTCTGGGGTGTCGTGCTCGGGATTCAACGTGAAGCACACCACCGAAATGTCGTGTTCGTCCCTGTACCTGAAGTTGGGCCAGAGCAGTTGCTTGGTGACTTGCGCCACATGGGGTGCGTCGGTCCCAAAGAACGCGGCGATCCACACCTTGCCCTGGAGCGACTCGGAAGAGAACAGCTCCCCGTTTTGGTTGGTGAGTTCAAAGGCACCCACACGCTGGGCTTCCAACGTCCGGCCTTCCATTTCACCTTGCTCGGTGAAGTAGGGCAGGGTGTTGAAGTTGTGCTCCGTCAGGAGGCCAAAAAAAACCAGCCCCGCCAAAGGCAGGGCCAGCATCATGGCGATGAGAATGAGTCTGTTTTTCAGTTGGCCCATCCGCGTTCCGCAGTTGTCAGTGGAACGTTGTGTAGGAGTCGAGGTGTCCGAATCCCTCGGTGATGGCGATGAAAATCAGGTACGAGATGAACAAGAGGTACGGCGCGACAATGACGCGCTTCAAGTTGCTGCGCTCGTCGCCGAGGTGCATGAACACCAACACGATGTACGCGGCCTTGACCAAAGTCATCACGATGAACGTCCATTTGATGGCCGTCCAAGTGAAGGTTTCAGAGCGCTTGAAGATGACGCCCATGCCCACTTCCACCGCGGTGATGATGGTCAAGAGCGCAGTCACAAACCAAATTTTCTTGCGGATGGCCGCCCCAGCTTCTTCGCTGTGGTGGGCAGCCATGGCGTAGCTGTCGTTGACAATGAGATCGTCGCGTTCCATGTCAGATGAGGTAGAAGAAGGTGAAGACGAAGACCCACAC
>CBFHQO010000033.1:0-11785 GCA_965658045.1 uncultured Flavobacteriales bacterium | reverse complement strand
GCCTTCGATGTTTCGGGTGGCTTGGAACGGGTCCTCGTGCAAAGGGACTTGGTGCGGCCGATGGGGGAGGTAATCGAAGAGGAAGGCGAGCATGGTGTTGGCCAGCCGAGAAGGGACAATCCACGCCCACAAGACCGCCCACCCATAGCCATTGAGGGCCAATGCCAGCGTCGTGCCGTACAGCACAACCAAGGTGATGCCGACTTCGCGCTTGCGGGCCTTGACCGTTTCCTTGACGACCGTGGCGCTCACCACCCAGTAGCGCCATTCTTGGGTCATCCAGCGAAGGGGGAGCAGGTACCAAGGCCCCTTTCCGCTCCAGAAGTCGGGGTCGTGGTGTGGGTCGTTGGTGTGCTTGTGGTGCGCCAAATGAAGCCTTCGAAAGGCGGGAAACGGCGAAAAAAGCGGGATGCCACACATCCGTCCCACGAGTCCGTTGAGCCAGGGGTGGGCTTTGGACACGGAGCCGTGCACCGCGTCGTGTTGGGGGGTGAAGGAAATATACGCCAGAACCGAGTTGCCCAGACACGCCACCCACAAGGGCAAGACGTCTTGTGCGGCCAGGCAGCCCACGGCGACCCAAAGGCTGAACGTCGTGGTGGCCAACAACACGGTGGGCCAGGCGAGGTCGGGCGACCTCAGCGCGTCCCTGCCCGGAGGAGCGATTGCCGTGCGGTCACTCGCCATGGTCGGGAAGTTGGTTTTGTTGGCGCAATTCCTCGGCCATGCCGTGGATCGCGGCTTGGGTTTGTTCTGTGATGTCGTCGACCGAAGTGCCTTCAGGGAAGTACATCGGGTCCCCCATCACCAAGGTGCCGCCCAACGGCACAATGATGGACCGGCCCTTGGGCAGGTTGCGGTACAACCCGTCGAGGTAGACGGGGATGACGGGGACGTCGGGGTGCCGCGAGGCCAAATGCCCCACCCCGCGCTTAAAGTCGGCCATCACCCCTGGCACGCCTCGCGTGCCTTCAGGAAAGAGAATCAGGCTGTGTCCTTGCCGAATCATGGCGTCCAAGAGCTGCACAGGATCCACGTCGGCCTCGTGTTTGCTGCGGGAAATGAGCACGGCGTTGACCAGATTCTTCATCGACCACCTTCGAAACCCCGAATTGCCAAAAAAGTCCTGCGCCGCGACCGAGTGGGTGAGGTGGATGCGGTGCGAGGGGACGATGGTCATCAACGACATGCCGTCCAGGTGGCTGTTGTGGTTGGCCACGTAGATGACCGGTCCGAGCGGGTGAGGCGTTTTGCTCCAGTGGTACCGCAGGCCGATGATGACCCCAAAGACAGTGCGCCACATCAGTTTGTACAGCACCCAAAGCAGCCATTGACGGCCCTTGGGGACGTGGGCGTCGAACAACTCAGAATCGATGGGACCGTGCGTCATGAATGGAGATCAGCCGGCCGACGTGACGCTGAAGAAGTACACCAAATGAAAGAAGGGCGCCGCGGCGGCGGAGAACCCGTCGAGGCGGTCCAAATACCCGCCGTGGCCAGGGATGGCGTTGCCCGAGTTTTTGATGCCCAGGTCGCGCTTGATGCCTGACGCGATGGCGTCGCCCATGAAGCCCATGACGGCCACACAGAAGCCAGTCAGGGCGGCTTGCCATGGTTCGAGCGGCGTCAAGAAGCGCAGCCCCACCGCGATCAGGCTCACGGACATCACCCCGCCCACAAGGCCTTCCCACGTTTTGTTGGGGCTGACCTTGGGGAGCACGGCGCGCCGGCCCAGGGTTTTGCCCCAAGCGAATTGAAGCACGTCGTTGATGCCGACCAAAAAGATGAGGTACAAGAGCAGACCCTCTGGCCCCGCCGTGAACCCAGGGATGTCGGGCATCTGAAAAAGCAGCGCCAAATGGCTCATGCCATACACCCAAGCCACCAACGAATACGGCATCAGGGAAATGGAGCGCACGATGCCTTGGGTCTCGCCCTTCACCACAAGCAGGAAGGGGATGAAGATGAACATGAGCACCGGAATGAACGCCAAAAACAGGGTGGTCATGCCCATGTAGGCGAGGGTGTATTGGATGGGGATGACCCCGTAGCAGACCAAGACAACGTTCCGCTCTCGGACGTCCAGCTTGAGCAAGGGATACATCTCACGGCACAGCGCAAAGCTCAAGAACGCCAACCCCACGTGGGTGACGATGGGGTGGGCCAGGATGATCACCACGAAGCAGGCACACATGATCCACCACGAACGGGTCCGCACGAGCAGCTCTTGGACGAGCTTGCCCGGTTTGAGGAAGTTCCAGAGGTTCCACGCCACAGAGGAGGCGACCAAGATGCAGAGGATGATGAAGATCACCCATTGCAGTTCAGCTGCGATGTCCCAGAGGTCGATGAGTTTGTTCATGGCGATTCATTGAGTGTGGCGCGGACGCGGCGGAAGGTGCTCCAGCACAAACCCGCCAAGACAACCCACACCCCGGTTTGGACGTGGCCTTCGATGGGGACACCTGCACCGAGGAGCAGACAGAACACCCCCCAAACGAGGGTGCGGTCGCTCTTGCCCATGGGCCCTTCGTACCGTCGTTCTCCGCCCACGGAAGCGCCGAGTACACCGGCGCATTCGTTCACCGCCGACATCCAAAGCAACGCCCCAACCCAGCCAGGGTGAACCCCGGGCAACCACGCCAGCGGCCACATCACCAGCGCGTCGCTGACGACATCTCCGAGTTCGTTCAAGACGGCGCCGGCCTTCGAGGTCATGTCGAATTGCCTGGCCATCATGCCGTCCAAGGCATTCAAGGCCATGCGGAGGAGCAGCCCGGCAGCCACGGCGTAGAACCAACCTCGGTGCTCCAGGCCGAGCATGAAGGCGTACCCCAGCCCTCCAGACAGCAAGATGGCCATCCACGTCAAGGCGTTGGGCGTGACCCCGGCCTGCCTCAAACGGCCGAGCACGGGCAGAAGCATGCGCTGGAAGGCCGGCTTCAAATCGTATGTCGTGGGCACCTTCATTCTGGCAAAGGAATTGTGGGGTCAAACGGCCGGTCGTGGATGCGGTCGCGTGGCAAATCCGGGGGGAAAACCCCGTGCTCGAAGAAGTGCAGGAACGGTTCTCCCAGCACATCCCACCGCACGTACATCATGTCGTGGTCCAGGGCCACGTGGAAGGCGTCGTGGGCGGTGGGGTCGATGGCTTGCCAATCGTACACCAAAGGCCCCATGGCCTCGGCCTCCTCTTGCAAAAACCGCATCAGCGGCGTGGCCCGGTTTTCGATGGCGAGCCCCTTCTTGAGCCCATCCGATTCTGGCACGTCGGGCCAGGTTGCCACGCTCAAGTCCCGCAGCACCTTGCCCAGCTTCAGCATGCCCAGCTTGGGGATGCGTGCCATGGCCGTTTGGGGGGCGCGCTCTTGCGTCGGGCTCCGATCGTAGACGATGCGCGTGAGGTTGGCCATGGGGTGCGCTTCGAGTTGGGTGTGCAGCAGGTACGCCCCGGCGATGTAGCAAATGGCCTTGACCTCCTCGTAGTCCTCGAGGTGTTGCGCTTCCACAAAGGCTTCAAGGGCGTCGGAGCTCTCTTTCAGCGACGACCGGAGCAAGACATCCGGGATGAACACGTCCATCCCACGGTCGGCCCAAAACGCCATCTGCGCTTGGCAACCTTTGCGCGTGCCGCCAAACCCGTTCAGGATGAGCACGGCGGTTTTTTGATCCGCAGACGCGTCCTCTTGAATGTGGATGAAGTGCTTGGCTTCCGCCTGCAGGGCGAAAGAAAAGAGCGCACCAAAGACAACCCAGCGCAGTTGAGACACCCTGCAAACTAGGCAATGCCATGCCCTCAGGCAAATGTCCAGGGCAGGACCGCGGTCAGAACTTCCGCTTCTCGTCTTTGTCCCAAAGGCCCCAAAACGCGCCCACGCTGCCTTCCGTGCCGACCTTCCACGCTTCATCGAACGCCGCGAAGTAGAACAGGTCGATGTCCTCTTTGCGGGCCCACGTTTGGGCGTTGATGAAGTACTTCAGGGCGTTCTCGTAGCTGGGCTCCGCCGCGCCCAAGGCCTCGCCTTCGCTGGGCCAGCCCGTCTCGGTGATGATGATCTTTTTGTCGGGTTGCGCTTGCTTCACCTGGTAGTACATCTGCTTCATGTAGAGCAGGGAGTAGTCCATGTGGCAGCCTTCCCAGTAGGGGTAGCAGTTGGCCAAAATCACATCGCAGGCCTCCGCCAACGCAGGGCGGTCGCTGAATTCGTAGTACGCGTCGACGTAACCGACGGGCACGTTCGGGAGGGCGTCGCGCACCCGACCAATGCACGCGATGAGCTCGGCCTCGTCCATTTCCTCGCGGTACAGCACTTCGTTGCCCACGGCCGCCACGTCCACGAACCCGGCTTGGGCCAATTCCATTAGGCGCGTCATTTCCTCCTCGTTCTTGTCCTTTTCTTCGCCGAGCCAAGCGCCAACGAGGGTCTTGAATCCATACTCCCGCGCGAGTTGCGGGATCAGGTCGTTCCCGTCGGTGCAGGAAAAAATACGGATCCACTTCGTATGGGGGCGGAGCAGCTCGAGCTTGCGCCGCACTTGCGCTTCGGTGAAAGCGTCTCCAGGCTTTTGGTCGCCTTCGTACGGGCTGAAGCAGATGCCGTACATTTTGTCGTCCACCAAGGACGCGCATTGCTTTTGGAGCTCCGCTCGGTCCTCTCGGTTGGGGCCGTTTCCAGCCAGCGACAGGACCTTGTCGGCCCGATACGACATGTTCATCAGTTTCATGGTCAGGCTTCTTGGGCGATCTCAGCGCGCTTTTGGAGGAGTTCTTCCTTCAATTTTGCGGCACGTTCCTCCGTGATGTCGTAGTTCTTCATGATGAGCAAGGCACCAATGACGCCAGCGATGGGCAGGAGGGAGTAGAACGCCCGCATGCCCGTGACGGCCGATTCGGTGACATTGTCTGCATCGAATCCCACGAAGGACAGGATGGCCCCACTCAAAAGGGCGGCCACACCGAAGCCCAGCTTCACCATCCACCAGTACACCGCGCCAAGCACGCCTTCGCGGCGCTTGCCGGTTTGGAGCTCGTCCAAGTCGCACACGTCCGCGGTCATGCTCATCATGATGGTGAACAAGCTGCCGATGCCAAACGAGTGGAACGGCAACGCGAACAAGAACAGGTACGGCTTGCCAGGAATGAAGAGGAACCAAAACAACACGTAGCCCACAATCGAAATGAGCTGAGACAACATGAAGGCTTTCTTCTTGCCCAACTTTTTCGACATCCAGGTTACTGCAGGAATGACAAGGAAAGACGTGATCAACGCGCCCACCGATCCGTGCATGGCAGGCCACGTGCCGGCGCTTGCGGGGTCGCTGTTGAACATGTAGTGCACAATGATCAAAAACGTGAAGGCCGCAATGACGTTGAAGGAGTTGAAAATCAGGAAGGTTGCGCCTGCGATTTGGCGGAACTGCTTGATGCGGAAGGCCTCAAAGGCCGAGGCAAAAATCTTCCCCACGCTGCCCACCACAGCGGACACGTTGATGGGGGAGAAATCGGTCCGGTCCACAGTCGACTTGCTCTTGAGGAACAACGCCGGCACCATGGCAAACAGCGTGCAAGGGATGGCGACCCAGATGGAGAGTTCGCGGACCCCGGCGTCGGCGCCTTCTGGGAACCAACTGGGGTCGTAGAGGATGACCCAGAACCAAGGCGCGATGACCCAGGCCCATTGTCCGATGAACTGGGCGACGGCCATGATTTGCGTCCGCTCGTGAAAGTCCTCGCTGATCTCGTAGCCCATGGCCACGTAGGGGACGCTGAAGATGGTCAGCCCGAGGTAAAAGACAAGCGACCAACTGAGGAAGTAAATGAAGTTGTACGTGACCCCGTCGCCCTTGTGGAGTTGCCACATGGCGATGTAGGCGACGCCCATCAGGAGGGCGCCAATGAACACGTATTGACGGCGTCGACCCCACTTCGAGCGGGTGTTGTCCGAGATGAACCCCATGACCGGGTCGGTGATCGCGTCGAAGACGCGGGGCAAAAACTGGATGATGCCCCAAAGCAGGGCGGCAAACCCGAGGTCTTGCACCAACACAATGATGAACACGCCCAAGGCAGCGGGGAACATTTGGTTGGCCAGCATGCCAAATCCGAAGGCCACTTTTTGGCCCATGGAAACGGTCGAGGTGGGGGTAGAGGTCGAAGGGTCCATGATCCGCGAGGTTTAGAGGTCGTAAGGGGTGAGGACAATCGTTTGGAGGGCTTGCGCGTCCAGCTCGAGGCGGACGTTGGTGGGCAAGCCTTCGATGTGCACAGACCGAGGGGTGTCGCCTTGGTTGAAGCACACGAGGGTGTAAGAGCCGTCTTCGTTGGCGGTGGCCACGGCCATCACGTCTTCATCTAGGCATTCGCTGCCGAGCACGGTGGCGCCAGGGCGGATGAACTTGCTGAAGTGGCACATCACGTCGTAGATTGGTGTGAAGTACACCTCGTCTTGTTCCGGGTCGACGATGACGGGGGCGATGCACCAGTTTTCAAACCAGTTGGGGCCGCCCTGCCGGTCCAGCACCATGTTCCAGTCGACCCAGCCGTGCACCCAGTGGTTCAAGCATCCGATGATGTCCCGGGCGTAGCGGTGGACCGGGGAGTACTTGGGGTGCAAGTATTTCTTCTCTTCTTCGCGCCAAGTGAAGCCCCAGTCGGTGGCTTCCTTTTGCCAGTACCAGTCGTCGTCTTGCCAAACCGGCACCTCCGCATCGATGCACCCTTCGGTTTCGATGAGGAGCTTGTCGGGAGCTGAGTCGTGCGCCCGGTCCAGGTCGTCCGCGAAGACGTCGTACGTGCTTTCGTACCAATGGATGGCGGTCCCTGCGAAGTACTTCGCGCTTTCCTCGTCGCGGTACATGGAAGCCGTCCACTCGTCGAGTCCGGCGCGGTTTTGGTCGTAGCCCAAGATGTTCAACTGCCCCAAGCCGTTCGTTTCCAACGCTGGGCCGAGGTGCTCTTTCACGAATTCCGTCATCTCGTCGGGGGAGAAATGCATGCTCTCCCAGTTGTTCCCGTTGCCGTGGGGTTCGTTCTCCACGGTGAACCCCCACAAGGGAAGCCCTTCAGCCAAGCACTCCTTCGCGTACTTGACGAAGAAATTGGCCCACGTGGGTTGCATGTCCTTGCGTAGGTGCCCGCCGACCCAATCGTGGTTGTCCTTCATCCACGGTGGAGCCGTCCAAGGTGAGGCAATGAGTTGGAATCCTTCTTTGGAGATGTCTTGGGCCGCCCGGATCATCGGGAACAGGAATTCTCGATCCTGGTCCATGTTGAAATGTTCCAATTCCAGGTCGCCTTCCACATCCGCGTAGCTGTAGTGGAACCGCGAGAAGTCGCACGAATTCATGTGCGTCCGGGTGAGGCTGTAATTGGCGCCCTCCTCGGCGAAGTAAGCCTTGAGGATGTTGTCGCGTTGGGGTGCGCTCAACTGGTGAACCAGGAACGCTGAGGCGTCGGTGAAGGACCCGCCAAAGCCCTCGATCGTTTGTCTTTTGTCGTGCGCATTCACCTGCACGTGCAACACCTCAGACTGGGGGTTCTCCCAACTGTCCACGGTGGCTTGAGGGACCTCGTGGAAGCGGCCTCCGCGGCGGGAGGTCTCATACACAGTCGTCCGGAACGTCTTCTCCTTCATGTCAGAGGCTTGATGCGATTGAAACAGGGACTTCACCACGTGGTAGGCGTCCTTCGGGTTGCGGTGGATGTCCACCAAGCCCCAGTGTTCTTCGTTGGCGTCGCTGTCATAAGGGACGCCGCTGCTTGCAGGGGCCATGCCCCCTGGGTCCTGCTCATTGGGGTTCCCTGCCTTCCACCAACCGTCGGTGAAGGAAAACAACACGGCCCCGGCACAGGGGACCGAGTCCGAGAGCAGGGGCTCCAGCAAGTTCTGGGTTGCGTCGGCCTGCGCCCGTGGGTTGTGGCCTTGTTCGTAGCCCAGCGCCGCAGCCGTCATGTAGCTGTCCGCCCCAATTTCAGAGAAATACACGGGTTTGTCGCTGCGCTTGGCAAAGTCCAGGGCGGCGGTGTAAGACACGTCCCAGCGGTACACGTTCATGCCCCAAACGTCGATGTCGGTCATCTCGTCGATGAGCGCCTGGTCTGGCAACTCGCCGTGGGCCGTGGACACGGGGTGGTTGGGATCCTCCGCCTGGATGGCCGCGGCCGCCTCTCGAAGGGTCTCGTACCACACGTCCAACGACCCACCGAACCACTCGGGGTGGAAGTTGTATTCGTTGCCCAATTCCCAAAGCAAGATGGCCGGATGCGACTTGAACCGCTTCACGTAGTCGAGGTACGTCCCGGACTGTAAGTCGTAGACGCCGCCTTGGTTGTACCCCAGCCCAACAATGACCGACAGGCCAGCGTCGCTGATTTCATCAAGCACTTCCTTGGAGGCGATGGGTTCGTACACGCGAAGCGTGTTGATGCCCATGTCTTTCATCAAGGCCAGATCCTGGGTCAACGTCTCAAAGCTGCGCTCGGATTCCCCCACCGGCACCGGATGGTAGCACACGCCGTACATGAAGTGCGGACCGGCGTCAGTGACGAGCTGCCCTTTCTCGACCCAAACTTGGCGGGCTTCCGAGGTGGATCCGCAGGAGCTGCCGAGCAACACGGTGGCCAAGAAGGCAAACATCAAAGGAAGGTGTTTCATGGTCAATGGGCTGGGTTCAAAACATGGCGGTCGAGCAAGTCGCGCTCGCCGGAGTAGGTGGGCTTGATGGGGTGGCCGTCGCGGGTGAGGCCCTCGAACACCCCCTGCTTCACGAGGGGCCAAAGCGCGTACTTCGCTTCGCCGTCGCGGGTGAACAGCCCAAAGTGGTTCTCAGAATCGGTGGGGTTCGCTGCGCTCTTCCAAGGCTCGTCAAACGCCTCGAAGAAAAAGCAGCTGATGCCCTCGGATTGCGTCCAGTCGCGCATCCCTTGGTGGAACAGGGCCTGCTTGTACTCGTCGGCAGCCCGAGACCCTTCCGGACCGTAGAAGCCGTCAGACACGCTCGCCCAGCCGGTTTCACCAATGTGGACAGGCTTGTCGGCGTCGATGCGCCGCACATAGTTCACCACTTGGGCGTATTGGTTTTGGCTGTACGCCACGGCCCGCGCCATCGCTCCGTCCACGTCGTGGGGATCCAGTCCTTCGCCCTTCCAGAACGTGGGGTTGTAGTGCGTGTCGTGGAACGGGTACGTGTGCATGGACACGAAGTCCACGGCTCGGATGAGGCTGTCGAGGTCGGCGTTGTGGTACTCGGGCCCGCCACCGCCCCACGAGGCGAAGTTGTCTGAGCTGGTGACCCACAAGTCGCCAGGGAGGTCGCCTTGGGCTTTCAGGTCCTGGAGGTGGTTCACCCAATGCAGGATGACCCCAGGCGCCACGAAGTACGAGGCAGCCCAGTGCACCATGGCTTCGTTGCCGACGGCCAACACCTTGACGATGTCGGGGTGGGCTTGGGCGATCGCCACCGCCCGACCAATCTCAGCCTCGTTGGCTTCGTAATCTTGCTCTGCGTGGTTGGGAGCGCCTGTCCACGCGCCCGCACAATCGATCCAAGCCCCGAGCATCACGTACATCTCGAAGGTCGGGTCGTCTTGCTTCAACTCGGCGATGGCCTGAACCACGTTGGAAGCGTGGGGCAGTTGGACGTTGTAGGTGCGCAAGAACCGAATGCCCATGGCGTGCAGGATGCGCATGTCCTCTTTCAACTGGTCGAGCGTGGGTTGTTCTGCACGGCTCGTTTCCCGATACCCTCCGTACGAGATGGCGGGGAAGTCGGGGTTGCCCAAAAGTTCAGCGGCCGAGAGGTGTTTCATGGGGTCGGTGGGGTTGGGGTCTCCGCACGAAGCGAAGGTCGCAGTCAAACACAACAGGACGACCAACGATCGTCCTGTTTGCGCCAAAGTCAAGGGCAGGCTACGCATGGCCCAGGGTCAAGCCGTGACGGTCATGCGGACCACGTCGTTGGAACGGCGGAAAATCTTCCGGCTCCATTCGAGGTCCAATTCCAGTCCGTCGAACCGCTGGGTGCGGCCGTCGGCCAAGGTGAGCTCCACCGAGGGGCTGTCCCCACGGAGGTGCACCACAGGCACTTGGCACAGGGTGTACGCCAAGCTGTCTGCAGGCAAGTCGACCGTCTTCCAGGTCTGGGTGACGTCGACGTATTCGAAGCTCGCCGGCGCCGACAGGAATTCTTCGGCGTGCATGAGTGCGCGGTCGAAGTGAATTTTGCCCTCCGACACCCGAACGCCCAATTCGCCGAAGCGACAGAGCAAGTCCTCCTTCACTTGGCCCGTCATGCCAGGCTGCTGGGCGCCTTTGCCTCCTGGGGTGTGCGAGTAGGGGTCTGTCGGGAACGCGCCGTAAAGCTCGGGCGACTTGTGGGCGCCGATGCCTGCGTTGATCTCGAAGTAGTGGTCAAACAAACGGCCCACCACCTCCGAAGGTTCCTGTTGGGCGACCGCGTCTTGGGTCACTTCAAACGCCGCCAAGCGGAGCTTGGAGACCATGTGCCAGTAAATCGAGCCCAGGCCTTCGTAGCCGAAGAACGTGCCGGACCGGCCGGTGAACGCTTTGTGATTGAAGATGCCCTCGTAGATGGCCTCCACAACTTGCTGGTCCTTCGCCACCAAGGCGTCGTACGCTGCGGGGAGGTCCGCCAAGGCGGCCCGCAGGGCTTTCACGTTGTGGAAGTTGCCGTTGAAGTGGAACCCGCCAAGGCAATCTTGGGTGACGATGTCTTGGTTGCCGTCGGCCAAAAGTTGGGACAGCAACGCCGAGTCCGCCACGGCTTGGGGGTCCAGGTTGTTCTTGTCCAGGAAGCGCGGCAGGTCCTTGTTGGGGTAGAGCACGTAGCTGTACTGGTCCTCCCGGAACAGGGCGCTGGCCTTGAGGGCGTCGAGCACCTCGAGGCTTTCCTTCGCGTCGAGCAAGCCTGAGCTGAGCACGGCCACTTGACCTTCCAACATTTCAGGGAGGTAGGTGATGTCCACGCCGCCATCGGCTTCCACCGTCATCAGGTTGTACGCGTGGTACAGGCCGTCGGCCCGCTTGTTGGCCCGGATGGAATGTTCGAGGTGAGAGAGCGCCACCTCGACGAAGCTCGCCAGGTCCGACAACGCCAATGTGCCCTTGCGGCCGGAGAAGTCCTCCTTGTAGATTTTGTGGCGGTAGTCGCTGGATGCGGTGCCCAAACCGTCCAAGATGGCGCGGCGCTGGGCGTTGGAAATGTCGCCCGACGTCAACCCTTGGTGCTCGCGCAAAGTCGCGTCGATGCGGCGGAAGCAGTCCAGCAATTCCTCAGAGACAGAAACTTCTTGGTGGTTGGTCTTCGCCAAGATGTCTTGGAAGTAGACCAAGAACCGGCGGAGGTAGTACAACGTCACCATGGACACGCCGTTGCCCACCAGGGCGTTGTTGGCGTCGTTCCACTCCGGGCGTTGGGTGTTCATCCAAATGCCGCCCTCGGGGATGAAGTTGGCGACTTTGGCGAGCATGGTGGCCATCAACTTCTCGATGAAGTTTACCTTGTAGATGAAGACGTGGGTCTCGCGAAGGAGTGCGCCGTCGCCGCCGATTTCGCCGCGCTTGAGGTCGATTTTTTGGCCGGCCTCGTGGTCGTAATCGATGGTGTTCTTGGGGTCTTCCAGGAGCGCGTCGTACGGCTTGATCCGGTAGGGGACGTTGGCGTAGACGAACGAGTCGTTCTGGAAGTAGTTCTCGAGTTTCTCGGGGTAGTATGCCTGCAAGAACTCCAGGAACTTGAGCAGATAGATGATTTGGTGGTCGCCCCA
>CBFHQO010000032.1:0-6996 GCA_965658045.1 uncultured Flavobacteriales bacterium | reverse complement strand
GGCCTGAGTTGGCTTTTGCTCGCGGGGGTGTTGCTCCTCTCTTGCGAACCACCGCGTGCTGTGCCCCCCAACATGCCCAACGCCGAGGAGCGGGCCCAAGCCACGCGCAACCGCCTCCGGGAATTCAACGCGGCACGCTTTGAGCAGGAGCGACATGATGTGGATTCTGCAGCGCACGTGCATGCACCTGAAGCTGTGGGATTGCCTGGCGGCATGTGGTTGAGCCTGGACGAGGGAGGGCCGGAGCTGTTCGCCGCACCGCCTTTGGCTGGCGATCGCGTGCAGTGGACGTGGGTCGCCCGGAACCTGAAAGGGGACACGTTGACGTCGGGGGAAGAAGACTTCTTGGTGGAGAAAGATGCGCTGCCGTTGTGTTTCCATGAGGTGGCCAAATCCACCCCTTGGCACGGTCAGGGCCGGTTTTGGACCACGTCCGCAACAGCTTTTGGGGCATCTGGCATTCCAGGTGAAGTCCCGCCTTTCACGGCGTTGGAGGTTCACTTCACCCAACAACGTCCAGTCCTTGATCCGTCTTGGTTGGATGAAGTTCAGAAAGGGACGTTCGAGGAAGAAGTGTGGTTGAAGGCCTTTTTGGAGAAAGCGGCTCCAGACGCCGCACAGCTGGCAGAGGTTCCCGTGTGGGTGGAGTGCATCGATTGTGACTCGCCTGCGCCTTCAGAACGCGCCTTGCGGTTGGACATCCTCACGGTGGACGCGCAAGCCATCTTGGAGGGAGTGCAAGGCAAAGAGTCCACGATGGAGTGGGTGCGCGGCACCCCGGACCAACTGGTGCCTGCCTTGGAAAAGGCGTTGTTGTCCCATCCCGGGGCAGAGGTGTTGACGGTATGGACGACTTCGGAACATGCTTTCCAGCGGAAGGGCGTGCCTGCAGCGGGGGTCAGGCCTGCCACACCTGTGCGGTTCGACGTTCAGGTCTCGCCAGTGTGGTAAGCATCAAATGTCGCTTTGCCATGTCGCCACCCATCGCTCTGCGGCGGCGTCCACCATGTCGTAAACCTGGCTGAATCCCTCTGCGCCTCCGTAGTAGGGGTCTGGGACTTCGGCGTCGGCCACAAACAGCTTGATTTTGGCCAAGTGGGCTTCGTTGTGTCCTGCAAGCTCCTGCGCGTTGGCGAGGTTGGAGCGGTCCATCACCAGAATCCAATCGAAGCGTTCGAAGTCTTTGCGCACCAACTGACGGGACGTTTGCTTGGAGATGTCGATGCCGTGGCGTCGCATTTCTTGTTGCGCACGTCGGTCGGGATGCTCGCCTGCGTGGTGGGCGCTCGTGCCGGCTGAGTCGACTTTGCAGCGAAGTCCACGCTGTTGAATGTGGTGACGAAGGAGACCTTCGGCCATGGGGGACCGACAAATGTTGCCCAGACACACGGCCAGGACGTTTGTGGGTTGCTTGCTCATGCGCCCAAGATGGCACAAAAAGCCCCCGCAACTGCGAGGGCTTTGTCGATTGTGAATCGCCTGGCCAATCAGTGGATGGCCAGTTTCTTTTCGAGGTCTTCCAAGTACTTCCGGAAGTGCTTGTCGGTTTCGCTCAAGTTGTTGACCGTCCGGCACGCATGCAACACGGTGGCGTGGTCCTTGCCTCCACAGTGCAATCCGATGTTGGCCAACGACGATTTGGTCATTTTCTTGGCGAAGTACATCGAAATCTGGCGGGCCTGGACAATTTCGCGCTTGCGGGTCTTGCTCTTGAGCAACTCGATGGGCAAGTCGAAGTAGTCGCACACCACTTTCTGGATGTAGTCAATGCTCACCTCCCGTGCGGTGTTCTTGACAAACTTGTCAATCATGTGCTTCGCCAAATCCAGGGTGATGGCCTTGCGGTTCAAGCTGGCTTGGGCCACCAATGAAATGAGGGCGCCCTCCAACTCACGCACGTTGGTCGTGATGCTGTAGGCCAAGTACTCGATGACCTCGCGTGGAAGCTCAATGCCGTCGGCGTACATCTTCTTTTCCAAGATGGCCATCCGCGTTTCCAACGAAGGCACCTGGAGGTCCGCACTCAATCCCCACTTGAAGCGGGACAACAGGCGTTGCTCCATGCCTTGCATTTCCACGGGTGCTTTGTCCGACGTCAGGACAATTTGCTTGCCCGTTTGGTGCAGGTGGTTGAAGATGTGGAAGAAGACGTCTTGGGTCTTTTCCTTGCCGCTGAAGAACTGCACATCGTCGATGATCAGCACGTCCATCATTTGGTAGAAGTGGCTGAAGTCGTTGACGGTGTTGTTGCGGACGGCGTCGATGAATTGGTGGGTGAAGCGCTCAGAGCTCACGTACAGCACGGTCTTGTCCGGCTGTTGGTTCTTGATCTCCAGTCCAATGGCGTGGGCGAGGTGCGTTTTGCCCAAGCCAACACCTCCGTAAATGAGGAGGGGGTTGAAGGCCGTTCCGCCAGGCTTGTTGGCCACGGCAAAACCTGCGCTGCGTGCAAGACGGTTGCACTCACCTTCGATGAAGCTGTCGAATGCGTAGTTGGGATTCAGGTTGGAGTCGATGTTCAACTTGCGCAGTCCTGGAATCACAAACGGATTCTTGATTGGGGCGGGCTCTCCCACGATCGGCATGGACACTTCCGCGTTCCGAGTGGCGCGCACTTCGGTGGTGGGAACGTTGACCGTGTAGGGGCTGCTGGAGACCCCTTCACGGGCGTGCTCCATGATGATGCTGTATTCCAAACGAGCGTCCGCGCCAAGCTCTTTGCGCACAGTCTTGCGCAACAAAGAGACGTAGTGCTCCTCAAGCCACTCGTAGAAAAACTGGGAGGGAACTTGAATCGTGAGCACATTGCCATCGAGCTTCACCGGCTTGATGGGGGCAAACCAAGTCTTGAACGCCTGATCGTTGATGTTGTCCTTGATGACAGTCAGGCACTGGGCCCAAACGCTGGCGTGGTCTTGGTTCATGCAGATAAGGTGAAAAAGGTTCAACGGGTTGGTCTTCAAACACCCCTGAAAAAGGGTGTTTTTCATCCACAACCGAGAAGGCGAATTTTGGGATAAATCTCCTCAAAAAAAAAATTCACAGGCCTTGATTTTTGACGAATTCTAACAGGTGAAAAATCAGAAGCAACCCTGAAAATTATGTGCTGAAAAATATTGAATCCGTTCCCGCTTTGCATCTTGCGGCCATGGGACATTTTCAAGCCACCGACGCAGGCAAGGTGCACGTGCACGATTTGCGCGTGAGGTACGCAGACACGGATAGGATGGACATGGTGTACCACGGGACTTACGCGGCGTACTTGGAAGCGGCTCGTGTGGAGATGTTGCGCGATGCGGGGTTTGTGTACGCACAGATGGAACGGGAGGGGACGTTGTTGCCGGTGGTTCAATTGGACTTGACGTACAAACAGCCCGCACGGTACGACGAGTTGCTGGAAGTGCACACCCACATCACCCAGCCGCCCACGTCGAAACTGGAGCTCCATTGTGAAGTGAGACGGGGGGGAGACCTTCTTGTGGTGGGCAGGGTGGTTCTGGTTTTCGTGGACGGCAAGTCAGGCAGGCCCAAACGGGCACCACAGGAGTTGGCCCAGGCCATGTCGGCCATGGGGCTGGTGCGGTCCTGAATGGGTGTTCAGGAAGACAAGGCCTGTCGGAGGAGCAAATCCAGATTGGGGATGACGTTGTCCCAAGCGTAGGAATCGGCCTTCAGGCGGTATGCGTCTGGGGTCAAAGGCCAGGATTCCCACACCTGGTCACGAAGGCCATCGAGCCATGCGCAAGGGGGCATGAACCGGTGTTCCTCGGGCATGGTCTCTGTGTAGGCGTGCGATTCCGGCACCCATGGCATCACTTCGCACCGCATGGCTTCCACCATGGCCAACCCAAAATATTCCTGCTCCGGCGCCAAGGGAGCCACCGTGCTGCGCCACAACCATTGAACGTAGTCGGACCTGGAGTCGGCGTATCCCCACTGAAGGCAACGTGCCCCCATCTTGTCGCGCATCGCCTCCCAGCCGTCAGGGAGCCTTCTCTTGGATTCTCCGAGCACCACAAACTCGGCTGGAATGCCCTGTTCCAAAATGCCGTGAACGAGTGCCATCCAGGCGTCTGTGCCTTTGTCCCACGACCACCTTTGGTTCCAAAGAAGCACCGGCACTTCGCAGTCGGTCCAGTTGGTGGTGGCTTTGGGCTTCAGGGCGTCCCACCCTTCAAAGTCCAACCCAAGCCGAACCACATGGCTTCGTGCCGCGATGCGGGCCGCCGGTTGATGCATTCTAGGCTTGGGCATCTTGGCCATCCAGAGGTCGACCGCCTCCAAAAACGCGTCGCGGTGGTGGGCGGAATTGAACCAAACCTGGTCTGCGGCAAGCGCACTCGAGACGTTGATGTAGCTGTACGCCAAGTCTCGGCCCAGGTGGGGGTCCTGGTCTGTGGGGGACCACGGAAACGTCAGTTGGTTCTCGTGGAACATGACCACACACTTGACGTCATGCCAAGAGGCCGGCAACAATCCCTTCAGCTGCGCGAGGTCGCACATGTCCGTGGTGAGGAGGACGTCTGGGCGAGGCGCGTCTTGCAACTGGTTGGCCCATATCGCCGCGGCGCCTTGCATGCGCCACTTCCAATGGTTGGCGGGCAACGTGAAAAGTTCCACGCGATGTCCAAGTCGGGTGAGTCCTTTTCGGACGCCTTGACTCCAAGCGGCGTGGGATCCTCCGTGAAAGGGGTCCAACAGAAGGATGTGCACGGAATCGTTCATGAAGCCAGGTTTTGAAAAGGTACAACATGCCGGGTTCGCGCAACGCTGGACGGCTGTGGTCCAAGGTTGGGGTACCGGCGTCGTGCCATGCGCTCACCCATGCGGACGCCACAATGTGGCTGGTTTCGCAAAACCTCGGCCACGTGCGGTGCCCGGTCAGGCTGTCCCAACAGTTCAACGCTTCGGGACTCGGCAGCATGGACAGTGTTCGCCCGCGCCGGCGCAACGCCCATCCATGGGCTTGGGTCAGCTGTCGCCACTCCGCTTCTGCCGCAAGAACATGTGCCACGTCCTGGTGGCTTGCGCTCAGGATGTCCCATGGCGTCCAAAGGGGATCGTAGTCGGGGAGGGCTTCGGACAGGTCGCACGTGTGCGACCCCATCAGGTGTTCCACATTGTGGGTTTCCCACAAGGCGTGGATGCCGGTTTGGTTGGTTCGTTGGCCGTTGTAGTTCCCTGTGGTGTGCAGCGGCACGTGGGCGTCTGCCAAGTAGTGTCCCAGATCCGCGGCGATGCGCAGCACGTCGTCCAAGGCGACAGGGGTGGAATCTTTGGGGGCCATCAAGGCCACAAGCTTCAGGTACGTCCAATGCAACTGCCAAGGCAACACCCCGAACTTTCGCGGATCCAGGGTGCTGTCGAGCGACGTCACCATGGTGCAGTAGTCTTGCCAACTCACGCCCACAAGCTCGGCGGACGACGAAGCTTCAGGCCACACGTCCAGGACGTCGTCCAAATCGAGGTAATGCCGCGGCGGCTCGAGGGTGTCGGAGTGTTTGCGTGCGTCGGCCGAAGTGGCATGGCGCACCAACACGGTGGGGTCACCGCCCCAAGCGTCTCGAAGTTCCCGGGGCAGTTGCGTCCAGGCCTTCGCGTGGAGGTGGCGGTGCGGGGAAAACCCCCAGCCGGTCAGCAGGGCAGGGAGGGTGCAGACGATGGCGCCTGTCAGTAGCTCAAGTGGACGTCGGTTCATGATTCAGCCGAACCAAGGAACCGTTTTTCAAGATGGGGATGGCCGTGCAGTTGTTGGGCGTCAAGCAATACTTCACATCCTCGTTCAAATTCAACTTGCGCAGCCGCCGTCTGTGCGAGGAGGCTTTTAAGAAAGAGAACATGTTGTCGCGTGACGAACGGAACAAGAATTTGGCCGCCACGGTGCTGTCTTCGTCCGCGTAGAACTTCCCTGAGGCCAAACAGAGGTCCGCGATGGCCCCGCCACAAATGGTGTCCTCCAGGTTGAATTTGTCCTTCCACCCCGACCCCAAGACCAACACGTCGCGCTCTTGCTCAATGAGCCAGGCGCAGATGGCGTCGAGGTTGTTCAACGCGCCCACCACCACGGTGGACTTGTCTTTGGCCATGTTGATGGCCTTCGTGCCGTTGGTGGTGGTCAGCACCACGGTTTTGCCCTTCAACTCGGGGTCCATGTAGCTGTAGGGAGAATTGCCCATGTCAAACCCATCCACGATTTGTCCCCCGCGTTCTGCCGCCACGATGTGGCCTTGTTCCTTGTACGCCCGAGCTTCCTCCAACGTCGCCACAGGGATGATTTCCCCCACGCCGTGTTCCATGGCGGTGCAAATGGCGGAGGTGGCCCGAAGCACGTCCAAAACGACCACGAGGTCAAAGTCTTGCTCGTAGAGGTGGTACTCGCCTGGCGAAAAGCAAACTTCAATGCGGTTCATGACGTCGTGGGTGTCAGATTCAGGAGGTCAAAAAGGGAAACTTCACCACGTGGCAGGCCACCCTTTTGTTTCGGATTTGGACGAACAGGTCCGTGCCCAAGCTGGACACAGCGCGGTCAAGGTAGGCCATCCCGATGCCATGGCCCAAGGAAGGGGACATCGTTCCGCTCGTGACGGTTCCCACCACCTGGCCCGACGCGTCCACCACGTCGTAGCCTTGGCGAGGAATGCCACGGTCGTCCATGACCAGTCCCCGCAGCCGTTGCGGCGTGCCGTCGGACTTGTGGGCCTTCAGGGTGTCGGCGTCCACGAAGTCCTTGGTGAACTTCGTGACCCAGCCCAGTCCGGCGGCCATGGGGGAGGTGGTGTCGTCGATGTCGTTGCCGTAAAGGCAGAACCCCATTTCCATGCGCAACGTGTCGCGGGCGCCGAGTCCGCATGGCGGCACGCCGGCGTCCAACAAGGCGCACCAGATGGCTTCCACCCCTTCTGGCGCCACGTAAATCTCCACGCCGCCGGCGCCGGTGTAGCCTGTGGCCGACACCAAGACGTTGGATCCAAGGAGCGTGCCTTCTGTGAAGGTGTA
>CBFHQO010000031.1:0-45540 GCA_965658045.1 uncultured Flavobacteriales bacterium | reverse complement strand
GTATCCATCAAGGATGTAGGTGTTGTCACAGGTCCATGTGGTTGTGCCGGTTCCTTGACCGGCGTCGGAGATCACGACCTCAGGACGGTCCGCCAAAGGAGGACAGTCGCATTGGGCCCAAGAGGCCACACTGAAGAACAGCGCAGCCCCTGCGAGAAACAAATGTTTCATGGTTTGGGGGTTTGAATTTGACATTTCGCCGCCCAAATTGCTGCGTTCGTCGGCCGGACGCTGTTCAGGAATTCTTACCCTTGGTTGAAGCGTTTGCAACTCAAATGTTACACAGAGAGCTTTCCATGTGAACACGGAGAAACCCCCGAGTCAGCTCACCATGTCTCTGCAGTTAAGCGCACATTAAGCCCTTCAAATTATAAGTGCAAACAAAAGACCCATAAGCACTTTAAGCCAGGCAGATAAGCTCGTGACTTTGAAGCGGAACGCGGCCAAAAGACACCCCAAACTCGCACCTGTCCACAAACACATCGGCCATGACAAATTGTGCAAGATTGAAATGAACCAAAACCCAAGCCCTGAACAGAGAACACAGCATATTGTGATGCCTTTGCGATTTTGACCTGGTGTCAATCGAAGGGCCATCGTGCGGTGCCTTGCCTCGGCATCGCCTCTTAGATCTTGGACATCTTTGACCCACTCGCGGGTGACGTTCAGTCCCCAGAGTGTCACGGTTGCCAGCAGCCACATTTGGTCTGCACTTCCGGCCAAGTCCAACGGACGGCCAGTCGCCATGCGTGCCCACACCAGCAAGGCCGCCACACACACGGACACGGCCAAGTTGCCGGCGATGCCTCGGCCTTTCAGCATGGGCGAATAGATGTACAACACAACGGACAGCGCGGCCGTGAACACGATGGGCCAGGACGAGCCCACGTTGGAGGCTAGGGCGCCGCTCCAGCACAGGGCCGCCACAGACAATCCCCAATGGGTCACAATGACCACCCGGCGCTTCAGGGTGCGTCCAATGCGCGCGCGCTTGGGCTTGTTGATTCGGTCCTCCTTGACGTCGAAGAAGTCGTTGATCAAATTTCCGGCAGCCCCCACGAGCATGGGCACGGCCAGCCAGCCCCACATGGCGCGGTTGGCCATCGCGTGCACGGGGACCCCCAACCAGCGCATCGCGACCAGGACCATGACGCCCATGGCGAGCACGTTCCACGGCCGGATGGACAGGAACCAATGCAACAACGATTGACCTGGAGAGGTGGTGGCCATGGCGCGAAGTTAACCGTGCGTGGCGTCGATCATGCGTCCGCCGTCCGCCGTGGTGAGGGCGTAGTTGAATCCGCCGTGGATGGCGTGGGCGCCATGGCTTCCGTCTTTCCCCAAGGCCAAATACCCCACCTGCAAGTCCGCCGTCGGCATGCGCTCCATGATGCGGTGCACGGCTTCTTCGCACGCGTCTTGCGGCGACCGCCCTTGGCGCATCAATTCCACCACGAGGAAGGACCCCACGGTCTTCATGACCGCTTCACCCAGTCCAGTGGCGGTTGCGCCGCCGACCTCTGGGTCGACGAAGAGACCCGCCCCCAGGATGGGGCTGTCGCCGACGCGGCCGTGCATCTTGTAAGCCAGCCCGCTTGTGGTGCAGCCGCCGGCCATCTTGCCTCCGTCGTCCAAGGCCAAGATCCCGATGGTGTCGTGGTTCTCAATGTTGATGACGGGGGCGTAGTTGGACGTCTTGCGCCATTCCATCCATGCCTGCCGCGACTGTTCGGTGAGGAGGTCGCACGTGTCCATGCCCAGCTCGCGGGCGTACTGTTCTGCGCCGGCGCCTGCCAACATCACATGGGGCGTGTCCTCCATCACCTTGCGTGCGAGCGACAGGGGGTGGGCCAGGTTTTGGACGAAGCACACCGAGCCTGCGTTGCCCGTTTCGTCCATGCAGCACGCGTCCAGGGTGACGTGTCCGTCGCGGTCGGGCAGCCCGCCGATGCCCACACTCAGTCCTGTCCCGTCCGCCTCCACGATCCTGGCGCCGGCCTCGACCATGTCCATGGCGCCACCGCCTTGCTGCAAAGCCAGGAAGCCGGCTGCGTTGCACTCGATGCCGTGGTTCCACGTCGCAATCATTTTCGCTTGCCCGGACAGGGGGCGTGAGGGACGGGTGGGGGAGGTGGTTTGGGCTTGAAGCATGGATTCCAAACTCCAAGGGGACAAGCCCAATGCGGCGGCGGTCGCACCGAGCTTCTTCAGGAAAGATCTGCGGGAGGCATGGCTCATGCCCGGAAGTTCGTCACTTCTGGGGCTTAAACCAACGCAAGACCAGCCACGGCAAGAAGGTCAGGTCGGCCAGCACGGCGAAGAGGAGCGTCAGGCTGATGAGCAACCCGATGTGGAAGGTGCCCAGGAACGACGACGAGGTCAACGTCAAGAAGCCGCCGCACAGGATCAAGCTGGTCACGATGATGGCCTTGCCCGTGGATAGGAAGCTGCGCTTGACCGCCCACGCCAGCGATTTGCCTTGCGCCAGTTGAAGGCGAAGCTTGCTGAGGAAGTGGATCGTGTCGTCCACCGCAATGCCAAACGCCACCGTGAAGATGATGCCCGAGGTGACCTTCAGGTCGAGCCCCAACATCACCATGATCGCCCCAATCATGGCCAGTGGCAGCACGTTGGTCACCAAGCAAATCAACACCATGACCCCGCTGCGGAACAGCAACCCTGCGAGGAGGGCCACCGCGGCCAGGGCCAGGCCCAAGCCGCCCACCATGTCCGAGGCCAGGGAGGCGTTGTTCACGTCCACCAAGTGGGCCGTGCCGGTGACGTGCCATTCGGTGCCTTTGGGCATGTTCTCCTCGCACCAGGCGTCGAGGGCGTCGTTGCGAAGGGCCAAGGCTTGGGACCCCACGTCTTCCACCTTGCCCAAGATGCGAACCTGCTTGCCGTCTTGCGCCACCATGGCGGACCACTGCCCAGAGCGCTCCATCAATTTCAGAATGCGCTTGAGCGTGCCTGAGGATTGCGGCACCTTGTATTGGTCTTCACGGTCGCCCATGTACCCACGGTGGGCCATTTTGACGGCGGTGGCGGGACCGAGGATGGCCCCCACGCCGTAGTCCTCCCGCAAGTGCCCCTCCAGGGCGTCCAGCGCCATGAGCATGTCGGCCTGCTGCACGTCCTCGGGCATGGTCACCGACAACTCAAACGGCCGCACCCCCGCAAATTCCCGCTCGAAGAACACGAACTCTTGCCGGAAGGGGTCGTCCTCGCGCAAGTCTTCGATGAGCTTGTTGTCCACGCGCAGTTGGGTGGACAAGGCCGTGGAGGCGCCAGCCACCAACACCCACAGCCCGGCCAGGGCCAGCTTGTGCCGAAGCGTCCACCGCAACAGCCGCAACAAGGTGTGGTTCCAGAACACCCCGGTGCCTTGGCGCGACACGGCAGGCGGCGGGGCCAGCACCATCACGGCAGGGAGCAAGGTGAAGGCCAAGACGTAGGCGACGCCCACGCCCACGGCCGCGTACAACCCGAAGTCGTGGATGGGCCCAATGGAGCTCGTCAACAGCGTCAAAAACCCCAGCGCCGTGGTGACAGACGTCAAAAAGGTGGCCAGACCAACCTCCCGGAAGGCCTTGAGCATGGCGTCGCGGTGGGAGACGTCGCTGCGGCGCTCGTCGTAATACCGCGTCAACACGTGCACCACGTCGGAGATGCCCACCACAAAGAGGATGGTCGGCAACACCACCGTCATGACGTCGACCGCCTTGCCCGTCGCCACCATGATGCCCAACGTCCACAACCCACTGACGAGCACCACGGCCAAGGGCACCATGACGCCCCATGCCGTGCGGAAGGCGAACCACAGGAAGGCGATTAGAAGCACAACGCCCACGCCCACAAACCACGTGACCTCGCGCTCCATGACGCCCACGTAGTAGTCCTGGGCCACGGCCCGTCCGGCGACGTGAACGCCTTTCACGTGAACACTGCCTTGCTCGGCCTCGGCTTTCCACGCGAGCACCGCGGCGGCCAGGCTGTCGCACCCGGCCTTGCTCAACCCTTGGGCGTGCTGGAGGGTCAAGGCGACCGCGCGGCCGCTGGGGCTGACCAGGTTGCCCATGACGTCGTCGCGCGCCCGGAGCCTCGCCAAGTCCTTGCTCAGTTGCTCTTCGTCCGCCCAATCCAGCAACGGCCGCTGGAAGGCCATCCCGCTCAGCGGGTCCCGGACCGGCAAGTTGAGACGGGTCGGGGACTGCACGCTTTCCACGGCCGGGAGGTCGCGCAGGGCTTGCACATGGCCATCGACCTCGGCGAGGAGCGCCTGCGACAGGCTGTCGCCTTCGAACCCGACAATCAAGAAGTCGTTGTCGCTCCCAAACTGGTCGCGGAAGTCACGGTAGAATTGGGTCTCGGGGTGGTCGGCGGGAAAAAACTGCTCAAAATCGTAGTTGAACTCGAGCTGGGACGCCTGCCATCCCATCCAGGCGGTGACCAAAACCAAGGTGGCCAAGACGGCGCGTGCGGCGCGTTTCCAAGGGGCGGGGACGTCCATGATGCAAAGGTGAAACACGCTTGTCCATCCAGGGTTCAAGCGGGCATAAAAAAGCCCCGCCGAAGCGGGGCCTTTTCATGTTCAAAGGAGAGGGATCAGTTGTCCTTCACCTCTTCAAAGTCGACGTCGGTCACTTCCGCGTCGTCGCCAGCGGCTTCGCCGGCAGGTTGCCCTTGGGCGCCCGCGGCTTCACCTCCGGCCTCTTGCTGCGCCGCGTACATCTCCTGGCTGGCGGCCTGGAACGCGGTGTTCAAGGTCTCCAAGCCGGCTTTGCATGCGTCCACGTCTTGGGCGGCGTGCGCCTTCTTGAGGTTCTCGAGGGCCTCGTTGATGGGCGCCATCTTCTCGGCAGGAATCTTGTCGCCAAATTCCTTGAGCTGCTTCTCGGTTTGGAACACCATGCCGTCCGCCTGGTTGAGGACGTCTGCACGCTCCTTGGCTTGGGCGTCCGCGTCGGCGTTGGCCTCGGCGTCTGCCTTCATGCGTGCGATTTCATCGTCGCTCAAGCCGCTTGACGCTTCAATCTTGATGCTCTGCTCCTTGCCGGTGGCCTTGTCCATGGCGCCCACGTTGATGATGCCGTTCGCGTCGATGTCAAAGGTCACCTCGATCTGAGGCACGCCGCGTGGGGCAGGGGGGATGTCCGCCAAGTGGAAACGGCCGATGGTCTTGTTGTCGGCAGCCATCGAGCGCTCGCCTTGCAGCACGTGGATTTCCACGCTGGGCTGGTTGTCGCTCGCCGTGGAGAAGGTCTCGGACTTCTTGGTGGGGATGGTGGTGTTGGACTCGATGAGCTTGGTGAACACGCCGCCCATGGTCTCGATGCCCAAAGAAAGTGGGGTCACGTCGAGGAGCAACACGTCTTTCACGTCGCCGGTCAACACGCCGCCTTGAATGGCCGCGCCCACCGCCACAACTTCGTCGGGGTTCACACCCTTCGAGGGCTCCTTACCGAAGTAGGCCTTCACCGCGTCTTGCACCGCAGGGATGCGGGTGGAACCGCCCACGAGGATGACTTCGTCGATGTCGCCCTTGTCGAGGCCTGCGGCCTTCAAGGCGCTCATGCATGGCTCGATGCTGCGCTTGACGAGGGAGTCCACCAACTGCTCAAACTTCGCGCGGCTCAGGCTGCGCACCAAGTGCTTGGGCACGCCGTCCACGGGCATGATGTAGGGGAGGTTGATCTCGGTGCTGGTGGTGCTGGAGAGCTCAATCTTCGCCTTCTCAGCCGCTTCCTTCAAGCGCTGGAGCGCCATCGGGTCCTTGCTCAAGTCGAGGCCGCTGTTTTCGCTTTTGAACTCGTCCACGAGCCACTCGATGATGGCCTGGTCGAAGTCGTCGCCGCCGAGGTGGGTGTCTCCGTCGGTGGAGAGCACTTCGAAAACGCCGTCGCCCAGCTCAAGGATGCTCACGTCGTGCGTGCCGCCGCCGAGGTCAAACACCACAATCTTCTGGTCTGTCGACCTCTTGTCGAGGCCGTACGCCAACGCCGCCGCGGTGGGCTCGTTGATGATGCGCTTCACCTCGAGGCCTGCGATCTCGCCCGCCTCCTTGGTGGCTTGACGCTGGCTGTCGTTGAAGTACGCAGGGACGGTGATGACCGCGCCGGTCACCTCTTGGCCGAGGTACTCTTCCGCCGTGCGCTTCATCTTCTGAAGGGTCATGGCCGAGATCTCCTGCGGGGTGTACTTGCGGTCGTCGATGGCCACCCGTGGGGTGTTGTTGTCGCCCTTGACCACCTGGTAGGCCACGCGGCCAGCTTCTTTCTCCACTTCGCTGAAGCTCGAGCCCATGAAGCGCTTGATGCTGGAAATGGTCTTGGTGGGGTTGGTGATGGCTTGACGCTTCGCAGGTTCACCCACTTTGCGCTCACCACCGTCGATGAAGGCCACCACAGAAGGGGTGGTGCGCTTGCCTTCACTGTTGTTGATGACCACCGGTTCGTTGCCTTCCATCACTGCCACGCAGCTGTTGGTTGTCCCGAGGTCAATGCCAATGATTTTGCTCATGTTGAGAAATTAGAATGGTTGATTTTGACATCCCCAGACCAAATCCGGTGCCAACCGCATTTCCCCGTGCCAAGTGTGCCATCCTGACAACGGCGGCCGCGCAGACCTGCCAAACTGGCTGACAGGTTGTCCGAATCCGGCCAGTCTTGCCGCCCGCGCTCAGGACGCGGTCATCCAGCGGCGCACCTCTTCGAAGTGGGCCGCCGCATGCCACATCCGCGTGCCGTACCAACTGAAGGCCTCGCCGTCCACGAGCATGAACTGGCGCTTGGGGTGGGCGTCTTCAAGCGCCTCGAGGTGCTTGACGGCGAAGGGAAACGGCTCGGAGGGCAGGAGCCACCGCCCGGCGTGCTGGACGCCCGCAGCCTCGTCGTCGCCCAAGCTCGGATAGCGTCCGGCCTGCGCCAGCTCTTCCGACGGAAGGTCGGCCACCGTGTTGTGGATGCCCCAATGGCGCATGACGTCGTGGATGAACGTGTCGGGTCCTGCGGCCATCCAAGGCTTGGCCCACACAGCGTACGCGGCGCTGCCCGCCACAGGCTTGGGGGCGCCCCACGCGTCCCGGATGCGGGCCACCCAGGATTCTGCTTGGGCGACGCGTTCCAGTCTTGCGCCGAGGTCGGACATGGCGCCGAAGGCCGCATCGACGGTGCGGACGTCGGTGACAAGGATGTCGCACGAAGGTGGCAGGAGCTCGGCGAGACGCTCGAGGTCTTCTCGGGCGTTTTCCTCTTTGTTGGCGACCACGAGGTCGGGACGGAGTTCCACCACACGGTCGACGTGGACGGTCTTGGTGCCACCCACGCGGGGCAGGCTGCGGTATGCGGCGTTGGGGCGGACGCAAAATTTGGTTTGGCCCACGACCTCGGATTGGAGGTCATGCAGGAATTCAGTCCAACTCGGCACCAACGACACCACGCGCATGGCACGAAGGTAGTCCGCTACCTTTGCCGCATGACAGGTCCGGTACGTTTCGCGGTGGTGGGGTGTGGGCACATTGGCAAGCGCCATGTGCAGATGATTCAGGCACGGCCGGACGCCCAATTGGTGGCGGTGGCAGACACCGACCCTTCGGCGCTCTCCGCGGTCGAGGCGCCTGCGGCCCACGAGACCCTCACGGCGTTGCTGGCCGGCTGCGGTGCAGAGGTGGACGTGGTGTCCGTGTGCACGCCCAACGGGACGCATGTGGCGTTGGCGTTGGAGGCGGTTCGCGCTGGCAAGCACGTGGTGCTGGAGAAGCCCATGGGCCTGACGACGGACAGCGTGGAGGCATTGAAAGCTGAGGCGGAGGCGCAGGGCGTGACGGTTTTCGGGGTGATGCAAAACCGGTACGCCCCGGCGGCCCAATGGATGAAGCGGGCGAAGGAGGACGGGGCGTTTGGCGACGTGCGGCAAGTTCACGTGCAGTGCCTTTGGAACCGGGACGAGCGGTACTACACGCCAGGCTCGTGGCGCGGGACCATGGCATTGGACGGCGGTCCGCTGTTCACCCAGTTCTCGCATTTCTTGGACATCCTGATGTGGGTGTTTGGGGAGGTGGAAGTGACGACGGCCCGGTTCACCAACCAAACCCACCGAGACTCCACGGAGTTTGAAGATGGCGGATCGTTCCAATTCAACCTGCCTGACAATGGGTGGGGGACGTTCACCTTCAGCACTGCCGTCCCGCACGGCAACTTCGAGAGCAGCATGACTGTCGTCGGCGACCGTGGTACGGTGCGCATCGGCGGACAATACATGGATCGGTTGGACGAATTCGAGCTGCCTGGGGTGGCGCGTCCGGACATGTCCAATGTGGCGCCGCCCAACGACTACGGCGGGTACAAGGGCTCGGCCAGCAGCCATCACCACGTCTACGACAACGTGGTGGACGTTCTGCTGAATGGGGCGACGGTGGCCACGCCCATCGAGGAAGGGTTGGCTGTGGTGCGTGTCATCGCCCAGGCCCACGCCCTGGGCCGGTCTTGACGACGCTCAATCGTCCGCGTCCAACACGCGCGACGGCGTGGTCCACGCGTTCCACATCTTGGGAAACACCCACTTGAACCAGACAGGCGCGTTCACCCAGCGCCGCATGGCCACAGGCACGCCTCCAAACTCCGCGTAGAATTTGTCGACCCCGGCATCTTGGCTTCCCCCGAAGTCGAAGGTCGTGGCGCCCATGCGCTGGGCAGTTCGCATGGCTTCGCACAGCATGGCCACGCTGGCGCGGCCTGAGTCTTTGGAGCGCTCTTGACCTCCGAAGGCGTAGATGCAGGTGCCGCACGGCAGAAGCACGAAGCCACCAGACGCAATGACCTTGCCCTCGGCGTTGGCCGCCGTGACGGCGAAAGTCCACGGTTCCGTCGCGAGCCGCTGAAGCAAGGGCGCCAAGCGATGTTGGTGGCTGGCGAGGCCTTTGCGGTCGCGCGAGGCGGCGTGCAGCCGCTCCACGTGGGACCAAGCGACCTGTGCATGTCCCGTATTTACAGCCACCGTGCCGCCTTCCCGCTCGAAGCGACGGGCTTGTTTCTCCCGGGTCTTGGGCAGGACCACGTCGCCTTCAGAAGGAAAGGTCACTTGCCGGGTGTGCCGGCGCACTTCCGTCCAGCCGTAGGGTGGCTGAAGGTCCGCATGGGCACGCGGACCCAGGTCGAGGACCTTGGTGGTGTGGGGCAGAAGGGTCGCTCCCTCGAGGAGGGCTTTTTGCGTGGCCAGGTCGCCATGCAGGTCGCCGTGCAGCGCCCAGGCGGGCGTGTGCAGCAAGGGCAAGACCCCTTTGAGGTGACCGGAAGCCAGGGCTAAGTGGCCTTGGGGCAATCGAATGGAGGCGTCGTTATGCCCCGCCCATGCGGGGGAGGCGAAGCCGGTCAGCGCCATGGACTCAGAGTCCGAGGGAACGCTTCACCGCTTCATACTCGCGGTCGCCACCCACGAAGTCGTCGCCGAGGGCCACCCATGACTGGGCGGTGGCGCGGTCGCCGAGTTGGTCGAGCGTCTCGATGGTCTTGACGAAGGCGTATTGAAGCAAGTCAAGCTGCGACTCGGTCAGGCCGCGGGCCTGTTGGTCGAGCAACAGGTTTTTCGCCTTCTCCCACTGGACGTCGGCGTCGCGGCGGGCCTTGAGGGTCATGTACACGGTGCCAAACATCATGTACGCCGCAGGGTCCTCTTCGTCGAGGCGCGTGAGGTACTTGTAGTAGGACTTGGCCTTGGTGTACTTCTGGTTGTCCATCTCGGTTTCTGCTGCGATGATGGTCTCCTTGCGGATCTCTTCGATGAACTCCTGCTCTTGCGGCACGTACTCCATCTCCTTGTCCTTCTTCACAAACTTGCTGGCGTACTTCAAGCCGTTCTTGAGGGCCTTCAGCTTGTCCACTTCAAAGGACTCGCGCAAGTCAGGGTCGTCGCTGTTGTGGATGCCCATGTACGCCTTGGACATGTACAGGTAGGGCATGGGGTGCTTCTTCTGCTCGTCGTCCTCGGTGTAGCGGATCGCCTTGTACAGGACCTTCTCGTACTTCTCGTCCACGATCCACATGAGCAACTCGTTGAGGTCGTCTTCCTCAATCAGGATGGGTTCTTCTTCTTCCTTGTCGCGGATTTGGCCAAACGACGTCTGGGGCGCCCCCAAGGTGAAGGCGCAAGTCGCCAACAAAGCAATCCAAATGGAGAAGCGGTTCAATGAGATGTTCATGCGTGCAGGGTTTGAGTTTGTGCGCGTCAAGTGCACATTCCGTGCCGAAGATAAGAACGGCCGCCCGGTTGGGCTTGAACCGCAGGGGGAACCTGGTGTTCCTTTGTTCGACGTGACCCCTGACGCCATGCACACCAAGAATGATTCCGCTGCGGAAATGCACGCGCCCGCGGTGTCGTGGTTTGCGTCGCGAGGCTGGACGCCCCAACCGTTTCAGTTGGAAGTGTGGGAAAGCATGGCAAGGGGAGAAGATGGCTTGTTGCAAGCGCCCACAGGCAGCGGCAAGACGTACGCGGCCATGGGGCATGTCTTGTCTGCAGCCAAGGCGTCCGGCACCCCCCGTGGCAAAGGGCGGCTAAGGCTGCTTTGGATTGCCCCGTTGCGGGCGTTGTCCTCCGACATCGCAGAGGCCGCGAGGGCGATGGTGGACGGGCTGGGGTTGGGCTGGGACGTGGGCCGGCGGACGGGCGACACCTCCGCGAAGGACAAGGCCCGCCAAAAGAAGACCTTGCCGGAGGTGCTCATCACCACCCCGGAGTCTGTGCACATCCTGATGGCCCAAAAAGGGGGCAGCGGCCGCCTTGCCGACGTCGACGCCATCGTGGTCGACGAATGGCACGAGTTGATTGGCTCCAAGCGGGGTGTTCAAATGGAGCTCGCCATTTCGTGGATCAAGCAGTTGCAACGCAACTCAAGCCGCCCTGAAGCGATGGTGTGGGGCATCAGCGCCACCTTGGCGCAGCCCCGTGAAGCCCTGCGCGCCTTGATCGGACACGACCGCGGCCACATTGTCCGGGCCGACATCGCGAAGGAAATCCACATTGAAAGCACTATGCCCGGCGCGTTCGAGAAGTTGCCTTGGGCGGGCCACATCGGCCTCCAACTCATCGACGGCGTGGTGGACGTCGTGGAGCGTCACAAGAGCACCCTCATCTTCACCAACACGCGCCGTCAAGCCGAGGTGTGGTACCAGGCGCTCCTGGCCGCCAAGCCGGATTGGGCTGGCCTCTTGGCCATGCACCACGGGTCCATCGCCAAGGAGTTGCGCGAGTGGGTGGAGGACGCCCTGCACGACGGCCGCCTGCGCGCGGTGGTGTGCACGGCCTCCCTCGACCTGGGCGTCGACTTCCATCCCGTGGATGCGGTCGTCCAAATCGGCGGCCCCAAGGGCGTCTCGCGCATGATCCAACGCGCCGGCCGAAGCGGCCACCGCCCCGGCGCCGACAGCAAGGTCCACTTCGTGCCCACCCACGGCCTCGAGCTGGTCGAAGCGGCCGCCCTGCGCAAGGCCATCCAACACGGCGACATCGAGCCTAAGGTGCCCCTCATGCTGTGTTGGGACGTCCTCGTTCAGTGGCTCTGCACCCTGGCTGTGGGGGACGGGTTCCACGAGGCCGACGCCCGTGCCTCCGTGCGGGCCACCCACGCCTACGCCGAGATGGAGCGCGACGATTGGCGCCAAGCCATGGACCTCGTCACCACCGGGGGCGCCGCCCTTCGTGCCTACACGGAGCACCAGCGCGTCACCCAGGACGAGGAAGGTCGCTGGGTCATGCGCGACAGGACCAAGGCCCGCCGGCACCGGATGAGCATGGGCGCCATCGTCAGCGCCACCATGGTCTCTGTGCAGCTCAAAGGCGTCGGGCTGCTGGGCCACGTGGAGGAAACCTTCATCGCCTCCCTCGAGGAAGGCGACTCCTTCGTCTTCGCCGGCCAAACCGTCGCCCTCACCTCCTTCAAAGGCCTCGTCGCCAAGGTGCGCAAGTCCAAGTCCTCCACCGGCCGCACCCCCGCATGGATGGGAGGGAGGATGTCCTTGTCTTCCGAGCTGTCCCACCGCCTGCGGCTTGCGTGGGACCAAATGGCGCGCGACCACGCCGAGCTCGAGCCCGAGCTCCAGCGCCTCATGCCCATGGTCCACATCCAAGCCGAGCGCAGCCTTATCCCGTGCGCCCACCAGGTGCTGGTGGAAACCCTCGTCGACCACGACGGCCACCACCTGTTCATGTACCCCTTCGAAGGGCGCAAGGTCCACGAAGCCTTGGCCTCCTTGCTGGCCTACCGCCTCAGCCTGCTTTCCCCCCAAACCTTCAATTGGGCCTGCAACGACGACGGCTTCGAGCTCTTGTCCGACCAGCCCATCCGGTGGGAAGACGTGGTCGAAAACAACTTGCTCTCTCCGTCTCACCTCATGGACGACCTCAGCGCTGGATTCAACGCCTCCGAACTCGTCCGACGAAAGTTTCGCGACGTCGCGACCATCGCCGGCCTCGTCTTCCAGGGCTTCCCCGGCGCCCAAATCAAGGAGCGTCACCTGCTGACCTCCACCAACCTTCTTCTTCAGGTCTTCCAGGACCACGACCCCGACAACCTCCTGCTGCGCCAAGCCCAGGACGAGATGCTGGCGGACCAACTCGAGTTTGGCCGTCTCTTGCAATGGCTGCAAGCCTTGCCAGAAAAGGACCTCGTACACCGCGAATTGAACAAGCCCTCGCCGCTGGCTTTCCCGCTGTTTGTCGACCGCCTCAGGGAGCGTTTGACCTCGGAGACGTTGGAAGATCGGCTCAAGCGAATGGCCTGGGAATGACCTATTTTTGCCCTCCATGCAAGCATTGAAATCGACCACCCCACGCTGGTTCATCTTGGCCGCGTTGTTCATGTGTGCCGCCCCAACCTGGGCGCAAGGCACCGTGAAGGGATTCTTGAAATCTGAATCCTCTGGAGAGGCCGTGATGTTTGCGTCGGTGACGCTCGAGGGCACCACCTTCGGGGTGAGCTCCAACGTCGACGGGTACTACAGCTTGAGCCGTGTCCCTGCGGGCACCTACACCCTGGTCGTCTCAAGCTTGGAGTACGAGACGCTTCGCGAGCCCGTGGAGGTGCGCGACGACAAGGTGGTCACCAAGAACCTCTTGCTGGCCTCCAAGGTTGTGACGCTCGAGGGCGCCGAGGTGCGCGCGGACCGTGAAGAACAAACCACCCAAGTGCGCACGTCTGTCGAGACCATCCGCCCGGCGGACATCAAGCGCATCCCCAGCTTCGGCGGCGCACCGGACCTCGTCCAAGCCTTGCAAGTCTTGCCTGGCTTCGTCTCCACCGGCGACCAAGGCGGGCAGCTCTACATCCGTGGCGGGTCGCCGATCCAAAACAAGGTCCTGCTCGACGGCATGTTGATCTACAACGCCTTCCACAGCATTGGGCTGTTCAGTGTGTTCGACTCGGACGCCCTGGCCAACGCCGACGTCTACACAGGCGCCTTCTCGGCCAAATATGGCGGACGCATCAGCTCGGTCATGGACATCCGCACCCGTGACGGCAACATGCGCGAGACAGAAGGCAAGGTGGGGGCGAGCCCCTTCGGCGCCAAGTTGCTCGTCCACGGCCCGCTCAAGCGCATGTCGGAGGACCGCACAGGCGGCATCAGCTACTTGTTGAGCGTCAAGCACAGCTACTTAGAACAGACCTCCCAGTTGTTCTACCCCTACATCGACGACGGACGCCTGCCGTTTGGGTTCACGGACGCCTACGGGAAATTGACCTTCGGCGGGGGCGACGGCTCCAAGCTGAGCCTCTTTGGGTTCAACTTCAACGACAACGCGAGCGTGTTGGACGACAGCACCGGCGTGGACTTCGCCAACTACGGTTGGAACAACATCGGCGGCGGCGGCACCTTCACCGTGGTGCCTCCGGGGAGCGCCACCTTGCTCAACGGGCACTTCGCCATGAGCAACTACCGCATCAACTTCGACGAGGTCGGCTCGCCGGCGCGCTACAGCGAGGTGGCGGGCTTCAACTTCGGGTTGGATTTCAAATACATCATGGGCGAGGACAAGGTGGAGTACGGCTTGGAGGTGGTGGGCCTTCGGACGGATTTCCAGACCTACAACTCGTTGCAAGTTCCTGTGGAGCAGCGCGAGAACAACACGGAACTCGGCGGGTACTTCGACTACACCATGAACCGGGGCGATTGGATCGTGCAGCCCAGCATGCGGATGCAGTACTACAGCTCCCTGGCCAAATTCCGCCCTGAGCCTCGCATCGGATTGAAGTACAAGGCGAGCGAGCGCCTGCGCTTGAAAGCGGCCGCGGGGATGTATTCCCAGAACGTCATCTCGGCCAACTCCGACCGCGACATCGTCAACCTCTTCTACGGCTTCTTGGCCGGCCCCCAAAACCTGCAGGACGACATCCGCTTGCCCAACGGGGACGAGCGCGACATCGTCCACAGCTTGCAAACGGCGAACCACGTGGTGGCGGGCTTCGAGTTTGACCTCACCGAGCGCCTCAACCTCAACGCCGAAGGCTACCTCAAGGACTTCACGCAGCTGAGCAACTTCAACCGCAACAAGCTCTTCCCGGACAACGTCGTCTACGCGGACGAACCGGACGCCTTCAAGAAGGATTTCATCGTGGAAACCGGCCGCGCCATCGGCGCCGATCTCGTGGTGAAGTACGAGGAGCGCGAGACCTACTTGTGGTTTGTGTACGGCCTGGGCGACGTGGACCGTTGGGACGGGCTGCGCTGGTACGACCCAGTCTTTGACCGCCGTCACAACGTGAACCTGGTGGCCAGCCAAGGCTTCGACCAGGGCAAGTGGCTTCTCTCCGCCCGTTGGAACCTCGGCTCAGGCCTGCCCTTCACCCAAAGCCAAGGCTACTACCAAGCCCCCACCTCCGGTGGCGGCATCGACGGCGATTACTTGACCGGCAACCCGAGCCAAGTGAGCATCTACCTCGCAGGGCTGAACGAGGGACGCTTGCCGGCGTACCACCGTTTGGACGTGAACGTCAAGCGCCTTTGGAAGGACGTGGGAGGAGGAGAGATGGAACTGTCTGCCGGCGTCACCAACGTGTACAGCCGCGAGAACGTGTTCTACATCAACCGCATCACCGGCCAGCGAAAGAACCAGTTGCCGTTCCTGCCAAGCGTGGGCTTGGACTGGTCGTTCTGATTGCGGGGTCAGTGGCCTTGCGCGGCCGCCAGCAGTTGTGAAGCCTGCCCGAGGGCCTCGGCCGTGATTTCCGAGGCGCTGAGCATGGTTGCGATGGCCTGAAGCTTGCCTTCTTCATCCAGCGCTGTGACGTCGACCTCCGTGGTCGTGCCGTCCGTGGACTTCCTCACTTCCCAGTGGTGTTCGGCTTGCGCCGCGACCTGTGGCAAGTGGGTGACAGAGAGGACTTGGGCGGTTTGGTCCGAGTGGGCGATGGCGCGCATGGCGGCGCCCATGAACGACGCCACTTCGCCGCTGACGCCCGTGTCAATTTCATCGAGCACCACCACGGGGGTGGATTGGACCTGGGCCAACACCGATTTCAACGCCAGGGCAAACCTTGCGCGCTCCCCTCCGCTGGCCACCTTGGTCAAGGGCTGCAGGGGCGAGCCGGGGTTGGACGAGAATTGGATGACAGGGCTGTCGAGGCCGAGGGCGTCGGCAGGCACGTCTTCGCTCTCCCAATCCATGTTGGCGTGGGGCATCTTCAAATCGCCAAGCAAGGGCAACACGCGTCCCGCCACCGTCGCCCCAGCAGAAAGGCGCGCCTCCCGCAAATCCTGGCCCGCAGCCTGCATGGTGTCGTGGGCCTTGGCCATGGCGGCTTCCGCTTCTTGCAAATCGTCGGCCAACCCTTCCAAGCCCTGAATTTGCGCGTCCAGATCATGTTGCTTGGCCAAGAGGTCTTCAGGGGAGGCGACGTTGTGTTTTTTCGTGGCGCTCCAAAGCGCGTCGTGGCGCTCCTCGAGCATGCGAAGCTTCGAGGGGTCCGGCTGCTTTTGCCGTCCCAAGTCGTCGAGCGTGTCGGCCAAATCTTGCAACTCGATGCGCGCACTCTCTGCACGTTCCAAGGCCCCGTCGATTTCGGCGTCCACACCGGCCACCCCGCGCAAGGCTTTCAGGGCGCGGTCCAGCTGGCCGAGGGCGCTGGCGTCGTCGCGCTCCAGGGCATGGGCGGCGCCTTCCAGCCCAGAGGTCAGTTCTGACGCACGGCTCAAGCTTTTCAGCGACGCTTCCAGCTCGGGCCAATCCAGCGCATCCAAATTCAGCGCCTCCAACTCCGTGCGTTGGTGCTTGAGGTAGGGGACGTCGCCTTGGGGCGCTTTGGACAGGTTGTCGAGCTTCTTCCAGACCGCAGCCTTGTCCACCCAATCGCGGTGCGCGGCTTGGTAGGTGCGGACCACGCCTTGGTGTCCGCCCACATGGTCGAGCAAATGGCACAGCGCCTCGCGCTCCAAAGACACGCCGAGGTCGTGCTGTTGGTGAATGTCCACCAACTGTGCCCCGAGCGCTTTCAGCTGCGCCACGCTGGCCTGGGCGTCGTTCACGAACACCCGTGACCGGCCGTTTTTCAGCACCTCGCGCCGGATGGTCAACCGTGGGGTGGCGGGCAAGTCTTGGGCCAGCAACCAAGGTTCAAGGTGAGGCGCGCTGAACCAGCCTTCCACCACGGCGCGGTCGGACAACAACCCCACACTTGCGGTGTCGGCCCGCTTGCCAAGCAACAAGCCCAGGGCGCCAAGCAGGATGCTCTTGCCCGATCCGGTTTCGCCGGTGAAGACGTGGAACCCTTCGTCGAAGTTGAGCTCCACTTCCGTGATGAGGGCGTGGTTTCGGATGTGAATCCGCCGCAGCATCAGCCCAAGTTCTGGTCGTAGGACTGGATGTTTCCAGGGTCCAGTTGCTTCAGGATCGGAAGCAGGCGTCCGCGCTCAGCGTCGGGTGCAGGGCTGAAGATGTTGATGATCTCGTCGCTCTTGGACAAGAAGAACACCTGGATGTTGTACGACCCAGGACGAATCCGGTTCGTGGAGCGCATGTCGATCAACGACTCGGCGATGGTCAACCGACCACCCTCGATGTCCTGGAACAGCACGTCCAATCCCTTTCGGTGGTAATTGTAAAGGCAGGTCCGTACGGGCCGGAACGTCTGGCTGAGGTGGTTTTCCACCAACCAGTACCGGTTTTGCTTGCCTTGGGAAGCCTTCCATCCTCGCTCGCCAGCGTTTTGGGCGTTGGCCACAATGGCCTGCGCTTGCAAAAAGTGTGGGGTCCCGCCTTCCAAGCTGAAGGTGTCGTAGTCCATCCCCAAAATCATGTAGGCGTAGTACGCCAGCAGGGAGCTGAGGTTGTCGCGGTGCTGGCCTGGGTTGAAGAGGATCGTACTGTTGTCCAACCACTCGAATTGAATGTCGCCGTCGTTCACGAGCAACACCGGTGTGTTGTAGTCCGAGTTGAAGACAGGGCGGCTGCTTTGGACTTGCATGCTTCCCTTGAAGACAGTTGACCCAATCGCTTCGCTGACAGTGAGTTGAATTGTGCATTCAATGCGCTCCTCGAATTCAAAATTGTCGTTGGTCCACCGGCGTCCATTCATGAATTCTCGGATGCCGTCTTCCAACGCGTCGAACCTGCTGACGTCGACGTTGCTGATTTGCGGGGCGATCACCGTGACCGTGCAATTGAGTTCTTGCGCGCGTCCTGTGGTCGACACCACCACCCAAGCAAGGCAGGCCACAGCGAGGCGAATGGCCTGGGTGGTCCAAGAACGAAGCGGAAGGTGGGAGGTCGAGGTCATGGAATCAAAGTTGTGCGCCAAAGGTCAACGAGTTTTTGGGCAAGTTCGTCTTTCGCCTGCAAATCAAATCCCACCGTTTGTCCACTGGCATCGAGCACGGTCACTTTGTTGGTGTCGACGGCAAACCCAGCCCCGTCGTCTTGCAGGGTGTTGAGCACGATGGCGTCCAGGTTTTTCCGCGCCAACTTGGCCTTGGCGCTGGCCAAGCCGTCGTCGGTTTCCAATGCAAAGCCCACCAGGCGTTGCGCGTCGGTCTTCGACGCGCCCATGCCGCTCAAGATGTCCGGGTTCTCTTCCAAGGCGATGGATTCAGGCATGTCCGCCCGATGCCATTTGCTGTCGGAGGTGTGGGCCGGCCGGAAGTCGGACACCGCCGCACAGGCGACCCCCAAGTCCATGTTGGCCCAGCACGATTGCACCGCCTCGTTCATTTCCATGGCTGTGGACACGTCGATGCGCCGGTGCACCCGCTCAGGGGTGGGCAAGGACACAGGGCCGGCGACAAGCGTCACCAGCGCGCCTTGGTCGGCGAAGGCCGAGGCCAGGGCGAACCCCATCTTCCCGCTGCTGCGGTTGCCCAGAAAGCGCACGGCGTCGAGCGGCTCGTGGGTGGGGCCGGCGGTGATGAGCACCTGCTTGCCAGACCAGGGGAGGGTCTTTTGGAAATGCGCTTCGACGTGGTCGGCGATGTCCTCAGGTTCCGCCATGCGTCCCTTGCCGACCAAGCCGCTGGCCAACGGACCGGTGCTGGGGTCGACGATGTCCACCCCGCGCGATTCGAGGACGCGAAGGTTTTCTTGGGTGGAGGCATGTGTGAACATGTCCAGGTCCATGGCTGGGGCCACGGCCACGGGGCATCGCGCGCTGAGGAGCACGGCTTGCAACAAGTTCTCACACTGGCCATGAACCATGGCCGCCAGGGTGTTGGCGGTGGCGGGGGCCACAACGATGAGGTCGCCCCAAATGCCCAATTCCACGTGGTTGGTCCACACGCCTGCGTGCTCGTCTTCTGTGAAGTCGGAATGCACGGGCCGGTCGATCAACGTGGCCAGCGTCAAGGGCGTGATGAATTCAGTGGCGCCCGCGGTCATCACCACACGCACCTCCGCGCCACGGCGCTTCAGTTCACGCGCCAGCGTGGCGCTTTTGTACGCGGCAATGCTCCCGGTGATGCCCAGGACAATGCGTCTTCCAGAAAGGGGGAGAAAAGGAGAGGCCAGTTCCATGGCCGTCCTTGATTAGGCGTCGAGCTCCTTGGTGCCTGATTCAGCCTCGTCTTCGTTGGCGATGTGAAGGGACTCGTCTTGGAGTTCCTTGATCGCGATGCTGTGGGGCTTGGGCAAACGCTCGTAAAACTTCGAAATCTCGATTTGCTCACGGTTCTCGAAGACCTCCTCCAAAGAGTCGGTGGGGATCACGAACTCTTCCAGCTTGTCGGCCAACTCCTTCTTCAAGCTGAGTGCCACTTGGTTGCTGCGCTTCGACAAGGCGACAATCGTTTCGAAGATGTTGCCAGTGCCGGACGTTTCCAAGTTGTGGATGTTACGGGTTTCCGTGGTGCGTTCAGCTTTGATGCTCTTGAAGTTGGTGCTCATGCGTCAGCGATTCGAGTCGGAGTTCTGTGAATTCACGTCCAAGTTGGCGATGGCAGCCACGCAGTTGTCGAAGAGACGTTGCGCTCGGGGCATCCATTCGCTTTCCGGGAAGCGGGATGCAAAGGTATGAAAAGCTTGAATAGCGTCGTTGTAGCGCTCGAGCTTTCTGCGTTCGGTGCTCAGCTCGGCGTACTGGTAGTGGCTGTCGATGATCAAGAACTGCAATTCCTCCTTGAACGCCGAGCCAGGATAGTCGGCCATGGCGTGCTCCATGGCGATGGTCGCGCTTTTGTAATTCCCTGTGGTGTGGTAGAGGCGGGCGTTTTCAAAAGCCTTGCGCTCCAGCTTCAACCGCAGGTTGTCCACCATGGTTTGGCTGCTGTCGCGGAGTGCGCTTGAGGGGTAGCGGTCCATGAAGAGTTGAAGCTCGTCGATGGCGCTCCGGGTGTCGGTTTGGTCCAAGCTTGCGTCCGGAGACAAGTAGAAAGAGCACAGCGCCGCCCGGAACATGCCCTCTTCGACGCGTGGGTCGTTGGGGAACGTCTTGGCGAACGTCTGGAAGTAGTAGCGGCTCAGGTAGAAGTCGTTGACGCAATCGTGGGTCATCGCGCGGTTCCAGTGGATGTCTGGGGCGCGCTCGGTGCCTCGGCTGAGTTGCATCAACTCGTCGTACAGGGGCAAGGCCTTGAAGCAGTCGCCTGAGTCGAGGGCCGTTTGGGCAAAGGCCAACTTCTCCTCCACGGAGCCCGACTTCAAAATTTGGTTGTAGTCGGAGCATTGGGTGAGCCCAATCCATGCCGCGCATGCCAGCGTGGCCAAGAAGGTGCGTTCAAACCGTGTGGGAGCCATGGCGGCGAAAGTACAACGCGTGCACCGAGCATTGGTGAAAACATTGTGAACGAGTTCTCATGCCCTTGGTTGAACGCAGTACGTTTGGACTGCTTACTTTCGCACCTTCTAAATCTCTGATTTTTGGACATTTTTGATCGAATCCGTCAGGAGCGTGGCCCACTGGGACAGCACGCCCGCGACAGCCACGGTTACTTCACTTTCCCCAAGTTGGAAGGAGAAATCAGCAACCGCATGACCTTCCGAGGCAAAGAGCTTCTTGTGTGGAGCATCAACAACTACCTCGGCCTTGCCAACCACCCTGAGATCCGCAAAGTGGACGCCGACGCGGCCGCCGAGTGGGGCATGGGCTACCCCATGGGTGCCCGCATGATGTCAGGCCAAACGTCCCAGCACGAAGCCCTCGAGCAGGAGCTCGCCGACTTCATGCAGAAGGAAGACGCATTCTTGCTCAACTTCGGATACCAGGGATGCCAGTCCGCCATCGAGGCGTTGGTCTCCCGCCACGACGTGATCGTGTACGACAGCGAGTCCCATGCGTGCATGGTGGACGGCGTGCGTTTGCACCAAGGCAAGCGCTTTGTGTTCCAGCACAACGACATGGAGAGCTTCGAGAAGCAACTCGTGCGTGCCAAGAACCTCACCGACCAAACAGGCGGCGGCATCCTTGTGGTGACCGAAGGCGTCTTTGGGATGGCCGGCGACCAAGGCAAGCTTGCCGAAATCTGCCAGTACAAGGAGGAATACCAGTTCCGCTTGTTCGTGGACGATGCGCACGGCTTCGGCACTGTGGGTGAGAACGGCCGCGGCGCGGGCGACCACCAAGGATGCCACGACCAAATCGACGTGTACTTCGGCACCTTCGCCAAGGCGATGGCCACCATCGGCGCGTTCGTCGCCGGCGACGAGGACGTGATCGAGTACCTCCGCTACAACATGCGCTCGCAAACCTTCGCCAAGTCATTGCCCATGCCACTCGTGGTGGGCGCGCGGAAGCGTTTGGAGATGTTGCGCAGCCAGCCAGAGCACAAGGAGAACCTGTGGAAGATCGCCACGGCCCTCCAGGAAGGCTTGCGTGCCGAGGGCTTTGACCTCGGGGTCACCAACTCGTGCGTGACGCCTGTGTTCTTGCACGGCGGCCTCGGCGAGGCGACGAACCTCACCCTCGACCTCCGGGAGAACTACGGCATCTTCTGCTCCATTGTGGTGTACCCAGTGGTTCCCAAGGACACCATCATGTTGCGTTTGATCCCCACCGCCATCCACACGTTGGAAGACGTTCAATACACCATTGAGACGTTCAAGAAGGTGAAGGACAAACTCTTCGCTGGAGAATACAAGAGCGAGAAGATCGCTTCTTGGGCGTAACCTCCGCGTTCGCCCATGCGCGTTTTCATTGAGCTGGCTTACGACGGCACCCGGTACCACGGGTGGCAGCGCCAGCCCCAGTCCATCACCGTTCAAGCGGTGCTGGAGGACACCATGGCCCGCCTCTTTGGCGGGCCTTGTCCTGTCATGGGGTGTGGTCGCACGGACGCCGGCGTGCACGCGAGTTACTTCGTGGCCCACGCGGAGCTTCCGGACGGCGCCCTTGGCGGTCGGGTGGCGGATTGGGAGGAAGCGGCGATGAAGCTCAACGGCATATTGCCGCACGACATCGGCATCTTCGCCATCCACGACGTCGGCCCCAAAGCCCACGCCCGCTTCGATGCGACAGAGCGGGGCTACTGCTATTTGATCCACACGCAGAAGGATCCCTTCTTGGAGGGGCGCTCCACCCGCGTGCATGGCAGCCTGGACCTGGAGGCCATGAAAGCCGGGGCCGCGCATTTGGTTAAGAAAGGCGATTTCGCGTCGTTTTGCAAAGCCGGGTCGGACCAAGGCACGACCATCTGCGACGTGCGGGAAGCCCGGTGGGAAGTGCTGGGCCGCGACCGGCTGGCGTTTTACATCACGGCAGACCGGTTCCTTCGGAACATGGTCCGGGCCACCGTCGGTACCCTGATTGAAGTGGGGAAGGGCAAGCGATCTCCAGACGACCTGCCGCCCATCTTGGCGGCCGGGGACCGAAGCGCCGCGGGCAAGAGCGTGTTGGGGTGCGGCTTGTACCTCAACCACGTGACGTACCCCGCAGACGTCTTCAGCCCAAAGGCCACGGGATATCTTTGAACCATGGCGGAATCCTCCAAGGCGGGCAAGGTGTTTGACTGGGAGACGGTCCGCCAAATCTTGGGCGAGGTCCGTCCGTACAGGCGCCGCTTCACCTGGACCGGCGTCATGGTGGTGCTCTTGTCGAGCCTGGTGTGGATTCGTCCTGCGTTGATCCGCGAGGCTGTGGACGTCCACATCGCCGCCGGCGACATGCAAGGCCTCTTGCGGGTGTTCCTCACGGTGGTGGGGGTGTTGCTGATCGAGGCCTTGGTGCAATACAGGGTCACGTTTTTGGCGAATTGGGTGGCGCAGAGCGTGAGTTTGGACTTGCGCGCCAAGCTCTACCGCCACGTGTCCCGGTTCCCTCTGAAGTACTTCGACAAGACGCCGGTTGGAACGCTGGTGACCCGCCACGTGAGTGACATCGACGGCGTGGCCAACGTGTTCAGCAACGGCATCCTCAACGCCGTGGGCGACCTGCTGTCCTTGGTGGTGGTCATGGGAGCCATGTTGTACATCGACACCTCCCTGACCTTGATTGTGCTTCTGCCGATCCCGGTGCTGCTTGCCGCCACGCGGGTGTTTCAGCGTCACATCAAGAGCGCCTTTGTGGATGTGCGCAACCGGGTGGCCCAAATCAACGAGTTCGTCCAAGAGCATGTGACGGGCATGCACATTGTCCAGGCCTTCAACCGCCAGGAATCTGAAGCCAAGGCCTTCGCCGACATCAACGCCGCCCACCGCGACGCCAACATCCGGTCGATTTGGGCGTTCAGTGTGTTTTTTCCTGTGGTGGAATTGCTCAGCGCAACGAGCGTGGGCCTGCTCCTTTGGTTGGGCACGGGCCAGGTCGTGCGCGACACGTTGACCTTGGGCGTGGTCTTGCAGTTCATCCTGTACGTCTTCATGTTGTATCGCCCCATCCGCCAGCTGGCCGACCGTTTCAATGTGTTGCAGATGGGGATTGTGAACGCCGACCGTGTGTTCAAACTGTTGGCCACGGACGAGCGTTTGGCGGCGCCGACCCATCCCCAGTCGCCTTCGTGGCGCGGCGAGATCCGGTTTGAAGGCGTGTGGTTCGCTTACGTGGACAAGGAGGACGGGGAGCCCGATTGGGTGCTTCGCGACGTGAACCTTCACATCCGCCCAGGAGAGCGGGTGGCCTTCGTGGGCGCCACCGGCGCAGGCAAGAGTTCCATTGTCAACCTCATTTCCAGACTCTACGAATTCCAGCGGGGCCGAATCACCATGGACGGGGTGGACATTCGGGAGATCCCGCTCGAAGAGCTGCGTGCCCGCGTGGGCGTCGTGCTCCAGGACGTGTTCCTGTTCAGCGGGTCCTTGCGTGAGAACATCCGACTGCACGATGCAGCCAAAGGGGACGACGCCATTTGGGCGGCCATCGAGGCGGTCGGGGCCAAGCGTGTGGTGGACCGGTTGCCTGAGGGCCTCGACCACGACGTGCGCGAACGAGGCGCCACGTTCAGTGTGGGGCAACGCCAGTTGATTGCCTTTGTGCGTGCGTACCTGAGCAACCCGCACATTTTGATCTTGGACGAAGCCACTTCAAGCATCGACAGCGAAAGCGAGCAATGGATCCAGCGCGCCACCGAGACGCTCACCCAAGGCAGGACCTCGTTGCTGGTCGCCCACAGGCTCAACACGGTGCGTGACGCCGACCGCATTGTCGTGCTCCAAGACGGCGCCATCGCCGAACAAGGCACCCACGACGAGTTGGTGGCCCAAGGCAAGGTCTACCACGGGCTCTTCGAAAAGCAGTTTCAGTCGATGAACCTCAAGTGAGCTTGGCGCTCACCAGGTCTTGGACATCTTGTAGCCGGTGGCGGTCAGCCAAGCCACGCGTGCACCCTCTTGGTTGGTGACTTCGACGTCGACGTGGGCGATGCGGCCACCATCCGCCCGGGGAATGGCCCTGGCGGTCAACACGTCGTCCACCTTCACTGGGGCCAAATGCTGGATGGTGCTCGTCACGCTGACGGCGTGCTGCCCTTGGGCATTCACGGCAAACGCAAGCGTGCTGTCGGCCAAGGCATAGGTGATGGCGCCGTGGGCGATGCCAAACCCGTTGACCATGTCGGCACGCACCGTCATGCGGCAAAGGCACGCGCCCGGTCCGCTTTCCACCACGTCCAGGCCCAGCCATTGGCTGAAAGCGTCACGGTCCATCATTTGGGCCACAATCGGGTGCATGTCGGCGTCACTCATGGACGGAAGGTACGTGTCAGATGCACTTGAAATGCTCGAACGGCTCCAGGCAGGCGTTGCACTTGAAGTGCGCCTTGCAGGCGGTGCTTCCGAAGGCGGACACCATGGTCGTCTGGTCGGACTTGCACGAAGGGCAGGGGACGACCTTGCCTTGTCCTGTCAAGAAGGCCCGGTCTGCGCTCTTGCCCTCGGGCGGGGCGATGCCGTTGGCCTTCATTTTCTCGTGGGCGGAGGGGAGCAGCCAGTCGGTCGTCCAAGCAGGGCTCAAGACCACCTCCACACGGGCGTCGGCTTCCAAGGCCTGCACGGCGGTGGTGATGTCTTCGGCGATGACGTCGGTGGCGGGGCACCCAGAATACGTAGGGGTGATGGTCACCACGAGTTGTCCATCCTCCACACGAACGCCTCGGACCATGCCCATTTCTTCCACAGTCAAGTAGGGGAGCTCTGGGTCGTTGACGGACCGGACTTGCACCCAGGCTTGGGCGATGCGCTCCTGGTCGGTCACCACGTGGCGTCGGGGTACGTTCGGGGCAGCACTTGCATCTCGGCGAGCATGTAGCTCAGGTGCTCGCTGTGCACGCCTTGCTTGCCGCCACGGTGCGCCCATCCATCCTCCGGCACCCGCAGGGTCGCCCGTTCCAAGCACGCGACCACCTTGTCGCGCCACGTGCTTTGGAGATTTTGAAGGTCAGGCATCAGGCTGGCCTCGGCGCAGGCTGTGTCGACGTCGTCGGGCGTGAACAGTTCTCCGGTGTAGGCCCAAAGCTGGTCCACGCTGTCTTGCACCTTTTGGTGACTTTCAGGGGTGCCGTCGCCGAGTCGAATGACCCATTGCGCGGCGTGCTCCCAATGGTAGTGCAGTTCCTTCACCGCTTTGGCGGCGATGCCCGCCACGTCCGCATTCACGGTTTGGCGTGCCAAGAAAGCGTAACGGTCCAGCGCGAAGGCGCTGAAGAACATTTGACGCACCACGGTGTCGCCGAAGTGCCCGTTGGGCTGCTCCACCAGCAGGTGGTTTTGGAACTCACGGTCGGAGCGGAAGTACGCCAAAGCGTTTTCGTCGCGCCCCTGGTTTTCCAACTGGCCGGCCAGGGTGAAGAAGTTTCGCGCTTGGCCAATCAAGTCCAACGCGATGTTCGACAACGCGATGTCTTCCTCCAAGATGGGACCGTGGCCGCACCACGCGGACAATCGTTGACCCAGCACCAGGGCGTCGTCGCCCAACCGCAAAACGGCTGAGAAGTGTTGCGCTTCCGTCATGGCTCACATGTTGTTGACCTCGTCGGGCAACTTGTAGAAGGTGGGGTGACGGTACACTTTGTCGTTGGCCGGATCAAACAAGACGTCCTTGTCGTCCGGGCTCGAAGCGGTGATGGCTTCTGCGGGCACCACCCAAATGCTCACGCCTTCCTGGCGTCGGGTGTAGACGTCGCGTGCGTTCTGGATGGCCATTTGGGCGTCGGCCGCGTGAAGCGAACCGGCATGTTTGTGGCCGAGGCCTTGACGGCTCCGGATGAACACTTCCCAAAGGGGCCACTCGTGCTTGGATTCACTCATGCCGCGTGGGTGGAGGCGTTGGCGTTCTTCTGGCGGGCGGCTTCTTTGGTGGCGTAGGCGTTTGCCGCGTCACGCACCCAAGCGCCGTCTTCGTAGGCTTTGACCCGCGCGCCGAGTCGCTCCTTGTTGCATGGGCCGTTGCCCTTGATCACGTCGTAGAATTCGTCCCAGTTGATCGCGCCGAAGTCGTAGTGTCCGCGTTCCTCGTTCCACTTCAAGTCGGGATCTGGCAGGGTCAAGCCCAGCAGCTCCGCCTGCGGCACGGTCATGTCGACAAACCGCTGACGCAGCTCGTCGTTGGAGAACCGCTTGATGTTCCACTTCATGCTTTGGGCCGAGTGCGGAGAATCTCCGTCGCTCGGACCAAACATCATCAACGACGGCCACCACCACCGGTTCAACGCGTCTTGCGCCATGGCTTTCTGCTCGGGCGTGCCTTGGGCGAGGTTCAGCATGACCTGGAACCCTTGACGCTGGTGGAAGCTCTCCTCCTTGCACACACGCACCATGGCGCGTGCATACGGGCCGTAGCTGCACTTGCACAGGGGCACTTGGTTCATGATCGCGGCCCCGTCCACCAGCCACCCCACGGCGCCCATGTCGGCCCAAGTAAGGGTGGGGTAATTGAAGATGGAGCTGTACTTCGCCTTTCCGGCGTGGAGGTCCTGCAGCATTTGGTCCCGGGTGACCCCGAGGGTTTCTGCGGCCGAGTAGAGGTAGAGTCCATGGCCAGCTTCGTCCTGCACCTTGGCCAGCAAGATGGCCTTGCGCTTCAGGGACGGTGCCCGGGAAATCCAGTTTCCTTCAGGCAGCATCCCGACAATTTCGCTGTGGGCGTGTTGGCTGATTTGACGGATCAACGTCTTGCGGTAGGCGTCGGGCATCCAGTCTTTGGGCTCGATCTTTTTCTCTTCCGCAACGTAGGCGTCAAAGCGTGCTTCCAGGTTCATTTCTACAGGACTCATGCGCGCGATTTTTCTCAAAGTTACGCTGAGTCGTGTGTGCGTCGTTTGGTGACAAACACAATGTGCCCAAACCATGGTGTGGACTACTTTCGCCTTCATGCCGACGTTTCACGACATCCAAGTCCAAAGCGTGCACCGCGAGACCGCCGAATCGGTGGTGGTGGCCCTGGACATTCCCGACGCATTGCGTGCCGACTTTCAGTTTGCGGCGGGCCAGTATTTGACCCTGCGTACGACCATCGACGGCGAGGACATCCGCCGCAGCTATTCGCTTTGCTCGTCGCCCGGTGACGAGGCATGGCACGTGGGCATCAAGAAGGTGCCCGGGGGCAAGTTCTCGACCTACGCGAACGACGTGCTCAAGGCAGGGGACACCTTGCAAGTGATGGACCCCCAAGGCCGCTTCGTGTTGGCCGAGGGCGCCGGCAAGCATCACGTGGGCTTCGCGGCGGGCTCTGGCATCACGCCGATTCTCAGCCAAGTCAAAGACGTCCTGAGCACAGATCCCGCCTCCAGCTACACGCTGTTCTACGCCAACAAGACCGCCGCGAGCACCATGTTCCGCGAAGCGATCCAAGACCTCAAGGACCGTCACCTCGACCGTTTGCGGGTGTTTTACCTGCTGACGCGCGAGCCTGTGGACGCCACGTTGTTGTCCGGGCGCTTGGACCAAGCGCGCTGCGCCGACCTGATGAAGGAGTTCTGCAGCGGCACCGCTGTGGACGCCGCGTACCTCTGCGGCCCCGAGTCGATGATTTTGGGGTGCAAGGAGGCCTTGCTCGCTTTTGGGTTGACAGAAGACCAAATCAAGTTTGAACTGTTCACCTCCGCAGGCGCGGCCAAACCCGCCGCCCCGCGCGCCGAAGTGGCCACCGGGGACGGCGTTCCCATGCAAATTGTGTTGGACGGCGTCACCACTAGCGTGTCTCTCGACAAGGAGAAAAACATGCTCGACGCCGCTTTGGACGCGGGCCTCGACGCTCCGTACAGCTGCCTTGGCGGCGTGTGCTGCACCTGCCGCGCGAAGCTGGTCAAGGGAAAGGCCACGATGAACGTGAACTTCGCGTTGGAGCCTTCGGAGGTGGAGCGTGGCTACGTCTTGACCTGCCAGGCCCACGTTGACGGTGACGAGGACGTGGTGCTGGACTTCGACCAGCAATAAGCTTTCCGATAGCGGACATGCAAAAAGGGCTGCCTTTCGAGGCAGCCCTTTTTCATGCGTGTCAAGTCAAGATCCTCAGCGGACCTTGATCCAAGGGAGTTGACGCGTGGTGCCGAGCTGCGTCACATGCACGATGTACATGCCAGGCGTCCACGACGTCGCGTCGAGAATCCAATCGCCGTCCACACCGCGTGTGTCGTTTGTGGCATCCATCGCCATCCGGCCGTCGGCGTTGAACACCACCACGGTTGGCGCCGCGTCGGTGCCGCTGTGCTGGCTTCGGATGGTCAACTGGTCTTGTCCTGGGTTGGGGAAGAGCTCCAAGGTCCACGCGCTTGCGGTTGGGTCGCCGAGGCTTGCGGTGCCGTCGCCGTCACCTCCGTTGTCAGGGGTTTCGCACTCCATGCCAACGCCCACCACACGAAGTTCGTAGTCGCCTTCTTCCAGGGTCATGGTGCCTGCAGACTCTCCGTCTACAAACAGCTCGGCCATCGCGCCGTTCCATCCGTCGCCGAAGGTGTCCAACATTTCCACGGTGTAGCATCCTGAAGGCACACATCCCACTGAAGACCCGGTGTAGCCGTCCATCTCCATGAGCATGTCACCTTCGTCGTTCGACACATTCAAGCCCACTTCGTCAGGCATCAAACCGCCGTCCAACACAAACTCCACCTCATACATGCCGTCGCACAAGTTGTCGAAGATGCAAGAGCCGTCGTTGATCAAGGCATCAGGGTTGTAGTTGGTCGCCACGGGGTCGGTGCAGCCGAGGTACGAGTCCAAGTCGAAATCGCCTTCTTCGCAGATGTTGCCCAAGCTGAATTGAACCCCCCAGGCGTCTTCCCCGGTGGGCCATTCGGCGTAGGCCAAGTCTTCAAAGGCGGTGTTCACCCCAAACAGCCCATCGTTCCACTCCAGCTCGCCGTCCCACGCGCCGGTCACCACAGCTGTGTAGCACACGCCAGGTTCGATGCAGACTTCGCCGTACACACCGCCGAAGTTGAACACGTCCTGCTCGGAGAAGACCAAGTCGCCCGCTTCCGAAACGATGTTCAATGTGGTGGACGGGAGGGACGTGTAGAGGTACACGTAGCCCACCTCGCCGTTCTCGCACACGAAGGGGTACTGGCATGACCCGTCGTCCACCGTGGCGGAAGGATGGTAGTTCAACGCTTCAGGATCGGTGCATCCCGGGATCGTGACTTCACAACCGTCGGTGTTTACACCGAGCGCAAACACGGCGCTGTATTCGTCCGCCGGCACGGAGTACGAGGTGGACACGCCTTCAAGGATGACCTCGGCGCTGCCTGCGCCTGGAATCCATCCGTAGTCGTTGAGGTAGAAGTTGTAGCATCCGTCTGCGACACATCCGTAGGAGACGGCGGAGAACTCATCGTAGTCGTACACCAAGTTGATGTGCTGGCCCAAATCTGTGGTGAGTGTCCAGTACAGCGACACAAACCCGCCAAACTCGTCCAACGAGTCGGGGGCCATGGTTTGGATGACAATCTCTGTTTCCCCGGCGCCGCACACAGGGATGAAGGCGCATGAGCCGTCGTCGTCGGTGGCGTCAGGGTTGTAGTTCAACGCCTCCGGGTCGGTGCATCCGTAAATCGGCTGGTCGGCGCAATCGCCGTCCCACACGATCCACGCGTTCCAGCACTCGGCCTCACACGCGTTGTTGAAGGTCACATAGTCGCCCACGAAGGAGTCGTACGCGCACACAGGGTCGTAGACCTCCGGACATTCGCAAGGGTAGAGGCAGTACCCGTCGTCGATGTTCGCGTCGGGGTTGTAGTTCATGGCCTCGCTGTCCATGCATCCGTACACAGGGATGAAGAGCTCGCAGTCTTCTGTGTTGACCCCAATGGCGTAAGCGGCCTCAAACTGCCCCTCCGGGAAGGTGTACGTGGTGGTCTCGTCACCCAAGGTGATGTCCACGCTGGTCAACCCAGGCTCCCATCCGTAGTCGTACATGAAGAAGTTGTAGCAGCCGTCGGCCAAACATCCGTAGGCGTTGGCGGCTTCCCACTGGCTGTAGTCGTACACCAAATCCACGTGCACACCTGCCGCGTCGGTCAAGGTCCAGTACACGGAGTAGTAGAACCCAAGGTCGACCAGAGAGTCGTTGCCGTTCACTTCAATCGTCACGGCGGTCTCGTCGTCGCCACATGTCGGAATGATGACGCACGATCCGTCGTCGGCCGTGGCGTCGGGGTTGTAGTTCACCGCTTCCTCGTCGGTGCATCCGTAGATCGGCTGGTCTGCGCAATCGCCTTCCCACACGACGTACACTTGGGCGCAAGACGCTTCGCACGCGTTGTTGAAGGTCACGTACTCCCCGGTGAGGTAGTCGTAGCCGCACACGGGATCGTAGACGTCGTCGCACTCACACTCATAAGAACAAGAACCGTCGTCCACCGTGGCGTAGGGGTCGTAGTTGAACGCGTAGGGGTCGGTGCAACCCTCGGTCTCCACAACTTGGGTCTCGCATTCGAGGCCAAATGAAACCGTTTGGTGGTAACCCTCTTCCAACGAGAAGGTGCCCAACGACACCCCCAAATCGGGGAGGCTCACTTCCAGCGACGCGCCGTTCCATCCGTCGCCAAAGCTGTCGATCATGTCCAACTCGAGGCAACCGGCACTGTCGCTCAAACAAAATGAGGCGTAGGCCACGTCGTAGTCGTTCAAGCCTTGCCCTTCGGCCAAGACGCCGTTGTCGTCGGACAAGATGAAGCTCACTTCGCCGCCCCACATCTCCGTCTGGAGCGTCAACAAGACGGTCACTTCGTCGCTGCCGCACTCCAACGTGCCCACACAGGAGCCGTCGTCGTCGGTGGCGTCGGGGTTGTAGTTGAGGGCATCCTCGTCGGTGCAACCGAACACGGGCTGTGCGGCGCAATCGCCCTCAGACACAATCCACGCTTGTGCGCATTCGGCCTCGCACGCGTTGGCGTAAGTCGTGTAGGTCCCTGTCAAGTAATCGTAGCCGCACACCGGTGCATCGACGTCTTCGCATTCGCAGTCGTAAGAGCACGTCCCATCGTCCACGGTGGCGTAAGGATCGTAGTTGAATGCGGTGGGGTCGGTGCACCCTTCCACCTCCACGACTCCCACGTCGCATCCCACGCCAAAGGACATGGCTTGGAAGTCTCCCTCCTCGAGGGTGAAGCTGCCCAAGGACACGCCCAACGCGGGAACTGTGATGTCCAAGAAAGCACCGTTCCAACCGTCGCCGAAGCTGTCGGTCATTTCCAGCACGAGACATCCCTCCACGTCGTCGACGCAGAAGAGCTCTGTGTAGGTGCTGAGGTCCCCGAAATCTTGTCCGGAGACCAACACGCCGTTGTCGTCAGAAATGGTGTAGGAGATTTCACCGCCCCACATCTGGGTGGTGAGGGTCGCCAAGACTTCCGTGCTGCAATCTTGGGCTTGGGAAGTGGATCCCCATGCGAGCATGGCGATGGCCAGTAGAGAAGAAAGGAATGTGGGTTTCATGACAGACCTTGAGGTTGAGTTTTGGAGTTCGAATCTAGAACACCTCAAGGCCCAGAAGGTTGCCTCAGGGAATCAACTGCGCTCCGAAAGTTCCAGCCACCTCATTTCTGCCTCTTCCAATTCCTCGGCAACTTGTCCGAGTTCTTCTCCAAGGCGGGTCAAGGTGTCCAAGTCTTGCTCACCCTGGAGAGCTGTGGAAAGCTCGTTGCGTCGGGCTTCCAACTTGGGGATGGCCTTGTCGAGCGCCTCAAACTCCAGCTTCTCCTTGTAACTGAGCCGCTGGGAATAGTCGCCACGAACTTCGACAGGGGCGTCGGCCGCTTTGGCTGCTGCGACGATGGCCGCTTTTTCTGCTTGCGCACGTTTCTGCGACTCGGCACGTGCCGCGCGGTATTGGCTGTAGTTGCCGGGGTAATCTCGAATGGAGGTGGCCCCATCTTCGCCGACCACCCAGACGTGGTCCACGAGTTTGTCCATGAAGTACCTGTCGTGCGACACGACCACCAGACAACCTGAGAAGTCCATCAAGAACTCCTCCAGCACGGACAGCGTGAAAATGTCCAAGTCGTTGGTGGGCTCGTCCATCACCAAGAAATTGGGGTTGCGCATGAGCACCCTGAGCAAGTGAAGGCGCTTGCGCTCGCCGCCGCTCAGCAACCGAATGTGCTGGTGGTGCATGGCTTGGGGGAAGAGGAACCGCTCCAGCAATTGGGCTGCCGTGAGTTTGGCGCCGCCTTTGAGCGGAATCCAATCGGCGATGTCCCGCACAGCGTCGATCACTTTCCAATCGGGGTTGAATTGTCCACCCTCCTGGTTGTAGTGCCCAAACACCACCGTTTCTCCGACCACCACCTTTCCTGCGTCGGGTTCCGCCAACCCCAAGATGAGTTGAAGCAAGCTGGATTTGCCGGAGCCGTTTTGGCCCACCAGTCCGATGCGCTCTCCCCGTTTGAAGTGGTGGGTGAGGCCCTCAAACAACACGCGTTCGTCGAAGGCGCGTTTCACCTTGTGCAATTCCACCACTTTTCCACCCAGCCGTTCGGGAATGACCGTGAGGTGCAGAGGATCTTCTTGCAGACGCTTGGCCGCGGCTTTTTTCAAATCTTGAAAGCGGTCGAGCCGGCTTTTGCTCTTGGTGGTTCGGGCAGAAGGGGTGGCGCGCACCCATTCAAGCTCGCGCTTCATGTGGGACCGGGCACGCTCTTGAACCGCCTGGGCGTTGGCCCTGCGTTCGGCACGCTTTTCCAAGAAATAGCTGAAGTTGCCGTGGTAGCTGTGCAGGGTGTGGTCTTCCAGCTCCAGGATGCGGTCGCACACGTTTTCCAGGAAGTAACGGTCGTGCGTGACCATCAGGAGCGTTGTGCCCATCGAGGCGAGCCGTTGTTCCAGCCAGGCAGTCATGTCAAGGTCCAAGTGGTTTGTCGGCTCGTCGAGGATCAAGAAGTCCGGCGATTCCAACAACACCTGAGCCAAGGCCACCCGCCGTTTCTCTCCACCGCTCAATTGGCCCACCGGCCGTTGGAAGTCGTGCAGGTTGAGTTTGCCCAAGATTTCTCGCGCCCGAGCCTCGAAGTTCCACCCTTCGTGGGCGTCCATCGCGTCGTAGGCCCGTTGCAAGTCGTCTCCCTCGTGTCCTTCGGCGAGCGCCCGTTCATAGGCGCGCATCGCTTGGACTGTGGGGCTGTCTCCAATGTACAGGGTGTCCAAAATCGTGGCACCCGTTTCCAGTTCCAGGTCTTGGCGCAAATGGGCGTGTCTCACCCCAGACGAAAACACCACCCTGCCGTCGTCGGCAGGCTCCTGTCCTGAAATGGCCCGGAGCAGGGTGGACTTTCCAGACCCGTTCCTCGCCACTAGCGCCACGCGTTCCCCCTCTTGCACGCCGAAGGTGAGCCCTTCAAACAGCGTTCGCTCCCCGTAAGTCTTGGTCAGGTCCTCGACGGACAGCATGTTTCGTTTTTCCATGGCCGGACCAAAGATACCCTGCCGCCAAGTGGAATTCATGGACATTTTCGCACGACCCAGCTTTCGAAAGGTGATTTTCAAAGGATTGAAATTAAGTGACTTAGATTGGTTATGCACATAAGTCTGTTTGTGACAATTCGCACATGGTGTGTCCTTGAGACACGATGTGTCCGTGGTTTGCACCGAACCTTTAAATCAGTTCTTATGAAAAAAGTTGTTCTTTCATTCTTCGCAGCTGCGGTTGCGTTCGTGAGCTTTGGTCAAGATGCAAGCCAGCCTCAGGGCTCTTGGTACTTGGGATCCGGTGATGCCACCACCTTGTTGAACATTTTCTCCACAGGAGTGGACATGCACGCCACCGTGGGCTATGCGGTTGCCGATGACATTGTGGTCACCGCCATGACTGGATTCGGTGGGGCTTTGGACTCACTTAACCTTTCTCTTGGAGGCCAGTACTTTATGGGGGATTACTACGTTGGATTGCAACTCCATGATCCAATCAACAATTTCGACGTTGGTCTGAACGCAGGCCGTTACATCGATTTCAAGGATGTGTTGTACATCACGCCACAGCTCAACATTGACATGTTGGCCACTGAGCCACAATTGGGCATCTCCATTGGCGTCGGCGCACGCTTCTGATCACTCAACGACAGTGACTTGAAAAGGGGCTTCTGCCCCTTTTTTCATGCTCGTACCTTTGGCATATGGAGACTGGCCTGACTTGGAAAGCCAAACCGTGGTCGCAGTTGGACCGCGACGAGTTGCACGCGATCCTGCGCCTGCGCATCGACGTGTTTGTGCTGGAGCAAGACTGCCCGTACAGCGAACTGGACGGCAAAGATTTGAGAAGCATCCACGTGTGGGCTTCGGACGCGGACGAGGTCAAGGGCGGCGCGGCTGCGTGCTGCACCCGCGTTGTGGCGCCAGGGGTCAGTTACAAAGAGCCCAGCATCGGGCGTGTGGCGACGCGCAGCGATTTGCGCGGCACGGGCTTGGGCAAGGATTTGATGCGCCGCAGCTTGGACGTCTGCGAGCAAGAGTGGCCAGAGCTGGCCGTCCGGATTTCAGCGCAATGTTACCTCGAGCGGTTTTACCGCGAGCTCGGGTTTGTGCCGTGCGGGGGGGCGTACCTCGAAGACAGCATCCCGCATGTGGAGATGCTGAGGCCAGGTCAACGTTGATTCCTCAGCCTTGGGCTGTAGTCGCCGCGACGTCTTGCGACGCCGAGCGCACCATGGCGGCCTCCACGAAGGACACGAACAGGGGGTGTGGGTTGAGCACCGTGCTGGCGTATTCCGGGTGGAACTGAGAGGCCACGAAATACGGGTGTGATGGAATCTCCACAATCTCCACCAAATCGTTGTCGGGGTTGATGCCAGTGGCGACCATCCCCGCCTCTTCGAATTGGTTGCGGTACGTGCTGTTGAACTCGTAACGGTGGCGGTGACGTTCATCCACCAAGTCCGCTGCGCCGTAGGCGGCGTGGGCCTTCGACCCGGCCTGAAGCGCGCAGGGGTATTCTCCGAGACGCATGGTCCCGCCCATGTTGGTGATGCTCTTTTGCTCGGCCATCATGTCGATGACAGGGTGGGGGGTGTACTCTTTGATTTCCGCGGAATGGGCCTCGTCCAAATGAAGGACGTTGCGCGCAAATTCCACCACCGCGCACTGCATCCCCAGGCAAATGCCAAAGAAGGGCGTGCCTGTGGTGCGGGCATGCTCCACCGCAAGCAACTTGCCATCGATGCCACGGGACCCGAAGCCAGGCGCCACCAAGATGGCGTCCAGGCCTGAGAGGCGGGCGGAGACGTTGTCGCCGGTCAATTGCTCGCTGTGGATCCAATCCAGATCGATGCTCGTTTCCAGCTTGGCGCCAGCATGGTCCAACGCTTCGGCAATGCTCTTGTAGCTGTCCTTCAGCTCGACGTATTTCCCAACCAAGCCCACCTTGACTGAGCGCTTGGGGTTTTTGTAATGGCTGAGGAAGTCACGCCATTCGTGAAGGTTGGCCGACGTGTCTGCGGCGTCCATGCCCAGCTTGCGGAGCACCACTTCGTCGAACTTTTCCTCTTGCATCAGCAGGGGCACGTCGTAGATGGAGTCTGCGTCGATGCTTTCAATCACGGCGTCCGTCCCGACGTTGCAGAAACGCGCCAGCTTGGTGCGCACGTTGGCAGGCAACGGGTGTTCAGTGCGGCAGACCAAGATGTCCGCTTGCACCCCAAACTCAAGCAGTTGCTTGACCGAGTGCTGGGTGGGTTTGGTCTTCAATTCGCCTGCGGCCGACAAGTAGGGCACCAGGGTCAGGTGCACCACCAAGGTGTCCTCGGGGCTTTCCCACTTCATTTGACGCACAGCCTCGATGTAGGGCAACGATTCAATGTCCCCCACGGTGCCACCGATTTCTGTGATCACGAAGTCGTAATCCTTCTTGGAGCCCAGAATTTGGACACACCGCTTGATCTCGTCGGTGATGTGCGGGATGATTTGAACGGTCTTGCCCAGGTATTCGCCGCGACGCTCCTTGTCGATGACGCTTTGGTAGATGCGTCCAGTGGTGATGTTGTTGGCTTGGGTGGTTTGAACGTTGAGGAAACGCTCGTAGTGGCCCAAATCCAAATCGGTCTCCGCACCGTCGACCGTCACATAGCACTCTCCGTGCTCGTACGGGTTCAGCGTGCCGGGGTCCACGTTGATGTAAGGGTCCAACTTTTGGATGGTCACGGAGTACCCGCGCGCCTGAAGCAACTTGGCCAAAGAGGCACTGACAATGCCCTTGCCCAGGCTGCTGCTCACACCGCCAGTGACAAAAATGTACCGGCTGTTCCGGCCGCTGGCCAGGGTGTCGGTGGAAGAAGAAGTTGGAGTAGACATGTCCCGCATATACGGGATTCAAAGGTAGACCAAAGTGACACCACCGGTCACCGTCTGACGGTGCATTTCATCAACAATTCTTCACCCTGCATTCACATCCCCTGAATCCGGGGAATCCATGCGTTGCGTGAGGGCCTGCACCCATGGAACTTCCTCCAGGAATTCCCGGGCCACGATGCGGATGAGGGTGTAGCCGGGGATGGCGAGCACCATGCCCATGGGCCCTGCAAGGCTGCCCGCCACGGACACCACGATGAAAATCTCGAGCGGATGGGCAAACACCCGCTTGGCGAAGACCACAGGTTGGGTGAACACGTTGTCGATGGCTTGGGCCGCCGCGAACATGGCCAACCCCCACCCAAGCGTGCCGCCGTCGACGCCACTCGACACCATCACCACCAGGCCCACAAGCACCCCGGCGATGGGGCCGAGGTAAGGGATCAAGTTGAACAACCCTGCCAACAAACCCAGCAAGAGGCCGTGCGGCACCCCGATGGCAGTCAAGCCGAGCCCCACCACCGTCGTGACGATGCTCACTTGAATGACCAACCCGCCGAAATAGCGCGTCAACAATTCGCCAGACCGGGACATGATGCGCTCGGCCGACGCTTGCCGTGAGGGAGGGGTGAGCCCCAAGACCAACCGATGGAAGAGGTCGGGCTCCCGCATCAGGAAGAAGGCCATGAACATGACGGAGAATCCGGCGACAAACACGTTGCCCAGCGAGGAAAGCAACCCGGTCAACAGGCCGCTCAGCGCGTCCACGGGAACCATGTGGGTGAGTTGGTCTGCGAGGTAAGTGCTGTTGGCGACGCCTTGGCCGCTCAAATCCACCCAAGTGGTGTGCCGGTCGACCATTTTCAAAAGGTCGTTCCAGGCTTGGATGAGCTGCTCTGAATCCACTTGGGACAACGTGGCGGCTTGTTGGGCGAGGAGCGGGGTGAAGAGCAGGACCACCCCTGTCAGCAAGGCCACCATCAAGGCGAGGGTGGTGGTGGCACCCAAGCCGTGGCCCAAAGTTTTGGACCCCACGCGGCGGGAGGCGATCCAGCGCACGACAGGCCGACCTGCAAAACTCAAGGCAATGGCGCCCAAGAGGTAGGATGCGAGTTGTCCGAACCGCCAAAGGAACACGACGAGCAACGCCGCCAACACCCACCATGCTGCGTTGGACCGGGTCATGGGCACAACGACGATTTGGGGGTGAACAAACCGCGCAAGCGGCCGACACCGGCGAAGGCCGCATCCCACTGGTCGATTTGAAGTTCAATCTCGGCCATGCCGCAGGTGGGCAGCCAGACCGGTTGTTCCGTCAATCGCTCCACGAGCTCGCTCAGCCCAGGGTTGTGGCCCACGATCCAAGCTTGGTCGTGGCGGTTGTCGAGCGCGTTGATCCAGCCGAGCCAAGCCCGGTCGCTCGCCAAATACCCCTCTTCCAGCACGGTGATGGCCGTCTCGTCGGCCTGCCATGCTTCCCGCAGAAGGGCGGTGGTTTGGGTGGTGCGAACCGCCGCGCTCGTCAGGACGGGGCTGCCCAACACATGGGCGCCTCGACTCCACTGACCGAGCGACTCGGCGTCGCGCGCGCCGCGTGGGCTCAAGGCACGGTGAAAGTCCCCGTCGGGGTGTTTGGCTTCCGCCTTGCCATGTCGGACCACGAACAATCGCTTCATGTCACGAATGTCGTGAATATCTTGCGTCCATGATGGAAGGGTTGATTGCGTGGATGGAGTCCATGGGGCCGGTCAAGGCCGCTTTGGTGGGAACCTTGTTCACATGGGCCATGACGGCGGCTGGCGCTGCGCTTGTGTTTCCGTTCAAAAGCATGAACCGCAAGTGGTTTGACGGCATGTTGGGGTTCACGGGCGGGGTGATGGTGGCGGCCAGCTTTTGGTCGTTGTTGGCGCCGGCCATCGAAATGACAGGGGGCGAGGGCTTCGAGAAAGTGGGGCCGCCTGCGCTTGGCTTCGCGTTTGGCGCTTTGTTCATTTACATGCTGGACAAGTTCACGCCCCACCTGCACATCAATTTCAAGAAAGAGGAGGCGGAAGGCCCCAAGACAGATTGGCACCGCACGACGTTGTTGGTGTTGGCCATCACCCTTCACAACATCCCGGAGGGGCTGGCCGTGGGGGTGTTGTTCGGCGGGGCGGCCTTGGGGTTGGATGGCGCGACCACCGCAGGGGCAGTGGCCCTGGCCATCGGAATTGGCATCCAAAATTTCCCAGAAGGCTTGTCGGTCAGCATGCCCTTGCGGCGCGATGGCGTGAGCAGGGGCAGGGCCTGGTGGTTTGGACAATTGTCGGCTGTGGTGGAGCCCGTGGCCGCGGTGATTGGTGCTGTGGCGGTGATGGCCATGCGCCCCATTTTGCCCTACGCGTTGGCGTTTGCGGCGGGGGCCATGATTTACGTGGTCATCGAGGAAGTCATCCCAGAAACCCAGCGGGACAAGTACACCGACATCGCCACCCTGGGCTTCATCGGTGGCTTCATTGTCATGATGTCGCTGGACGTGGGGTTGGGCTGAGGTTGGCGCCTCCGAACCGGCCGCTGCTCATCAACAGCAACACGTGATTTTGCCTGGGCACTTCGGCCAGCCGGTCCTCCAGGGCACGTACAGAGGTCACCACTTCCAAGTCGTGCCGGCCGAAGCAATCCTTGACAAACCCAGCATCCAGCTCGGGGAGACGCTTGTGCGCCACCACGTCAGGGTCGAAAAACACCACGGCCCGATCTGCCGCGTCCATGGCGGCCTTGTACTGGGGCAAGAAGGCTTTGTTCAGGCTGCTGAACGTGTGAAGCTCAAACACCGCCGTGACCTCGCGGTCTGGGAATTGCCCAACCACCGAAGCTTGGGTGGCGCGAAGCTTGGACGGCGCATGGGCGAAATCGCGGAACGCCGTGAAAGCCCGGTCGGCGTCTTCCTGGGCCACTTCAAGGCGTCGGGCCGCCCCCGTGAAACTGGCCATGTTGCGGTCGAACGTCTCCTGAGACAGCCCTATGGCGTGGCACGCTTGTCGCGCTGCAGCCAAGTTTTGCATGTTGTGCGCGCCGAGAAGTTTCATGTCCAAGAACCCCTTGTCCCAACGCACTTCGCTGCCCGTGGCTGTGGGCCTGTGCTCAGGGGTGCGGTAAGGGATCCATTGGATGTCAGGGCGTTCAGGCTTGACCTCACCCACGACGTGGCACACCTTGGCATCCTCTTCGCAATACACCACCACACCATCCGGCTGGACTGTGCGGAGGTAGGCTGAGAATTGGGACACGTAATCATCTTCTGTGGGGAACACGTTGACGTGGTCCCAAGCAATGCCCGTCAAGATGGTCACGTGGGGCCCATACCAAAGAAACTTGGGCCGGCGGTCGATGGGGGAGCTCAAGTATTCGTCTCCTTCAATCACGGCCCACTCGTGCCGATCGTCGAGGTCCACCATCCGGTCGAACCCTTCCAACTGCGCCCCCACCATGAGGTCGGTGCGCATGCCAGCACCGTGCAGCGCGTGCAGGACCATGGAGGTGACGGTGGTTTTGCCATGGCTTCCGGCCACGACCATCCGCTTTTTCTTCTCTGTCGCGAAGCGCAGGAATTCCGGGTAGCTCTGGATGGTCAGGCCCAGTTCCTGGGCGCGCAGGAGCTCCGGGTTGTCTTGGCGCGCGTGCATGCCGAGGATGACCACGTCCAAATCGGCGGTGATGTTGGACGGGTCCCAGCCTTCCTTGGTCGGGAGGAGCCCTGCTTTGGCCAACCGTCCGCGGCTGGGTTCGAAGATTTGGTCGTCGCTCCCAGACACATGGTGTCCCGCATGGGCCAACGCCAAGGCAAAATTGTGCATGGCGCTTCCGCCCACGGCAATCAGGTGAATTCGCATGTGGGGAAGTTCACATCTTTCCACAGCAAGACTTGGCAGGCGCCCGCGCATTTTCTCACATTCGCAACATGACAAACCTCACTTGGTGGCAAGCCCACCGTCAGGCCTGGGCATGGCTTCGGGGGCCGTTGCGCATGTGGTTCCTTCCAGCCACTGGGGTGGCGGTCGCGCTGTCGGCCCTGGGATGGTGGGGCATTTCTTGGGTCGCGTCAGACGTGGCCAACCGCGTGGTCGACGCGCTGGGGGTGGAGCGTGGTGAAGGTTGGATTCAATCCTTGACCCAGGGTGCGGTGTCCCTGGTGTTGCTGGTGGTCAAGCTCAAACTCACCAAACACTTGGTCTTGGTGTGCATGGGGCCCATTTTGGCCATGGTGAGCGAAGCCGCGGAAGTTCGCCTTACGGGAAGGGAATTGCCGTTTTCATGGCGTCGGGCGTGGAAAGACGCTTGGCGCGGGCTGCGTTCAGCCGTGTTGCTCGCAGCGTTCGAGTGGGGTGTGTTGCTGCTCTGTTGGTTGGCGACGTTGATGGTGCCCGTGCTCGCCCCCGTGTGGGTGGCGATGACGTGGGCCTTTGGGGTGTGGGTGTACGGCGCGTCGATGTTGGATTACGTCTGGGAGCGTGAAGCGTTGGGCGGACGCGACGGGTTGCGCAAGAGCCTGCGCGCTTGGAAAACGGCCCTGGGCGTGGGGCTGCCCTTTTGGGCGTGGATGTCCATGCCCGTGTTGGCGTGGACGGTCGGTCCGGTGTTTGGCGGGTTGACAGGGGCGATTTCCGCGGTGCTGATGACCCAGACCCCCAAGCCTCACTTGGCCACCACCTGAATCGAAACCCCGAGCGATTCGAGGTCGTCGAAGAAGGCAGGGTAGCTTTTGGCCACGCATTCGGCGTTCACAATTTCCACGGGGGCGCCAGCCGCCCCGAGAATCGCCGCGGCCATGGCCATGCGGTGGTCTCCACGCGGGTCGATGCGTCCCGATTTGGGTTTGGCAGGGTGCACGCGAAGGGTGTCGTTGGCTACGTCGAGGTCCACCTTCACGCCGAGCTTGGCCCACTCTTCTTGGATCGCCAGGCCGCGGTTGGATTCTTTGTTGCCCAAACGGTGCAAGCCCTTGAGCGTGCTGGACTTTTTGGCGAAAACGGCCATGGCGGCAAGCGGGGGGAACAGATCCGGGCAATCGGTCAAGTCCACTTGAAACGCCTTGGGCTTGCCTGCAAACACTTGAATGCCGTTATCCACGCCAGCCAGTCGGCAACCGCTGAACAACAGGGCGCCCTTGATGGCCTCGTCCGCTTGGGTGACGCTGCTGGCCAGCCCTTCAATGGTCAGGGAGTGCGGGGCGCACAGAAGGCCCAGACCCAACAGGAAGGCCGCGCCAGACCAATCTCCATCCACTGTCAAGTCCACGGCCTTGGCGCGCTGGTGTCCTGGAATGTCCAGGACCCAGGTTCGGCTGTCCTCCACATGGTGCGCGTCGACTTGGAGTCCAAAGTCCTCCATCATCTCCAACGTCATCTCCATGTAAGGGGTGCTGACCACGTTGTGCAGGGTCAGTTTGGAATCGCCCTTCAACAAGGGAAGGCTGCACAACAACCCGGTGATGACCTGGCTGGTTCCGTTTGCGTCCAGTTCGTACGCCCCAGGCCGAAGCGGTCCTTGGACCGAAAGACTTTGCCCGGGTTCTTGGCCGTCCACCTTGGCCCCGCACGCACGCAACGCCGTGGCCCAACCTTGGAATGAGCGCGCCGCCAACGTGCCCTCGCGTTCCAACGCAAGGGGCTGGTTGTGCAACGCAGCAAGGGTGCCAAAGGTGCGCGCCCCGAGCCCAGATTCTCCTGGGGTCAAGGTGTCGGTCCGGGGGGCGGGCTGCGCCACGCCGTGAATGGCCACCGCATCGTCGCCCAGCTCCAAGGTGGCGCCGAGTTGGGCGCTCATCATCATGGCCTGGGTGCAGTCGTTCGATTCGGAGGGGCGGCGCAACATGGTGGTGCCCTCCGCAAACGTGGCCAGGGCCAGGGCCCTTTGCATGATGCTCTTGCTGGACGGCGCCCACACGTTGTCCCCGGACAACATGCTGGGGAGGACCTTCAGGATCATGCCGTCTGCGGGTTGCGCCCAGTGTACACCGTGGCGATGCCCCCGGTCAATGGACGGGCCTTCAGGTCCACGTACCCTGCTTTGCGCATTTCATCCAGGAAGTCCTGCCCCTCAGGAAACGCGTCGACGCTTTCTGGGAGGTATGTGTAGGCTGCAGGGTCTTTGCTCACCCAGCGTCCCACGGTGGGCATGATGTGTTTGAAGTAGATCCCAAACACCTGCTTGACCGGGAACACCCGGGGCTTGGAAAACTCGAGCACCAGGCCAAGTCCACCTGGCTTCAACACCCGACGCATGTCTTGCAACCCGCCTTGCAGGTTCTCAAAATTGCGCACACCAAAGGCGACGGTGTAGGCGTCAAAGTGGCCGTTGTCGAAGGGGAGCTTGACCGAATCGCCTTGAATCAACTCAATGCGGTCGTTCCATCCCCGGGCCGCCACTTTTTTGCGTCCCACTTCCAGCATGCCGGCGCTGATGTCCACCCCCGAGACATGCACGGCGAGCCCCATGCGAACAGCTTCGATCGCGAAGTCTGCGGTCCCGGTGGCCACATCCAAGAGTTTGGCAGGCGACTCTCTGCGAAGGATGCGGATGCAGGTCTTGCGCCACAACACGTCGATGCCCAACGAGAAGAAGTGGTTGAGGAAATCGTACCTGTGTGCGATGCCGTCAAACATGCGCTCAACTTGGTTCTTCTTGGCTTCGTCGTCGGAACTGACGTAGGGTGTGATTTTCGTGCCCATGGGGAAAGGGTGAAGGGATCACCCGACCAGCGTGTGCCCGTCGGGGTATTTGAAATGGGACTGCAAGGTTCGGCCACCGACGGCAAACGCCACCGTCAACGTGCCCACACGACCCACAAACATGGCCGCAGAAAGCACCATTTTGCCTGCGGTGGACATCATCGGGGTGATGCCAGTGCTCAAGCCGACGGTGCCCATGGCACTCACGTGCTCGAAGGCCAAATCAAAAAAGGTGCAGGCGCTGGCGTTCAACATCGATGATTCTGTCAAAGTCAACAGAAAAACCCCGACGAGGTTCCCGACCAAGAAGAACAGCAGCACGCTGTACGCTCGAGAGCGAAGCACGTCGTTGATGGTGCGCTTGAAGATTTGAACGTGGTCGGCCCCACGCACCGTCCGTGCCACGTCCGCCAGGACGATGGCGAAGGTGCTCGTCTTGATGCCGCCGCCTGTCGAGCTGGAGGATGCGCCAATGAACATGAGCACCAGGAGCAAGAACAGCATGGGCATGCCCACCGCGCCGATGTCGACCGTGTTGAAACCGCTTGTGCGCGTCACGCTTTGGAACACCGCGGTGGTGAACTTCCCAAACCACGACATGCCCTCCAGGGTGCCGTGCCATTCCAAGGCGCCGTACGCCACCCCACCAATCACCACCAGTCCGGTGGAGAAGTACAGGGCGATTTTGGTGGGAAAGGTGATGGTCTTCCAGGGTTGCGTCATGCGCTCCCGAAGTTTGGACACGTCAAACAGGTCAAACATGGCGATCATGCCCAACGCCCCCAAGAACACCAACGCGGTGATGACCCAGTGGACCAGCCAGTTCGTGGCCACCCAAGGGTGGGCCAACCCGTCGGTGAACAGGGTGATGCCGGCGTTGTTGAAGGCCGAGACACTGTGGAACACGGATGAGAACGCGCGGTCCGCCCATCCTGAGAACGGCACGTCAGGGCTCCAGAGCGCCATGAGCGCCACTGCGCCCAACAGCTCGAGTCCGAGGCACCACATCACCACCTTGCTCAAGGTTCCGCTGCTCCCCAACAGGTTGTCGGTGTTCACGAAGTCCTCGATGACGTCGTGCTGCTTCACCGCCACGCCAAACTTGGACGCCAAGGCCAAGAAGGATCCGAACGCGATGAAATTCAGACCACCCAATTGGATCAGGACCAACAGCACCCAATGTCCTTTGTGGGTGAAGTACGTCATGGTGTCCACGCTCATCAGCCCCGTCACGCAGGTCGCGCTCGTGGCGGTGAACAAGGCATCTGCCCAAGGCATGCCGCCTTCCACCGTGGTCATTTGGGGCATGCTAAGGAGCCATGTGCCTGCTGCGATCAACACGAGGAAGCTCATGATGAACACCATGGCGGGGTGCACCTTGACGCGGGGCAAACGCGACCCAGGCCGCATCCACTCCGTGAGGATTGCCACAAAGAGGTAGCCTTGCACCACAAACGTGCTGAGGTCGGTGGCGTTGGGCAGGATGGTGCTCATGGCAGACCCCAACAGGGGCATGCCCAGAAGCAGGTCGCCGGCGCCTTCCACGGCAAGCAACGCCATCAAGAGCCCTTCCGCCCAAGTCTCTCTGAAAAAGGTGATGGGGTGAAAGTGGTACAGCACCCGAACCAGGTAATGCAGCACGTAGAACCCAAAACTGAACTTGACCACCCCAAACAGCTGACCCGCTGTTTCTGCCGAATGGTCGTACCCGTAATACACGGCGAGCGACACAAGCGCCGACAAGTTCACAGCGAGGTTCAGCCATTGAAACAAGCCGAGGGCTCGGTCCTTGCTGTCGTAGAGCCACACGTTGGCCCGCTCACGAAATTCTTGCCAGCTCAACGTAGGTCTGAAATGTGGGCGTGGACGCGGGGCAATTCCGCTTGCAAGTCTGTCTCGGAGATGGGCACGACGCCGACGCGTTCGCACACCCAGCCGCCGGCGAGGTTGGACACCTGTGCAATGGCACGGGCGTCGCATCCGGAAGCCAACAACAGGGCGGCCACAGAAATGACGGTGTCTCCTGCGCCGCTGACGTCCATCACTTCACGCGGCACCGCCGGGATGTGAAGGTGGTCGATGCCTTCTTGGGGCGCATGAATCCAAGTGCCATGCTCGCCCAGGGTCACCATCACACGCGCGCATCCGAGTTCGGCTTGCACCCGTTCCACGGCCTGGACCATGTCCGCCTGGCGTTGAGGGTGCACGGGTTCTGTCAACC
>CBFHQO010000030.1:0-171143 GCA_965658045.1 uncultured Flavobacteriales bacterium | reverse complement strand
TCGTAGACCTGTCCTGGTCCGTTGCAGATGCCGCAGGCGTCGTACTGCCCGACGCAATCGTCGTCGACGTCACACACCCCGTCGCCGTCCGCATCGGCCACACAGTCCCCTCCGCAGACTCCGAGCACATCGAGCTGATTCCCGTCGCAATCGCAGTCGCCGGCAGGAATGTTGGCACACCCACATTCGTAGACCTGTCCAGGTCCGTTGCAGATGCCGCAGGCGTCGTACTGCCCGACACAATCGTCGTCGACGTCGCAGACTCCATCGCCATCGGCGTCCGCCACGCAGTCGCCTCCGCAGACGCCAAGAACGTCGAGCTGGTTGCCATTGCAATCGCAATCGCCGGTGGGAATGTTGGCGCACCCGCATTCGTAGACCTGTCCTGGTCCGTTGCAGATGCCGCAGGCGTCGTACTGCCCGACACAATCGTCGTCGACGTCACACACGCCGTCGCCATCGGCGTCCGCCACGCAGTCGCCACCGCACACGTCCAAGGCGTCCAGTTGGCTTCCGTTGCAATCGCAATCGCCAGGGGGTAGGGTGGAGCACCCGCACTCGAACACCGCGCCGGGGCCGTTGCAAATGCTACAGGCGTCAAATTCGCCCACGCAGTCGTCCACATCGTCGCACACCCCGTCGCCATCCAAGTCGTTCAGGCAGGCGTTCACGCACTCCCCGCAATCGTTGAGGTACAGGCACGAGCCATCGTCGACGTTGGCCCCCGGGTCGAAGTTGCATGCGAGGACATGGATGCACCCAGGGTACAGGCAGCTGCCGTCGTTGTGGTTGGCGCTGACGTCGAAGTTCATGGCCGCGGGGTCCGTGCATCCGCACACCACGTCGGTGTCAAACCAAACGTCGAGCCGCAAGTCGTTCTCGTTGTCTCCCTGAGGGAACACCTGCACGCGCATGGAGCCGCTCAGGTTTCCGTCGGTCGTCAATTGGGCCAAAAGCACCCGAAAGTCAGGTCCTGCTATGGCGTTGGTGGCCGTCCATGGAATCACCGCCCAGCCCGACCCGTTATCACCGTCTTCAATGAACCCCAGTCCCGAGCCGAACACACTCTCCCACCCACTTGCAAAAAGCATGGTCACCCCTTCTTCTCCTGCCGAAGAAGATGAAGGGCCGTCAAGCCCGATTGTGACCCAGCTGTCGTATGCCAAGTCCGGAACGAAGTTGATCCATGCCTGAGAAATGCCTTCAGGGTTGCTGCCCCCAAATGGGTTTTGGTAAAACGACGTTTCTGGCATCAGAGAGAGGGGGTACTCATTGTCCCCCACGGCGGCCACCACGCGATCTGTTTCATGCGCGGTCTGCATGTGCAGCCGATATGTCGTGAGGCCCGCCAAGTCCCCATCTCCGTGCTCCGACACCACCTCCAACTCGAGCCCATACCCCTCTACGGGTTCGCCTTGCGAAAAGACCAAACCTGTCGCCACCAACACATCCTCGCACTGGGCTTGGGCAACCAACGAGGTCAATCCCAGAAAAACCCAGGACCAACATTTCAGCCAAGCATGTGGGTGCAAGTGTCGCATGAAAAGTTCAGCAGAACATAAAAGATACGAAATCCCGTGCATTCGAGGAGAGGGCACAAAAAAACCCCGAGCAATCGCCCGGGGCTTTCTGGGGTTGGAGGTCCGAAGCGGATTCGAACCGCTGTAGCAGCTTTTGCAGAGCTGAGCCTAGCCACTCGGCCATCGGACCCTTCCGTGACGATTTCTCGCCGTGGGTTTGCGAATATACGCAAGTGGGTTCTCTTGGGTTTCGTTTTCTTGGGATAAAATCCTGAAAGGCGCGCAGACAGGGCGGCTCAGGGGGTGGGTGGATGCCCTACTTTTGGCGTCATGAAGAGCTTGAGCTGGGTGCCCAATGCGTTGACCCTTGGCAATTTGCTGGGGGGTGCGGTGGTGTGTTGGGCGGCGGCGTCTGGCGAATTTTTGGGCCAGGCGTTGTTGTGGGATTCCGCAGGTGCGGACATGGCCCTCGCGACCCAAATGGTGGCCGCGGTGTGGATGTTCGCCATGTTGTGCGACGCCTTCGACGGCTGGGCGGCCCGAAAGTTGGGGGTCGACGGCGCACTGGGCGTGCAGTTGGACAGCTTGGCCGACGTGGTCACGGGCGGGTTGGCCCCGGCCATGGTGGCCATGCGCTTGTTCCAAGACGACGGTGGGCCGGGCTTGACCTGGGCGATGTTCGCCAGCTTGGGGGTGGCCGCCGCGGCGGCATACCGGCTTGCGCGTTTCAACGTGACGGCCGATTCGGGCGATGGAGGCAATTGGTTTGAGGGCCTGCCTGCGCCGGCGGCCGGGATCTTTTGGATGGGCGTGATGCTGGCGTGGGGAGAATTGCAAGGAGGGCCTGACGTGTTGCTCCCCGTGGCGTTCGCGTGGCTGGGTCTGGTGGTGGTGCCTCTGGCCATGGTGAGCACCCGCAAGATGTGGGGCTTGAAGGGCTTTGGAAAAGAGCCCGGCGTTGACACCTGGCGCGGCGTGCTCATCCCGACAATTGTCGGGGTGGCTGTGGGGACGTGGTTTGGGCTGGGAAGCGTGTTCCTTGCAGTGCCCTTGTGTTTACTTTTGTACCTCGGTTTGGCCATGGCAACAACGCCTCAAGGGTCCGCCGGTTGAGATTCACACCACACGCATCCACGCACATGAAATTCCGCGCTGCCATCGACATCATGCCCCTTCCCGCATTGTTGGATCCCCAGGGCAAAGCCGTCAGCACCAACCTGCCCAACATCGGGTTGTCGGACATCAGCAACGTGCGCATCGGAAAGCACGTCACCCTCGAAGTGGAGGCGGACAGCCGTGAGGCGGCCGAGTCTCAGGTGAACGAAGCGTGCACCAAGCTCCTCGTCAACGAGATCATGGAAGGCTTCACCTTCCGTCTCGAAGAGGTCAAGTAATCCGGACCAAGCTTAGAGCAAGCCTGCGGCGCTGAGAAGCGCGTAGAGCTGCGCCTGGGTGGCCACACCCTCGACGACCGCCACGCGGTCGGTCCACGCCCTGCTGTCTTCCTTGTACACTCCAAACGTCGGCGCCCCGGATCGCGAGGGAAACGCAGGGCGTTCTTCCCGCAACGTGTACGCCACGTCCATGGGGAAGGTGGAGTCGCCCATGAAGATTTGGCCTTCAGAGAAGGTGTAGAGGATGCCGTCTGAGAAGTGGGTGTCGCCCAACACGAGCTGGCCTTCGCGCACGGTGTAGGCGATGTCCAGGGCGCTGGAGCTGAACCCACGGTGCAGGTGCACTTCGTCCCACATGCCATCTTCTTGCAGGGTGAAGGCGACCTCTCCAGACCACGTTGCGCCCATGCGCACCACGTTGTTCTCGACGTGGGCGATCATGTCCCGGAAGACGAGTTGGTCGTCGGGAAACAAATGCACACGCTGGCCCCAGCCTAGGGTCCAGGTGCACAGCGTCAGGGAAGCGGCAAGGAGGATTCTCACACAGGCAAGTTCGCCACCTCGCAGGCGACTTTCCAAGCTTGGGTGGCGTCGGCTATCAAATCTTCGGGATGCTCCAAGCCCACCGACAGACGCACGAAGCCTTCGGTGATGCCTGTGGCTGCCTTGACGTCGGCCGGCACGCCGGCGTGGGTCATGCTTGCGGGGTGCTCGGCGAGGCTCTCGGTGGAGCCCAGGCTCACGGCGAGCTTGAACACCTTCAACGCGTCGAGGAACGCAAACGCGCCCTCGCGTCCGCCCGGCACGGTCAGGCCCACCATGGAGCCGCCGCCTTTTTGTTGGGCTCGCGCAATCGAAGCGTCTTGGCCCATGGCTGTGAGGTCTTCCACCCACGCGGACTTGACGGCGTCGGCGCCGCACATCTCACGCAAGTGCGCCAGCAGCAAACCTGCGTTTTCTTGTTGCCGCTCGATGCGCACGTGCAGGGTTTCCATGGAGCGGGCGAGCATCCACGCGGTGTGCGGGTCGATCATGCCGCCGAGGAACGTGCGGAATTCTTTCACCTTGGCGATGGCTTCCGCCGTGCCCGAGGCGCCGCCGGCGATGAGGTCGCTGTGGCCACCGAGGTACTTCGTGGCCGAGTACAGCACGATGTCCGCGCCCTCTTCCAAGGGACGTTGCAAGACCGGGCCCAAGTACGTGTTGTCCACCATGACCAAGATGCGGTGCGACTCGGTGCTGTGGGTGGCCGCCCACTCCGCCGCCGTCCGGATGCGCTGGATTTGCATCGTGGGGTTGGCGGGTGTTTCGAGGTAGATGATGCCGGGCAGCTTGCCGCCCGTGGCGATCAAGTCGAGTTCCAATTTGTCCAGCCCTTCCAGCTGGCGCACCTCGCGGCCCATGGTGGGCATGACCTCGTCCAAGAAGTGGTGCGTGCCGCCGTACAGGGGTCCGACGTACCACACGGGTCGGTCGGCTCCAGACCACGCGAGCAGGGTGGTGCTGATGGCGGCCATGCCGCTGGCGAACAGGGCCGAGTCTTCGCTGTCGTCCCACGCGGCAAGCCGCGCCTCCGCCATCCGGAGGGTGGGGTTGCCCAGGCGGCTGTAGATGAACCCGTCGGGCGGGGTCTCTGCGCCTTCCACGCCGTACGCCGTTTCCATGTGGGCGGCGCCGGTGCGTGCGTCAGGGAACACAAAGGTGGATGCAGGATGCAAGGGCGGCTTCACCGCCATGTTGGCCTCCTCGGGCCGGTACCCCGCGAACATTGCACGGGTCTCGAGACGAGTCTTCATGCCCAGAAGGTTGCGACATCTGTCGCCTTCTGTCAACCCAAACAGAACAAACGTATGATTTTAGGATAAATCAACGACATTTGTTTTGCATGGACGTGAAAGTCCAGGACAAAAGGAGAACATCTGAACCTCATGGACGCACTCGACCACGCGATTTTGGAGCATTTGAAGTTCGACGGGAGGTCAAGCATGCAAGACCTCAGCGAGCTCACGGGTCTGAGTCGAAGCGCGGTGTTCACCCGCGTCAAGCGTCTCGAGGACCAGGGCGTCATCACCGGATACACGGTGCGGCTCGACCGCAAGAAGCTCGGCAAGGAGATCCGCGCCTACTGCAACGTGTCGCTGAAGCTCCACGAACGGGAGTTGTTGGAAGAATTCGAGGGCGAAATCGGCCGGCACCGCGAAGTCCGCGCATGCTACCACCTCACGGGCGCGTTCGACTACCTGGTGGAAGTGGAGGTCGCCAACATGGACGCGTACCACCGGTTCATCACCCAGCGTCTGGCGGCCATGCCCAACATCGCCACGGTGCAGAGCATGTTCGTGATGAAGGACATCCTCACGCCCTGAGGGCTTGTCAGGCTTCGATCGCCGCGATGCCAGGCAAGGTTTTGCCTTCAAGAACCTCGAGCATGGCCCCGCCGCCGGTGCTGACGTAGCTCACGTCGCCGGCCAAGCCCGCCTTGTTGATGGCCGCCACGGAATCGCCTCCGCCGATGAGGGTGAACGCGCCGTGCTCGGCCGTGACTTGGGCCAAGGCCGCGGCCACGTCGTTCGTGCCTCCGGCAAACGCGTCCATCTCAAACACGCCCATGGGGCCGTTCCACAGGATGGTCCGGCTGTCCAACACGGCGCGCACAAAGCGCTCTCGGGTTTCTGGTCCGATGTCCAAGCCCATCCACGCGCCGGGAATGGCGTCGGTGGGGTGCACCTCGGTGTTGGCGTCGGGGGCAAAGTCGTCCGCGCACAGCGTGTCGGTGGGGAGCAGCAACTCCGTCCCCGCGGCCTCTGCCTTGGCGAGGATGGCGCGCGCCTTGTCCAGCATGTCGTCTTCCACCAAGCTTGTGCCGATGCTGCCGCCTTGGGCCTTCACGAAGGTGTAGGCCATGCCGCCTCCGACAATCAGCTTGTCGACGCGGTCCACGAGGTTCTCGAGGATGCTCAGCTTGCTGCTCACCTTGGCGCCGCCGATGATGGCGAGCAGGGGCATGGCTGGGGTCGAGAGCACCTTGTTCAGGGCCTCCACTTCGCCTTGCATCAACAGCCCAAACGCCTTGTCCTCCGGGAAGAACTTCGCGATGACCGCGGTCGAGGCGTGGGCGCGGTGGGCGGTCCCAAACGCGTCGTTCACGTACACGTCGCCGCTCTCGGCGAGCTGGCCCGCGAAGAACTCGTCCCCGGCCTTCTCCTCGCCGTGGAAACGCAGGTTCTCCAGCAACGCCACCTCGCCTGGCTCGAGGCCTTGGGTGACGTCCAGGGCCTTGTCGCCCACACAGTCTTCGGCAAACTTCACAGGCCGTCCGAGCAAGTCAGACAGGCGTCCGACCACGTGCTTCAACGACAACTCCGCGCTGGGCCCCTTGGGACGACCCAAGTGGCTCATGAGCACCACAGAGGCGCCGCCGTCCAGCAACGCGTGGATGGTGGGCACCGCCCGGCAGATGCGGGTGTCGTCGGTGATGTGTTGGGCGTCGTCCAGGGGGACGTTGAAATCCACGCGCACCAGCGCGCGTTTGCCTTGAAGGTCGAGGTCGTTCAGGTTCATGTTGAGGGGGTCGTCAGGGTGTGGGGTCAAGCGGAGAACAAGGAGGCCATGCTGACCAAACCGTCCACGTAGGCGTTCAATTCGGCAATCGGGATGCGCTCCTGCTGCATGGTGTCGCGGTTGCGTACGGTCACGGCGTGGTCCTCGAGGGTGTCGTGGTCCACGGTGATGCAAAGCGGCGTGCCGATGGCGTCCTGGCGACGGTAGCGACGGCCGATGGCGTCTTTCTCGTCGTACTGGACGTTGTGGTGGAGCTGCAACTTCGCCAGCACCTCGCGCGCCTTTTCAGGCAGGCCGTCCTTTTTGATGAGCGGCAACACGGCGGCTTTCACCGGCGCCAACGCGAACGGAAGGCGCATCACCGTGCGCGTGCTGCCATCCTCCAGCGTCTCCTCGCGGAGGGCGCTGCTGAGCACGGCCAAGAACATGCGGTCCAACCCAATCGAGGTCTCCAGCACGTAAGGCACATAGCTCTCCCGGGTTTCCGGATCGAAGTAGCGCAGCTTCTTGTTGCTGAACTCCTCGTGTTGCTTCAAATCGAAGTCCGTGCGCGAGTGGATGCCCTCGAGCTCCTTGAAGCCCATGGGGAAGTTGAACTCGATGTCGCACGCGGCGTCGGCGTAGTGCGCCAACTTGACGTGGTCGTGGAAGCGGTAGTTCTCCTCGCCGAGGCCCAGGGCTTTGTGCCACTTGATGCGGGCTTCTTTCCAGTGGTTGTACCACTCGGTTTGGGTGCCGGGCTTGATGAAGAACTGCATCTCCATCTGCTCAAACTCCCGCATCCGGAAGATGAACTGGCGTGCGATGATTTCGTTGCGGAAGGCCTTGCCAATCTGCGCAATGCCAAACGGAAGCTTCATCCGCCCGCTCTTCTGCACGTTCAAGTAATTCACGAAGATGCCTTGCGCCGTCTCGGGACGGAGGTAGACCGCGCCGGAGTCGCCGCTGACGGCGCCGAGCTCGGTCTTGAACATCAAGTTGAATTGGCGCACGTCGGTCCAGTTCTTGGAGCCGCTCACCGGGCAGGTGATGCCCAAGTCCTCGATCAACGTCTTGACGGCGCCCAAATCCTCGGCGTCCATCGCCGCCTTGAACTTCGCGTTGATGCCGTCGATGTCGCCTTGGCGGCGAAGCACTTGGGGGTTGGTGCTGCGGAACTGCGCCTCGTCGAAGGCGTCGCCAAACCGCTTGGCCGCCTTGGTGACGTCCTTGTTGATTTTGGCCTCGATCTTGGCGATGTGCTCCTCGATCAGCACGTCGGCGCGGTAGCGCTTCTTGCTGTCTTTGTTGTCGATGAGCGGGTCGTTGAAGGCGTCCACGTGCCCGGAGGCTTTCCAAGTTGTGGGGTGCATGAAGATGGCCGCGTCGATGCCGACGATGTTCTCGTTCATGCGCACCATGGCCGTCCACCAGTACTGCTTGATGTTGTTCTTCAGCTCGCTGCCGAGTTGGCCGTAGTCGTAGGCGGCGCTCAAGCCGTCGTAGATCTCGCTGCTGGAAAAGACAAAGCCGTACTCCTTGGCGTGGCTGATGATTTTCTTCAATCCGTCTTCGCTCATGGTTCCTGGGGTTCCTCCGGCTGGGCCGGGATTCGCGCGCGAAGGTACGCCGCGCCTTCAGACAGCCCAAGCCGAGGCGATTACCTTTGCCGCCATGAACGTGGGGATCCTCGGCAGCGGAAGTTGGGCCACAGCCATCGCCAAGATGCTGTGCACCAACGTGGACACCCTCCACTGGTGGGTGCGCAGCGAGGAGACGGCCAACGAGCTTCAGCACTACGGCCACAACCCCCGCCACAGCCAAAGCATCAGTCTGCCGACGGCCAAGCTTCACGTGACCACCGACATGCAAGCCGTTGTGGACGCCTGCGACATGCTGGTGGTGGCCATCCCAAGCCTGTACTTGAACGACGTTTTCCGGGAGCGCAACATCCAGGGGCTTTCCTCCAAGGTGGTCTTCTCGGCCATCAAGGGCATGGTGGCGGAATACGACAGCATCCCGGCGCGTTACCTGCACAAGGAATTTGACCTGCCGTACGAGAACATCGGGATGATCTGTGGCCCGTGCCACGCCGAGGAAGTCGCCCGTGAAAAGCTCAGCTACCTCACGGTGGCGTGCCCCAACCTCGACCACGCCGAGGCCTTCGCCGAGTTGCTTGAGACCCGCTACATCCGGGTCCAAACCACCCACGACGTCGTCGGCGCAGAGCTGGCGGCCGTCCTGAAAAACGTGTACGCCATTGCCGCGGGGATCGCCCACGGTTTGGGCTACGGCGACAACTTCATCAGCGTCCTGGTGAGCAACGCCAGCCAGGAAATGAAGCGGTTCTTGGCTGCGGTGCACGAGGTCGACCGCGACGTGAAGGGCAGCCCCTACCTCGGCGATTTGCTCGTCACGGCGTACAGCCCCCACAGCCGGAACCGGACCCTGGGCACCATGATCGGCAAGGGCTACACGGTGAAATCGGCCATCCTGGAAATGGACATGGTCGCAGAAGGGTTCACCGGGTCTCAGGGCATCCACGGCATGAACCACAAGTTCGAAGTCGACATCCCGATCGCCGAGGCGGTGTACCGCATCCTGCACGAAAAAATGGCCCCGTCCATTGAGATGCGGCTGTTGAGCGACGAGCTCTCCTGACCCGGCGTTCTCAGGTGGCGTACTTTCGTTGTGATGCTGCCGCTTTTCCCTTCCCAAACCCGCCTTGTCCTGGGCCCCCGCGCCTGGGCGATTCGGATGTGGTTGGCGGCGGCATGCATCCTCGGCTCCGGCCTTGTCACTTGGGCCCAAGACTGGATCCCCAACGAAGGCCAATGGGATGCGCCTGTGCAGATGCGGGCCGACTGGGCCGGCGGCATCACCTGGCTGGAGGACCAAGGGATGGCGGTCTGGGTCGCTGGTGATGGCTACGACGAATTGTGGGCCCATGGGTACGACCGGACGGGCGCCTTGGACCCCACCGATCCTGACGCGACCGTGCACAGCCACGCCTGGCGCATCCATTGGGAAGGCAGCCAGCCGCACCCTGCACGACAATCGCTGACCGAGGCGGGGCACAAAGTCAATTATTACCTCGGAAACGACCCCAACCGATGGGCCGAGGGCCTCGTGCCGTCGACGCGGTTCAAGTTGCTGGACGTTTGGCCGGGCATCGATTTGCGGGTGGGTCCGCGCTCCCCGGGCGACCGGGCGGACTTGCCGGGTCCGGGTTGGAAAGAGGACTGGATTGTCCAGCCAGGCGCCGACTTGGCCGCGCTGTCTGTGCGCCACGAAGGCGTGGACTTGACGCTGCAACCCGACGGAAGCATCGCCTTCCAGCTTGGCACCACGGCGGAGGCCCGTTGGGGCAAACCTTACGCCTACCAGGACGTGGACGGCTCGCTGCGCGAGGTGAAGGTCGCGTACGTGGTCGAGGGCGCAACCGTGTCCTTCGCCGTGGGCGACCACGACCCTGGCCACCCCTTGGTCATCGACCCCGACATCGTGTTCGCCACTTACATCGGGTCCACCCAAAGCAACTGGGGGTTCACGGCGGCGTACGACGACGAGGCGCGGGCCTTGGGCGGCACCGCCCTGTGGAACGGCAACTTGGAAGAATACCCGACCACCGCCGGCGCAATTTCCACGGGCATGACGTTTGCCTCCGGGCCGTTCGATTGTGGATTCTCCGTCTTTTCAGCCGACGGGACGGCGCTGGAGTACAGCACGGTTTTCGGGGGCGGCGCCCTCGACGTGCCGTCGAGCATCGTCGCAGACAGCCAGGGCGCGATCTACATCCTGGGCACCACGGGTTCGGCGGATTTCCCCACCACCGACGGGGCGTTTGACACGAGTTACGACAACGGGCCGTCGGTCAATTTGGACGCCTGTTGCAACTACCCTGGCGGGGGCGGGCTGTCCAACGGCGCAAGCCTGTTTGTGATGCGGTTCAGCGACGTGGACGCGGGTTGCACGCTGGAGGCGTCGACCTTCATCGGAGGGTCGGACGGGCCGTCGGGGGTGAACCGCGGCGACTACCTGAACTACAACTACGGCGACGTGTTTCGCGGGGAAGTCAACGTCGACGCCGACGACAAACCCTGGGTGGCCAGCGTTACCGGGGCAGACAACTTCCCCCAAGTCAATTCCCCCAGCCCGGCCTTCGGCGGCGGCTCGACGGATGCCGTGGTGTTCCGGCTGTCGCAAGACCTCAGCACCTTGGAATTCTCCACCTTCTTGGGCGGGAATGGTGAGGACGCGGCGTACGGCATCCAGTTCACGCCCGGCGGGGAGCCGGTGGTGTGCGGCGGGACGTCTTCAGGCAACTTCCCGACCCTGGCCAACGCCGCCGACGATTCGTTTGGGGGCCTGTGCGACGGGTTTGTGGTGAGGTATCCGGTGGGCGGTGGGGCGCCGTCGGGGGCGACGTTATTTGGGACCAACAACTACGACCAGGCCTACTTCGTCCAAGTGGACCCCATCAGCCAAGTGTACATCTACGGCCAAAGCATCGGCGGCAAGCCCATCACCGCCGGCACGTACGACGAGAGCCCGACGGCAGGGCAGTTCGTGGCGTGCTTCACGCCGGCGCTGGACGATTTGGTCTGGCACACCCGCGTGGGCGACCCCGACAACTTCGGGAGCATCGACATCAGTCCCACGGCCTTCCTGGTGAGTGACTGCGGGGAGGTGTACATGAGCGGCTGGGGCGGCGCCACCAACAACACGAGCCCGTTCATTTTTACGTCCGGCACCAGCGGCATGCCGGTGACGGAGGAAGGCTACCAACTGGACACGGACAATTCGGACTTTTGGTTGGGGGTGATGGACCCAGGGGGCGTCGACCTCAACTACGCGACGTACTTCGGCGGCGACGAGAGCAACGAGCACGTGGACGGAGGCACCTCGCGTTTTGACAAAGACGGAACGGTCTACCAAGCCATGTGCGCGGGCTGCGGCGGCAACAGCGACCTGCCCACCACGCCTGGGGCGTGGAGCTCCACCAACGACAGCCCCAACTGCAATTTGGGGGTGTTCAAGTTTGAGCTGGGGGAGCTGAACGTGGGCATCGACGTGGCCACCCAGGGGGTGCTCTGCGACGGGCTGGACGTCGAGTTCGACAACACGTCGACCGTGGGGTACAACTACCTCTGGACCTTCGACGACAACCAGGTGAGCACGGAGTACGAGCCGACCCACACCTTCCCGGGCCCGGGGTCGTACGAGGTCATCTTGACGGTGACCGACCCGACGGGGTGTTTGGAGCCGGTCGACGCCAACTTGGAGGTGAACATCCAAACCCCACCCAACCCCAACATCATGCCCATTGAGCCGCTGTGCGCGGGCGAGACGGTGGAGTTGATTGCCAACGGGTCGCCGGATTTGGAGTGGACGGCCAACGCCTACATGCAGGACTTGACCCAAGCGGTGCAGGTGTTCGAGCCGCCCTTGGGCACCTCGATTTACAGCGTGACCGACGTGAACGAATGCGGCGAAGGGAGCGCCTCCATCGAGGTGAATGTGCAGCAGGTGGTGGCCGACGTGATCCCAGGCAACGCGGAGATCTGCCTGGGTGACGAGGTGACGCTCATCGCCGACGGCGCGGCGAACGCCCAGTGGTTCCCGGTGGCAGGGCTTGACAACCCCAACGCCATTTCCGTCCAAGCCGCGCCGACCCAGAGCGTGACCTACAACGTGGTCCTCACGGACGACTTGGGCTGTTCAGACGAGGCGAGCGTGTCCATCACGGTGGTGCCTGAGCCGCCGGGAGGCCAAACCTACCCGACCGAGAGCATCTGTGAGGGGTTTGGGCTGCAATTGCCAGGCGCGGAGGGCGACCAGTGGTTGTGGAGCCCGGCCGAATTCGTGAACGACGCCAGCTTGCAATTCCCGTACGCCTCGCCCGAGGAAACGACCACCTTTAGCGTGGCCATCGCCAACGTGTGCGGCATCGGGACGGACGAAATGACGGTGGAAGTGCGCGTGCCGGAAGCGTACGCGAGCGAGGACGGCGGGATGTGCCGGGGCCAATCCTTCGAGGTGTCCGCCGCAGGCAACGACCCCAACTCGACGTTCCAGTGGCAGCCCGCGGAACTCGCGATCTCCGCCGGGAGCGGCACCACAGCGGTGTTCCCCAACTTCACCCAAACTTTCACGGTCTTCGTCACCGACAGCGAAGGGTGCACGGCCAGCGACGAGGTGACGGTGTACGTGACCCAGCCGCCGTTCATTGAAGCCGGGCCGGACCGGGAGGTGTCGTGGCTGGACGAGGTGCGTCTCCTGGGCAGCACCGCAGGCACGGGCGCGTACTGGACCCCCGCCGAGAACGTCGATTGCGACACCTGCCTGACGCCGGTCCTGACCGTGCTTGAACCGGGGTGGTACGTCCTGACGGCGTCGGATTCCACCGGATGCTCCGGCCAAGACTCTACCTACGTCGACGTCTTCTACCCGGTTTACGTCCCCAACAGCTTTACCCCCGACGGCGACGGCATCAACGACGTTTTCAAGGTGGAAGGCGAGGATTTGCGCGGGTTTTGGATGAAGGTCTTCAACCGGTGGGGCGAGGTCATCTTCGAGTCCGCTGATCCCGAGGAGCCGTGGTTGGGCAACGTCGATGGCGGCGACCACTACGCCCCGGACGGCATGTATTTCTACCAGGTCCGCATCGAGCAGGAGGGAGGTCCCTTGTTGCTGGAGGGCCATGTTTTCCTGTTGAGATGACGGCAGCTGAAACCCAATTCGACGCCATGGCCCAGGCCATGGAAGGCGCCGAGGACGTGACGCGTGGCAAGTTGTTTGGCCACCCGAGTTTGCAAGTGAAGGGCAAGGCCTTTGCGCTCAGGTACCACGACGACCTCGTCTTCAAACTTGGCTGCAGACGTGTGGACGACCTGCTGGCGACGCACCCGGAGGCCATGCGGTTCGACCCGTCGGGAAAGGGGCGGGCCATGAAGGATTGGTTGCACGTGCCCCTCTCGTTGGGCGTGGACTGGCTGGTCTGGGCAGAAAGTGCGCGAAAGTTTGTGCACGACCACGCCTGAATTTTACCTTGCCCTCATGGATTCACTTCGTCACGCTGCCCCGCTGACTCCTGCCGACGTGCTTCAGGCGTTGCCTGGCATGTTTTGGGACCACGACTGCGTCATGCTTCCGGGGTTGGGTGGCTTTGTGTGCAACCCGCGTTCGGCGTGGTACGACGAAGCCCAACAGCAAATCGTCCCCCCGTCGCGTGATGTGCTCTTCAACCCGCGGTTGACCACCAACGACGGCCTTGTGGCAGGCGAGTTGATGGCCAAACACGGCGTGGCCTACCCCGAAGCGCTCCAAGCTGTGGACGCCTTGGTCGACGCGTTGAAGGCCCAACTGGACGACGGAGCCACCGCCGAATTGCCAGGCCTTGGTCGCCTCTACCAAGAGGCCGACGCGCAGTTGCGCTTTGTGGCCGACGCGGAGTTCGAGCGTGTGCTCGGCTCGTTTGGCCACGCCAGCATCGCGCTGTCCCCGCTCGAGTCCGTGACGGCCACTGCGCCAGCGACTCTGGTCGCCGACGAGGATTCCAAGACGCAACCGAAGGTGGTGTCGTTGCCTAAGCGCGACGAGACCGCTGTGCCGTGGCGCACCCAATTGGCGCGTGCCGCGGCGGCGGTGGCCATTCCGCTCACCTTGGGCGGGGCATGGTTGCTCTCGCACCCCACCGGTTCGGACATCATGTTGGGGTCCAACCCGTTGTGGAACGCGGCTCCCGTGGCCGCGACGTACGCCCCTACCGCGCATGCTGCGTTGGAGGTGGAGGTAGCCATGCCGCCCGCAGAGGGACTGGCTGAATTCGTCGAGCGCACAGGATGGGAAGGGTTGTTGGAGTTTGATGTGGAGGCCGGCGTGCCCAAGGCCGGTGGCCTTCGGGTCATGGTCCCCGTCCCCGAGCCGTCTCCCGAGCCTGTCGTCGCTGAACCTGTCGAGGCAATCGAGGAAGCGCCTGTTCAGCACATCAAGTTCCTCATTGTGGGTGGGGCCTTTTCTGTGGAAGCCAACGCCTTGAATTTGGCGGCTTCCCTCGAACGCGAAGGGTTTGAGTCTTCGTTGCATTTCCAAGACCACAATCAATTGACGGTGGTGGCGCTGGGAAGCTTCGTCTCGGAAGGCGAGGCTCGCGAGGCTTTGGCCGACGCCCGGGCCCGCGGCCACGAGAAGGCTTGGTTGAAGCGCCTTTGAGCTGGCCATGAACGAGCCAGTGCGCCTGCAAGACCTCGACGCGGTCATCCTGGATTTTGGAGGGGTCCTGTACGACATCGATTACGACGCGCCACCCAAGGCGTTTGCCGCACTCGGAGACACCGAGTTCGCTTCGCTGTACCACAAGGCTTCTCAGTCGCCGTGGTTTGACGCCCTGGAGTCAGGAAAGATGGACCGCGCCACCTTTTACGGGCACCTCTTGGGCCGTTGCGCCCCAGGCACCACAGAAGCCCAAGTGCACGAGGCTTGGTGTTGCATTTTGACGGGCATGCCGCCCGAGCGGGCCGAGCTTGTGGCCGAGTTGGGCACCCAAACGCGGTTGTTTCTTTTGAGCAACACCAACGCCATCCACGCCACCGAGTTCGAGCAGGATCTGGAACGCACGCTGCCCGACGCGTCACGGTTTTGGGGCGCGTTTGAAGTGGCGCATTACAGCCACGATTTGGGCGTCAAAAAACCGGACCCCGTCACGTTCTTGCACGTCTGCGGGTTGCACGGATTGAACCCAGCCAAGACGTTGTTCTTGGACGACAGCATCCAACACGTTCGGGGCGCCGAAGAGGCCGGTCTGGTGGCCCACCACCTCGACCTCAGCCAAGGGGACTTCGCCTCGTGGATGGCCCAGATGGGCTGGCGTTGACTTGTCCGGGCTGACCTTCAGGTCAGTGGGCTGCCGCGAAGAGCTCGTCGAGGCTGTCGTGGCGTTCGCCCGGCACGGGTGTGGCGCCTTGTTCCAGGATGAGGAAGACTTCTTGGCCTCGGGCCTCTTGGGGGTAGGATTTGGCCCCGCGGAACTGGGTGCCCTCAGGATCGATGCGCAGCAGTTGCGCAGAGTCTTCCCCAAACTTGAAGTACCATTGGTCGCCGCCGTCGTTGCGCTCGAGGTAGGTCAGGCGCGACGTGGTGGTTTCCCAAAACATGGTGCTGAACTCCCAAATTAGCGCCTCCACCTTGCCGGGCTCTTCAGAGGACACACGGGCCCACTCGGTGGCGGGCATGCCTTGGGAGGCCAAGAAGCGGGCGAATTCCAGCTCCAGGCCTTCCAGCTCTTCGCGCGTCAAGGCGCGGTAGCGTCGAACGTCGCTCACTCGTCGATGCCTTCAAGCATGAACATGAACGCGTACTCAAGGGCGACCTCTTTGATGCGCTCGAACCGTCCTGAAGCCCCGCCGTGGCCGGTCTCCATGTTGCAGTCCATGATGAGGAGGTTGTCGTCGGTTTTGATGTCGCGCAGTTTGGCGATCCACTTCGCAGGCTCCCAGTATTGCACCTGGCTGTCCCAGTACCCCGTGGTGATGAGGGTGTGTGGGTAGTCCATGGCCGCCACGTTGTCGTACGGGCTGTACTGCATGATGTAGTCGAAGTACGCCTTGTCCTTGGGGTTGCCCCACTCGTCAAATTCTCCGGTGGTCAACGGAATGCTCTCGTCGAGCATGGTGTTGATGACGTCCACAAACGGCACGGCCGCGATGACGCCGTTGAACAGGCTTGGCGCCATGTTCATCACGGCACCCATCAGCAATCCGCCTGCGCTGCCGCCCATGGCGTACATGTGGTCGGGTGTGGTGAACCCTTCGTCCACCATGGCTTGGCCACAGTCGATGAAGTCGGTGAAGGTGTTCATCTTGTTGAACAGCTTGCCGTCCTCGTACCAGTGGCGCCCCATCTCGCTTCCGCCGCGGATGTGGGCCATGGCGTACACGAACCCGCGGTCCAACATGCTCAAGCGTCCCACCGAGAACCCGGCGTCCATGCTGTAACCGTAGCTGCCGTAGGCGTAAAGTAGCAAGGGGTTCTTGCCGTTGCGCTCGGTGCCTTTGCGGTAGACGATGCTCACGGGCACCTTGGCGCCGTCGCGGGCTTCCACCATGATCCGCTCGCTCACGTAGTTGGCCGGGTCAAACGTGCCGCCCAACACTTCTTGCTGCTTCAACTGCGCAATGTCGCCTGTTTCGAAATCGTACTCCAACACCGAGCTCGGCGTGGTCATCGAAGTGTAGCTGTAGCGCAACTTCTTGGCGTTGAAGTCTGGGTTGGCCCCCACGCCGGCAGAGTAGGCCGGGTCGTCGAACGGGATGTGCTTGTCTGCGCTTCCGTCCCAGCGGATGAGGCGCAGGTGCGTCAAGCCCGCCTTGCGCTCGTCCACCACAAGCCAGTCGTTGAAGATGTCGATGCCTTCAAGCAGCACGTCGTCGCGGTGCCCGATCACATCTTCCCAGTGTTCTTGGGTCGTGGCGGACACCGGGGTCTTGACGACTTTGAAGTTCTTGGCGTCCTTGTTGGTCACCAAGTAGAAGTGGTCGCCGAAGTGGCTGACGCTGTATTCCAAATCGCGCTCACGCGGCTGGATGATCTTCCATTCGCCGTTGGGCGTGTTGGCGTCCAAGAATCGGTACTCGGTGCTGACAGTGGCGTAGCTAGCGATGACGAGGTAGGCCTCGCTCTTGGTCTTGCCCACGCTGCACGAGAAGGTCTCGTCTTTTTCCTCAAACACCAGCACGTCCTCGCTCACGTCGGTGCCCAACACGTGCTTGTAGATCTGCGAGGAACGCAATGTCACGGGGTCCTTCTTGGTGTAGAAGAGGGTCTTGTTGTCGTTGGCCCAAGTCGCGCCGCCCGTGGTCTTGGGGATGCGGTCCTCCAGCACCTCACCCGTGCGCAAGTCCTTGACGTACAGTGTGTATTCGCGGCGGCTGACGGTGTCGACGCCGTACACCAGCAAGTTGTTGTCAGGGCTCACGCTGCGTCCACCGATGGCGAAGTAGTTGTGGCCTTCAGCCATGGCAGGCTGGTCGAGCATCACCTCTTCCTCGGCGTCCATGGAGCCTTTCTTGCGGCAGGAGAACGCGTACTCCTTGCCTTCCTCGTACCGGGAGTAGTACCAGTAGCCCTTGTCCAGGACAGGCACACTCTCGTCGTCCTTCTTGATGCGCCCCACGATCTCGTCGTAAATTTTGGTTTGCAAGGCTTCCGTAGGTGCCATCACGGTCTTCTTGTAGGCGTTCTCAGCCTCGAGGTACGCCACCACGTCCTCGGTTTGCGCGTCGGGTTGTTCCGCCTCTTTTTGGGCGTCGCTCAAGCGCATCCAGAAGTAGTCGTCTTGAAGTTGCAGGCCGTGGATGTCGGTGGTGTGCGGCTTCTTCGCCACGTCCGGAGGCGTGGGGAGCTCCGAGGCTTGGGTCACGTAGTCGGTCTTCATGTCAGTGGAGGGGTTGCAGCCCATGGCGAGGGCCAAAACAGCGGCGCATGCGGCGCCCGTCAGTCGTGCGTTCATTTCGGCAGATTCTGTCCCGCACAACGCGTGCGGACCGCGAAGATACGCTGTGCTTTCGCCTGATTCCGAGGCGTCAGGCGCCCAAATTTCCGTCGGCAATCAACCCCTCAATCGCCGTCAAATCCTCCGGGGTGTCCACGGACGGGGTCAGGTGCGTGGTGGTGCCCACGTCGATGCGCCAACCGTGGTCGAGCCACCGCAACTGCTCCAACTTTTCACGCAACTCAAGCGGCGTGGGGCTCAGTTGGACCAGGGCTTCCAAGGCCGTTCGCGTGAACCCATACAAGCCGACGTGCTGCATCCAAGGCCCGTCGCCGTGGGGGATGGGGCTGCGGCTGAACATCTGGGCGCGCCCGGCCAAATCCCGCACCACCTTGACGCGGTGCGGCGAACGGATTTCAGGGTCGGCCGGCATGGACTTGGCCAGGGTCACCACCGCGGCGTCGGGCTTGCGAAGCATCTCGGCGAGCTGGGCGATTTGGTCTGGATGGACAAACGGCTCGTCGCCTTGCACGTTGAGGACCCCGTCGAATTGTTCTCCTTGCTCTTCAAGCGCCTCAACGGCTTCATGACAGCGGACCGTGCCGTTGGGGCAATCTGCCGAGGTCATGACCGCCTCCCCGCCAAAGCCGCGCACCACGTCGGAGATGCGTGCGTCGTCCGTGGCGACCACCACTTTGGCGCAGGCTTCAGGCCCGGCGCTGGCCGCTCGTTCGTAAACGCGCTGGATCATGGGGACGCCAGCCACCAGGGCCAGGGGTTTGCCAGGGAAGCGGGTCGACCCATGCCGGGCCGGAATCACAACGAGCACCTTCATCGCGTCAGTGGATCTCGTGGGTGTACACCACGTTCACCAGCCTCGGCGCCTCGACCGCAAGGGGCCGGATGCTGTATTCCGCGTTGGTCAGGTTGCTGACCACCAGCGACAGCTTGTGGGCTTCGGAGACGTTCACCCCGGCCCGGAGGTCGAACAACCACGGCAAGTCGGGGTGGGCGTCGATCCAATCTTGCAGTCCCCAATCCACGACGCCGAGTTGCTCGAAGGCGAGGAAGGCCGCGTCGAAGTTTTGGAGGGCGCTTTGGTACCGCGCGCTCAGCCCCAAGAACCAGGGCCCACGGGACAATTCCGCGTCGAATCGCACGAGGTGCTGCGACCGATACTTCAGGATGTGGCCAGTGGTGTCGTAGCTGGTGTTGAGGTAGGTGATGCCGCCGACCGTGGTTTGTTCTGGGTCGTAATTGAAGTCCGGGGTGAGGCTGATGGGGTTGGTGTACGTGTACCCGGCCAAGACGTTCAACTGCGTCTCTCCCCACGTGCAGCGGCCCATCAAGGAGGTTTCCCATCCAGTCACGCGGCTCCTGCCGGTGTTCAAACTCCGGAACCCCAAGCCCGCCAACGGGTCGGCGAAGGTGCCCCACTGGCCAAAGGTGAACTCGATGAAATCGTCGTATTCCTGGAAGAATCCGGCCACGTCCAGGAAGCCTTGGAATGCCCCCACCTTCAAGCCTTGCTTGAATCCGGCTTCGATGTTGATGGCGGTTTCTGGGTGGAGGCCGGCATTGGGGTACACCTGCAAGGGACCGAGTCCCGTGCGGATGAACTTTTCTGCGATGGTCGGGAAACGGAAGCCTTGCCCCACGCTGGCCCGCAACCACGTGGCCTCCGCCGCTTGGAAATTGAGCCCCGCCCTGAACACGGGCTTGGCGGCCGTGGAGTCGTTGATCGAGAAATGCTCGTACCTCGTTCCCACACTCAAATTCAGGCGCTCGCCCAACTTTTGATCCAACTGGGCATATGCACTCCTGTTGCGCGCTTGGTTCACGCCATCCTCGTTGCCGCCGCTGTAGAGCTCCGCTTGCCCCATCGTCAATTGGTGCACCGCCCCTGCAGTGAGCGTGCCGCCTTCCCACCCCAGCGCCTCGTCGGGCACCTGCACTTGGTATTCAGAGTAGAACACGTCGCTGGCGTTGCCCTGGCCGTTGTCGTTGTTGTTGACGAGGTGTTGCCAACGGTTGCGAAGGCTGTGTCGGACCCCAGAGGGCCGTGTGTATTCCACGTACGGGTCGACAGTCCCCACCAATTGCTTGGTGCGCGTGGCGGCGCCGGTGCTGCTGGAGTACAGGCCGGAGGAGCTGTTTTCCCAAATCAGGGTGTTCAGCGATTCGCCCTTCTGCCAATTCGTGTTGATGCCGTAAGTCAGTCCATCAATGCCACTTTCGCGCCGGCGAAGGTTCACGTTGAAGCGGGCTTGGGCGTTGGCACCCCACCGGTCCACGCTCAAGGGGTTGTAGGCCATCGACGCCGTGTCCAGGGGCGCCCCAGTCAGGCTGTCGAGGTTGATTTGAGGGCCCTTGAATCCGTCGTCGCCCAGGAAGTTGCCCCCGACAACCATGTCCCAACCTCCCAGCTGTTGGCTGTGCAAGAACCGCAGGTTGGATTGCTGCAGCCGGCCGTTCCAGTACTTGGATGTTTCTGCGCTCCGTGGGTCGCTGTACACGCCGTGCTGCAGGCTCACGCGGGTCAACGGCCGCGCGTCGGGGAAGCGCGTGCGGATGTTGATCACCCCGCTCAGTGCGGCGCTCCCGTAGAGCACCGAGCTGGCCCCTTTGACAACTTCGATTTGTTCCAAATTTTCGAGCGGCAGAAACCCCCAGGTGGGCCGTCCGGCATCTCCGCTGAGGACGGGCAAATCGTCCACCAGCACCATGACGCGCGAGCCGGCGCCGTAGGAAAAGCCGCTTCCACTCCGGATCTGGGGCTCCCCATCCACCAGGCTCACGCCAGGGGTTTGTTCGATGGCGGTTTCCAACGTGGTGGTCGCCTTGTTTTCCACCAGCGCAGGCTGGAGCACCTCCAGCGAGACGGTGACCTCCGAAGCATCTTGTTCAAACCGCCCGGCCGACACGACCACCAAGCCCAGCGCCTCTGCGGCAGAGACCATCACGGGGTTCCAGGTGAATTCTTGGCCGGCGGCAAGGGTGAATTCTTTGCGTTGGTCGGCCATGCCAATGAACGAGCACACCAACGTGTGGACGCCGGGCGTCAAGTCCAGTCGGTACGCGCCGTCGAGGTCGGTGGCCACCGTGGCGGACCCGTTGGTCACGTAGGCGCCAATGACAGGCGCTTGGTCGCCGTCGACCACGCGGCCTTGGACGGTTTGGCCCCAAAGAGAGGACCCGCTGAACGCGCCCAAAAGCAACGTCAGGGTGGCGAGGATGTGAATTCGCATGAGACCAAATAACGACACATTCCTCGCTTCCCCGCGCCGTGTGCAAAACATCGGCCCACGTCTGTGAATCCACATGCGGGCCTCGGCGGACCCGCGGTTGGTTTGCACCATGACGGAGGATGCGGTGTGGTGGTTGTCTTTGTTGGCACGGCCCAAATGGGGGCCGGCGCGCGTGCTGAGGGGGGTGGAAGCCGCGGGCAGCCCGCACGAAGCGTGGGACCGTTGGTTCTTGCGTGAGCCTTCGGAAGCCATGGCAGGGCGCGACACCGCCTCGCGTTGGCTCGAGGCAGCTCGTTCTGAAGGCATGCACGTGTGCACGTTGGACAACCCAACTTACCCGTCGCTTTTGCGGGAATTGACGGACGCCCCGCCGGTGTTGTTTTGGCGTGGAACGTGGCCTGCGCAAGAGGCTTGGTCAAGGTCGCTGGCTGTGGTGGGGACACGCAATTGCACGGCAGACATGGCCCGCGCCGCGCATAAGGTGGCGCGCGACTGGTCCTCGGCCGGCGGCACCGTGGTCAGTGGCTTGGCACGCGGCATCGACGGCCAGGCCCACCGTGGCGTGCTGGAGGGTCCCCGCCCCCACGCGCAGGTGGCCGTGCTGCCATGCGCGCTGGACCAGGTGTTTCCGCGCATCCACGAGCCCCTCGCCCGGCGCATTGAAGAGGCCGGGGGGCTGTTGGTCAGCGAGCAACCTCCCGACCGGAAGGTGGAGCGCTGGATGTTCGCCGCGCGCAATCGGATTGTCTCGGGGTTCTCTGCCGCCACGGTCGTGGTCCAAAGTCCGGCCCGGGGCGGCTCCTTGATCAGCGCGAGGTGCGCCCACGACCAAGACCGCGAGCTGTACACCTTTCACCAGCCGCAATGGGGCGTGCGTTGGGCTGGAAACCGGGCCCTCGTGGTGGACGACATGGCCATGCCAGTGCCGGACGCGGACGCCCTGTGGCGAGTCATGGCTGACCACACGCCTTGGGTCACGAAGCGCCGCGACCATGCGGTTCGGGTGCCTGCAGGGTGCGTGGCGGTGTGGGGCCAGTTGGATGCGGTGCATCCGAGGACAGAACGGGCGTTGGTGGCGGCGGCCAAGCTGTCGCTTCAGGACGTGCGGCGCCAGCTGTTCACGCTGGAGTTGCAGGGCTGGGTTCTTCGGATTCCGGGACGTCGGTATCTGCGTCGGTGACGGGCGTGTCCAGGTTGGCCAGCGCCAATTCTCCGCCGTCGACAAGGGCCTCTGGATCCAGTTCCGCGACGGGCTGGATGCCGTCGCCGTGTTGGATCAGTGCGGCGGTCATCACCAGGGCGGTGGTCAAGATGACCACAAGGAGGACCCCTTGGTCAAACCCGGGAAACACCAGCTCGCTGTACTGCGACTCGATGGCGAAGAACAACAGGACGGTGATCAACCCTCTTGGCGCGATGTAGAGCAGGGGCGACATGGGTTTTTGGCGCAACACAAAGAGGAACACCAACCGCACGAGGTAGAGCAACACGGAGATGACCAAGCCTTGGAACACGACGTTCAAGTCCAACAGCACCCCCAAGCTGACGGTCATTCCGAAGAGCACGAAAAAGAAGGTCCGGATGACAAACGCGCTCTCCAGCGTGAGGATGTGGAAGTCGTGGTGCAGGGCCTTCATGCGCTCGTCCTTGAGGAGTTTGCCTGGCCAGCCGTTTGTGAGCCCAAACCAATCGGGGAAGAACAACTTGTGGTTGTTCAGCATCAACCCGAAGATGAGGATCAGGATGAGTGGGCTGAGGTGGAACAGCTTCTGGATGGCGTAGATGAGCAGCAAGACGGCGATGCTCAAGAACAGCCGAACGCCGCTTTCGATCTTCTGCAGGACGTACACCATGAGGTAGGCGACCACGATGGAAATGGCCAGGGTGCCGAACAGGTTGATGGCGATGTTGGTCAGGACCTCGCTGCCGGAGGCGGCTTCTTGGTTGCCCAGCAGCAAGTAGAACGCCATGATCCCGAAGATGTCCGAGAAGGTGCTTTCGTAGACCATGAACTCACGGGACGCCGGCGAGAGTCCACCGACGCTGGGGATGATGATTGCGCTGCTCATGATGGACAGCGGAATGCCGTAGACCACGGCGTTGAACCACGGCATGCCCAAGAATTGTTCGAGGAAGTAGGCGATGGCGAGGGTGCTGGCGCCCAGGGCGAGCAAGGCCAAGGTCGCGCTGCGCAGGATGAGGACGAGCTTGTCGCGCCGGAGTTCAAGCTCGAGCGCAGCTTCGAGCACGATGAAGATCAGACCGACGGTGCCCAGCAGTTCCAGGATGAGCCCTTCGAAGGGGATGTGGTGAAGCCCCACCGCCTCCAAGCCTTGCCGGATGCCAATGCCCATGCCGATGAGCACGAGCACGCTGGGGATGTTGGTGCGACGTGCCAGAAGGTTGGCGAAGTACGACAGAATGACGACGGCGCTGCCGCCGATGACCAGCCCGTAGGCGTTGATGTCTTCTGCCGACAATTCGAGGCCGGCAAGCAAGAGGGTACCCATGCCCCTAAAATCAACCAAATCCTCCGGTAAACAAGCGCCAGAAGTCGTTTCCGAGGGCAAACACCATCAAGGTGAGCAACAGGACGATGCCGATCATTTGGGCCCGCTCCAGGAATTGCTCCGAAGCTGGACGTCCCGCGATCATCTCGTACAGCGTGAACATCACGTGTCCGCCATCCAGCGCGGGGATGGGCAGCAGGTTCATGAAGGCCAAAATCAGCGAAAAGAACGCCGTGTTGCGCCAGAAGATTTCCCAGTTCCACCCGGCGTCGAAGATGCTGCCGAAGGTGACCAGGCTGCCCATCTGCGACGCGCCACTCTTGGTGAACAAGAAGCGCATCGAGCGCACGTAATCCTTCAGGGTTTCTGAGGCGGTGCTGTAGCCGGCGGAGATGGCCGAGAGGGGTCCGTAGTCGAGGTGGGTCGTCTCAAACATGCCCTCGTAATGGGCCGCCGGGTGGACCATGAAGCCGAGGCTGCCAAGGCTGTCGGGGACGGCGTCGAGGGCCAGTTGCTTGCCGCCGCGCTCCACGAGGAGGCGGAGCGGGGTTTCAGGGTGGGCTTGGATCGCCTCGCGGACCGTCTCGTAGTAGGGAAGGTTCATGTCGCCCACCGCCACGATGCGGTCGCCCGGTTGGAGCCCGGCCACCTCGGCCCGGCTCTCGGGGCTGACCTCGGCGATTTCACACGGGTACAGCAACGAGAAAGGACGGCGCACGCCCTCATCGATGAAGACTTGGCCGAGTTCCTTCTCCAGGGAGAGGGTCACTTTTTTGCCGTCGCGGAGCAGGTCGACTTCGGTGACCCGCTTGTTGAAGCCCTCCATCCGCAAGTCGCCGTAGTACTCCAAGGTGCGCCCGTTGTATCCGAGGACGCGGTCGCCGTCTTGGAAGCCGAGGTCCTCCAGGACGGGGTCGACGTTGACGGGGTGGACGTTGGGCAGTTTGGTCTCGCCCCAGGTGTAGAGGACGCCGGAGTAAATCACGAAGCCCAGGATGAGGTTGACGATGATGCCGCCAAGCATGATGATGAGCCGCTGCCAAGCGGGCTTCGACCGAAACTCCCAGGGCTGCGCGGGCTGGGACATTTGCTTGGTGTCCATGCTCTCGTCGATCATGCCGGCGATTTTCACGTAGCCGCCCAAGGGCAGCCACCCGATGCCCCACTCGGTCTCGCCAATTTGCTTTTTGAAGAGGGAGAACCCGGGGTTCATGAAGAGGTAAAACTTCTCCACGCGGGTCTTGAAGGCACGGGCGGCCCAGTAGTGGCCGAGCTCGTGGAGCACCACGAGGATGGACAAGCTCAGCAGGAGCTGGGCGGCTTTGATCAAGGCAACCATGGGTTCAAAGGTACGCGCCCGCTTCCCCGGGTGGATGCAATCCACGCACCGTTGCTCACAACGAATCCAAAGGCGTCCGAATTGGGGCCATTGCGTGTGCAACTTGGGGTCCATGAAGCGCATTCTGTGGACGTTGTTGTTGTGGGTGGTCGGCATGGGGCCGTTGCTCGGATTGGCCGGACTCGTGGTCATGGCGCGCATGGGCGACTTGCCAGAAACCGAGGCACTTGCCAACCCCAAAACGGACTTCGCGACCCGCGTCTATTCCATCGACGGCAAGGTCCTGGGCCGGTACTACACCGAGAACCGGTCGGACGCGCGCTTCGAAGCCCTGCCGCCCCACCTCGTGGACGCCCTGATCAGCACCGAGGACGCGCGTTTTTACGAGCACGCCGGCATCGACTTCATGGGTTTGGCCCGGGCGATCGCTTTCATGGGCAAGCGCGGCGGCGGGTCCACCGTCACCCAGCAGCTGGCCAAGCTCCTGTTCACCGACAAGTACGAGACCACCAGTTTCTTCGAGCGGGCCGTGCTCCAAAAGCCTAAGGAGTGGATCATCGCCACCCGTTTGGAGCGGCACTACACGAAGCAGGAAATCGTCGCCATGTACTTCAACCGCTACGACTTCATCAACCAGGCCGTGGGGGTGGAGAGCGCCGCGAACGTGTACTTCAACAAATCCGCCTCCGACCTGAACGTCCAGGAGTCGGCGATGCTGGTGGGCATGCTCAAGAACAGCGCGCTGTACAACCCCTTGCGCCGGCCGGAATTGGTGCAGAGCCGCCGGAACGTGGTGTTGGGCCAAATGGTCAAATACGGCCACCTCGAACCCGCCGTGGCCGACTCCCTGAAGGACCTTCCGCTGGGGCTGCAGTTTCAGCGGGTGAGCCACGACGAAGGGGCGGCGCCGTATTTCCGGGAGACGCTCCGGGCCGAGCTGAAGCAGATGCTGGCCGAGAAGGACGCGGACGGGAACCACGTCCTGGCCAAGGCGGACGGGTCGGCGTACGACATCTACCGGGACGGCCTTCGGGTCGTGACCACCATCGACAGCCGGATGCAGGACTACGCCGAGCAGGCGGTCCACCGTCACTTGGCGGGGGAATTGCAGGCGAGCTTCGAGCGCGATTTGAGGGACCGCCCCAAGGAGGTCGCCCCCTTCTTCGAAGACATCAACCCCGGGGCGCGTCAGGCGATCTTGGACGTGGCCATGCGCGACGCCGACCGCTACAAAATCGGCATCGGCAAGCTGTGCCCGTCCTGCAACCGCCCCGGCTTCTACATCAAGCCCACCACCTTGGAGGACGGCCGCGGCGGCCACGTGTGCAGCGGCGAGAAGGGCGGTTGTGGCCACACCTGGGTGGCTCGAACCGACGAGGAGATGCGCCGCGTGTTCGCCAAGCCGGTGGCCATGAAGGTGTTCTCCCACCAAGGGGCCGTCGACACGGTCTTGTCGCCCATGGACAGCATCCTGCACAGGAAGGCCATTTTGCACGCGGGTTTGGTCTCCGTGGAGCCCGCCACAGGCCACATCAAAGCGTGGGTGGGCGGCATCGACTACAAGCATTTCCAATACGACAACGTGGGCCAAAGCCGCCGTCAGGTGGGCTCGACGTTCAAGCCGTTTGTGTACGCCACGGCACTGCGTTTGGGCGCCGACCCCTGCGACGAATTCCCCAACCAAAAGACCTGCATCGACTTGCCTCCCGGCAGCGACCCACCCCGGTGGTGCCCCGACAACAGCGACGAGGAATACGGGGAGATGGTGACGCTCGAGTACGCGCTGGCCAACTCCATGAACACGGTGACGGCCAAGCTCATCAAGGATTACGGGACCAAGCGCGTGATTGATTTGGCGCACGCGTTGGGCATCGAGAGCGACATCCCCAACGTGCCGTCGATCGCCTTGGGGGTGGCGCAGTTGACCCTTCGCGAGTTGGTGAGCGCCAACGCGTCTCTCGTGAACCACGGTGTGTATGTGGAGCCCACGTTCATCGCCCGGATTGAAGACCGGTTTGGCAACCCGGTGTACGAGCCCCAGCAAGAAATCCGGCAAGGCTTGGACGACCGCACCGCCCACCGCGTGGTGCAGATGATGAAAGGCGTGGTGGACGGCGCGTGGAATGAGGAATCCCAAAAGCGCATGGGCACAGGCATCCGCTTGCGGTACGACAGCGACGCCCGCGACTACGACGGCATCCGCGTGCCCATGGCCGGCAAGACCGGCACGACCCAAAACAACACGGACGGGTGGTTCATGGGGTTGACCCCGGACCTCGTCACCGGCGTGTGGGTGGGCGCCCAAGACCCGACGGTCCGCTTCTCCACCACCCGCCTCGGCCAAGGGGCCAACACGGCCCTGCCCATTTACGGATTCTACATGAAAGACGTCTACGCCGATTCAACGTTGGCGGTGAGCCAGGAGGACTTCCTCCGTCCGGAGAGCATTGGTGGCGACACCCTCACCTGCCGGGAAGTCGCGGAACTGCGTGGACCTACCTTTGACCCGTTGGACGACGACGACTTGTTCAACTGATCAACACCTGAATCAACGCTATTCAGCATGGCTATTTCAAAAGTGGTTTCCGGTCCCGGGGCCGCCCTGGAAGGGGTCGCGGACGACATGACCTTGATGCTTGGTGGGTTCGGCCTGTGTGGCATCCCGGAACAATGCATCGCAGAACTGGTGACGCGCGGCGTGCGCGGCCTGACGTGCATCTCCAACAACGCGGGCGTCGAAGATTTTGGGCTGGGGCTGTTGCTCCAGCAGCGCCAAATCCGCAAGATGATCTCTTCGTACGTCGGCGAGAACGACGAGTTTGAACGCCAAATGCTGAGCGGCGAACTCGAAGTCGACCTGATCCCCCAAGGCTCGCTCGCCGAGCGCTGCCGCGCAGGAGGGGCAGGCATCCCCGCCTTTTTCACCCCCGCCGGCTACGGCACCGAGGTGGCGGAAGGCAAGGAGGTGCGTGAGTTCAACGGCAAGCCCCACATCCTGGAATCGGCCCTGACCGCCGACTTCGCGTTTGTGAAGGCTTGGAAAGGGGACACCGCAGGCAACCTGGTGTACAAGGCCACGGCCCGCAACTTCAATCCCATGATGGCCATGGCCGGCCGCATCACCGTGGCCGAGGTGGAAGAGCTGGTCCCAGAAGGCGAACTCGACCCCAACACGATCCACACGCCGGGCATCTTCGTCCAGCGCATTTTCCAAGGCGAAGGCTACGAGAAGCGCATCGAGCAACGCACCGTTCGCCCACAAACCCCTTCAAACTGAACGCCATGTTGGACAAAAACGGCATCGCCAAGCGCATCGCGCAAGAGGTTCAGAACGGGTGGTACGTGAACCTGGGCATCGGCATCCCCACGCTTGTGGCCAACCACATTCCGGCCGGCATGGAGGTGGAATTTCAAAGTGAAAACGGCATCCTCGGCATGGGCCCCTTCCCGGAGGAAGGCCACGAAGACGCCGACCTGATCAACGCCGGCAAGCAGACCATCACGGCCATGCCCGGGGCCGTCTTCTTCGACAGCGCCACGTCCTTCGCCATGATCCGTGGCCGCCACGTGCAACTGACGGTGCTGGGCGCCATGGAAGTCGCCGCCAACGGGGACATCGCCAATTGGAAGATCCCGGGCAAAATGGTGAAAGGCATGGGCGGGGCGATGGACCTCGTGGCCTCTGCCGAGAACATCATCGTGGCCATGCAGCACACGAACCGCGCGGGCGCGTCGAAATTGTTGGACGCGTGCTCCCTCCCGTTGACCGGGGTGGGGTGCGTCAAGCGGGTCGTCACCAACCTCGCGGTGCTGGACATCCGCTACGGGGCGTTCCACCTGGTGGAGCGGGCACCTGGCGTCAGCGTGGACGACATCGTTGCCGCCACGGCCGGTCCGCTCGTGGTGCCGGACGACGTCCCAGAAATGGTGCTGGACTGATCAGCCCTGCATGACCACAGAGATGTGGTCGCAATCGCCGCCGATGGGCGGTTGGAATTTGGTCACTTTGACCTCGACGCGCTGGGCCAACGGAAGTTCCGTACGCAGCCCTTTCACGATGCGGTCGCAGACTTGTTCGACGAGCTTGCTGCGCACGCCCATCTCGCGCTTCACGATGCGGTACACGTCCACGTAGTCCACCGTCTTGTCGAGGTCGTCCGTGGCGGCACTCGGGCCCAAGTCGGCCCAAATCGTCACGTCAATGCGGTACTCCTGGCCGATGACGGCTTCTTCTTCCATGCAGCCGTGGTGCGCCCACACCCGCATGCCGTTCACTTCAATCCTGTTCTCAGTCATGGTTTCGCATCTCTTCCACGGCGGCCATGCCGTCACGCAAGCGTTGGAGGGTGGCCTTTTGGCCGAGGAACGCCGCAAAGTCAAACATCGACGGCCCCCCGCCTTCGCCCGTCAAAGCAATCCGGAACGGCAACAGCACCTGGCCAAAGCCGAGCTCCTTCGCCTCCAAAAACGCCTTGAAGCGCGTCTCGACGGCTTCGCTGCTGAAGTCCTCCAGCGCTGCAAGCTCGGAGGCCAAGTCTTCGAGGTACCCTGAGGTTTGGTCTTTCCACTTCTTCTTGACCAGCTTGGCGTTGAAGTCTGTGGGCGCGGCGTGGAGCCAGGCCGTGTCGACGATGTCGTGCAAGAAGGTCACGCGCTCCAGCATCATGTCCAGCACCTGCGTGCAGGCGGCCTCGTCCCAACTCAACCCCTTCTCGGAGGCGAGTTTGTGAAGCGCGGCCACGTGGGGCGCTGAGCCGGACCCGCGGAGGTGCTGCTCTTGGAACCACTTCGCCTTGTCCGGGTTGAAGCGGGCGCCGCTTTTGACCACGCGGTCCAAGGAAAATTCCTTCGCGGCCTCCTCGGCGGAGAACAGCTCGCGCTCGTCGCCGGGGTTCCAACCCAACATGAGGAGCATGTTCACGAAGGCTTCCGGTGCGTAGCCCTGCTCCCGGTACCCAGGCCAGGTGTCGCCGCTTTTGGGGTCGGTCCAATTCGTCGGGAACACAGGGAACCCGCCCGCATCACCGTCCCGCTTGCTGAGCTTGCCGTTTCCGGTGGGTTTGAGGATCAAAGGCAAGTGCGCGAACACCGGGTGGTCCCACCCAAACGCGTGGTACAACAACACGTGCAGCGGGGCACTCGGCAACCATTCTTCCCCGCGGATGACGTGGGAAATGCGCATGTGGTGGTCGTCGACCACGTTGGCCAAGTGGTAGGTGGGAAGGCCGTCCGCCTTCATCAGCACCTTGTCGTCGAGCACGGCCGTTTGAAAGCTCACTTCCCCGCGGATGGCGTCTTCAAACACCACCTCCTCGTCCGCCTCAGGCGTCTTGAACCGAACCACAAAGGGCGCCCCATCTGCCTTGAGTTGGGCCACCTCGTCGGCGCCCAAGGCCAAACTGTTGCGAAGCCCCCCGCGCGTCGTGGCGTCGTATTGCCACACGTCGGGCTCGGCCGCTTTGCGCAGGGCATTCAGCTCCTCAGGCGTGTCGAACGCCTCGTAGGCCAACCCTTGGTCCAACAACGTTTGCACGGCGTCTTGGTACAGGGCGGTGCGCTCGCTTTGGCGGTACGGGCCGCAATCGCCGCCGGCCTGAACGCCTTCATCGGGCGTCAAGCCACACCACGCGAGGGCCTCTTCGATGTAGGCCTCGGCGCCCTTCACAAACCGACCTTGGTCCGTGTCTTCGATGCGAAGGATGAAGGTGCCGCCGTGGGCGCGGGCAAACAACCAATTGTAAAGGGCCGTCCTGACACCGCCCATGTGCAAAGGGCCAGTGGGACTGGGGGCAAAGCGAACGCGTACGTCATTCATGGGCCGCAAAGGTAGCGCCCGCAAAGCCCGCATCCACGCCTGTGAACTCCCTGCCTGAGGGGCGATGGAGGTCCGGAAGTTTGGCCTCAGACATCAAACACACATCCATGAATGCATTGCGCAACAAAGTCCAATTGATTGGACGACTCGGCAAGGACGCCGAGACCATCACCTTCGACGACGGCAAGGTGAAAGCCCGGTTTCCTTTGGCGACCAACGAACACTTCCGCAACAGCGAAGGAGAGAAGGTGGAACGCACCCAGTGGCACGACGTGGTCGCTTGGGGCGGTCTGGCAGAAGTGGCGGGTCAACACTTGAGGAAGGGCCTGGAAATTGCGGTCGAGGGGCGGTTGACGTACCGGACGTACGAGGATGGAGAAGGGCAGACCCGGCACATTACGGAAGTGGTGGCCAACGAGATGCTCATGTTGGAGAAACGTCCGGCCCACGCGTGACCGCAAGGGGAGGGTCCATGTCGGGCCTTCCCCGTTTCTTTCCCCTGCATTGCAGTCTAGAATGGTTCTGCTTGGCGCCCGGACTGGGGTGGCGTATTTTTGAGGGACCTATCTACGCCCTACGTAATGAGCTCTTCTGGAATCTTGAAATCTTCCATCGCGAAGAAATACGCCATGGCCCTGACAGGCCTTTTTCTTTGCCTGTTTTTGGTGGGCCACCTGCTCGGAAACCTCCAGCTTTTCATCCCTGGTGAAGAGGGCCAGACGGCCTTCAACGAGTACGCCCTGTTCATGACCACGTTCCCCGCGGTCAAGGTGCTTTCGTATTTGACCTACGCCAGCGTGCTGTTCCACTTGGTGGACGGCGTGGTGCTGACGATGCAGAACCGCAAGGCCCGTCCGGTGCGCTACGCGGTGGAAAAAGGGTCGGCCAACTCCGGTTGGAGCAGCCGCAACATGGCGGTCCTCGGCACGGTCGTGTTGGTGTTCATCGTCACCCACATGCAGAACTTCTGGTGGAAAATGCACTTCAGCGACATGCCAACCCAAGTGGTCGACGGCGTGGCGTTGAAGGACCTCCACACCGTGGTGTTGGATTACTTCAACCCTGCTGTCAACAGCATGGCCGCCGCGGCTGTGGCGCTTTACGTGTTGGGCATGGCGGCGTTGGGCTTCCACCTCTGGCACGGATTCGCAAGCGGATTTCAGAGCCTCGGGGTGCGCCACGAGACGTACACCCGCTGGATTGAAATGGTGGGCAAGGCGTTTGCGGTGGGTGTGCCACTCGCGTTCGCGTCCATTCCGTTGTACCTCTTCATGACCCAAGGCTGAACCCATGCTTGATTCAAAGACCCCCCAAGGTCCCTTGGCGGACCAGTGGACCAACCACAAAAACAACATTCGCCTGGTCAACCCAGCCAACAAGCGTCTGATCGACGTCATTGTTGTGGGCACGGGATTGGCAGGCAGCTCAGCAGCCGCGTCGTTGGCTGAGATGGGGTACAACGTGAAGGCGTTCTGTTTCCAGGACAGCCCACGTCGTGCGCACTCCATCGCAGCCCAGGGCGGCATCAACGCCGCCAAGAACTACCAGAATGACGGCGACTCGGTGCACCGGCTCTTCTACGACACCGTGAAGGGCGGCGACTACCGCAGCCGCGAGGCCAACGTGCACCGCTTGGCGGAAGTCAGCACGAGCATCATCGACCAATGCGTGGCACAGGGCGTGCCCTTCGCCCGTGAGTACGGCGGGTTGCTCGACAACCGCTCGTTTGGTGGGGTGCAGGTGAGCCGGACCTTTTACGCGAAGGGCCAGACAGGCCAGCAACTCCTGCTCGGAGCCTACTCGGCGTTGAGCCGCCAGATTTCCAAGGGCAAGGTGAAGATGTACAACCGCCACGAGATGATGGACGTGGTGATTGTCGACGGCAAAGCCCGCGGCATCATCGCTCGGAACCTCGTCACCGGGGAGATTCAACGCCACAGCGCCCATGCTGTGGTTTTGGCCTCCGGCGGGTACGGCAACGTTTTCTTCTTGAGCACCAACGCCATGGGATCCAACGTCAGTGCGGCGTGGAAAGCGCACAAGAAGGGCGCCTACATGGCCAACCCTTGCTTCACGCAAATTCACCCCACGTGCATTCCAGTGAGCGGCCACTACCAGAGCAAGCTCACGTTGATGTCCGAGTCGTTGCGCAACGACGGACGCATCTGGGTCCCAGCCAAGGCAGAGGACGCCGAGGCGGTGCGCAAGGGCACGTTGAAGCCCACCGACATCAAGGAGGAGGACCGCGATTACTACCTCGAGCGCCGCTACCCTGCGTTCGGCAACTTGGTGCCACGTGACGTGGCGTCGCGTGCCGCGAAGGAACGTTGCGACGCCGGGTTTGGGGTCAACGAAACGGGCGAGGCGGTGTTCTTGGACTACGCCAGCGCCATCGAGCGTTACGGCAAGACCGAGGCGAACGTGATGAACCTTGAGAACCCCAGCGACGAGAAGATTCGGGAGCTCGGGAAGGCTGTGGTCAAGGCGAAGTACGGCAACCTGTTTGACATGTACCGCCAGATCACAGACGACAACCCGTACGAGACGCCCATGAAGATTTACCCCGCGGTGCACTACACCATGGGCGGCTTGTGGGTCGACTACAACCTCATGACCACGGTGCCTGGGTTGTACGCGGCTGGAGAGGCCAACTTCTCCGACCACGGCGCCAACCGCTTGGGGGCTTCGGCGCTCATGCAGGGCTTGGCCGACGGGTACTTCGTGTTGCCTTACACGATCGGCGACTACCTCGCCGACGACATCCGTACAGGGGCCATCGCGAACGACACCCAAGAGTTCATGGAAGCGGAAGCGGCTGTGAAAGACCGCTTGGAGAAGTTCATCGGCAACGACGGTGACACCCCCGTGGACGACTTCCACCGCCGGTTGGGCCGCATCATGTGGGACAACTGCGGCATGGCCCGCAACCGGGAGAGCTTGACCCAGGCGATTGAGGACATCTCTGCCTTGCGCGACGAGTTCTACGCCAAGGTGCGCGTGCCCGGCAAATTGAACGGATACAACCCTGAATTGGACAAGGCTGGCCGTGTGGCGGACTTGTTGGAATTGGGAGAGTTGATGTGCAAGGACGCCTTGGAGCGCGAGGAAAGCTGCGGCGGGCACTTCCGCGAGGAGCACCAAACCGAGGAGGGGGAGGCCTTGCGTCGCGACGACGAATTCACGTTCGTGAGTGCATGGGAGCACAAGGGCGCGCCCAAGGACGCCGAACTCCACAAAGAGGAGCTCGTGTACGACAACATTGAATTGAAGCAGCGTAGCTACAAATAATCAGGAAGACCCAGAACGATGAATCTGACGCTCAAAGTTTGGCGCCAAGACGGCCCAGAAGACAAAGGACGACTCGAGACGCATCAGCTCTCAGGCGTGACCGGCGACATGTCTTTCCTTGAAATGATGGACGTGCTCAACGACAAGATCATCCGCGAGGGCGGCGATCCTGTGGTGTTTGACCACGACTGCCGAGAAGGCATTTGTGGCATGTGCTCCATGTTCATCAACGGCGAGGCCCACGGGCCAGGCCGCGGTGTGACGACCTGCCAATTGCACATGCGCTCGTTCAAAGACGGCGACACCATCACCATCGAGCCATGGCGCGCTTCAGCCTTCCCTGTGGTGAAGGACTTGGCGGTGGACCGCAGCGCGTTTGACCGCGTGATCCAAGCGGGCGGATACGTGTCGGTGAACACCAGCGGCGAGACCCTGGACGCCAACGCCATCCCCATCCCCAAGGCCGACGCGGATGAAGCGTTCAACTCGGCGACCTGCATCGGATGCGGTGCTTGCGTGGCCACGTGCAAGAACGCCTCGGCGATGCTGTTTGTGTCGGCCAAAGTGAGTCAGTTTGCGTTGCTTCCTCAGGGCCAGCCTGAGCGCAAGCGCCGCGTGACCCGCATGGTGGAGCAAATGGACAAGGAAGGTTTCGGCAACTGCACCAACACCGGCGCCTGTGCGGTGGAGTGCCCGAAAGGCATCGACCTGAGCAACATCGCGCGCATGAACCGCGACTTCTTGAGCTCGTCGTTGACCGGCGAGTGACCTGAGTGACAACCCTTTTTGAACGGGCCATCGTACCTTTGAGGCATGATGGCTCGTTTTCTTTTTGCGTTGGTGTGTTTGACCTCGGCCGCGTCCGGATGGGCGCAGAAGGCGGAGTTGACGTTTGGGGTGTCCGGCCTGTGTGGCATGTGCGAGAACCGCATTGAAGCCGCGTACGACCAGAAGGGCATCGTGGCGGCCGACTACGACCTGGACACGCACACCCTGCATGTGGTGTACAAGGCCAAGAAGTGGGACGAAGAACGCCTTCACAAATTGGCCACCGCGGTGGGCCACGACACGGACAAGTTCAAGGCCAGCGACGAGGTGTACGCCAACATGCACGGCTGCTGCAAGTACCGTGAGCACGCCTCATGCCCCAGCCACGACCACGAGCATTGACGGCGATGCGCGGCATCCTTTCGGCTTGGGTCTTGGCGTTGGCGACTTTGGGTGCAGCATCGGCCCAAGGGTCCTTGCGCGGCAAGGTCTTCGCTCCTGAGGACCATTCAGGCCACGACCATGCCCCGGGAGAGCACGTCGGCAAGACCTCCTTCGATCCCCTTCCAGGGGCGACGGTGATGTGGAAGGGCAGCGCAGAAGGCACGACGACCGACGCGTTTGGGTTTTTCCAGATCCAGCCCCGACGCAACCCCGACACCTTGCGGGTGAGCATGGTGGGCTACACCACAGTCGATGTGCTGTACAGCGGAGAGGCGTACTTGGAGATACCCTTGGAGCCAGGTGTGTTGTTGCAATCCGCGGACATCGTGTTTGAGGAGCGTTCCCAGAGCGTGTCGCTGCTGGATCCTATCAACATCCAACAGCTCAGCCGTCAGGAACTCTGCAAGGCGGCGTGTTGCAACTTGAGCGAGGCGTTTGAAACCAATGCGTCGGTGGACGCCAGCTTCACGGACGCGGTGACCGGCACCCGTCAAATCCACATGTTGGGCCTCGCTGGGAAGTACACCCAGTTGCTGGTCGACAACTTGCCGGGCCCTCGCGGCTTGAACGTGGTTCAGGGGATGGGATTCATCCCTGGGCCGTGGATTGAGAGCATCTACATCTCCAAAGGCGTGGGGACGGTGGCGTCGGGCTACGAGAGTTTCACCGGCCAAATCAACGTCGCCCACCGCAACGCCGAGACCGCCGAACCCTTCCATTTGAACTTGTTTTTGGGCGGCTCTGGCCGCATGGAATTCAATCACGTCAGCCGGCACGAGGTCTCCCGACGGTGGACCACGGTGCTGATGACGCACGGCGAAATGGGGCGTCGCATCAACGACCGCAACCAAGATGGGTTCATGGACACACCGCTGCGCCAGGACTTCGTGGTCCGCAACGAATGGCGGTTCATCGGGGACCGCGGGATGCGCGCCAACGTTGCACTGTCCGCCGTGGACATGGAACGGCAGGGCGGCATGTTTGGGGACTTTGTCGCCCCACGCTGGACCATGGACACGGACATCCAACGGGCCGAGGTCCAAGCAAAGGTGGGGTATGTGCTCCCGGGCGAGGAAGGCCGGTCGTGGGGCAGCCAGTGGTCGTTGTCGACCCACCGACACCAGCACCACTTCGGGGTCCGGAACTACGACGGCGTCCAGAACGCGTTTCGAGGCAAAGTCCTGCGGAGCGGCTTCATGGGGTCGCCGGACTGGGCGTTCTCCGCGGGAGTCAGTTACCTCTACGACGACTTCGACGAGTCAGGGACGTGGACGGCACCGGCCGTGCCTGTCGACTTGCCGACGTACGACAGCCTGGCGCGCACCGAAAGCGTGCCTGGGGCGTTCTTGGAGACGACGTGGTCGGGCAATCCCCGGGCCACGGTGGTGTCTGGGTTGCGCGTCGACCAGCACAACCTGTGGGGCACAGTGGTGACCCCCCGCCTGCATGCGCGTTGGAGCGCCACCGAGAACACCTCCTTCAAGTTGGTGGCGGGCACTGGATTCAGAACGCCCAACGTGTTGATGGAGGAACTTGGGGTGTGGGCCAGCAACCGGGTGTGGCACATCGCAGACCTGGAGCCCGAGCGTGGCTGGAACGCCGGCCTCAACCTGACGAGCAAGTTCAAGCTGGGGTACCGGGACGCGGACTTCGCCCTGGATGGGTATTGGACGGAATTCCAAAACCGCGCCGTGGTCGATTTGGACCAAGACCCGCACGCCGTGCACATCTACAACCTGGACGACCGGGAATCACGCTCGTTGACCGCCCAGGCCGAGCTGGGGTGGTCGGTGCACCGGCGCGTGGACATGCGCCTGGCCTACCGCTTCGTGCACGCCACCACGCAGCGCTTGGGCGCCGAGACCGCAGGCACGCTTTTGGACGCTTACGTGCCCAAGCACCGCGCCTTCACACAGTGGAGTTTCGCGTCCAAGGCCAACGACCAAGGGGGGCAATGGATGGGCGACCTGACGGTGCAGTGGGTGGGGCCGCAGCGGATTCCCCGGCCCAACGAAGTGTTCGACGGGCGGAATGCGGCGACGTTGGAGGACGACTTTGTCGTCGTCAACGGCCAGGTCTCCCGCACGTTCAAGCCGGGCACGGACCTCTACCTCGGGGTGGAGAACATCTTCAACTACCGGCAGGCGAACCCGATCGTGGCTTCGCATTTGGCCTCGGACTACGCGTCCCAGGACTTCGAAAACAACATGGACGCCAGCTTGGTGTACGGGCCGATTTTTGGCCGGATGGTGTACGTGGGCGCCAGGGTAACGTTGGGCGAGCCCGGCGTCAGCCGTGCATCGTCTCCTTGACGCTGTAGCCCTGCATGATCTCGGCTTCCTTGTCGAGGAAGCTTTGCCACCTCGCATCCACGTCGATGCCGTTCCCGTACTTCCGGGCGAACTTGAGAAAGGTGGTGTAGTGGCCAGCCTCGCTGATCATCAGCTCGCGGTAGAAGGAAGCCAAATCCTGGTCTTCAATCCGCTCTGAAAGCATCTTGAACCGTTCGCACGACCGCGCTTCGATCATGGCGGCGAAGAGCAGGCGGTCGACCAGCTGTTCCTCGCGAGACCCGCCGCGCTTGATGATCTTGGAGAGCTGCCCGACGTAGTCGTCCTTGCGCTCGTAGCCCAGGGTCCAGCCGCGGGCTTTGATTTTCTCGACGACCATCCCAAAGTGCTCCATTTCCTCCTGGGCGATGCGCGTCAATTCTTCGACGAGGTCGGTCAATTCAGGGAAGCGTACGATGGTGCTGATGGCGTTGGACGCGGCCTTTTGCTCGCACCACGCGTGGTCGGTCAAAATCTCCGAAATGTTGCCCTCCACGAGCTTCACCCAACGCGGGTCGGTGGGCAGCTTGAGCCCCAGCATCACGCTTTCCTGTGCCATGGCGCAAAAATAGGGCGGCCCATGCGCCCGACGGATGCTCAGAGCTTGCCCTTGTAGGCGATGCGCCTGGACGTTTTTCGGGCCAAAATGTGCAGCAACCTCGACTCCCCCACAAACGGCGACCGAAGGATGCGCTTGCGGTAGTTGCATTGCAATTCGCCGTACTCCGTGTCGTAGACCTCCAAGTCCAACATGGCGTACGAGTTGACGTTGGAGCCGCCTTGGTTCATCCACGACACGGCCGCGGCCATCAGCATGGAGGGCTGGCGGGCCTGCACCGTTCCTGTGACGATGGCGTCGACCCCGAGGAGCTTGGCCACCTCTTGGGGCGTGCGCTCGGTGAGGTTCTCCAAGGTGACGTCGTTGTCGTTGAGGATGGCGTTCGTTTCTGTGGTGGGTTGCACCTGCACGATGAACTTGCCGCGCTCGGACCGCTTCAAGAACCAGGATTCCAAGGTGGCCTGCATTTCCAACCCACGCAGGTCTGCCTCTCGCCGGATGTCCGCGTCGTCCTGCATCATCGACTGCAAGGGCGAGACGAAGGCGGCGCCTTTGAACGGCAGGATGGCGATGGTCGTGTGGGTCAAGGCCAGTTCTCGGAAGCCCTGCAGCTCATAGAGCTGGGTTTGGGCGGCGGCTTCGTTGGGGAGCAGCGTGCCCAAGCTGAGCAAGGCGGTCGCCAACAAGGTGAACCATCGGGGTTGTGAGGTCATGCGTTTCGGGTGACTCGGACCATCGATCCGGTGGACAAATCGTGGCCTACCTCTGCCCGCAAGCACAACTCCCCGGCCTCGATGGCGGCGTCGGGCAACGCAAGGGACCACATCGTTTCCAACGCACTCGGGGGAATGCCGCTATAGGTGTTCATGACCACGAACCCTCCGGGGGCCACCAGCGAGGCGACGACGTCGATGAGATCCAGGAGCTGGTCTTCCAGTTTCCACTTTTCCCCCTTGGGGCCCAAGCCCCAGGTGGGCGGGTCGAGGACGATGCCTTGGTAGGTGTTGCCCCGCTTCGCCTCACGACGCGCGAATTTCATGGCGTCCTCCACCACCCAGCGGATGCCGTCCAGGCCGCTTCGCTCCATGTTGGTGCGTGTCCAATCCACGACTTGCCGGATGGCGTCGCAGTGGATGACGTCGGCGCCCACTTGGCGCGCGGCAAGGCTCGCGCCGCCAGTGTAGGCGAACAGGTTCAGGAACTTGTCGCCGGGCTTGAGGTTGGCCGCCAGGAACTCCCAATTGTCGGCTTGCTCGGGGAAGAGGCCGACGTGCTTGAATTTGGTCATCTCCAACCCGAAGGTCAAATCCAAGGCGTCCGACCGGTACCGCAACGGCCACCGGGTGGGGGTGCCAGGTGCGGAGCGCCACTTGCCGTGGGTTCGGCCCTTGGGCTCGAACGTGGCGTCGGCCCGGGTCCAGGCGCGCGGGTCGCCGGACGGCTTCCAGAGCGCGAAGGGGTCGGGACGCACCAGGGTCAGTTCTCCAAACCGCTCGAGGCGTTTGCCGTGGCCGGAATCCAGCAAAGCGTAGTCGCGCCATTCGGTGGGGAGAAATCGGGTCGTCATGGACGCGCAAGTTCGCCCACAAGCCGCATCTTTGGGTCATGGGCAGGAAAGGCAGCCGCGGTGGACGTGGCGACAAGTTTGTGGGACGGGGACCCGGCCACGGACAACCGTCCAAGCGGGGCTCGAAGGGCCAGCGCGGGATGCACGGCGAGTCGGACTACGGCTCCCCCACCGACTTGAGGAAAGCCGTCCTGCGGGTGTTCCGGCAGCGCGCCGGCAAGGCCCTCAACCACAAGCAAATCTCCGGGGCGCTCGGCATCCTCAACCACGACGTGCGTCGGGCGGTGATGGCGCTCATGGAAGAATTGGCCGAGAAGGGCCAGCTTGAAGACCTGGGGCGTGGCCGGTACGTGATGGCGGCGCCGGAGTTTGACCCCTCTGCAGGAGGGAACGAAGGCACCATCCAGATTTCCCGCATGGGCACTGGCTTCGTGCGCATGGCTGACGGAAACGAGATTCGCGTGCCCAAGAACAACACGGCCGACGCCTTTTGGGGGGACACCGTGGAAATCGAGTGGTGGCAGCGCGGCCGGCGCTCGACGCCCCGTGTGAAGCGCGTGACCAAGCGTCTGCGCGAGCACTACGTGGTGACGGTGACGCTCGTGCGCGACTACGGGTTCGGGAAACCCTCCGACCAACGCCTCCACACCGACTTTTTCATCCCTGCACGCCACCTGAATGGGGCGACGGAAGGGGACAAGGTGTTGTTGTCGCTCGAGCAATGGGACGACCCGCGGGACCAGCCCATGGGCCGCGTGGTGGAAGTGCTGGGCCAGCAAGGGGAGCACGAGGTGGAGATGCACGCCATCCTGGCGGAATTTGGATTGCCGTACCAGTTCCCTGCCGAGGTCAGCGCCGCCGCCGAGGCGTTCCAGGCCAGCGACCCCGACAACCCACATGGACTTGACCCCAAAGAAGTGGCCCGCCGCCGCGATTTCCGGGAGGTGCTGACCATGACCATCGACCCGGCCGACGCCAAGGACTTCGACGATGCGCTGAGCTTGCAAAAGCTGGAGAACGGCCATTGGGAAGTCGGCGTCCACATCGCCGACGTCACGCATTACTTGCAACCAGGCTCGGTGCTGGACCGGGAGGCCGTGAGCCGCGCCACGAGTGTGTACCTCGTGGACAGGACGATTCCGATGTTGCCGGAGGTGCTGTCCAACGACCTGTGCTCGCTGCGCCCCCACGAAGACCGGTTCGCGTTCAGCGCCGTGTTCGAAATGAACGAGGCGGCGGAGGTGGTGAACCGTTGGTTTGGGCGCACGGTCATCCACTCGGACCGGCGGTTCGCCTACGAGGAGGCGCAACAACGCTTGGAAACCGGGGAGGGCGACCGGGCGGAGGAGTTGAAGGTGCTGGGCGACTTGGCCCAAAAGCTGCGCGCCATGCGCTTCAAGCGCGGCGGCATCGACTTCAACACGGAAGAAGTGCGGTTCCAATTGGACGAGGCCGGCCGGCCACTGAAGGTGGTGGTGAAACGCATGAAGGAGGCCAACAAGTTGATTGAAGACTTCATGCTGTTGGCCAACGTGGAGGTGGCGCGGTTCCTGGCGAAGGTGCATCCAGAAAAGCAGGTGCCCACGCGCACGGCCGTCTACCGCGTGCACGACCGTCCCGACCCGGAAAAGCTGAAACAGTTGAGGGTGTTTGTCCGCCGATTTGGCCACGAAATGCCCAAGCCCACGCCGGGCAACGCCGAGTCGCTGCTGCGCGATTTGCTGACGGCCACCTCGGGCACGCCGGAGGAGAACACGGTGAAGACCATGGCCATCCGCACCATGGCCAAGGCGGAATACAACACGGAGAACATCGGCCACTACGGCCTGGCGTTCCCGTACTACACGCATTTCACGAGCCCCATCCGACGCTACCCCGACGTGATGGTGCACAGGCTGCTCCAGCGCTACCTCGACGGCCAAGCCAGCGCCGACGCGGGGCCTTTGGACGGGCGGTGCCACCACAGCTCCACCATGGAGAAGCGGGCGGCGGAGGCGGAGCGCGCCAGCATCAAATACAAGCAGGTGGAATTCCTCACCTCTCGCATCGGCGAGACGTTCACAGGGCTGGTCAACGGCACCATCGGCAAGGGCTTGTTTGTGGAGCTGGACGGCAACAAGTGCGAAGGCTTCGTGCCCAAGCAAGCCTTTCCGTGGGACCAATGGGTGTTCGACGAGGACCACATGATGTTTGAAGGCCTGCGGTCGGGGACCAAAATCGGCCTCGGCGACAAGATCACCGTTCGGGTGGTGGCGGCCGACTTGGCGAAGCGACAGCTGGAATTCGAGTGGCTCGAAGAAGGGGCCGACGGCACGTCCGAGGCCTGATTCTGAAGGGTCGAGCGTACCTTCGCGTTGCACGCGCCCTTAGCTCAGTTGGTCAGAGCAGGAGACTCATAATCTCTTGGTCGCAGGTTCAAGCCCTGCAGGGCGCACATTTCGAAGTGCAAATCGGCTTGCAAAACGCAAGCCTGTGCGTATCTTCGCCGTCCGTTTTGACGGAACATGCTTTGAAGGGCATTTAGCTCAGCTGGTTCAGAGCGCTCGCCTCACACGCGAGAGGTCACTGGTTCGAGTCCAGTATTGCCCACAACGACAAGCCCCGCACGCAAGTGCGGGGTTTTTTGTTTACAACAAGGGCCCGCAACAAGTGCGAGCCCTCGAAGCCAAAACGTGCAAGTGTCAAGTGATCAAAAGCCGTAGGCAACCCCGATTTGAATGTTGGGGAGGATGGTCCATGCGAAGTTGTCTATGATGTCTTCCATCTGAGCTTCAATTTCTTCTTCGTGTTCTTCCATTTCTTCGGCATGCCCAGTGTATTCCACGCTTGCACCGCCCGTGGACAACATACCAATGTCCACACCAACTTGGAATCCTTTGACAGGTTTCAAGCCGTAGCTCAATCCCATGTACATGACCGGGTTTTCGGTGTAATTGACGCTGAATGTGTGTGGGTCCTCACCCTCGTGAAAAGGCACGCCTGCGGTGAGCGTGTTTTGGATCTGTCCGGCCGCCATGCCCAGGTTGACGCCAAAGTTTTGATTTTCCAAGGGACGATGACGCCAGAAGACGCCCATCCACGAGGATGTCGCTGTGGCAGAAAAGCCTCCAAAGGTGTCGAATTCAGGCAGCAGCGCTTCGGGGGCACTCACTTCGGGAGAGAATCCAAATCCCGCGCTGATGGAGTTTTTGTCGTCCACGTTGTACGTGAGGTTGATGGATGGACCAAAGGGGCTGATCGCCAGTCCTGCGGAGTAATCGGCAAATTCAGGAGTGGTGTCTTGAGCAAAGGCGCCTGAGGATGCGAATGCAAGGGCAATCGCGAGAACAAGGGATTGTTTCATGATGATTGATTTAGATGAGACAGCGACAAGTTGCAACCAAGTTGCATTAAGCGCAAACGACTGACGACCAATGCATCAACCACGGACCCTTGGTAACTGCTCAGTCTGTTTCAGGTCTTGAGCCGGTGGTGGTCCACCGTGCACACCATGGTCCGGTAGGCCTCGTACCACACGGCGTGACCAAGCCGCTTGGCTTCTTGGTGCAAGGGGTGCCGCGCCCATTGGGCCACGGCCTCGTCGTTTTCCCAATAGCTCATGAAGACCGTGCCCTCGTCGTTCGAGGCGAATTCGTGCCCCAAGTGGCCGGGAATGGCGCGGGCGGCCTCCAGGGTGGCGTCGTCCATGCGCCGGTACTTTTCAAGCTCTTCGGCTTCCAGGCCAGGGACGAGGTGGTGGACGAAGACGACCACTTTGTGGCCTGGCTGGAGCTCCAAGCTGGGGTCAGGCAGCCTCATTCGTCGCCGGTCGTGGTGGGTTCACGGAGGATGCGGTAGGCCGAGGCCAGGTCGCTGAAAACCTGGGTGAACACGATGTCGCCGTCGTCGTTGAAGTCGAAGGATTCGTAGATCCACAGCTGCACGGCCTTGCGCGAACCGTCTTCCGCCGTCTTGGACACTTCCCAAAGGAACATGCCGTTCACCGAACCGTTGGGCCGCTGGGTCTCAGGGTCCACGCCTGGCAAGAAATGAGGAGACTCCATCAATTCGTAGTCGAATTCAGCCCAAAACGCATCGTACACCGACCGCATTTTCTTCCTCGACAACGTCGTCGGGGCGTTCACCCCGGTGCCTCGCCACACCGCAGTTTCTGCAAACCCACCCCAAAACGCCTCGGCGTCTTCCGCCTCGAACGCCCGGAACACGGTTTCCACGGTTTGGGCGTTGCGCACGAACGCTAGGGAGGCAGGGTTGGTCGAACTGCATCCCAAGGTGCTTGCCACGGCGGCCGCCACCACCCAAGTCAACACAGAGAACTTCTTCATGGCGCCAAACTACAAATGGTCGCATCTTTGCGCTCGCTCAATTTGTGCGCATGGCCCCGTAGTTCAAGGGATAGAATAGGCGTTTCCTAAACGCTTGATCCAGGTTCGAGTCCTGGCGGGGCTGCAAAAAAAGGGAGGTCGATGGGCCTCCTTTTTTGTGGATGGATTTGAATGGACGGAATCACCTTGCCCTTCCAGCCAAGAACCCGGTCGTCCAGGCCGCCTGGAAGTTGAAGCCGCCGGTGACGCCGTCGACGTCGAGCACTTCGCCCGCGAAGTGCAGGCCGGGGACGATGCGGCTCTCCATGGTGCGGAAGTCGACTTCGCCCAGGGAGACTCCACCGCACGTCACGAATTCCTCCTTGAACGTGGTTTTGCCGCGTACGGCGTAGACGTCGTTGAGCAGCGTGTTGAGCAGCTTGTTGCGCGCCTTCTTGCCGACGTCGTGCCAAGGCATGTCCGGGTCAAGGCCTGCTTTGTGGAGGAGGTGGGCCCAAAACTTCTTGGGCAGTTCAAACGGACACGCGTTCGCCACCTTCTTCTTCCGGATGTCGGGCAGGGCGGCGTCGAGCAAGGCCGCGACTTCGGATTCGTTGGGAAGTCCGGGCCAGTTGATTTGGGCTTGGAAGGTGTAATCGCGGTCGGCCAACTCGCGTGCGCCCCACGCCGAGAGTTTCAGGATGCCCGGGCCGCTCATGCCCCAGTGGGTGATCAGCACCGGCCCTTGGTGCGACAGCTTCGTGCCTTGGATGCGGACCAAGGCGTCGGGCACCACCACACCCATCAGCTCCGTTACCGGCTCGTCCGGCATGTTGAAGGTGAACAGAGACGGCACAGGCGTACTCACGGTGTGTCCGAGGTCGACGAGCCATTGCAAGCCTTCCAGCTTAGGACTGCCCCCCGTGGCCACAACGACGCGGTCGAAGCGCTCGCCGTTCAGGGTCAAGCCGCCCTCGGGGTGCGGCGCGAGGTCACGCACGGGCGATTGAAGATGGATGTCGACGCCGAGCCTTTGGGCTTCGCGAGTGAGGCAATCGACGATGGTTTGGGAGTCGTCGGTGATGGGGAACATGCGTCCGTCCACCTCCGTCTTGAGCTCGACGCCGCGCGACTCAAACCACGTGACGGTGTCTGCGGCTTGGAAGGCAGAGAAGGCTTTTTTCAGGTGCTTGCCGCCGCGCGGGTAGTGCTTGGAAAGCGTAGCGGGGGAGAAGCATGCGTGGGTGACGTTGCAACGGCCGCCGCCGGAGATTTTGACCTTGGAGAGGAGCTTGGCGGTTTTCTCAAAGAGGACCACCTGCGCCGAAGGATGGTGCTCGGCTGCCGAGAGCGCCGCGAAGAACCCCGCCGCGCCGCCGCCGACCACCGCCACCTTCAGTTGCCCGTCCATCCCCGCAAATTAGCCCACAAGGCCGGGGCGCGTGTATCTTGACGGACATGGAAGCGTTCCTCGATTTTTTTGAAGCGATGCCTTCGTGGCAAAAGCTGGTGTGGATTGTCGCATGCATGTCGGTCAACCTCCTCGTGGAGGGCGTCCGTCCCATGTTCCAAGGCGGCTACCGGTCTTGGAAGCACACCCGCACCAACCTCACGTTCCTGGCCACGACCATGGCCATCAACTCGGTGTTTGGGGCGGCTTCTGTGAGGGTGTTCGCGTGGGCGACGACCCACGAGGTCGGGCTGCTCCACCTCTTCACGGCCCCGACCTGGATGGAACTGGTGGTGGCCATCGTTGTCTTTGACCTCATCGCCCAGTACTGCGTTCACTGGTGCCTGCACAACGTCAAGCCCTTGTGGCGCTTGCACATGGTCCACCACAGCGACACGCACGTGGACGTGACCACCGGCACGCGGCACCATCCCTTGGATTTCGTGGTGCGCGAATGCTTCGCCCTGGCGGCCGTGCTCGTGTCGGGCGCGCCCCTGGCGTTCTACCTGTTCTACCGCATTCTGACCGTCTTTTTCACCTACCTCACGCACGCCAACGTCGAGTTGCCTGAGCACGTGGACCGGGCGATCAGTTGGGTGTTTGTCTCGCCCAACATGCACAAGTTCCACCACCACTTCGAGGTGCCCTGGACGGACCGCAACTACGGCAACATGCTGTCGCTTTGGGACCGAATCTTCGGGACCTTCACCTACGGCAACCCCGCCGACATCCAATACGGCCTCGACGTGGCGGACGACAGCCGTGGCGACGACCTGGCCTACCAGATGGGCCTGCCGTTCCGCCGGGACGTCAAGTCGTCTGTGTGAGCGACCTTTGCGGCATGCAATTGCTTGGAACCAAAGTGTGCAAGAAGCACGACCTCGGGGTGCACAACAACTTGTTTGGTGGCACCATGCTCAGCTGGATCGACGAATCTGCGGTGGCGTTTGTCAACGAGGTGTGCCATTGCCCCACGATGGTCACACTCAAGATGGAGGAGGTCTTGTTCAAGTCGCCTGTGAAGGAGAACAACCTGATCAAGATTTATGGCCAAATCGACCGAATCGGTGGCAAAAGCATCACCATCTCGGTTGAAGCCCGCAAATTCAACGTCTACAGCCACGAAGAAGATGTCGTGTGCAGCACAAGCTTGGTGTTCGTGCGCCTGGACGACGACGGCAAGAGCATCCCCATCGCCCAACATGTTCGGGAGAAGTATCCGGACAAGTGCGCTTGACCCCGCCGCCACATCGCACATTTGGCGCATGAAAAAGCCCCGGCACGAGCCAGGGCTTTTTTAGGTCTTTCTCTGCGGATGCCGCTCAGCAGGGCTGGCCAAACCCGGCGAGCACCAACAGAACGTCGGCGACGGTCACGGCGTCGTCGTTGTCCACGTCGCCGTCGCAATCCATGGCGCATCCGAAGTCGGAGAGAAGGAGCAGGACGTCAGCCACGGTGATTTGACCGTCGCCGTTCACGTCCGCAGGGCACGGGAGAAGCTCCGATCCTGACACCTCGCCGTCGCAGTTGTTGTCCACGCCCTCGCCGGTGCCTGGCGCGCCAGGATAGATGCCCGCGTCGGTGTCGTCGCAGTCGCCGGTTTCCAGTGAAATGCCTGGGCCCAATTCACACACGTCGGCGATGGCGAGGTCTCCGCCAATGCCGTCCCCGTCGAAGTCCTCGTAGACAATGTCAAAGGGGTAGGTGCAAGATCCGTCGTCAAGCGTCGCAGAGGGGTTGAAGTTGCATGCAAACACCTCGGTGCAGCCTTGAACTTCATCACTTAATGCACAAACATCATTCAAGATGAAAGACAAATCGTAGGTCACCTCACTGCCTGTATCCCAACCGTTGTAGGCTGTCACCGACCAAGTCCCTGACCCGGCAAGACCTGCGGAAGAGAGGTCCACCGCCGCAGCGTATGTTCCACTGGCTCCGACAGCCCAACTTCCGGGCCAAACCTCGCCACCCAACCCCAAATTCAGAGCGCAGTTCGGTGAAAAGTTGTATCCGCCGAAAACGACGCATTCGCCCTCTGGAGACGTGACAGTCATGGCCATGTCGGCAGGCCAGGCTCCTCCAGTGCCGGTGAAATTCAAGGTGATCTCCATCACCCCGGCCACAAGGTTTCCAGATCCCTCGAAGGTGAAGGGCTCACTTTCTTGTGTGCCGCTGAGGACTGACACAAAAGCTCCGTTTGAGCTACAATTGCAGCCAAACGCCGGGTCAGGCAAGAAACACGACCCGTCGTCCAACGTGGCGGTGGCGTCGTAGTTGCATGCGGAGCTGTTGGTGCAGCCGTAGCAGCTGAAGTCGCACGAGTTGTCGTCGTTCACTGCCGACGCGTCGTAATTGCAAGCTGTGGCGTCTGTGCAGCCGCACATTTCGTCAATGTCCACACCATCAAAATTGGGCTGAACCAAGAACAGGCCTTCCTCAATGTGGCTCACCGCTACCACGCCGGAGGCGAAGTAGGGGTAGTTGGACCACGTGCCGTTGAAGGCCGCGGAGTTGCTCGACGGATAGATGTCGATGAAGCCCACCTCTTGGGGGTTCGTCGGGTTGTTGACGTCCAACAAACGCAAGCCTGCGCGGTAGTTGCTTTGGTACGCGATGCCGTCCTTGATGTAGAGGTTGTGGTCGATCGCCGCGTTGCTTCCCACGTAGGTGTATTCCAAGAACGGGTTGTTCAAGTCCTCCACGTTGAAGAAGTACGTGCGGGTGTTGATGCCGCTCCCTTGCTCGTCCAATTCGTCGCCGACCACGAAGTAACGGTGGTCTTCCGTCAACCAACCTTGGTGGGTGTAGGCGGAGGTGATGTATCCTTCGGCTGCAATCATGGTGGCGTCCGACGGGTCGGTCACGTCCACGATGGTCACGGTGTTCTCGTTGCACGCAAACGCAATCTCGTTGCCAGCGTATTGCCCGTCAGGGCCGATGTAGTTGACCACTTGCGCGTCGTGGGTGTACCCGTCTTCAGAGAAGAACCCGAGCAACGTGGGGTTGAGCGGGTTGGAGATGTCCATGATGTGCAATCCGCCGGATGCGGTGTTGGTGCCCACGCCGTAAGCCCGGCCGCTTTCCTCGTTGATCACGATGTTGTGCGCGTTGCCAAACCCGCTGTACCACGCGTCCCGCAACAACGTCACCGGAGGGTTGGTGATGTTCCGCAGACGGGTCAAATCGAACACCTGCATGCCGTGTCCTCCAGCCTCCGACACAATGAAGGCGTGGTTGTTGTAGACCTTGATGTCGCGCCACAGGGACGATGAGGTTTCCGTGTTGACGTTGGCCAAATACACAGGATTCAGCGGGTCGGAGATGTCGATGAAGGCGGTGCCGTTGGTTCGGCCCAAAATCACGTATTCCTTCCCGTCAAGCGGGTCGGTCCAACCCCAGATGTCGTTCATTTCGCCGCTGCCCACTTGGTTCACGCCCATGGCAGAGAGCAAGTCGACATTGTCGCAGGGATAAAAAACGCCATCGTATTCGGCAACACCGCAAAGGCATGGCGACTGCGCCAAGCTGGGGCTGGCGAGGCCCAGGATGAGCCAAGCCGAGGCGAGGCCTACGAGAAGGATGTTGAGTTTGGTCATGGCAGATTGTGTTTCAGTTAAAGGCATGACTCTCCAAATGAGGAAAGAAGTGCGAGCAAATCGCTCACCGAGGTGGCGTCGTCGCCGTCCAGATCCACGGTGCAGTTGGATTCGCAGCCAAATTCGCCGAGCGCCAGGAGCACGTCACTCACGCCCACGAATCCATCGCCGTCCACGTCTTCCGGACACCCTTGTGAGGCCCCGGCGACGGAAATGGTCTGTGAGGCTGATGTAGAGTTGCCGCACTCGTCGGTTGCAGTGAAAACACGCACGATTTGGTGAGGTTCAGGGCAAGGGCCGCCGACGATCTCGAGCTCGACCGTCACCGTGGCCTCTCCGCAGGCATCCTCCGCAGTTGCCGATTCCAAAGGAATGTCCCCGTCGTCGCAGCCGATGGTCAAATCCGCAGGCACGAACACAAATTCAGGTGCATCCACGTCCACGTACAGGAGTTCTTGCAAGAATGTGCTCGTGTTCCCGCACCCGTCCACCGCCGTGTACGTCCTCAGGATGCCGCTGCTCCCAGTGCAACCTCCACTTCCGCTGAAGGTGTCTTCGTACGTCAACGAGGCCACCCCACAGTCGTCCGTGGGGTCGGCCAACGCCCCCGGCACGTTGCCACACGCGATGTTCACTGTGGCCGAGGTGCCTGCAAAGCTGGGGCCTTCTGTATCCAAAGGCGTGCCGTCGTACACCCACGCGAGGTACACCAGCTCGGGGTGCTCCACGTATGGGTTCTTGTTGCCTTGCACGCAGTTGATTTTCGTGTTGCGGCTGATTTCGGCCGCGTCGGGCGGGTCGTTTTCATGCCATTCGAAGAGCGTGTTCAAGTCTCCACACGCGGAGATGGCCGTGCCTTCGTCGGGGTACATGGTGTAGTAGTAGAACACCGCCCGGGCCACGTCGCCCTTCTTGGATTCCCGAGGCTCCCACAAGGTGCCTGTCCCTTCAGACCAGTTGGCGCTGTTATTGGGTTGGTTGCCTTGGCTCGTGTAACTGTTGCCATTGACACCGTACCACTGGGCCTGGCTGTCGTTGACTTCTCCAAAGGGCTTGTTGCTCCGCGAGCTGTTGGCGTTGCCGTGGCACGGGCGCAGGATGTAGATGTCGCTGCGCATCGGCTCGCTGCTCCCGAAAAAGCTTTGCGGCACGATGTGTTCGGCGTTGATGGGATTGGGGTACGTGACAAATCCCCCGGCCTGTTGGAACCCTGTGTAAATGCACTCCACGTTGCCGTTGCCAAGGATGTCGGTGTACCCGTACATCTGGCGCCGTCCTTCGTTGTACCCCAACTGGTCGTGCTGTCCGTCGTACCAATTGCTCTTCAGCCACCCCCGCAGCTCTGCCAAGTACACATCCGCGGGAGGGGTGGGCTGGCCCCAGGCCGCAAACGAGCCGACCGTCAACGCCCACAAGGCGGTCCAGCGGGACACGATAGAAGTCAAAGAAAATTCAATGTGGCGGCGCATGTCAGAGGGTCAGGATTCAAAAGGTACGGCGGGCGTCATGTTCTCGCGTCACCACAACCTTTGAAAGTCAGACGCATTTGCGTGACACAAGTTGCTTTGCTTGGGACGTCAGCGGCGCTTGAGCACCGCGTCGAGGCTCCACTTGCCGGCCCCCAACGCGCCCACCGCCGCGAAGCACACCAAGTAGAGCAGCGCGAGTTCCTTGTCGCCAAGGGGGTCGCTCCCGTGCACCACAAACGCCGCCACACCCATGGTGAATGCCGCGGGGATGGCGGCCAAACGCGCTTTGAACCCCAGGATCATCATGGCCGGCGCCACGAGCTCGGCGAGCACCGTCAGGGTCAACGACACTTCAGGGCCCAAGCCCATGAAATCGAAGAATTTGACGCCTGACTCAGTGCCGAGTTGTTCGACGAGGCGCAGGAATTTGGGCCAGCCGTGGGTCATCATGATGGCGGAGGGCGACGTGCGAAGGAGCAACAAGCCGGCGTGGTGAAGGGTGGGGGTCATGTGCGTCAGTTATCTTGGCAAAACTCACCTCCAATCGCCTGCCATGAGACACCTTTTTCAATTTGCTGCCATCGCATTCTTGTGCACAACCCTTGCGGGCTGCGAATTCTGTGAAACGAGAGGCACCATCACGTTTGACAACACGCGGTTGTGGTGCAATTGCGACATTGAATTCCCCAACGGTGACGAGTACGTGGTCTTTGCAGGGGAGGCCCAGACCTACGACTTCTTCCGAGGGACACACACGTTTCACATCGATTGTGGCCCCAACGCCTATGGCAACGATTGGACCTGCAGCTTCGAAGACGACGCCCAGGATTTTTCATTCGTGGTTGATTGCGACGATCAACTTTATTTCGATTTGGACTTTTGAGTCAAGTGAGGGCAACATGGTCGTTGCTTGTGGGCCTTGCAGCCTTGACAATTCCCTCGGTCAGCCTTGGGCAAGACTTGCCAGGATACATGTCCGTGAAGAAAGGTTGGTTCACCGACGGCTCCAAAGTCATCCTCGACGGCAAAACCTACCGTCCCTATCGCGCCGCCGACCTGTGCGATGCCTGCTGGGAAGCCCGCGACCATTTCGAACACGCCAGGCGCCTGCGCGTTCGAAGCTTCATCCTCGCCAACCTCGGCCTCGCCGAGTCCGTCGTTGGCGCCTTCCGCCTTGAAGACGCTCGAGCCGTAGGTACGGCCCACGCCGCCGTCGGTGGCGTGTTCATGACCTGGGCCGCCGAGCGTGAGTCCAAAGTCCGCCGGGAGGTCGCCGCCGCCGTGGAGGCCTACAACAGGTGCAAGCTCCACCGCACGTTTTAATGGCGTCCGTGGCCTTGTTCCTGAACCTGTTGGGCACAAAAAAACCCCGCAGGAGGGCGGGGCTTTTCGCTTTGGGCTTGGTGGGCAATACTGGACTCGAACCAGTGACCTCTACCATGTCAAGGTAGCGCTCTAACCAGCTGAGCTAAATGCCCAGAGCGGACGCAAATGTACAGCGGACTTCGCGAAGGACAAGGGACGAGCACACGCGAATCAGTCAGCTCACGATTTCACAAGGAAGCCCGAGCATCTGAGATGGCTGTGGTTTTCACGAAATCGTAAACTTCTTTCAATTCAATCTCTCTCGGCAAATCAACTGGCATGTTGCTGAACAAATATCCTGTCCCGTGATGTTTGCCATTCTTGATGGCCACGAATGCGAGCTTTTCACGGAGGGAGCCAATGGAGATGTTGTTTGGGCCATTGAATGTCATTTCATCGACCAAGTCTTCGTCATAAACGATTTCCACAAACAACGATGACCCGCGGTTGTCGACATTGAAGACGGATTTGTTTCTGACGGAATCAGAGAATTGATTCATGTGATGTTCAATGCGTGCTGCTGTTTCGTTTGTATCGACCTCAATCAAAAAATCGCGTGACATGCGGGGTGTAACTGCGAATGGCTCCTGGAGACCAGCTTCTTGCAAGAACGCTTTGTGAGCCACAGGACGCCAATAAAATGTCTGTTCCTCGTGTGGGATCTGGTGAAGGCCGGTGACCCCGACAATTCGTTCGTCCGATTCAAGCAGATCGCCTACAATGGTGTCATAAGCCTCCAACATCATCAAGATGGGGTCCCAGTCCGACGGACAGTACCACTCGGGGTTTTTGAACTCACCATCGTATTGAGACGAATTGAACATATAGTGGTGTTGCACGTGAGCGCCTCCATTGAAAAAGAGGTGAGAATAATCGGGCTTGTGTTTCTTTTGAAGAGTCACGAAAACCTCGAGCAGAATCATGTCCAGAATGGCCGCTTTGACTCCGGGCTTCTTGCGGAGAGAAACGAGTTTGAAGAACTTCGACCAACGCTTCACGCGGACATAAACGACGAAGCCAATCATCAACCACAACAGGTCGCCGACGCCCACTTTTCCTGAGGCATTGCTGTTCACAAACCGAGAAACGGTACGACTCAATTTTCCGATGATGAACCCGCCGCTGGAAGAGGTTTGGGTCCAGGGATCCGGGATGAAAAATTTGGCTTTTTTCAGCCTGTTGTCTGCGTTGAAGGGGCTGATTGCACCCACCGACAAACCAGAGTCTTCCAAATCCTCGAAAATCTGCTTCAAATCCGGGCGATCAACCATGTCTCCGAGACGAAATACCTGGTGCTCGTCGAATGTTTTGGCAGTTTGAACTGTGGCCCACTGAATCCAAGGTTCCAAAAGCTCATACTTGGATTCGCTTGAAGTGTGAACGACATCATGCTGGAGCAAGCGATCGAAATTGGGCAATTTGCCCTCTTTGATGTAGCCCCGAATGAATTCAAGGTTCAGCTCGTTCAGTGCAAGAAGGATCATCCTTTCGTTGTTTTAAACCAATCGACCATGTCTCTGAGTTCTTGCTCTGATTCGTATTTCTGTGCACCAAGGGCAGACCACAATTTTTCACTCGTATAATGTGTTGAACTCGAGAATTTGTGAAGCCTCTCAACTGTGAAGCCCATATCTCGACCCATGATTTTGCCCAAAAAACCGAAAAGAGCGAACGGTAGTGTAACCAACCAAACGGGGAGTGAAATGGTGGGCTGTTTGACTCCAAGCTCGTCGCAAATGATTCGGATCATCTGATTGAGGTTAAGGTATGGTCGTTCAGTAAGGTTAAATATTTGAACTAAATCTGGGGAGTTCTTCGGCTCCAAAAACTGGCACACAACATCTACAACATTCCTAACGCTCACATGTGACTTGACAATTGATTTTGGATTAATCTGGAATGGAAGTGCTCGATTTAGTTGACGAATCAGGTTGTACATATTCGCGAAATTCTCGCGACCGTAGATTACTGAAGGGCGGAGAATGATCGCGGGAATTGATCTCCTTTTTGCAAAAGCCTGAATTAATTTTTCGCTATCCAACTTGGTTTTTCCATAAACCGAATCTGGGCTGAGCGGGGTCGCTTCATCGCCAGAAATCACCTCTCTGCTGTAAATGGCGACAGTGCTGAAGTGGATAAGGTGACCAATGCTACAGTCATCCAAATATTTGATCAAGTTCTCTGTAGCTGTGACATTGTCTCTTCGGAAATCCTCATCAGAGAGATTCCAATCTCCTTTGGCAGCTGCACAATGAATAACAACATCAAATGCTTGCGTTGGCACGGTGATTTTGTGCGATAAATCGCACTCAAAGAATTCAATTCCATCTACCTGAGAGGGCACTCGATCAATACCAACGACTTCATGGCTTTTTTGGATCAGTTGTTCTAGCAGAAAAGTGCCTACAAAGCCACTACAGCCTGTGACTAAGATTTTCATTGGACAAGTTTAGTAATCGCTTCTAGATATTTGTCTGCCAACAAGTCCTGATTGAAATCGACTTGTGCACGCGTCTTCGCACGGTCCTTCATGGGTTGAATATCAATTTGCCCATCTGCTATTTTGATGAGCAACTTTGCCAGTGCTGGCGCATCATCTGAATCTAGAGTGAATCCAACTTGGTGCTTGCTAACGTAATCACGAATCCAACCGTTGGTGTTTTGAATAACGGGGATACCGGCGGCGAGAGATTCGAATAGTTTGTTCGGCGAGCTAGTATTTAGCACGGGTGTTCCTTTTAACGGGACCAAAGAAACCATTGCTCCTTCTATATAGTTGACCAGTTCATGTTTTGGGATAAGTGGTATGTGAATGAATGAACCCAAGAATTCAGACTTGGCGATTTCGCATATTTCTTCTCGTTGCTGTCCTTCGCCAATAAGGACAATTTTGACGTCTTCCCGTTGAAGTTTTTTCAATTCTCTGCATGCGTCCAAGAGCCACATGGAATTGTTGACTTCGCCTATGTTTCCCGTATAGATAGCGTAGGTTGAGGCAATTCGTACTTCTTCTTGACCTTCGGGCGGTGAGGAGAAAAGCTCGAGATTCGCGGAATTTGTCACGCTTATTACATTCTTATGATGAAAGCCTTTCTTCACGTAGTCGCGCATTCCAGGCGAGAGGCCCACGACGAGTTCACTTTGTTGATACATCAAACGCTCAAAGTAGCGAGTAACCTTTATCAGAGTGGGGTTCGAAATAACTCCAAGTTCTATTGCACCTTGAGGCCAAATGTCACGGATCTCGAAAACAAGCTTGCTTTTGGATGCATATTTTGAAACTAATCCAGGTAAGCCCACTGTGATGGGGCCGGATGACGCAATCGTGATGTCTGGACGTCTCACTAAAGCAAGGCAACAGGCCACCAATGAATAGGCCACAAAACTCCAAAGTCGTCGAATTTTGTGGTGCTTGTTGTCAATTTTAACATTGACAATTGTAACTTTTATTCCTTCGATTTGAGCTGTGGAAACAATGCCTTTTCCGACGATGTCAGATTTTGAATAAATACTTGTAACCACTTCAACATCGTAGCCTTTATCCACCCAGATCCTCGCGAATTCATAGACACGAGTACCCCAGCTTCCTTTAGGAGTCGCGAAATATTGGTAGAAAATTAGAATCTTCCTGGCCGAGCTCATAACGTTTTAATGATATTGACGATTCGCGAAGCCGTTTTTCCGTCCCACAATTCGGGAACGCTTCCCTTTTTCCACTCTCCTGTGAACAGGGTCTTCATGGCAGGCGCAATGTTTTTGGGGTCAGTGCCGATCAGCTCGTTCGTGCCAATGGTGATGGTTTCAGGTCGCTCCGTGTTGTCTCGCAAAGTCAAACAAGGCACGCCCATCACCGTTGTTTCTTCAGTGATTCCCCCTGAGTCAGTGACCACAGCGAAGGAGCGTTCCACGAGGTAATTGAATTCGAGGTAGCTCATCGGGTCAACCATGTGCAGGCGCTCGTGTGAGATGCCGAGTTCGTTGAGCATCTTCTTGGTCCTCGGATGCACTGGAAACACGATCGGCATCTCCTGTGTGTGCTCGATAATCTCGTCCATCAACTCCTTGAGCTTGGAAGCTTCGTCCACGTTTGCTGGACGGTGAAGCGTCATCATGAAATAGCCCTTTTCAGAAAGCCCCAACTCTTCCCAAATGTTAGGTTTGATGAATCTTGGACGGTTGGCCAAGAGTGTATCAATCATGCAATTGCCCACAAAGAAGATTTGGTCATCATGGAAACCTGACGCCTTCAACGTGGTGTTGGCCACTTCGGAAGTGGTGAAGAAATAGTTCGTGATGGCATCGGTGACCAAACGGTTGATTTCCTCGGGCATCGTCCAATCGTTGGAGCGAATGCCAGCCTCCACGTGCGCCACCTTGACGTGCATCTTTTGTGCGGTAATGGCACATGCCATGGTGGAGGTGACATCCCCCACAACCAAGACCAAATCAGTTGGGTTGTTCGCCAAGTGTTCTTCAAAGCGAACCATGATTGCCCCAGTTTGCTCAGCCTGGCTCCCTCCTCCGGCACTCAAGTTGGCATCTGGTTCGGGAATGTTCAGTTGCTCAAAGAAGTCGCCGGACATTTTCTTGTCGTAATGCTGGCCGGTGTGCACCAAGGAGTAGTCAATGTCTAATCCTGCAGTTTTTTGCCGGATGATTTCGTGAATGATGGGCGCCACCTTCATGAAGTTGGGACGCGCGCCGGCAATGATGGTGATATGGTTCACTTGTTTAATGTCAATTTGGTTCGAGACGAATTTTTGAACGTGTATTCCAGTTTCGTCGCTTTCCTTGTTCGGTTGTAACCTAGAGAATAAGAATAATCCGTCAACTTAGCCCCAATTATTCCCTTGAAGGTAAGACTGTGTTTCGTCCCATTGCTGTCTTCCAAACGAAATGAGTAGTCAGTCTCTGCGAACACTTTGAATGATGGGTGAAAGTGAAGCCTGCCCTCTGCAAGATCCTCACTTGACCCTATTATCTCGTCGTCAAGAATAAGTTGATTCTCTCGCAAAATGAAGGACCGATTGATTCGAGAATTAGACGAGAAATCTGTCCGAGAGACTAAAATTTCTCCGGGTTTTTCAAAGACATGCACTGCGGCCCTCTTGCCAACTCTAAAACTTGACCAGACATCGCTGGAATTTCTTCCATTGATGGTTACACAATTGTGACTTGCAGTTGAACGCTGAGTTTCTCGTTCAACTCCGCGCTCATAGGTGGTGACGCCTGTATCAACAATGACTGGAAAACCACTGGCGAAAAGTTCAAAATTCATTTCATCTGCATGTGCATGAGCCGGTTGAAAACTTGGTTCGATGCTTCCTGCGTTGATGAAGCAATACAGTGTTTTGGATTGGGAAATTATGTACCCTGATGATTTGAAATTCGCGGCGTTGGTGGGGTAATGAGACTCAAGCAATCCTTTCGAATACTCCAAAAGAATTGGCACTGATAATGCCACACCGTATGCGCTGTCCTGCATCATTGGAATTCTTTCAAGACCATTCCAATTCATCGCCAAACGTGTCATTTTGCGTGCATACGTGATGAGCAATTCTATCAACTCATCGTCGATGGCTTTGGCAAAATTAAGCGCGTCCAGCAATCGTTCTAAGATGATCATGTGGTACATGGGACTGCGCTCGTAGTGCATTCCGTCGTCCAAGACCTGCTCCTGCAGTTGCTGCTCGAGGAGTTTTCGTCCGGCATCTAGAAAGTTTCGCTCACCCGTGATAATGCCTCCGATGTACAGAGCGAATGCATTTTCCAAAAGGTGATTGGCAAGCAAGTGGTATTCCAACCTGCTCCCGAGCAAATGCAAGTCTGCCACGATTTGCTCATGAAGCCATGTCTCTTGCACGCCCCATTTGCACACAAACTTGGATGCATTGATGATCCGTAAAGAGGTGGGGTAGGGATGAAGTGCGATGGGGTTTTGGTCAACAACGCCGTAAAATGCGCTTAGTGATTCTAAGCCAACCTCAGGCTTCATGTCTTCCTGATGAAGCCAATCGAAGTAGTTCAGATTGTAAGTCCAAAGCATTCCATGGCCGCTGAATGACCAGTCAATGTGCTCACAATCAAAAACCCTTTCGAGGTTCAGGAACCGAAACTGCCAATTCCCTTCTAGCATCTCGAAGGAATTTGTCTTAGCTGGCGATGGCACAAGTTCATACAGAACAAACTTTCCGTTCGTGGACTTGGTCGGGCGCTTCGCTCGAACAAGCCGGTACTTGATCTGGTGGTACACCTGAGTCAATTTCAGGTGCCTAACAGTATGGTAAAGCCTACTTATTTGACGGAGATCCATTTGCCTTGGATCAGGGAGTCCACAGCGCTCAACGTGGCACGTGACGTGTTGAGGACTTCATTCCAAGGAATGGTGGGCCCATCGGCGTGCTCAACGGCTTGCAGGAGTTGTTTGAATTGATCGAAATGGCCTTTGTCCTGGCTTGATTTTTTACTCCGGAATCCTTTGACGCCAAACCCTGTGAGCTTTCGCCAATTGTCTAGCACCAAAGTGGCGTTTTGCTGGTGCACCTCAATCCGTTCTTTCGAGTACGTCTTGGAACCGTTGGAGAAGTAATTGATCACCGCGTTGCTGCCATTCTTGTACTTCAAGAGTACGGTGGCGTTGTCCGTGTTCGCCTCTGCGTTGGGCCCCAAAGCCGTCATGCAAACTTCCTCCACTTCAGATCCCGCGAAGTAGGTGCACAGGTCGATGAAGTGGCACGCTTCACCGATGATGCGCCCTCCACCTGCTTTCAAGTCGTGCACCCACACTTCAGGCGGGATGTACCCGGCATTCATGGTGGCGACAATGTTCATCGGCGCGGGAGACAAGCGCTTCTTGAGCTCCACGGCCAATGGTGCGAATCGTCGATTGAATCCCACAGTCACCCAGCCATTTGAATTGTCCAAGGCTTCTTCAACACGTTTCAAGCCGTCCCAGGTTGTGGCTAGAGGTTTTTCGACAAAGACGTGCTTGTGCGTCTCCAGGGCTTCAGCCACGAACATGGCGTGGCTCCCATGCTGGGTGGTCACCAAGACAGTGTTGACTTCCTGGTCGGCCAAAAGTTTCTTGTGGTCTGTTGTGCTGTGCTCAATGGCGTGTTTGGACGCCTGAATGCTGCCGCTGAGGCCTTTCGCGCTGGCGATCGTTTTAATCTGGGCACCTGCTTTTTTAAGTTTGGGCAGCATGGTGGAACCTGTGAAGTTGCCTGCGCCAATGACACCGAGCACAGGTTTGCTTGGGTTGTAGGTCTTCGGATCGGTCATGCGGACCGTCCTAGCGTCCGCCCCTGTCCTCTCTGAGTCGTAAATCAGCAAGGAGGCGATGCTGTTGCCCTTGCCGATGTTGTCGTAGATCTTAGTGTAGTTCTCGAATGGGACACGCTCAGTGATGAGCGCGTCGACCTTCAATGTCCTATGCTCAAGGGCATGTAAGACGGCCTCAAAATTTCGTTTCTCGGTCCAGCGGACGTACGGCAGGGGGTAGTCGTTTCCTCCTTCTTCGTAGAACGAATCGTACCGTCCTGGGCCATATGAGCAAGACACTTGGAAGGAGAGTTCTTTTTCGTAGAAATCAGACCGTTTGATGTCCAAGCCTATCACACCCACAAGGACAATGCGCCCGCGCTTTCGAGACATTTGGGCGCTTTGGCTGATGATTTCATTGGATGGGTTGGATGCGGTGATTATGACGGCATCGCATCCAACTTGACCTGTTTTACCTCGCACATACTCGACTTGCTTGACTCCTTGACCTGGATTCACAGCATCAATTCCATAGGAACAAGCCAGGTCCACTTTTCTTTGGTCGAAATCAAAACCGATGACATGGCATCCGTTGGACTTTAGCAATTGCGCGGTAATCAATCCAATCAAACCTAGCCCCACCACAACCACCGTCTCCCCAAGGGTGGTTGACCAGCCGGATGCCTTGCAACCCAATGGAGCCAATCACGGTGAATGCCGCTTGTTCATTACTCACCCCTTCTGGAATCTTGGCGACAAGATTCTTGGGAACGCTCACATACTCCGCGTGTGGGCCGTTGGATGCAACGCGGTCGCCAATCTTGAATTCTGTGACATCCCTACCTACCTCGACAACCTCACCCACATTGCAGTATCCGAGAGGAATGGGTTGTTCCAATTTGTTTTTTACCGCGGCAATGGTTGGCCCCAGTCCGTCTGTCTTCACCTTGGCAATGACCTCTTTGACCTTGTCGGGTTGCTGTTTGGCTTTTTGGATGAAAGACCCCTTTCCAAAATCGACAAGCATCTTTTCAGTGCCCAAGGAAACGAGGGTGTGGGTTGTCCTGATGAGGACCGAACGACTGCTGCAAAGGGGGCGAGGGACTTCTGCCAACAGGGTTGATCCGTCGCTCAAATTTTGAATGATCTGATTCATTGAATTTAACTCAAACTTATTACATGTAACTGCGTTGAGGCCGGCTGTCAATCATTACAAAAGTCGAGAAGAAACTCTGACCATTGATTACAGTGAGATGTCGGTGTTGGAGGGGTGTAATTCTTGGCAGTTTCTAATTGACGTTTGAGATCTGACTCGTTACTGTATCTCATAAGCAAAACACCGGGAGGTCTGCTTACAATGTCGGAAGCAATTACAATTGATCCGCGATTCATTGCCTCATGCACAAAGAGCGAGTCTCCGTCTGTGCTGGTGTTCCTCAGGTATATGAACTTCGGTCCGAGGAATTCGTTCACGTTGACAGAGCTTCTGTAGATACGTATGTTTTCGTTGTCTTTGAGGTGTTTGTAGCTGTTCGAGGGATCAATTATGACGAGTTGTTTGTCGCTCTTGGAAAAAAAAGAATACAAAAATGAGATGCCATAAATGTCTCTTCCTCGGGAGTCGACCTCTTTGCGGTGAGCATACGTGATGTATGTTCTTTTGGAGAAGGGTGAATCAGAACAATCAGCCTGAGACTCACGAGCGAGATTAGTTCCAAGGCACAATACTTTTCGATTCTCACCGAGATAGTGGTAGCTCGATTTGTTCAGAACGATGGTGTAGTTAGATACGAGTGAGATGAGCCTTGCAATGAGGGTATTCGTTCGGCTCCCTCGCTCAATATCCCCGTGAATTATGACGGCAACAGAGTGTCCAAAAGTTCGGAAACACGCTGCTATCAAAAAGATTGCGAGGCGATGACTAAGAGACAAAAGGACATGCTTTCTCTGGTTTGGTTTTACCGCAGATAGTATGTCTCGTACACCATCGATGAGCTTGGTTGGTTGTCCCAAGGAATCTAGTAGAGCTTGAATCTGCATGTTGAAAGAAGTGACTCCACCGACGGGCGGAGGCATTCGACCAACGATAAACAGGGTGTTTTTTTTCATCAAAAACGACATTAAGCGATGCAAATCGCCTCTAGCTGGCTTTCGAGAGGTACACCTTCAAATAGCGGCTAGCACATTTTTGAATCGAGTATTCCTCGAGAAATTCTCTTCGACAATTTTGTTGGAGTTCCTTAATCGCAGGGATTTCAATTTTGATTATTCGCAATATTTGCTGGGCCAGCTCTTCTGCTTCGAAGGACGACAACATGAATCCAAGGTCCGGTCGAAGCATGCTTGGAATCCCTCCTGCGGGGGTACAAATAGGAACGCAACCAGCCGCAAATGCTTCAAGGAGAGAAATAGGCATGCCTTCCCATAAACTGCCGAGGACAAAGCCGTCACAGACTTTTAAGTAGCTTGCAATATTCGAAACTGAACCAATTAGGTGAACATTGTTTGGCTTGTGGTGAGCAATACTGTTGTAGTAATCCGTGTTTTCGTATCTCCCGGCGATGATTAGGTGAGCATTGCTGTTTTTGAGTTTTTCAAATGCCTGAAATAACATTAATTGATTCTTCTGTGGACTAAAGCGTGCCACATTCAAGAAAATATGTTGCCCCCCACTTGCCCGTATATGTTCAATTATTTTGTCAGCCTCTCCGTCTTGCAAGGGCATTTGGGGTATGCGAGTTCCATTCGTGATAAGTGTGCTGTTTACGTTGTAGTATGATTTGAAGCTGTCTAAGGATTGTGGACTAATTGTGACAGGGTGCACAAGACGAAACTTAAACAATAAAGCTTTTCTAATGCGATAGATCAGTGTTTCCTCCTCTTTGATTGCATCGTTGTGCATTGTATGAACAAAAAAGCTCCGAACTCCGATCAAAATCAATAGGGAGATGTAATTCAAAGCTCTTGTATGGGAGTGGACAACATCGTAGTCGTGGCTCAAGAGATGTCTCGCCAACCGGATATAGCATCTCAAATCAAGACCAGGAGCCTTGCCCAAAGAAAAAATAGGCACTTCGACTTCCGAACTAAGTATTGTGGCCTCATAATCGTACAAGACGAGCAGCGTTACACTTGAGCCTTGTCGTTGCAATTCGTTTGCGAGGTCAACGACAAATCTCTCCGCACCACCATCACCCAAAGTTGGAATTATTTGCAGAACTTTTTGCATAGTTATATCCTAAATGTAGCCCCAGCAATATCCAAATGGAATCTTTCCACAACCAAGAAAGGGACATTGCACCAGCACCCAAAATGGCCAATGAACCCACTAAAGCGTAGTGTGAGAAAGAGAGTACTTGTCGTTTAAAAACTGCGAGGGTCAAAATGAGATTGAAAACACCAACGAAACCGAACGAAATCAAAAATTGGAGAACGGTATTGTGAGTAACAAGTTTGATGCCTGAGTACGAATGGTTAAACGACTCTTCAGTTGCCGCGCCAGGTCCCACACCCCACATGAAATTTTCCCCAATCCCTTTCATAGCACCAATCCATAAGGTTAAGCGTCCTGTCGTGACATCCCGCTGGGTGCCCCCTTCACTCAAAAACGCACTTCGTACACCAATGGACGTTTCTGCAAGTAAACTCAGCAAATCCGAAAAAAATATTGTAGCTCCTACGGCTGCTACACCCAACGTAAGCCGCAGGGTTTTTTCGTGAAATGAATGAAGAATCAGAGCTGAACAAAGAATTATTGTTGCGCTTAACGAGACAGTTTTAAAAATCAACAACACGACTAAGGTCATGCATGCCAGACCAAGTCGACTGAAAATTTGAACATTGTGTTTGCCAAGAATCATGGGCACTAGTGCAATACAACAAACAGAAAATTCATTTAAATCAGCGCCATAGTAGCCAATTCGTTCAAGTTGATTGTACCAATTGTAAGTGATTGAATTGCCAAGTATGTGAACGTATACCACGCAAAGAGTAGCAAAACCAATGATTTGCTGGTTGCTCCAAAAGAGTGACCAATCAAAAGTGTGCTTTGTCGCCAATCGGTAAACGGCCCAAACTGTCAACAACTTGCTGGTTATGCTTATGATTTGTGTAGGCGTGGCGGTATCAAAACCTTGCAATGGTGCCTTCGATAAGTTGAAAAGAAAGCTTAGACCGAGGATGATGAATCCGCCAAGCATCGGCGGAACGCCAATGAAATCGTGTCTTCGGACAAGAACAACAAGTGCTTTAGCAACACAGAATAAAGACAATAACGCAGAAAAGGTAAACCCAGGGAATAGGACAAAGGCAGTTTCACAAATGGGTCCGATTACAAGAATCGGCAATAAAATTTCATCATCATTGGCACAAAGTGCCACGAGCAACGTTGCAACGACGATATCATAATTGGTATATACCCCTATGGTGATGAGACATATACTGATTGCGAGCTTCATTGTTCGAGACATCTTTCTCGCAGATTAATTTTGCCCCCTTCTCAGGGATGGTAAAATCGCTTTTATGAATTGTTTGCCTTTTTTAATTGGCCTGATTTCGGATTCCTTGAATCGACTGGGTGTTCCTGCAATCGAGTGAAACTGCGAAGCGCTTACCATTTTATTGGGAAGGCTATTTGTGGCTAATCCGTATTTGATAGCAATGGATGCAAGCCAAGCTTCTCTCTTGGGCTTGTCCAGGAGTTCTTCATACCGGACCCCTTCGGCGTAGCCAGTCCATACCATAAATGACAATCTAGTTTGGAAAAGGAAGGTTGCAAGGAGAAGTTTAAGTGGAGAGATTTTAACCCCAGCCTTTTGTAAGTGAAAGAACTTTGAGGCGGCGACCTCAATGAAGGATTTTCGAACAATAAGAATATTGAAGTCACTGCCGATACGCCGCCTTAGTTGTTTCCCGGAATAAATGTTCTTGCTGCTATCAACGATGAGTGCAGGACCTTCATCTTCCTGAATTCCTTTGTAAATCGAATGAATAGTGTCGACTGCATGAGACAAGTTTTCCTTTGAAATAATTGTCTGTCCCAATGAGCGATCGCCATTTCTTAGCAAGGTTTTGGCCCAAAAAGAGCAGTCTTCGATTGCAGCACCACAGGAGCATTGCCAATCCCAAAGATCGCCAGGGCCTTGTTTGAACAAATGGCCATGCAAAAGGCGAAGTTCGCCAACTGTCAGTGCACCATCGAGTTGGGCTATGAGATTTTCGACGAGGGTCGTACCTGAGCGTTGGTCTCCCATGATATAAAGAATCCTCATGGCTTTATCATGGTTGGGTGTTTGTATAAGACAAAAATGCTAGTGTGAAAACGCATCTTCTGATAGGCCAATGCTGTTAGACAGAGATTTCGGAAAACAATTATAAATGAAATGGCGCAACAGGTGCCAATAAGGCCGAAGCTAGGAATAACAAAAGCCAATATGGGGACCAAGATTAAAGCGCTGATCCACTCCACTGATGCTACTATTTTCTCGCGGTCTGCCATAGCTAGGGCAAAACCTATAGGACCGGTGGTTGCATTGATTAATTGGCCACTTGCCAAAACAATCAATGATGTGTGAGCTTCCAAAGGAATATCTTCAGAGAACAGTCTCAATAGCCAGTCTCCACTGCTGACAACGAACACCAAAAACACAGCTGCTGTCAAGACTCCCACGAGAATGGAGAACTTCACAGTTTCAAAAAATTTATTGTCAGACTGATTTCGATAAAATTCAGCAAGTCGGGGCGCTAGAACCTGATTCGACGCAGACATTACGAGCAACGCCATCGTAGAAAGTTGAAGAATGAGATTTAGCGTGCCGGTTACTGTATCCATCAACATCAGTCCGCACAAAATCACCGGCAGTCGTTGTTGAAGTATGGCGCTTGAATTGGCTAAAAAAAAGTACTTACCGTTGGTTACCCCCCATTTCAGAAACTTATTCGGATGGGTGATTACGCCTCGGAGTTGTATTCGCTTCTGGCGCGCAAGAAGTAAGAATAAAACAACCCAATGGGAAACACAGATAATTAGCCACAAGGAATGGAAATCATTGTTTAGTTGTAATCCCGCCAACCACACCCCGGCGAGCACTATGACAGCAAGAAAAGAAGGACCAACGGGGAACACTAATCGAGAGCGAATAGTATTGCCTTTTGACTGAAGTGTTGAAGAGAAAAGGGTAAGGAGATTTCTGCCAACAAAAACGAACCCAATAACGGCAATTGGGATACTGCCCGACCAACCTGAAATGTATGCCACTGGAGTGACCAGAAAGAGAACGGAGAGAGAAGTGAATAATACAAAACCCACCATTTTTGCAACGATGACGGCTTCCAGGTTTCCGAGGTGCTTGTCTGCAAAAGTGCGAATCGCGTAATTGTTCAATCCAAAAACACTTAATGTACTTAGGATAATTAGGAAAGCATTAATATGAGCGTAGTTGCCATATTTGGCAATTCCCACGAGCTGAATGATAATGTATTGAAGAGAAAAGGCGAGCCCCGCCCCTAATGCATTCAAAGAGATGGAGAATATCGAGTGTTTGAGATTGTAGGACAGTGTCATAGTTGTCAAGGCTACAGGCTAGCTATTTTCTATTTAGCGTCGTCTTGATAGTAGCCATATCCATATCCATATCCATATCCATATCCGTAGCCATAGCCATAGCCATAGCCATAGCCATAGCCATAGCCATAGCCATTATTTTGGCCCACGTCATTCAGGATTATGTTGACATTGGTCACGAGGCCTTTGGCGTGTTGCTCTTCAATAAATGCCAACAACTCGCCCTGGGTGTAGTTATAACGGATCACATAAAGCAAAGCATCTAAGTAGGGTGTAATCTGCAGAGCGTCAGCCACCAAACCCACTGGAGGCGTATCCAAAATGATGTAATCGTATGTACTCTTCAAATCTTGGAGGAGAGCCGAGAAGCGTTCACTTTGGATTAGTTCGCTTGGATTTGGTGGCACAATACCCGCACTGATGATGTCGAGTTTGTCATACCCCGATTTTTGAGTAATCTCAGAAACTGTTGCATGCCCTGCCAAATAGTTCGACAAACCCACATCATTGGACAAGCCGAAGTCATTGAAGATTTTTGGCTTACGCAAGTCCACCCCCACCAAGACGACCTTGTGAGCTCCGAGAGAAAGAACAGAGGCCAAGTTGATGGACAGGAAGGTTTTGCCCTCACCTCCAACGGAAGAGGTTACCGCAATAACTCGAGCTTGACCCTCTTTAGGTTCGTTGGCAATGAATTTGAGGTTGGATCGAAGGGCCCGAAACGCCTCACTCACGGCAGACTTGGGCTTAGTGAGGACCACCAAATTGGTGCCGTACTTAGAGTGTGGAGCAATACCTGCAACGGGAATAGAGGTGTGTCGCTCCAAATCTAGCCTTGTTCTTACTTTGGTATTTAGCGCATTGGCCAGTAGCAATACTCCAGAAGGCAGAATCAGACCTAGTACAAGGCCAATGATGTAGTTCAGAGTCCGGTTTGGTCCGACAGGTATTTGTCCGCGATCAACTGCCGGATCAATGATTTTAGTGTCGGGGAGATTGGACGCTTGCAGAATACCCGCCTCTGCGCGCTTTTCGAGCAACAGTTGGAATTGACTACCGCTGATTTCATATTGTCGCTGGATGTTGATGAACTGCTGCTCCGTGGCAGGAAGGCGACTGATTTTCTTTTGCGCTTCTCCTAAACGAGCGCCGATATCATCCATTACAAGTTCGCTAGATGCAAGTGCATTTTCCGTCGCATTGTAAAGTGCCTGTTTCGTGTAACGAACCTCTTTTTGCAGCTCGAGAATGGCGGGATTGTTGTTGTCCAAACTATAGCTCATGCGCTCCAAGGCCACACTGGTTTCCACGAGCTGCCCAGTGAGCTGAACAACCAAGGGATCATTGAATGTGCTCAAGGAGGGAAGTGACAGCCCGGAGTAATTCTGCTCATTCTCCAAGAACTCGAGTACGTATCGGTAAAAGGACCTTTGAAGGTTAAGCGATGCCTTTTCCTCCTCCAATTGGATGAAGTATTCCAACATCTGCTCCGCCTCCGAGCCCAAATCCACGATCAAGTTCTCAGCCCTGAATTGTTCTAAAGCAGCTTCACTTTGTTTCAAGTCATATTCAATCTCCACCAACTGACTGTCGATGAATTCGATGGTGTTGACCGCCATCAAATTCTTTTCACGCAGCTCGTAAGCTTGCAATTCATCAACAGAAGCGTTCAGGTAATCCGCCAACTTCTGAATCAAATGTCCTTGCAATTCAAGGGTCAATAAAGAGCTTTGTTGCTTGTCGTTGCTTTGGGTTTTCAAATTGTCGATGATCCAACTCGCAAACTGTTCGTAAGACTGGAACTGAAATGAAGAAGAAGTGGCAGTCTGATCAATCAAAAAATCCCGGAGCTTGGGGCCCTTCAGAACTCGAAACCGGTAGAGTGGATGCTCAACCCATACATTGTATTGACATTCTGTTGATTCTTGGGAAAATGTTTCGAGGTCAGCGGGTTTCGTTTCTTTTCCATTGGAGAAGTTGTACGCGGACATCTTGTCAGCCTCCTGCGAAACTTCTAACTCGTACCCGTTTTCACTGAAGTTGAGTGAAAATTCAGCCCCGAGAAGTTGGTCGTGATCATGATCAAACTCTACGGAAAAGTGTTCTGGCTGATAAACCTCACGCTTGTTCAGTCGCCCTTTGTTGTAGAGAATAACTCCGTGATTCAGGTTGCGTGCGACCCGAACGTTGTGGGCAAACGATTTCAACACCGCGATGCGAGTGTCCACGATTCCATTGCCGCCAAACCCCAATCCCAAGTTGAGCATTCCGTCAATGGATGACGCCAAAGGGTTTTCGGTTTCCTCCACTGCTACCGTCGCGGACACCTTGTACGTGTCTGCTGTGTAGCGATTGAATACAAAGGCCACAATCAATCCCAAGCAAGCAGAAAGAATTAGTAAAGGCCAATGGGCGAGAAGGCTTCGAAGGCTGTTCAAAATGTCACGAAGTGTGAAATCGTCCGAAATTTGAGGCGAAGCAGGTGTTTTGCGATGCTCATGCATGGATCAACGGCTCAATGAGATGATGGACAAAATCAATGCAGCAGACGTACTCAGTGTGCCTACAATGGTGTTCAACGTCTGGGCACCCGTGATTCCGATTCCCCAGGAGCGCTGAGGAAGGGGCTCGGCGTACAGTACATCGTTGGGTTGGATGAAGTAATAGGGACTGCCCACCACGTTCTCATTCAGCAGGTTGATGCTGTGGATTTTTGTGCCGTTGGGATGCTGTCGAATCAAACGAATTTCTTCCCGGTTGGCCACAAGACTCAAATCCCCTCCAAGAGCAATGGCTTCGAAGAGGGTCACTTGGTTTTGCATGACCACGTGTTTCCCTGGTCGGTTGAATTCCCCGAGTGTCGAGAAGCGGACCCCTCCCAACTTAACCTGAAGGTGATAATTGGTAAAGAGTTCCGACACCTTCAAATCCACTGCTGAATGGGCCTCGTCCAAAGTCAACCCCAACACATCCACTTTTCCGACAAAAGGAACGTCGATGTGCCCGTCTTGGTCAATGCTGTACCCGGTGATGTAAAACAAATCTCCTCCCGTTTGTGCGGTCGCTTGCGCCAACTGCATCGTCCCTAAAGCGGAGGCGTTGAAGAGTTCGTTAATCTCAGGATTGAGAGAAGATATTTTGACATCGAGGATGTCGTTCAACTGCAATTGGTATTCCTGCTTGTCGTATTCAAACACCTCCGCAGACATGTCCCCATTCGGTTGCAGGTAGATCATGCGCTCCACGGGGACACAAGAAGTGCAACACATCACGAACAATAACAAAATGAACACAACATTCGACCCACCATTTTGCGGACCTGCCTTCATTTTTGGGTGATGCTCAAAGTGATTCAACATCTGGTTGGATGGTTTGATGAGACCAATCGCGCGAGGTGGAACGAATATAACCCTGAAACCAATAGTGGCATGTGCCGTACCAATCAACCCCCGCGAAGGCGAGCCCAGAAGCCTTTTGAGCCTGAGTCTTGGAGCTCTTTCGAGCCTGATAACTCCTGGTAAATCACCCCCCAACCGGGGAACCCACCGAAGTTTCGGTCGTCGATGAAGAGGTCTGCATGAACCTTGCGGCTCACGTCGTTGGGGTGGCTGGCCTCTTCAGGGTAGGAGCGGTTGACGGCATAAGGAGGGACACCTTTGCTCTTCAAGAATTCCACGGCCTCATCCAGTTTTTTGCCGTGGCGGTAGGTCCAAAGGATGATTCGGTGCCCGTCGGCTTGCAGCATTTTCAGCGTCTCAATCGCAAAGGGCATGGGCTTGCCAACCGCTGGATACCGGTCTTCCACCACTGTGCCGTCAAAATCGACTGCGATGAGCAAGCTTTTTTTCATCACCCTTGAGGTTGAAGCGCTCGCTCGAGATGCACAAGACGCTCTTTGGCTGTCTTGTCCAACCCGATGGTGCTGAACGTCAGCATGCGTCCTGGCTCGTAGTGAAGTGTGATGGACGTGGAGGTGACGATGACCTTAGTGATTTTGTCCTGCGAGAGGGCAAATTCTTGAGAACGAATGCGCTTCCAGGAAGCGTACATGTTGAACTTGGAGTAATACAGGACATTGCCTTCTAGGACGAGGTGCCATCCGATTTTTTGGGCCGCACGTACGAGTAAAATCACTCCAATCATGCCCAGCATATACATGGGCAAATCGAACATCTCCAAGTAATCGACTTTGAATGGAATCAGGGCAAAAGACCCCACGAGCACCAGCATGGCTCCAGCATACTTCATCCAACGTGGTTCCTTCGTGACCACAAGGCGTTTTGAAGAGGGCATTGTCTCGATTGGGTCGTTTCCGTGCCACGCGAAAATAACCCGAAAGCCGCCTGTGGCCAAGAACAAGCGGTCATCAGTGGTCACGAGCCCCTTGAGGATTCAGTGGGTGAACACACCCAGCCGCAACAATTCCAGGCCCGTGTTGGATTGGACTTGAACCATGACAACCTGTGAACGAGCGAGTTGAGTGGGAAAGACAGCTGCACCTTGGCCGTCACACTGGCCTCGATATAAGACCGCGCCTGCGGATGACAACACACTGAAATTTGCCTCGGTGATGGCTCCTTCAATGCGCACTTGATCTGGGCCGAGTCGACACAGAGTTGCGCCGGATTCCGCGGCAGATTCAGCCAGTCCAGCACCTTCCAACGTGCCTCGCAAGTACATCACCTGACCGGTTCCGCTGTTCTTCCAGATGACATGAACCTTGGGACCTTGGATGGCCACCTCTGGATGGAGGTTGGAGCCTGACAGCGAAGTGCTGATGGGTTCGCCCGAGTTGGACAATCCGCCAGGGAGGGCGTCGTTGGTCGAGGATGCGACGTGAATTTCCCAGCCACCAGAATTCTCTTGCCAAACGGCCACGGTGTGGGTCGGACCGCACGCGATGTGGGGTTGATCTTGGTTTCCGGCCTCGACGAAGTTCGTGACGGGGACCGTGGCGCCCACCTCGCTTGACATGGGGCTGGCCACGTCGCTCACGTTGACGTAGACCTCAGAGGCGCCGTTCCCTGAGCTCCTGAAAGTGGAGGCCAGTCGGCCGTCGGGAAGCCACGCGAGGCAGGCGCCTGTTTCCGGGCAGGCGCTGATCATCCAGTCGGTGGGGTCGAGGTCGAGTTGGTGGTCCCAAGTCGTGCCGTCTTCGGAGGAAACCAAGCGCATGTCACGGAGGTTTTCGTCGTTTTGGCGGTACACACTGTAGTACCGCCCATGGCCAAAGATGGTCTTGCTCGGACAACATTCGCACGCCAGACCAGACCCCACGTCGGCGCTCGCCGGTTGGGCCGGTTGGAAGGTTTGTCCCCCGTCGGTGGACCGCATCACGCCTTCGACCACCATGGGGTCGTCGCCGAATTTCACTGCCACAAAGGGGTTGCCGTCGTCGTCAAACGCGAGCATGGGCATGAAGTGGTCCTCGGTCGCATCCGGGGAGATCGGGAAGGACGCGCTCCAGGTTTGGCCTCCGTCTTGGGTGCTCATGTACTGCCCGCCGGTTGCCCATTCGCCCGACACTTGGTAGGCCAGCCCTAGCGTGGATCCGTGCACCGCGATGCTGGGTCCTTCGGCGTCGGCCATGAACACGTTGTCCAGGGTGGGGATGGGGATTGGGGTGTTGAAGACGCCGTTGTTGCTGGTGGCCAAGAACAGACCCTCCCCAGATTTGCCCATCAGGACCATGGGGTTGCCCGAGGCATCCAGCGCCAGGCGCGGGCAACGGTTGCCGAATTCTTCCCCTGCGACAGGGATGGGTTCGGCGAAATCCCACGTGATTTGGGCTAAAGCAAGGCGTGGTGCCGAAATCATCGCCAAGGCGGAAAGTGTGAAAAAGGCCCTGGAAACGAGTGTGTTGGGCGTCGTCATGTCTGCAAGATGATGGAAATCCCCCAAACATGGGAGAGGGAGCCGCTTGAAGTGCCTGCTATTTTTGTGGCCATGGCCGTGAAGCGTCTTTCCGACTTGGGGCCCACTGAGTGTGGGGTCATCGAGCGCGTCGACACCCCTGAAGAGGTGATGTCGCTCGTGCAGATGGGATGCTGCATCGGATCTTCTGTGGAAGTCCGTCACGTCGCCCCAGCCAACGGTCCCATGGCCATTTGCACATGTGGACGGACGTTGTCGGTGCGCAAGGAGGCTGCAGCGCACCTGTGGGTTCGGGTGGCCGCCGATTCTGCGACCGTGGCCTGATCAGGACAACAGGCTGTGGGTGAGCCACGCCAAGACGTAGGCCAGGAGGGTGAGTCCGACGGTTTGGCCCAGCGCCCAACCCCAACTCTTCAATTCAGACCGGACCACGGCCAGCGTGCTCAGGCATTGCATTGCAAACATGTAGAAGACAATGAGCGACGCGGCCGAGGCCGTGGTCAGCAGAGGCTGACCAGTTCGAGGATGGATTTCTTGGGCCAGGCGGGATTTCAGCTCGCTGACCTTGGGGGTGGATCCGTCAGGAGAGGGGTAGAGGGTTTGGACGGTGCCCACAAACACCTCCCGCGCGGCAAACGAAGACAGCACGGCAATGCCGAGTCGGCCGTCGTAACCCAGTGGCGTGACCACGGGCTCGATGGCGTCTCCAACCGCACCCAAGTAGCTGGTTTCCAAACGTGCGCTTGGGGCCATGGCTTGGCGTTCTGTCAATGTGCCAGGACCCAAGAATCCGAGGGTCCAAAGCACCACGCTCAGCACGACAATCACCTGACCTGCAGATCGAACGAACACGGCCCCTTGGCGGAACATGTTCTGTGCCACCAGCTTCATGCGGGGCACGCGGTAAGAGGGCCACTCCTCCGCCATTTCTCTCCGGCGGTCGGGGGTGGGCAGGGCCTTGTGCAGGCCCCAAGCGAGCAACAAGGCCGCCAGCGAGCTGACGATGTACAAGCTGTACAGGAAAAGCCCTTGGCGGTTCAACCCCCAAATCGTGCCGTCGGGCACCACAAAGGCAATGAGGAACGCGTAGACGGGCAGACGCGCGGAACACGTCATGAGCGGCGTCACCAAAATGGTGAGCAAGCGTTCACGCCGGTCGGGCAGGGCGCGTGCCGCCAAGACCGCTGGGACAGCGCACGCCAATCCACCCACGAGGCTCACGGCGCTTCGGCCGCCCAGGCCAAGCTTCCTAAAAAAACGGTCGCCCACGTAACCGAGTCGGGCCATGGCCCCGCTGTGTTCGAGCACAGCCGTGAACCCAAAGAGGATCATGATTTGGGGCAAGAAAATCAGGATGCCTGCCAAACCTGACAGCACGCCATCCACAATCAAACTGCGCCACCACGTGTCAGGCAGAGCGCCTTTCACTGCATCCATCCCGGCGGCCATCCATCCGTCAAGCAGGTCGGTGGGCACGGTGGCCCAGCTGTAGACCGCTTGGAACATCAGGAAAAAGACGAGCCCAAACCCCAAGACGCCCCACACCGGGTGGGTCAACACCCGGTCGAGGCGACCCGCGAGGTGGGCGTCGACCATTGGAGGCGAGGGCAGAATCGCCTTGATTTGGGCCATACGCTCGCTGGCTTCTTCAAGCTGCATCGCCGCTGGACTGGGCATGTGGGCGCGCGCTTGGGTCCAGGCCTCTTGGGCCTCTTTGGAGAGCCAAACCGGGACTTCCTGCATGCGCAGGACATGGCACAACAACCCCGGTGTGCCTTCAGGCATGTGCGGCTTCAAACCGCGCACCCCAGCCTCCAGCGACGCGGGCACGGGACGAATGGCGGCGCACGCCTTGGGTGAACTCAACAACGGTTCCCAACCCCTCACCCAAGCCTCGGCCTTGTCCTTCATGGCGTTGACCACGCGCACCGGCAGATCAAGAGCCTCTTCCAGGCGACGTGCCTCCGCGCGAAGCTCACTTCGAGAGGGGCCCGTGGTGTGCATGCGGTTGAGCAACAACATGCAGGGGATGCCCAATTCTCGGATTTGCAAGACCAAAAACAACTGCCCTTGCAATGCATTCGCGTCGGCCACCATCACCACCACGTCCGGATGTTGGGGGTGTCCGGGGTCCAACAACACCCGCTCAGTGACCTTGCCGTCTTCCGACTGCGCGTGGAGGTTGTACAGGCCCGGGAGGTCTGTGATTGTCCAATCCTCGCCTCCGGGGAATTTGCACTGGCCGGACGTCGCCGTCATGGTCACCCCCGCCAAATTCCCCACCGACACGGCCTTGCCGGTCAAGCGCTGAAACAAGGTGGATTTGCCCGTGTTGGGGTTGCCGACGAGTGCGAGTTTCACGGCCGCAATTTGGGGTGGGTTTGGTCGGCAGGCAATCCCCTGTCAACGGCATTCATCTCGCCGTCAGCCACTTCCTCGGATCGACGGGGGTGCGCTCCGCGCCGGCCACTTTCCAGACTTCGAAGTGCAGGATGGCGTTGGTGTCGGCTTCGCCGCGGACGTGGCCGAGGAAGGTGCCGCGGTCGACGGATTGGCCTTTTTGGACGGGACAATCGCGCAGGTTGGTGTAGACCGTGCGGTAGCCGCCGTGGGTGACGATGACGCTGGTGCCTGCGCCAGGCAGGTCGAAGCGGCTTGACACCGTGCCTTCGAAGATGCTCAGCACGCGGTTGCCGGCGCCTGTGGTGATGTCCACGCCGTTGTTGTCGATGGTGATGCCGCTGAGGGTGGGGTGAGGCTGACGGCCAAACCCTTGGGTCACCACACCCCGCATCACGGGCCAAGGCAGGTTGCGCTGGTTCTTCTCGAAGGCCTCGGAGACGATTTTGCCGGCGGGCGTCAGGGCAAATTCGCCCGCCGCCGAGGCCCGTTCCGCCTCCAATTCCGCTTCGATGATGCGCTTGATTTCGTCGCTCAGGCGTTGGCGCTCGCGTTCCTGCTCCTTTTGGGCGGCGCGAAGCCGAGACTCTTCGGCACGCAATTCGGAGACGAGGTTGGCACGCGTGGAACGGTCCTTGCGCAAGGCGTCGCGTTCCCGGGTTTGACGGTCCAGGGCGGCTTGGACTTCACCGCGCTCCTCGGCCAGGTCGACGCGGACTTCGCCGAGTTCAGTTTGGGCGGTTTCGATTTGGGCAATCTGCTGCTTGCGGACTTCAGAATAGGATTGGAGGAGGCGGAAGCGAAGCGCGGCTTGGTTGAAGTCCTCGGCCGCAAACACAAACAGAAGCGGGTTCTCGCCCAGTTTCATGCGGTAGGCCTGCTGGACCATGCGGGCGTATTCGTCCTTCAGCGCCGCGACATGGCCCTCCAAGGTGCGCAATTCGGAATCTGTGCCGCGCATGGACCGCTCCAAGGAGCGGATGCTGGCTTCGTGGTGCCTCACGAGCTTTTCCCGGAGCTCGATTTGCTTGTCCAGCAGGCCCACTTGGGAGGACGCGTCGGCCCGGTTTTGGCGGGCTTTGGTCAGCAGGTTCTCCGTGGTTTTCAGTTGGGCGGTGATGCGGTCCCGCTCTTGTTGCAGGGAGGCCTTGTCCTGGGAGCTGGTTTGGCCCCAAGTGAGGCCCGTGAAGAGCCAAGCTCCGAGAAGGAGGATCGATTTACAGCTCTGTGCGGCGCTCAAAACCTTCGGGGATGCTGAACGGGAAGTCGTACGCGCGCCCAATCCGGCGGCGCTTCGTGTCAATGCGGGCGTCAAACAGCCCTTCAGGGCCCGTGGCGACCATGTGGACCCTTGACGGCAAGCGGCCGATTTCGGTGTCTTCAAAGCCGGTCCGCTCCACCCGGATGGAGCGATGGTTCACGAGGTCGTCCACCACGTCCTTCACGGGGTCGTAGGTCACGCCGTCGAGCCAATAGCGCTTCACGAGGAGCCCGTCGCCGTCGCCGGCCTTTTCGATCAGGCGCTCGGCTTTCTTTTCCTTCGCGACAATCGTCACGCTGTCGTCGGGCGCCATTTCCTTGCCTTCGAGGCCAATGAGCTTGCGGAGTTTGCGGTCGTATTTGGTCAGCAGCACGTGCTCCTGCCCCTGCACTTGGCTCTCAAACGTGTCCTTGGCGCGGTCCATCAGCAGCGGCCTCCCCAAGATCAAATCCTGCACCATGCCAAACGACACCGGCGACTGCAGCGCGTCTTCCAGCACGTCGTAACTACCTTGGAACACGAAGCGCGCGCCGGGCAGCTTGCTCAGCACTTGCACGCTGTCGGGGGTGAGCAGGACCCTCGCAGCTTCCACGCCAAGCGCCGGGGAGATGCTCATCCAAATGACGCTGTCGCGCGCCACCCGAACGTTCAGGGAAAAGCTCCCGCTTCGCCCCATGGCGCTGGCGGTCGACTCCATCCGGATGCCCATGGTGGTCCATTCAGGCGCCCGGGCGTCCAGTTCCTGAAGAAGTTCGTCCGCCGGCTTGGGCGGCAAGCTGGCCTGCAGCGCTTGGCCTCCGGAACGGCAACCTGTGGTGGCCAGTCCCAGCGTCACGAGACATCCCGAGATGAACTTCGTCCAAGTCACGGCCGGTTTAGTTTGGGGTTCAGAACGTCAGGGTCGCCGCCGGCGTCCAGGGCGCGTTGCCACGCTTGTCGGGCGCCAGGGCGGTCTTCGAGGGCCCATCTGATGTCGCCTTCGTGTTCAAGGGCGACGGCGTCCGTCCCCATGCCGTGCACCTGGGCGTCCAGGATCCATGAAAGGGCGTCGTCGAAACGGCCCAGTTTGAAGAGGACGTAGGCTTGGGTGTCCATGAAGTTGCCCTCGCCAGGCCGAAGTTCGTTGGCGCGTTGGCTGCACTCGAGGGCGCGCTCGAGCTTGGCACGGCCTTGGGGCATGCTGTGCCGTCCAGCCAAGTAATACGCGTGGTTGTTGAGGACAAAGGCGTCTTCGATGGCCTTCAGGCTTCGCTCAAATGCCGCTTCAGAATCGTCGAAGGCCTTCAGGTCTCTGAGGGCAGACGCCAGCGCCGAGGCCAGGGCGCCCTCCAACACCGGGCTGTCCAACACCACCGCCAACCCCGCACGGTACGCGTCGGCGGCCAGCGCCGACCTTTTGGACTCGCGCAATCCCAGTCCGTGGTAATAGTGCAGAAGCGGGTTGAGGGGGAAGCGCTCGACGGCCAAACCTGCGCGGTCGGCCATGTCCGACCAGGCCGACAAATCGACGAGGATGGCCAGCAGGTTGGTCCACGACTCCACCGAGCTCGGTGCAAGCAGGAGGAGGTCTTCCGCCAAGCTGCGCGCTTCGTCGAGCTGGTTGTGTTGGTAGGCCCAATCGCAGGCCAATTCCACCACCCCGGGCTCGTCGCCGTGGCGGGACATCATGACGTCCAACAAAGCGTCGTAGGCGGCCGCAAACGCCTCGTCTTCTTGTGCGAACAGTCCGTAGCCCAGCAAGACTCGGACCTTGCGTTCCACCGCGACGTCGTCGCTGGCCATGGCCTTTCGGAGGTGGGGCAGGGCGTCAGGCACACGGCCCTTGCGGGTGACCAATTCGGCCAATTCAAAATGCACCAGACCCCAATCTGGGCGCCGCTCGATCAGGGCATTCAATTCCTGTTCTGCTCCGTTCAGGTCCTCGGTGGCCATGAACCAACGGGCCAATTGCAATTGCAAGATGTCGCTGTCAGGGAAGTCCCTCAGGGAGCGGTCCAGGAATTGGCCCAAGGACTTGGGGTCGGCGGTTTGTTCCACAATGCGCAACGCTTCCAGACGCACATCCTCGTCGCGTCCCACCTCGGTTTCGTAATGGTCGAGCAGGTTCAGGGTGGGCAAGATGTGCCCTTCTGAAATCAGCAAGTCGGCGCATTCGAACAGCGTTTCCAAATCGCCTGGTCGGTTTACCACAAAGGGGGTCCAGTCTTGTTCTGCGCCGGCGCCGTTGCCTTGGGCAAGCCGCGCCAAGCCGCGGTGGTACAGCACCCACGTGTTGTCTGGGGCCAGTTCGGCAGCACGGGTGAGGCGTTCCTCCGCCGCGTCGTAGCGCTCCAGCTCGAGGTCGATTTTGCCAAGCTGGTAGTGGAACGCGTGTTCGTCAGGTTCGGCCTCGACGCAGGTCATCAGTTGGATGTAGGCATCCTGGAGGTCGCCTTTGAGCAAGTGCGTTTGGGCCTCGAAGTAGGCCATTTGCGTGTCTTTGCCGTAGGGCACGTCCCCTTGGGTCCTGCGGTCGGCCAGGGTGGACAGGGCCGTGCAGCTGGACAGCCCCAAGGCCGCCAACCCAACCCAAAACCACATCGGCGTCCCGCGTCGTCTCATCCCTGCGGGTTGCCGAGGGTGGAGTAATCGCCGATGCTGGCGTCGTCTGGCGTGCCGTGCCACGAGGCGTGGGCACCGACCATGGCGCCGTCGACCACGCAGTGCTCGAGCAGGCTGTCGCCCGCCACAAGGGCGTTGCTGACCCGGGCGTCGCGCACGGTTGTGCCGGCGCCGAGGGTCACGTTGGGTCCGACTACGGCACGCTCCAACACCACGCCCTCGCCGATGTGGCAGGGCTGCAGGATGACGCTGTCGGTCACCTTCGCAGAAGCAGGCACGGCGTCGAGGCGGCCTTCTTCTTCCAGGATTTGGAGGATGCGGGTGTTGGTGTCGACGGTCACGCGTTTGTTGCCGCAGTCCATCCATTCGGACACTTCGCCCGGGATGAATTGGAGGCCATCCTGGGTCATGTTGCGCAAGGCGTCGGGCAGTTGGTATTCGCCGCCCTTGAGGACGTTGTGGTCGATGAGGTGCTGAAGTTCACCCTTGAGGCGTCCGCCGTCTTTGAACGCGTAGATGCCGATCATGGCCAAATCGCCCACCCACTCCTGGGGCTTTTCGACGTAGTCTGTGATTTTGCCGTCCTCGTTGGTTACCACCACCCCAAAGGTGGATGGGTCTTCGATGCGCTGGCAGAACAGCACGCCGTCGGCGTCGGGGTCGATGGTGAAATCCGCGCGGAACAAGGTGTCCGCGAAGGCCACGACCACGGGGCCGTCCAAGAAGTCTTGGCCGCACAAGATGGCGTGCGCTGTGCCGAGCGGTTCGTCTTGGTGGCGAATGTGTCCTTTGGCGCCGAGCCGTTCGGCCACGGCGACCAGCTCCTTCTCCACGGCTTCGCCGAAGTCGCCGATGACAAAGCAGATGTTGTCCACGCCGTCGTGGGCGGTGCGCACGATGTCTTCCACCAGGTGCTCCACAATGGGCTTGCCGGCGACGGGCACCAGGGGTTTGGGGACGGTCAGCGTGTGGGGGCGGAGGCGGCTTCCGCGGCCTGCCATGGGGACGATGATGTTCATGAAATCGTGGTCATTCGGTTCCTGTGTGGCCAAACCCGCCTTCGCCTCGCTTGGAGGAGGGGAGGGCGTCCACTGTGTCGACGGCGGACCACTGGACGCGTTCGTATTTGGCCAAGACGAGTTGGGCGATGCGCTCTCCGTCCTCGACGGTGAAGGGCGCCTGGCCGTGGTTGATCAAAATCACCCCCACATCGCCGCGGTAATCGGCGTCGACGGTGCCGGGGCTGTTGAGGACGGTCACGCCGTGTTTGTAGGCCAACCCACTGCGCGGACGGACCTGGGCCTCGTATCCTTGGGGCAACGCGAAGTGAAGTCCTGTGGGGATCAGGGCCCGGGCGCCGGGTTGAAGGACCACGGGCGCGTCGAGTTTGGCGCGCAAGTCAAGCCCGGCGCTGTCAGGCGTGCTGTAGGCCGGCAACGCGTGGGGCGTGTTCACCACCACAGGGACGACCACGGGAGAGGCAGAAGGGCCTTCGCTCATGATCCTGGGAAGTTGGGCTTGCGCTTTTCCAAAAATGCCGTCGTGCCTTCCTTGAAGTCGTCGGTGGTGAAGCACTTCCCAAAGCGCTCGATTTCCACGGCAAAGCCATCTCGGTTGTAACCGGCCAGCACGCTGTCGAGGGCCGCGGCCAGGGCGGTGGGGGCGTTTTTGGCCATTTTGCTGGCCAGGATTTGGGCTGTTTCCAGCAGCAATTCCGGCTCGACGACTTGGTTCACCAAGCCGCACTGCAGGGCGTCGTCCGCAGGAATCATGCCGCCGGTGAGGACCATTTCCATGGCTTTGCCTTTGCCGACAATTTGGGCAAGGCGCTGGGTCCCGCCGTAGCCCGGGATCACGCCCAGGCTCACCTCAGGCAGCCCCATGCGGGCGTTGGTGGAGGCCACACGCACGTGAGCCGCCATGGCCAGCTCAAGTCCGCCGCCGAGGGCAAATCCGTTGATGGCGGCCACCACAGGCTTGCGGCTTTGCTCCACACGGTCGAACAAGTTTCGTTGTCCGCGGCGGGCCAAATCTTCGCCCTGCGCTTGGTCGAAATCCGCGAATTCCTTGATGTCCGCCCCGGCCACGAAGGCCTTCTCTCCAGCGCCCGTGAGGACGATGACCCGGACGTCTGCGTTGTCCTGAGCAGCTTCGATGGCCGCGGCCAAGGCGTCGATGACCTGACGGTTGAGGGCGTTGAGCGCTTCAGGCCGGGAGATGGTCAGGGTGAGAACCCCGTCTTCCAGGGATTTCAGGATGGGTGAATCGGGCATGGGACGTTGCGATTGTGCAACGGCAAATTACGCAACGCCCACGCGCTTCGGGGACCCAGGACGGCTGTTCAACAAACGTTGGGTGTAGGGATGTTGTGGAGAACTCAAGACCTGCATCGCAGGGCCTTCCTCCACGATTTCACCTTCTCGCATCACGGCGATGCGGTCGCAGACGGCCCCCACCACGTTGAGGTCGTGGCTGATGAACAAAAAAGTCAACCCTCGACGCTCGCACAAGTCCTTGAGCAAGTCCAAAATCTCAGCCTGGATGCGCAAGTCCAACGCGGCCACACTTTCGTCGAGCACCAAGAATTCGGGCGACAGGGCCAAGGCCCTGGCCAGCACAATGCGCTGGCGCTGCCCGCCACTGAAGCTTCCAGGTTTCCGACTCGCATCCGACGCACTGAGCCCCACTTCTTCCAGCAATTCTGCCACCGAGGGACCGTGCTTGTTTTTGCGAGCGTCCACCGCCTCTTGCAGCGCGGCGCCCACCGTCATGCTGGGGTTGAGGGCAGAGAAAGGGTCCTGAAACACCGGTTGTGCGGCCCGCCTGAACGCGGCTCCCTTGGGCGCTCCACCTTTCCATGTCACGTCTCCGTCGTCCCACGTGTCGAGGCCCAGGAGGATGTTGCCCAGCGTGGATTTGCCCGACCCGCTTTCCCCCACCAGGCCCACCCGTTCCCCTGGGGCGATGGCCAAATCCACGCCCTTGAGCGCGTCGAAGGTGTGCGTGGGCTTGCCCCAGATGTTGGTGCGCGTCGCAAACCGCTTCACCACGCCACGCACCGCCACCAGGTGCGCGTCGCCAGCAGGGCCCGCAGCAGGGTTCGTCTGCGCAGAGGTGTTGTGGACCTTGGGCATCGCGGCCAGCAGCGACTGGGTGTACGGGTGCTTGGGGGCGTTCATCACGCTTTGGCAGGGGCCGGATTCGACGACCTCTCCGTGACGCATGACGACCACATGGTCGGCGATGTCCCGGACCACGTCGAGGTCGTGGGTCACGAACAGCACGCCCAAGCCGCGCTCGTCTCGGAGCCGCTGCAGCAAGTCCAGGATGTCCCGTTGCACCGTGACGTCCAGGGCCGTGGTGGGTTCGTCGGCCAGCAGAACCCTGGGGTTGCACGCAAGGGCCAAGGCGATCATGACCCGTTGCTTTTGGCCGCCACTCAGTTCGTGGGGGTATTTGCGCTCGGAGCCTTGGGGCAGGCCCACCTCGTCAAACAAGCGCGCCACTTCAGCCCGAGCTGCCTCGCCCCTCGTGTTCCGATGAAGTTCGAGCGGTTCGGCGACCTGCGCCCCCACCCGCATCGACGGGTTGAGCGAGGACATCGGGTCCTGAAACACCATCGCCACGTCCCGGCCGACCGGCGCGCCATGCCATCCAGGCTTGGCCCACACGACGCCTTCGGGACCGCGGACTTCGCCGTGGGTGAGGGTCCCAGAACCAGGCAGGAGACCCATCACGGCCAGGGAGGTCAGGGTTTTGCCCGATCCGGATTCGCCCACGATGCACGTGGTTTGGCCTGGAAACACCTCGCACGAGACCTCCTTGACGACAGGCTGTGCCTCGCCAAAAGCGACGGACACCCGGTCGACGGTCAGGAGGGCGGCGTTTGACATCCGTGCTTACAGCGTGCCTCGGTTTTCTTGCTCGCGCTCGATGGCCTCAAACAGCGCCTTGAAGTTGCCCTTGCCGAAGCTCTTGGCGCCCTTGCGCTGGATGATTTCGAAGAACATCGTGGGGCGGTCGACCACGGGCTTGGTGAAGAGCTGCAGCAAGTAGCCTTCTTCGTCCCGGTCGATCAAGATGCCCAGTTTGCGAAGCGGCTCGAGGTCTTCTTCAATCTCCCCGACGCGGTCGAGGATGTCGTCGTAGTAGTTGTCGGGCACGTACAGGAATTCCACGCCGCGGTCTTTCAAAGCGGTGACGGTGCTGACGATGTCGTCGGTGGCCACGGCAATGTGTTGGACGCCGGCGCCTTGGTAGAAGTCGATGTACTCCTCGATTTGGCTCTTCTTGCGTCCCTCGGCGGGTTCGTTGATGGGGAACTTGATGCGGCCGTTGCCGTTGCTCATCACCTTGGACATGAGCGCCGTGTATTCCGTGCTGATGTCCTTGTCGTCGAAGGAGACGAGCTGGGCGAAGCCCATGACCTCGGCGTAGAACTTGCACCAAGTGTTCATCTCGCCCCAGCCCACGTTGCCCACCATGTGATCGATGTACTTGAGGCCCACAGGCGCAGGCTTGAAGTCGGGATTCCAAGCCTTGTAGCCCGGCAGGAACACCCCGTTGTAGTTCTCGCGCTCCACGAACACGTGGACGGTGTCGCCGTACGTCTTGATGGCGCTGAGCACCACTTTGCCGTCGTCGTCGCTGCGGACTTCGGGTTCAAATTCTGCCACCGCGCCACGCTTGGTCGTCTCTTTGAAGCTTTTGCGCGCGTCAGGCACCCAAAGCGCGACCGATTTCACGCCGTCGCCGTGCTTGTCGAGGTGGGCGTTGAGTTCGCCGCCGTCGGTCAATGGGGTGGTGAGCACCAAGGTGATTTTGTCCTGGCGCAAGACGTAGCTGACCCGGTCTTTGGCCCCGGTTTCCAGCCCGCGGAAGGCGAGGGGTTGGAAGCCCCAAGCGGCCATGTAGTAGTAGGCGCTTTGCTTGGCGTTGCCGACGATCAGCTCCACGTGGTCCGTGCCGAGCAATGGCAGGAAATCGTGGGCTTCGGGAACGACTTTTTCGAGGTTGGTGGTGGGTTCGGTCAGCATGTCTTCAGATTCTTCGTGGAGGTAGAGCCAGCTTTGGTGGTAGCCTTCGATTTCCAAATCCAAGGCTTGTTGGGTCACTTTCAAGGGGCGGAAGGTGTCGACCATGACGGCCAGTTCTTCCGTACGCTCCTTGCCGATGCTGCCCTCGTACGTGCCCGGGTGGGGGCCGTGGGGAATGCCGGCAGGGTGGAGGGTGATTTGTCCTGGTCCAACGCCGGTCCGGCTCATGAAGTCGCCGTCGACGTAGTACAGCACCTCGTCCGAGTCGATGTTGCTGTGGTTGTACGGCGCCGGGATGCTCAATGGGTGGTAGTCGTACAGGCGAGGCACAAAGCTGCAGATGACAAACCCGTCGGTTTCGAAGGTTTGGTGCACGGGCGGCGGTTGGTGCACGCGGCCGGTGATGGGCTCGAAATCGTGGATGCTGAATGCGTACGGGAAGTGGTAACCGTCCCAACCCACCACGTCAAACGGGTGGCTCGCGTACATGTAGTCGTGCAGCATGCCTTCCTTCTTGATGCGCACCTTGAAAGGTCCTTCGCCTTCGTTGGACACGTCGCACAACGCCGACGGCGGACGCATGTCACGCTCGCAGTAGGGGCTGTGCTCCAGCAGTTGGCCAAAATGGTTGCGGTACCGCTTGGGGGTCAACACTGGCGATGTGCTCTCCACCACCAGTGCCCTGTTGTCCTGGGTGCTCCACTTGAACCGGTGCATGACGCCGCGCGGGATGACGAGGTAATCGCCTTCTCGGAATTCAAGGATCCCAAACATGGTCTCCAAGACGCCGTGGCCGCGGTGCACGAACACCACTTCGTCTTGGTCGGCGTTTTTGTAGATGTCGTCTTCCGTCACTTTGGGCGGGGCGACGAGGGCCACGGTGCAGTCCTGGTTGAACAGGGTGGGCACGCGAGAAGACAACCAATCTTGGCCTGGCTTCACCGCCCAGCCTTCAAGCTTGCGGCTGAGCAAGTTGCGCTCGACCGCTGCCACAGGCCGGACGTCTTCGCTGCCCAGCACCTCGACCACTTGGGTGGGACGTTGACGATGATAAAGCAGGGAGCTCATCCCCACGAATCCAATGGTCCCGAAAAGTTGTTCGTGGTGCAGCTCACCGTTGTCTTGGCGGAACTGCGTGTGGCGTTTGGGAGGAAGATCCCCGAGCTTCTGGTAGAACGGCATGGTGCCTGCAATTTAGGCAGGGCGGCTCCGTTTGCGTGCGCCCCAACTCACTTCCCGCCGGCGCCCATGGCGCGGGCGTACCAAGGCAGTTTGCCGTCCTTGTTCAACGGCCACTGAAGGCTGAGTTTCATGCCGGGCCGAAGCGGGTCGGCGGGGTCCATGTTGTTCTTTCGCGCAAGCGCCTTGGTGCGAACGCCGTGCATCTGGGAGATCTGCCAGAGGTTTTGGCCTTGCCTCACCGTGTACCACGTCGTGGCAGCGTGGCCCTTCTTGGGCTGGAGGTAAATCCGGTCGCCGGCTTTGAATTCGTGGTTCTTGGTGACCTCGTTGTACGCCCGGATTTGCCAAGGCATGATGTCCAAATCCTGGGTCAAGCTCGCTTGCGTGTCGCCTTTCTCGGCGTACACGAACTGCACGCCGTGCTCGGTCGTCCGCAGGCGGTGCGAGCGCCCCAAGTCGAGCGTGCCGCCGCCGTTGTCGGCGCGGCGCACCACATCGTGTTCCCGGACGTTGGACGCCAGCGCCTCTTCCCCAGACCAAGTGCCGCCGGGCACGTCGAGTTCCTGGAGGTTGTGGCGCTCGATGAGGGTGATCAAGAGGTTGGCGTACTTGGGGTTGGTGGCGTACCCGCAAGCCTTGAGGCCTTTTGCCCAGCCCTTGTAGTCGGTCGGTTCCAGCTCAAACAACCGAGCGTACCGGTCCCGAAGCAAGAATTGGCTGTGGTCTTCGTAGCTCTGCTTGGCGTCGTCGTAGACGCGGAAACACTCTCCCTTCTCGTCGTCGTCGTGGTAGGTGCGCTTGCCTGTCCAGGTGGAGTGGCACTTGATGCCAAAGTGGTTGTTGGACCGCTGGGCCAACTCGCTCACGCCGTTGCCGCTTTCCAGGATGCCTTGCGCCAGGGTGATGCTCGCCGGGATGCCGTACTTCTGCATTTGCGCCACCGCCTCGGCCTGCCAAGTCGCGATGTAATGCTCCTGCGTGGCGGCTGGCTTGGGGTCGCCCACAGCCCCAACCACGTCTGCGCACATCACACACGCAAAGGCCAAAAACAAGGTTCGGAGGGCAAGAGACGGGATCTTCATGGCGCTGCAGATTCTAACGTCCAAGCTAGCTTCAGATTGCCGCCAGATGCGTTGCGCAGCCTGGAGTTGCTCCCATGCGCCGTGTGGAAAACGGCCTTCAGAGTTCGACCCCTGCGACCGCCCGAATCTGCACGCCCTCCTCGTCGTAGAAGCGCCACAAGCCGGCCCTCACCCCGTCTTCGAAGACCCCTTCGATGGCGGTTTCTCCGTTGGGATGGTACGTCACATAGTCCCCATGGGGCACGCCTCGCTTGTAACCCGCTTGGGACCAAGGCATGCCGGAATCGAAGTAGCTGTTCCACACGCCGTGTCGCTTGCCGCCCGCAAATCCGCCGCGCACGCTCAACTGTCCATTTTCGTGGTATTCGAGCCGTTCGACCAGCGTGTCGGCCCGCGCGACCTCCACAAACTTGTCGCTGCCGTCGGGCCACAACTCGGTCGCGGTGCGCGTCGTGGCGTTAGGATCGGGACCGCACCCGACGGCCAAGCACAATCCCAGGATCGTCCAACCGCCCCCCCTCATTTCACGCGGCGTATGGTGTACTCGATGAGGTCGCTCAAGGCCGCGCGGGCCTCCTGGGACACGGCCTCGGAGCCGCCCAATTCGTCGAGCAGCGCGAGGGATTCTTCCTTGAGCCGGCGCATCTCGTCTCGGGCCCGGTCCATGCCGGGGCCTTGCAGAATGGCGTCCATGACTTTCTGCACAGCTTTGGGGTCGTCGCTGTGGTGTTTGACCAGCCGGATCAACCGCCGCCGCTCGCCTGGAGTTGCTTTGGCGAGGGTGTGGATGAGCGGCAAGGTCATCTTGCGTTCGCGGATGTCTTGGCCCGTGGGTTTGCCCGTCCGGTCGCCTTCTCCGAGGTCGAGCAGGTCGTCCTGGATTTGGAAGGCCAAACCCACACGCTCCCCGAGCCCCCACATGCGGTCCACCGTCTCTTGGTCCGCCCCCGCTGCAGCCGCGCCGCATGCGCAGCACGCAGCCAGGAGCGAGGCCGTCTTCCGTCGGATGATGTCGAAGTACACCTCCTCGGTGATGTCCAAGCGCCGGGCTTTCTCAATTTGAAGCAGCTCGCCTTCGCTCATTTCGCGCACGGCGCGCGAAGTGATTTTGAGCAAGTCGTACGCCTCGGCGTCCACAGCCGCAAGCAGGCCTCGGCTGAGCAAGTAGTCGCCCACGAGCACCGCCACTTTCTTCTTCCACAGGGCTTGGATGCTGAACACGCCGCGGCGCAGCGGGCTCTCGTCCACCACGTCGTCGTGGACCAAGGTGGCCGTGTGAAGCAGTTCAATCAGGGCGGCGGCGGTGTGCGCCCGGTCGATGGCCTGGCCGTGTTCGTCCACGCCGCCATGCAGTCGTGCACTCAGGAACACGAACATGGGCCGCATCTGCTTGCCCTTCTGTCGAAGGATGTAGCGCATGACGGTGTCCAGCAACGCCACGTCGGTGGTGACGGCTTGGCGGAATTTGGGCTTGAATGCCGCCATGTCCGCCTTCAAAAGCGCTTGCACGTGTCGAATGCCTGCCGGGGATTCCGCCATGCCACAAAGGTAGCGTCCGGGCGCGGCAGAACAGCCCCTTCGCCAGCACGGAAAGGGCCCCACGGGGTGGGGGCGTATCTTCGTGGCATGCTGCGCTCGATGACAGGATATGGAAAGGCGGAAGGTGCCGTCGGTTCCAGGAAATACACGGTGGAAGTCCGTTCGTTGAATGGCAAGAATTTGGACCTGTCGGTCCGCATGCCGTCCGTGTTGAAGGAGAAGGAAATGGAACTGCGCAAACAGCTCGGCGCGCGCATTGTGCGGGGCAAGAGCGACGTGGCCATCCACTTCGAAGCCGACGCCGCGGAGGCGCGCCACGAACTCAACGGCCCCGTGGTCGAGAAGTACGTGGAGGCGTTGCGCACGCTGGCCGAAAAGACCGACCAGCCCACGGGAAACCTGTTGTCTACGGCGGTGAGGTTCCCGGACGCCATGCAGACGTCGCGCGAAGCGTTTGACCACGAAGCGTGGGAAGGCATCCACGCGTTGGTGGTGGAAGCGGCCGACCAATTCGACGCCTTCCGGGACACCGAGGGCGCCACGTTGCACGCGGATTTCTCGGCGCGCTTGGACACCATCGACGCCTTGGAGGCTTCGTTGGACCCGTTGTTGGACGCGCGGTTGAAGCGGGTTCGGGAACGCATCCGCACCAATTTGGAAGAGACGGTGGACCGCGCGGCCCTCGACGAGGGGCGGTTTGAGCAGGAGGTGCTGTACTACATCGAAAAGATGGACGTGAGCGAAGAGCGCACCCGGTTGCGTGCCCACATTGTCTACTTCCGCGACATCATGAACACCGGCTCGGCCCAAGGCAAGAAGCTCGGGTTTGTCTCCCAAGAGATGGGGCGTGAAATCAACACCCTCGGAAGCAAGGCGAACGACGCCGAGCTCCAGCGCATCGTGGTCCAAATGAAAGACGAGCTCGAGAAAATCAAGGAGCAAGTCCTGAACGTGCTCTGACCCATGCCCGCAGGAACCAAACCGCAAGGCGACGGCCGCGCCATCATTTTCTCTGCCCCTTCTGGTGCAGGCAAGACCACCGTGGTGCGTCACCTCATGTCCAACCCCGAGTTGGCCTTGGGATTCAGCGTGAGCGCCACAACCCGTGCCCCGCGTGAGGGCGAGACCGACGGCCACGATTACCACTTCCTGACCGTCGAGGAATTTGCGTCTCGCTTGGCCGACCAGGCCTTTGTCGAGCATGAGGAGGTGTACGAAGGCCTGTCTTACGGCACGTTGTGCAGCGAGGTGGAGCGGCTTTGGGCGGAGGGCAGGACGCCGCTGTTTGACGTGGATGTGGTGGGGGGCCAAACCCTCAAGTCCGTCTTCGGCGACAGCGCGTTGTCCATCTTCGTCATGCCGCCCTCCATCGAGGCCCTCGAGTCACGCTTGCGCGGGCGCGGCACAGAAGACGAAACAAGTGTGCAGAAGCGACTGGGCAAGGCCGCCCAAGAACTGGAAGCCGCCCCGGCCTTTGACGTTCAACTAGTGAACGACGACTTGGAGACGGCCTTCGCAGAGGCGACCCAGCTGGTTTCGAACTTCCTTCAACCCGACCTTGCCTGAACCATGGACGCCTCGCCAAGTTCCAAGCGTGTGGGCCTGTATTTCGGGTCGTTCAACCCGGTGCATTTGGGGCACTTGGTGATCGCCAACCACATGCTTCAGCATGCGGAATTGGACGAGGTGTGGCTGGTGGTGACGCCCACCAGCCCCCACAAGCAGGGGGTTGACTTGATCCCTGAGAAACACCGCCTGCAAATGGTGAAGCTGGCGTTGGCGGACCATCCGCAATTGCGCGCGTCGAGTGTGGAGTTTGACCTGCCGCGGCCCAACTACACGGCGCGCACCATGGAACACCTTCGGGCGTCCCATCCAGACGCAGCGTTCAGCATCATCATGGGCCAAGACAACTTGGCGTCGTTTTCAACGTGGCAAGACCACACGGCCTTGCTCGACCAGCACCGGTTGCTCATTTACCCACGCCTTTCAGACCGCGCTGTGAACGCCCCCAGCGAGGTGGACCGATGGATGGCGCACCCCCATGTGGAAGTCCAAAAGGCCCCGGTCATCGCCATCAGCTCCACGTACATCCGCGACGCCATCATGGCGGGGCACGACGTGCAGTTCTTGCTGCCCGACGCCGTGGTGGCGTACATCGGGAACAACCATTTCTACGAGCAGGCTTGACGCCGCCCAGACCTCACTTTCCGTTGTAGGTGTTCATCGCCCGGGCGAGGCCGGCGCTGGTGATGTTGAGCAGCGCGTCCGTCGCGGTGGTCAAGCGCTCCTCCATGTTCCCTCGTTCGTCGTCGTCCCAAGAACCCAGGACGTGATCCACCTGCTTGCCCTTCCCGAATTCAGCACCAATGCCAAACCGGATCCGGGGGTACTTCGTGGATTGGAGCACAGCTTGGATGTCCTTCAACCCGTTGTGTCCGCCGTCGCTTCCCTTGGCGCGCAGCCGAAGCGTTCCAAAGGGCAAATTCAAGTCGTCCGTGACGACCACAGTCCGGTCGAGGGGGATTTTCTCGGCGTCCATCCAGTACCGCACGGCTTTGCCGCTCAGGTTCATGAACGTCGAAGGCTTCAAGAGCACGAGGGTGCGTCCCTTGAAACGAACGGTGGACACCTCGCCCAGCCTGGCGGTCTCGAAAGATCCGTCCAGACGTTGGGCGATGGTGTCCACCACGTCAAACCCGATGTTGTGTCGGGTGCCCTCATACTCCGAGCCTGGGTTGCCCAGTCCGACGATGAGGTACTTCATGCTGCGAGGAGATTACCCTTCTCCGCCTTCTCCGCCTTCAGCCGCTTCTCCGCCTTCAGCACCTTCTTCGCCTTCAAGCGCAGATTCGGCAGACATGGCCGCACGGGTGCGCTTGCAAGCCACCAAGAGGGCGCTTTCGCTGAGGAGGATGTCGAGGCCTTCGATCTCGAGGTCACGCACGCGGGCGTTGTCCCCAATCTTCAATGGCGTGATGTCGACGGTCAAGCACTCGGGGAGCTGGTCCACCAACCCGCGCACGGGCACGCGGCGGTAGTTGAGTTCCAAACGTCCGCCGTTCATGACGCCGATGGCCTGTCCAGTGGTGCGCAACGGCAACTCCACCTTCACGGGCTTGCCGGGCAAGACCTCGAGCAAGTCAACGTGGGTCACGCGGTCGGTGACAGGGTGGAACTGGATGTCCTGGATGATGCAGTCGGTCTTCTTGCCGTTCAAGTCCAACTCGAGTTTGAAGACGTCCGGGTTGAAGACGACTTTGTTGAGTTCGACTTCAGACAGGCTGAAGTGACACTGCTCGGCACCGCCGTACAACACTCCGGGAACCCGGTTTGAAGCGCGGAGCGCGTCAGCATCTTTTTTCCCTACGCTCTCACGGAGAGAGCCGCTCAATGATGCAGTTTTCATGATGAAAAATTATTGGATGGTAAATAGTGTGCTGATGGATTTGTTGCTCATCAAGCACTGAAGCACTTGGGCAAACATGTCGTGCACGGGAAGCACGGTGATTTTGGACGTGTCCACGTCCGCGCGCAACGGGATGGAATCCGTCACGATCAATTCTTTCAAGGAGCTGGCGGCGATGCGCTCGTACGCAGGGCCGCTCAACACAGGATGGGTGCACACGGCCCGCACACTCAGTGCGCCGTGTTCCATCATCAGGTCGGCCGCCTTGGTCAGCGTGCCAGCCGTGTCGCACATGTCGTCCACGAGGACCACGTCCTTGCCTTTCACGTCGCCAATGACCGTCATGCTGTCCACCTGGTTGGCCACCTTCCGCTGCTTGTAGCAAATGGCCATGTCCACACCCAACGCCTTGGCGTAGGTGTTGGCGCGTTTCGTCCCGCCAGTGTCTGGTGTGGCGATGCAGAGGTTGTCGCGGGACACGTTGCGTTCCAACCAAGGCAAGAAGAGGGTCGATCCGTAGAGGTGGTCGACAGGCACTTCGAAAAACCCTTGGATTTGGTCGGCGTGGAGGTCCATGGTGATGACGCGGTTCACACCCGCCGCCATCAACATGTTGGCCACCAACTTGGCGCCAATGGCCACGCGGGGCTTGTCCTTTCTGTCTTGGCGGGCGAAGCCGAAGTACGGCATCACAGCCACGATGCGCTTGGCGCTTGCGCGCTTGGCGGCGTCGATCAACATCAACAACTCCAACAAGTTGTCAGAAGGAGGGAAGGTCGACTGGACGATGATCACCTCTTTGCCACGCACCGTTTCCTCGATGCTCACGGCGAATTCGCCGTCCGAGAATTTCTGCGTGCGGACAGGAACCAGGGCGGTTCCGTAGGCGGCGGCGACGCGTTCCCCAAATTCTTGGGAAGCCGACCCCGCGAGGATCTTGATCATGTCAGACATGGACGGCGCTTGAGGCCGCAAAGATAGGCATTCTCAGTCTGCTGGGGCCACCAGCTTGAACCCCCTGCCGTGGACGTTCAGAATCTCGATGCGGTCGTCCCCCTTCAAGTGCTTCCGAAGCTTGGCGATGTAGACGTCCATGCTTCGCCCGTTGAAGTAGTTGGCGTCCCCCCAAATGTTCCGCAACGCGTGGCTGCGCTCGAGCAAGGCGTTCTTGTGTTTGCACAGCATGAAGAGCAGCTCGTTCTCTTTGGTGGTCAGGCGTTGGGACTCGCCTTGGAGGTTGAGGGATTGGCTGTTGTAGTCGTAGGTGTACAACCCCACCGTGAACTCGGTGACTTCTTGCCCTTCTTCCGGCAACGCGGCCGACCTGCGCAGGATGGCTTGGATGCGAAGCACGAGCTCTTCCATGCTGAACGGCTTGCTCATGTAATCGTCTCCGCCCACCTTGAAGCCCTCGAGGGTGTCTTCCTTGCTGGACCGTGCCGTCAAGAACAAAATGGGGATGCTCCGGCTGTCCAGCCGAATTTCTTCAGCCACTTGAAAGCCGTCTTTCCTGGGCATCATTACGTCGAGGACGATGAAATCGTACGTGTCACGGTGGTAGGCCTTCAAGCCCTCGGCGCCATCTTGGGCCCAGGTGACTTGAGCGCCCTTGGCCTTGAGGTAGTCGGACAACAAACGGCCCAAGCTGGGGTCGTCTTCGCAGAGGAGGATTCGGATGTCTTTCATGTGGCTTCAGTCTTGTCAGGTTGTTCAAACGGAAGGTTGAGCGTCAATGTTGTGCCCTCCCCCGGCTGACTTGCGATGTGGACCGAGCCGCCGTGGTGTTCCAACACATTCTTCACGTAGCTCAGTCCCAAACCAAATCCCTTCACGTTGTGCACGTTTCCGGTGGGGACACGGTACAGCCTTTCAAACACCTTGCCAAGATGTTCCTTGGCGATGCCGATCCCGTTGTCTTGGATGTGAAGAGACAGTCCGTCAGGGGTTTGTTCGCTTCGGATGACAATCTGCGGGTCCTCCTTGGCGTACTTCATCGCGTTGTCGATGAGGTTGAAGAGGACGTTGGTGACGTGGATGCGGTCGAGCATCAAATTGGGGTTGGACGCGTTGAGGTCCAACTCGACCTTGGCCCCTTGCTTGTGCAGGCGCATGGCCATGTTTTTGACCACGTTCTTCACCAAATCGTGCACGTTCAGCGGTTGCATGTACAGCCGCATGGCCCCCGATTCGGACAGGCTGGCGCGCAACACGTTTTCCACGAGGACGCCCAGACGCTTGTTCTCCTCTCGGATGAGGCTCAGGTAGTGCTTCTTGGCGTCGTCGTCGAACGACGGGTCTGCGAGCGCTTCGCTTGCCAACCCGATGCTGCTGATCGGGGTCTTGAGTTCGTGGGTGAGGTTGTTGACCAAGTCGCGCTGCAGCCGATCCAGGCGCTTGGTTCTTTGAATGGCGAACAACGTGTGGGCGAAGATGGCGGCGATGAGCAGCATCATGACGACGCTGAGGGCGAAGGCGCCGAGCATTTGGCCCATCAAGTAGCGCGGGAGCCGAGGGAAATGCACCCTGAATTGGAGCGTGCCCAAGGTGACGCTGTACCCTGTGCGCGGGGACAGCAGCTCGTCTTGCAAGTCTTCGGCGTCTTCCGGCAAGAACACAGGCTGCCCGTATCGGTTGAAGGCGCCAAACACCGGCACCGCATCAATGCCTTGTTCCTTCAAGGCGATGGTCAGCAGGGAGTCCATCGGGAAGGACTCCATCCGGCGCACCACCATGCGCTCTTCGGGGGCGAGTTCGTCGGTGCGAAGCAGGTTGCGGTCGTCTGACCTGACTTCGTCGAGGTGCCCGGCGGTCAACCAAGTTGCCACAATCTGAAGGCTTTGCTCCACACTTTGGTCGAAGACCTCCTTGCGCAGCTTGGCAGACGACTCCAGCCAATTCACCTGGACGGTGACCACCACGAGCATCGCCACAGTCATGGAACCCACCAACCAGGGTATGAGACGGCCTGTCATGCGAGCAAGTTCGGGCGGAGTCGGGTCAATCGGTGTTCGGCCGCGCCTCAGAGCTCGCTTGTGGCCAACAAACATTCACAACCGCTTCACATTCTGGTCACATGGTCGGCGCCTTCTCCCAAGTAAGTTTGTACCGGTTTCAGAGCCAAAGAGAGAGCGGCTCATGATTTACAGGTAAGACCGCGCCGAACGCGGCGTTGGTTGCAGGTTTTGGAAGAAGGATACTTCCGCATGGAACGGCACCCCGAGAGAGGTGCCGTTTTTCATGCGCTTCGGTGAAATCTTGGATATCTTCGTTGGCCCACCGTTTGCCATGATTCCCGCAGAAACCGTCGACCAAATCATGAACGCCGCCGTCATCGAAGAGGTGGTGGGCGATTACGTGGAGTTGAAAAAATCGGGGAGCGCGTTGCGCGGGTTGAGTCCGTTCACCAACGAGAAAACCCCCTCGTTTTACGTCTTGCCGGCCAAGGGGATTTTCAAGTGCTTCTCGAGCCAAAAGGGCGGAAGCCTCGTCACTTTTTTGATGGAGATCGAGAAGGTCAGCTACCCGGAAGCCCTCCGGATGTTGGCCAAGCGGTACAACATCGAAATTGTGGAGAAGGAGCGCACGCCCGAGGAAATCGCGGCGGCGACGGCCAAGGAGAGCCTCGGCAACGTGGTGGCGTGGGCCCAAAAGTGGTTCACTGACCAGATGCGGAACACCGACGCCGGCAAGGCCATCGGACGCAGCTATTTCGTGGAACGCGGCTTCCGGGACGACGTGCTCGACGCATTCCTGATCGGGTACAGCCCTGACGCCTGGGACGCACTCGCCACAGCCGGACAAGAAGCTGGGTATTCCGCCGAGAAGCTCGTGGAGGCCGGGCTGTGCAAGCAACGCGAGGACGGGTCGCTATGGGACTTCTTCAAGGGCCGGGTGATGTTCCCGATTCGGGATGTGACGGGCCGGGTCATTGGATTTGGCGGCCGCACCCTGAGCACGGAGAAGAAGGTGGCGAAGTACTTCAACTCGCCAGAAAGCCCGCTCTACAACAAGTCGAAGGTGCTCTACGGCATGCATCTCGCCAAGCCCGAGATTGTCAAGGAGGAGCGCTGCTTCCTCGTCGAAGGCTACACCGACGTCATGGCCATGCACCAAGCTGGGGTGCGCAACGTGGTGGCGTCGAGCGGAACGGCGTTGACGCCAGGCCAAATCCAACTCATTCGCCGCTTCACCAAGAATGTGACGGTCATCTTCGACGGCGACGCGGCGGGCATCCGTGCGTCGCTCCGCGGCATCGATTTGCTGCTGGCCGAGGGCATGGCGGTGAAGGTGGTGCTGTTGCCGGACGGCGACGACCCGGACACGTACGCCAAGAAGGTGGGCAGCGATGCCCTGAACAAGGCCATCCACGACGACGCCCAGGACTTCTTGGAATTCAAGGCGCGGTTGCTGGCGGACGAGGCAGGTTCCGACCCGCTCAAGCGGGCGGACATGGTTCGGTCTGTGGTGACCTCCATCGCGGCCATCCCCGACGCCATCCAGCGGTCAGTCTACTTGCAGACCTCGGCCAGCCAACTCGGCCTGTCTGAGGACGTGCTGGGCGCTGAAGTTGCAAAGACCCTCCACGCCGCCGCGATGGCCGAGCAAAAGCGGTCTGCCCAACAGGCCGCACGCGGCCCTCAACCCCAAGGCCCGCCGCCCGAGTACGATCCTGGCATGCCGCCGCCCGAGGCGATGGCAGAGCAGGTGGAGGTGGACCCTCGCACCGTGGTGGAAGACGACTTGATCCGCGCGCTCCTCGAGTACGCCACGGACACGGTGTCCGTCACCCTTGAGGCGGAGACAGACGGGGAAGAGGCCGAGGTGCTTGAAGTGCCGTTTGCAGAATTGGTCATCCACAGGTTGGAGGAAGAGGGCATTCAAATGCGTCAGCCCATGAACCAAACGTTGGTGCAGCGCTTCTCGGCCGAGCTCGACCACGAGCGCATTTTGACGCCGGAGCAGCTGACCCAAGACCAAGACCAAGACCAGGACGTGCAACAAAAAGTCGCCGGGGCCATGATCCAGCAGCACGTGTTGAGTCCCAACTGGTCAGAGCGCCACAAAATCTACCCCGTCGTGGAGAAGGACCAGCTGATGGATTTGCTGGAAGGTTCCTTGCGACGCCTCCATTTGTGGGATTTGAAAAAGGCGTCGGCCGAGGTGTCGGCCCAGCTTCAAGGCGCCGACTTGCCGGTGGACACGGAGCGGGACCTGTTGGCCCAAAAAGTCGAAATCGACGCCCAAATCCGCCAAACCTTGGCGCACTTCGGGACCGTCATCCTTCCCTGACCCTCAGCTCAGTCGGCACTTGGCCGGATGGCCCGAATGTGCATGTTGAGGGAGGTCCGTCCCCGGAACGTGTTTTGGACCAAGGTGAACACCACGTCCATCTCCTTCATCCGACGCACCTCTTCCAAGCGGTCGCCCATCCCAAATCCAATCGCCTCGAGGCGCTGCTGGGGAGAGTCGGCCGACTGCAAGATGAGCTTCAGGTGACGTCCGCGGTGACCCACCGTGCGCGGTGGCAACGCGGCGACAAGGCGGCTTGCCATGAACACCGGCACGCCGTTCCCTGGCCCGAAAGGCGCCAAACGCCCCATCTCCTCGTACACCTCGGGGGTCATCGCGTTCAAGTCGATTTCCAGATGGTATGAGATGCTCGGGGCGGGAATGCGCCCGTTGACCTGCGAAGCGATGCTCCTTTCGATGGCGTTTTTGAACTCGTGCAGTTGGTCGCTCCGGAGGGTCAGTCCGGCCGCCATGGGGTGCCCCCCAAATTGCTCCAGGTACGACCGGCAATCTTCCAAGGCTTCGTGGATGTCCACGCCCTGCACACTCCGCGCGCTGCCCATCATGAGCCCGTTCTCCTCACTCAAGACAATGGTGGGCCGGTACCGCGCTTCCACAAGGCGGCTCGCCACAATGCCGAGCACGCCCCGGTGCCACCCTTCGCCGCACACCACCGTGCAGCAACGGCCGGCCGGCTGTTCCGCCATCTGGGCCAAGGCTTCTTCCGTCATGTCCTCGTCGAGGTCGCGTCGTGCTTGGTTCATGGACTCCAGCTCGTACGCCAGCTCGTACGCTGTGTTGTCGTCCGACGCCATCAACAGCTCGACGGCCTTGAGGGCGTGGCCCACGCGGCCGGCCGCGTTGATTCGTGGCCCCAGGGTGAAGCTGATGTCTCGCACGGTGTTGGGCACGCGTTCGATGTTGGCCACCTGCAGCATGGTCCGGATGCCGGGACGCATGGTCTTGCGCAGCTTCCGCATGCCGTGGTGGGCCAGGATGCGGTTTTCGCCGGTGATGTCCACCAGGTCGGCCCCGATGCTCAAGGCCAATAGGTCGAGGTGGTCGTACACCGAGGACATCGTCAGTCCAATGCGGTTCACCAACGCGGTCAGCAACTTGAACGCGACCCCTGCCCCGGACAGTTCCTTGAACGGGTAGGTGCATCCTTCCTGCTTGGGGTTGAGCAAGGCTGTGGTGACGGGCAACGTGTCTGCCGGCAAGTGGTGGTCGCACACGATGGTGTCGATGCCCACCTCAGCCGCCGCCGCGAGGGCGTCAAAGTCTTTGGTCCCGCAGTCCAGGGTGATCAACACCGTGCACCCCGACACCTTGGCGCGTTCCACCCCTTTGGGTGAAACCCCATAACCTTCGCCGTAACGCATGGGGATGTAGGGAACCACGGGAACTTGGAGCCCTCGGAAGAACGACGATACCATGGCCACCGACGTGGTGCCGTCGACGTCGTAGTCGCCATACACCATGATGCGTTCCTTTCGCTCGATGGCCTTCATGATGCGGGCCACAGCTTTGTCCATGTCCTTCATCAAGAAAGGGTCGTGGAGCTTCTCGCGGCTGGGGTCGAGGAAGTCGTGGACCGACTCCGAGGAGCCCATGCCTCGCTGGATCAACAAGGATGCAACCAAAGGGCTGAGACCCGTGTCTTGTGACAGGCGTCCGACTTCTTGAAAGTCAGGGGCAGGCGCGGGTTTCCACTCGAGGTTGTCCATGGTGTTGAAGTTGTATCTTTCGGGCTGTCAAAATTACGCACATGAGCACTCCAAGTTCCTTCACCACCGGTTTCGGACGCCTGTTTTTGGCTTCCTTGGCCATTTGCCTGTCTGCCATCACCTTGTCTGGTTGCTTGAACGACGACAACCTGATTGGTGAGAACTGCTACGACGAGATCTTGAACAATCAAGAGGAACTCGTGGACTGTGGAGGACCGATTTGCGAGCCATGCGATCCTTGTGAGAACGGCGAATGGGATCCGTTGCTGGGAGAGCAGTGGGTGGATTGCGGCGGCAGCTGCGAGCCATGCGCCACCAACTTCAACGGGGTGTTGGACGAAGGTGAAACCGGCATCGACTGCGGTTGCGAGGATTGCCCGGCTTGTCCAGAGCTCTGTGGAGACGGCCTGTTGAACGGCTACGAGCAAGACGTGGACTGCGGCGGCGTGGATTGTGAAGTGTGCCCCACGTGCGACGACGGGGAATTGAACGGCGACGAGACCGGCATCGACTGCGGAGGCAGCGACTGCGACCCATGCGAATGCTTGTGCGACTGCACCAACGGCATCCAAGACGGGTTGGAGGACTACATCGATTGCGGAGGTCCCAACTGCGAGCCATGTGCTGCGGAGATCACTTGGAACTCATACGGCATCCAGTACTTCGGCGACGCCGCCGCCTCAGCTGAGATCGTGGGCACCAACCTCCAAATCCAAGGCACCAGCCTGACGGGCGCGCAGATTGGATTTGTGATTGCCGAGCCTGCCGACGGATGGTACAACGGGTACGTGGTGGCGTTGAACCCTTCGTCGTTGCCCCAAGCCGGCGCATACACCTCCACCGACGGCACGAATTACACCACGTTGATGGGTGGCAACACCACCTTCCAAATCAACTACATCGACCCCGTTTCTGGCGGGTACATCGTGGGCACGTTCAACGGCTCCATGCAGGACGCCTTGGGCAGCAGCGCCACGGTGAGCGGCGGATCTTACGCCATTCCGATCAACTGATCTGAAGCCACCCCACACTGACATTGCGCTGTGAATAAGGCGCATTCGAGAGCCCCCCTTGTGGGGGTTCTTCGTTTGAACTTCGTGGGACATGAATGTCTCTCTTTCTGCCCCTTGGGTCCGGCGGGCCCGTCTTGGAGTGTTGGCCTGCTTTACCGCACTGATGGTGTCGTCGACCGGTTGCGTGACGTCCAAGCAATACGAAGCCCTGCAGGTTCAACTCGATGAAGCAGAATTGGAGAACACCGAGTTGCGTCTGGCGCGTCAAGACGCCGAAATCAGCAGCCGGGAATTGGAGGGCAAGTTGTCGCGGCTGACTGGGGAGAACGACGCCCTGGCGGACAAGGCCAACATGTTGGGCACCGAATTGCAGCGGTTGCGTGACGAGGTGTCTCGCCTGACCGACTTGAACGAAGCCCTGACAAACCAAAGCTCAGGCCGCTTGAGCGACATCGCCGAGGAAAACCGCCAGCTGCTGGAGGACGTCATGGCCATCCGCGAGGAATTGCAGCGCCGCGAGGACGCCTTGAACCAATTGGAAAAGGACCTCAACGAGAAGTCGCGGCTGTTGGAGGCACGGAGCCAACGGGTGGAAGAACTCGAGTCGCTCCTGGAGGCCCGTGAGCGCGCGGCGGAAGCCTTGCGTGATCGCCTGTCTGAGGCCTTGTTGGGCTTCCAAGGCAAGGGCCTCAACGTCGAGCAACGCAACGGCAAGGTGTACGTCAGCATGGAGGCCAAACTTTTGTTCTCCTCTGGAAGCGCGGAGGTGGACGTGGAAGGGCAAGCCGCATTGACCGAATTGGCGGCCGTCGTGGCCGAGCAGAGCGACCTTGAAATTGTGGTCGAAGGCCACACCGACACCGACAAGGTGAGCCGCACCACCACCCCCAAGAACAACTGGGAGTTGAGTGTGCTGCGCGCCACGGCCGTCGTGAACATCCTGTTGGCCAACCCAGGCGTGGATCCGTCCATGCTCGCCGCTTCAGGACGGAGCGAATTCCACCCCGTGGATCCTGAAGACAAGGCCAAGAACCGCCGCATCGAGGTCATTTTGGCGCCCAACTTGGACAGCTTGTTTGAGCTGATTGCAGATTGACAGACTGCGGCGTCCGCGCACGACCCAGAAACCAAAAAAGCCACCTCTTGAAGGTGGCTTTTCTGTGTTGCCCCACCAGGACTCGAACCTGGAAAAACGGTACCAAAAACCGGTGTGTTACCATTACACCATGGGGCATTCCGTTTAGGAGGGGCAAATATATGCAAGCCTAGGTAACTTCGTCGGACATGCAAGTTCAGAATTTCATCGACGGGGCCTTCTCTGGCACGTCCCAAGTCTTGGACAACGTGGCGCCCGGAACAGGTGAAGTGTACGGGACAATCCCACGGTCTGGGGCCTCGGAAGTGGACCGCGCCATGGCAGCCGCCAAGCGCGCGTTTCCCGGTTGGTCTTCCACCCCTGTGGCGGATCGGGCAGCGTGCTTGGACAAATTGGCGGACGCCGTGGGGCGGTACGCAGCCATGCTTGCAGAGGCGGAGGCGAAGGACAACGGCAAGCCGGTGTCCCTCGCCAGCCACGTCGACATTCCCCGGGCGGAGAAGAACCTCCGGTTTTACGCCTCGGGCATCCAGCACTACGCGAGCCAGAGCTACGCCATGGATGGGGAAGCGATCAACTACACCTTGCGCAAGCCGCTGGGGGTGGTGGCTTGCATCAGCCCTTGGAATTTGCCGTTGTACCTGTTCACGTGGAAGGTGGCGCCAGCCTTGGCCGCCGGCAACTGCGTGGTGGCCAAACCCTCGGAGCTCACCCCCGTCACGGCCTACCTTCTCAGCACGTGGATTGAGGAAGCCGGCTTTCCTCCTGGCGTGTTCAACGTCCTTCACGGACTGGGCCCGGAAGTTGGCGAAGCCATGGTGACCCACCCCGACATCGCGGCGGTGTCCTTCACCGGCGGAACCCAAACTGGCGCGCGCATCGCAGGCCACGTGGCCCCCAAGTTCAAGAAAATGAGCCTGGAGCTGGGCGGGAAGAACCCCGCCATCGTCTTTGCCGATGCCGACTTCGACGAGGCGCTCAAAACCACGTTGCGCAGTTCGTTTGCGAACCAAGGTCAAATCTGCTTGTGCGGATCTCGAATCTTGGTCGAACGCACGATCTACGGCAAGTTCAGGGACGCCCTTGTGGCCAAGGCGTCGAAGATGGTGGCCGACTTGCCCTTGAAGCCCACCACCAAAATGGGGGCTGTCGTGTCGGAGGCGCACATGGAGAAGATTCTGGGCCACATCGCGTTGGCCAAGGAAGAAGGGGGCACTGTGTTGTGCGGCGGCCATCGCGTTCACCCGGAAGGAGGAGAGGCCGGTTTTTACGTGGCACCGACGGTGATCGAGGGCTTGGGCCCAGATTGCCGCACGAACCAGGAAGAGATTTTTGGTCCAGTCGTCACGTTGCAGCCGTTTGACTCTGAAGAAGAGGCGTTGGCGATGGCCAACGACACGCGCTATGGGTTGGCCGCGACGGTGTGGACCACCGATTTGAAGCGCGCCCACCGTGTGGCCGCGGGCATTGAATCGGGCATCGTGTGGGTGAACACGTGGTTGCTCCGAGACCTTCGGACGCCGTTTGGTGGCGTCAAGGCGTCAGGCCTGGGACGGGAGGGTGGCTTCGAGGCGTTCGAATTTTTCACCGAGCCCCAAAACATCTGCGTCAAGCTCTGATCAATCTCCTTGGAGAAGGTTCAGCTGGGTTTGCATCGAGTCCACTTGGGCTTGCAAGTTGAGCACCAACTGGAGCAAGTCTGAACCCTCGGCGAACAGACGGCCTGCGGCAAGGACGTTCCCTGCCGTGTCCACTTGCAACGCGTCACTTCGGTCGTCCTCCGCTTCTCCGTTGCCCACAGCAAACAACAACCCACCTTGGTTCAAGGCGTTCCATTGACCGACTACCGTGCTGTTGGCTTGGTCGGCGGTGACGTTGTACCCGATGGCGCTGGCGCTGTTGGCAGATGCGGTGGCGTTACGTCCTGAAGCGTGGCTGTACAATCCCGAGGCCGTGGAGCGGTACCCTTGGGCGTGAGATGCGATTCCGGTGGCGTCCGATTGGTACCCTTCGGCGTGCGCGTAGTTGGCGGACGCCTCTGTTTGGTACCCCTCCGCGTGCGAGGAACTGCTGGAAGCGACGGTGTAGTACCCTTCTGCGTGCGCGGCCAAACCTGAAGCCTCGGAGCCAAACCCTTGAGAGTGGGCGGCCGTGGACGTGGCGGTGGTGCCTTCACCGATGGCGCTGGAACAGGTGGCCGTGGCGGTGCTGTTTTGGTTGGCCACGAACGAGTAGGTGCCGCTGGCTGTGCCGCCCCGTCCTGTGACCGCGGCGTAGAGTCCAGAAGCCACGTTGCCTTGGCCTTGGTTCAGGTTTTGGGTGATGCGCAAATCCCCGGTGACTTGGGCTTCAGGGCCCGGTTGACCGAGTGGAATCACGTCTGCAAACGTGCTGATCCCCAAGGCGAGTCGCGCGCTGTCCAGGGTGCTGACCCCCGTCCCGCCGCCTTCGACAGGCAAGACGCCTGAGGGCAGGAATGTGGAACCGTACACGGAAAGGAATGCCAGTAGGTCTTCAGACCCGACGGTCCCGTTTTCGTTGGCGTCGGGGTTGTAGGGGAACGAACCTTGGGCCCAAGAACCCAGGGAAAACAGGCAAAGGGCCAGTGTCATCAGCTGCTTCATGCCCCAAGATAGGCACGCCCCCAAAAGAGAAGGCCACCCCGGAGGATGGCCTTCTCTGATTCGGCATGTTTTCATTCGTGGGAGGGTCACTCTGTCAAGAGCAGTTTCTTGGTCGTGACAGAACCTGGGGCCGAAATGCGGATTTGGTACATGCCTGCACTCAGGCTGCGTGCGTCGATGTTCACGGTGTTCTGCCAGTTGGGGATCAGCTCGCCTCGGAACACATCCTGCACCACGGCACCACGCATGTCGACCAGTTCCACAACCACGTCCACGCGTTCCGTGGTGCCGAGGCTGAGGAGGGTCAACCCTTGCGTTGGGTTGGGGAACAAGGACTCCACAGAAATGGTCGAGCCTGGCGTGCCGAATCCCTGATCGGGCTGCACCCCTGCCAACGGCATGCCGCTGAGTGGGTTCACGAGCTCTTCGCTGCTTTCGATGGTGTACTCGAACGTCGTTTCGTTGCCGGAGCAGTCCACCGCGCAGTACGTCAGTGTGGTGCTCCATGACTCGATGAAGTCAAGGTCGCCGAACAAGTCGCCTGAACCGTTGGCGGCGTTGGCGATGCCGTCCATCACCACCTCTCCAGTATAGTAGAACCATCCGCTGAATCCGAAGTTGGCGTTTTTGTTGTTGGCGCCGTATCCGAATTGGAACCCGAACAACTCGTTCGCAGGTTGGTGGCTCAACGTCAAGTTGGTGCCTTCCAAGGAGCCTGAGCCCACCACAGACCCGGAGGTCATCACGGTGTAGAACCAGTCTTCATGGTTGCCCAGGCCACAATCGGACTTGTACGTTTCTTCCCCCGGTGTGGCAAGCCATTCTTCCCAGGTCATCAATTCCTCGAAGTCGGCCTCCACCAGCAACTTGGCTTCGGGATCGTCTGCACGAGACGTGGCCATGGTGACGTGCACCGTGCCGTCTTCATGGCGCTCGGCGTTGCCGCTGTCGACCACGAAGTGTTCACCCGCCATGAAGTTGAAGAGTTGCAGACCAGCCAAGTAGGAGACGTTGTCGCACGTCATGCCATCTTCCATGACCTCAGGGGTCATGATGTTGCCATGGGTTTCACCTTGTTCTAGGGTGAAGGGGTTGTTGTCTCCCTCCGTTTGGACGTCCACGAGGTAGGCCAAATCCAACGCTTCACCCACGGTGGCCGCAAGCGTCAAGTTGAGGGCGTTGTTGGCGCCTTCGTCGCACACGACAGGGGTTCCGCAGAGGTCTGACGCCACGGGGTCAAGCAGCACGGGAAGGACCACTTCGCCGAAGGCGCTGTTGTAGGGCACCATGACCGTGTCGCCGTTTTCAATGCCGTTCAGGGCGAAGAAACTGGGCGCTGTGGTGTCGACCACTTCCACGGTTTGGGTGTGGCTCACCACATGGCCGCACCCGTCGTCTGCAACCCAAGTGCGGTTCAACGTGTAGGCTTGGTCGCATTCTGTGGCCAGGGTGTCCTCTGAGAACACGACTTCCACATCAGTGCAGTTGTCTGAGGCTGTAAGGATGGCGGCTTCTGGCACAGCATGGCATTCGGCCAGCACATCTTCTGGCAGCGCCTCGTTGAACACAGGCGCTTCGTCGTCTGTCACCGTGATGGTTTGGGTGCGCACACTGGTGTTGCCACAGCCGTCCATCGCTGTGAACCTCCGCTCCATCACAAACGAGTTGGGGCAGTTGCCAAAGACGGTGTCCACTTCAAGGGTCACGGTCACGGCCGAGCAGTTGTCGGAGGCCGTGGCCTCGTCCAAGGTCAACACATCGGAACACGAAGCGCTGTAGTCGTCCGGCACCACCAATTCAGGGCTGATCAAATCTTGAACGGTCAAGATCTGGGTGTGCGAAGTCGTGTTTCCAGCGTTGTCTGTGGCTGTCCAAGTGCGCTCCAAAGTGAAGCGACCTTCGCAGTCTCCCGGGATTTCGAGTTCGGACAAGGTCACGCTGGCGTTGCCACAATTGTCGACCGCTTCGAGCACCTCAGCTTCTGGCAACGAGGCACATTCGGCCACCCCATCCTCAGGCAAAGCGCCGACAAACGCGGGAGGCTGGGTGTCTGAAATTGTGATGGTCTGGACGGCTGACGTGCTGTTGCCGCACGCGTCCGTGGCGGTGAATTCTCGGGTCACCACGTAGGATTGGGCACCTTCAATGGTGTCGGTCATCACCGTCAGCTCCACCCCTTCGCAGTTGTCAAACAACACGGCGTTTTCCAACGGGTGTTCCTCGCTGCATTCGGCAGCGTAATCTTCAGGAATGGTCAAATCCGGGGCGGTGGTGTCTTGCACTTCGATGACCTGCTCTCCTTGAGTCACGTTCCCGCAATCGTCTTCGGCGGTGAACGTCCTCACAATGGTGAAGGTGTTGGGGCACGCATTCTCCCCGGGGATGGTGTCCACGTCCACGGAGATGGAAGGGGTGCCACATTCGTCCAGGGCGACCGCGTCATCATAGACAATGGCCACGTCGCATTCCACGGTGAAGCCCTCGGGGACGGTCAAGGTCGGCGCCACGCTGTCCACAAGCAACACACTCTGTTCGAATTGGGCCACGTTGCCGCATGCGTCGGTGGCGGTGTACAAGCGGAGGTAGCGCCCCACAGGCTTGACACAACCTCCGCTGAGTTCAATGTCTTCCCATGTCAAGTCGACATCGCCGCAAGCGTCCTCCACATTGATGTAGGACTCAGCCATGTCGAAGTCGTTGCAACCAAACTCGAGCTGCAAGTCTCCATCGAAGCTTGGCGCCGTGGTGTCTTGAATGGTGAATGTTCCAGTGTAGGACGTGCTGTTGCCACACGCGTCGGTGGCCGTGAAGACGACCTCGACGTTTCCAGTGGAGGCACAAGCCCCGTCGAATTCTCCTGCGACGTGGCTCCACATGGGCAAGCCACATCCGTCGGTGGCGGTGGCGCCTCCGTGGTTGGCCAACCAAGCCTGGTATTCGTCGAGGTTGCCGTTGCCGTCACATTCCACAACCAAGTCCTGGCCTTCTTCAAGCGCAGGCGCGGTGGTGTCGACAATGGTGATGGTTTGGGTGCGTGGGTCCAACGAATTGCCACAGTTGTCTGCAGCGGTGAATGTCCGGGTCACAACGTATTCGTGCTCGCACGAGCCCGACAACGTGTCGACCACTTCCGTGATCGTGACAGCGCTGCACGTTTCGTTCACTTCGGGCATGTCCAGAGGATGGGAGGCATCGCATTCAGCCGTGTAATCCTCAGGGAACGTCACAAATTCGATGGTGGGCAAGAATTCCACCGTGATTGTTTGGGTGTCTGTTGTGACATTCTCACACGCGTCAGTGGCGACAAAGGTTCTTGTGACCACATATTGGCAATCAAACAGGGCGGTGTCTGCGCTCGTGGTGATGGTGACTTCCCCACAATTGTCAAACGCCACAGCGTCTTCCAGGGGGTGCTCGTCTTCACAGCCGGCGGTGTAGCTCGCGGGCACTTCGAGGGTTGGAGCCTCTTCGTCCGACACAATGATGGTTTGTGTCACAGAGCTTGCATTGTCGCAATCGTCCAACGCGGTCCACGTGCGGTACAGCACGAATTGGTTGTCGCAGAATGAATCCACCGAGTCCACCGAGAGTGTGATGGTCACGTCGTTGTCCGTTTCGTCATAGGCCGTGGCCTCTTCCAGGACCACTTCAGATGCGCAGTTGTAGAAGGCATCCAACGGCACGAAGTCGAATTCGGGCGGGGTCTCGTCTTCCAATCGGATGACGACTTCGGATTCCCCGACGTTTCCGCAGGCATCCGTGATGACGTAGGTGCGGATGTAGGTGGCGGCAGTGCCCTCGAAATTGGGGTGAGACTGCAGCGCACATCCCCCTGAAGTGGGTGCGTCAGAGAAGGTGTATTCGACGAAGTCTGAGCAGTTGTCCGAATACCAAGCGGGCACCTCGCCCAAATCGCCCAATGCTTCCCATGGCGTGTCAGGAGGGAATGCGCCGCCGACAACGTATTCATGCGCCGGGACGACAATTTCTGGAGCGCCGGCGTACATGGGTGGGGTCGTGTCCTGAACATGCACCACTTGGATGTGCTCGTTGGCGTTGCCGCATTCGTCCACCATGCTCCACGTCCTGGTGAGGGTGAACTCGTTTTCACAAGACCCATCCACACGGGTTTCGGTGAAGCTGACGTCCACAAACCCTGCGTCACAGTTGTCCACGGCCGTGAGGATCGCGGCAGGCTCCAAGTCTTGGCATTCCACGGTCAGTTCTTCTGCAGGAATCTCTTCCACAAAAGCAGGGGCTGTGGTGTCCACAACGGTGATGAACTGGCTGGCTTGGCTGACGTTGCCGCAATCGTCCGCCGCGACAAACCTGCGCTGAATCACAAAGTTGTTGGGGCAAGACCCGGGCAAGGTGTCCACTTGCACTTCAAAGTAGGGGTCCGCGGTGCAGTTGTCTTCGACGGTCACTTCTTCAAACGCAGACATTTCACTGCATTCCACGGTCACATCGGCAGGAATGTCGATGACGGGCGCCTCGGTGTCCGTGACCTGGATGACCTGTTCGTGGAAGACAGAGTTTCCGCACGGATCCTCGGCGTACCACGTACGGGTGATGGTGTAGTCGCCTGGGCAGGCTGCGTAGCCCACGGTTTCGTTGAATTCCACGGGGATGAATCCGCAGTTGTCCGTCACGGTGAGCACGGCAGGCTCTGGGGCAGACCCACATTCCACTTCCATGTAGCTTGGCGGCAACGCTTCGTTCCACTCAGGAACGATGGTGTCCACGACGGAGAAGGTGGCAGTGGTGGTGACGGTGTGACCACACGCGTCGGTGGCGGTGAACCGCACGGTGATGGCGGCGTTGCCTCCACAAGTCACCATGTATCCAGCAAGGTTGTTTGTCCAAACCACGTCCCCGCAGTTTTCGCTGACCGTTGCCCCACCACCAGACTCAAGCCAAGGTCCGAGTTCGTCCGGGTTGCCCTGCCCGTCGCATTGCACCTCAAGGTCGGAGGCGCCGCTCAGGAGCACAGGCGCGGTGTTGTCTTCAACTTGGACCACTTGCAAGTGGCTTGTTTCATTGCCACAATCGTCGGCAGCCACCCAGAGGCGCTCCAAGGTGTACTCGTTGTCACAGGAGCCTGGAATCAAGGTCTCAGTGAATTGCACGACCACGTTCTGACAGTCGTCCGTGGCGGTCAACGTGACCGCTTCTGGAACCGCGTCGCACTCTGTCGTGATGTTGGATTCGGGCAGCGCTTCCACAAACTCAGGTGCCGTGCTGTCGGTGAACACGACTTCTTGAATCCGGGATGTGGCGTTGCCGCATTGGTCTGTGGCAGTGAATATCCGGACCAACGTGTACGCTTGGGCACATGCGCCTGCCACGGTGTCAACCTCAAGGGAAATGTCGGCCGGGCCGCTGCATCCGTCGATGGCTGCAGCCGGGGTCAGCACAGGGCTCTCGCTGCAATCGAAGGACACATCTTCAGGGAAGGAACTCCAAGATGGAGCTGTGGTGTCCACGACGGTGATGGTTTGAACTTGGGTGGTGGCGTTGCCGCAATCGTCGGTGGCGGTGAACGTCCTCACGATGCTGTAGGCGCCAGGGCATGAACCTGGGACCTCTTCTCGCTCTTCGACAAGAACGATGTCCTCCGCAGCCGTGCAGTTGTCGAAGGCCACAGGCATGGGGAATTCCTCCTCGCCACATTCGACAGTGATATCGCCAGGGAAAGAAGAAAATTGTGGCGCTTCCTCGTCCACCAACGTGATGAATTGAATGAACGTCTCGAGGTTTCCGCACACATCCGTGGCGGTGTACACGCGGGCATACTGGCCCACAGGCTGCACGCATCCTCCTGACGTTTCGGTGGTTTCCCAGGTGAGGTCAAACGAGCCGTAGTCTTGGCTTGCCTCGATGTAGGATGCGCTTTCGTCGTAAGACCCACATGCTACTTCCACGTTGGATTCGCCCTGCAATGTGGGCGCAGTGTTGTCTTCAAACGTGATGGTTTGGGTTTCGCTGTGGGCGTTGCCGCACGCGTCAACCACACTCCAGGTGCGTTCGATTTGGTAGGAGCCGTCGCCCTCCTCTCCGCAAATCCAAATGACGTCGCTGTCCACGAAGGAGGGCGTCAAGTCGGACGTATACATGGGGCAATTGTCCACCGCCACAGGGAATCCACCTGCGGCCATGGGCGATCCGTCGGCCTCTCCGTTGGCGTCAAGTTCAACCGTCACGTCGCCCGGGAAAAAGGCGAATTCAGGGGCGGTTTCGTCCACCACAGGAATGAACTGCTCTGCGTACGACACGTTGCCACATGCGTCGGTGGCCGTCCACTGCCGGTACCACGTGCCTGAACAACTGGCGCCCAGCATGACGGCTTCCACGCTGTACGTGACCTCGCCGTTGGTTTCGTCGCTTGCGCCGCCCTCGTTCAACATGAACGTGGGATCCGACATCAAGTCGACCAAATCTTGCGCACACTCAAGGGGATCCAAGGACTCGCTGGGGTTGGCCCAGACGGGCGCTTGAGAATCCACGAGCACGACTTTTTGCGTGGCGGTGGCGGTGTTGCCGCAGGGGTCCATCACCGTGTACACACGGTCGTACACCAAATCGCCAGAAATGCCCAAACAAGGTGCCGTCGAGGGATCGGCGGGGGTGTCTTCCCACACCACGTTCATCGTGGCGCCGTCGCCCAACAGGCAGGCGTCAAACACCAAGAACTGCGCGAGATCGTCGCCCAAAATGACGTTTTGCATGCCCGGAGTCACCTCGAGGTTGCCGCCTCCGGTGTAGGCGGTGTGTTCCACCTCAAACACGAACGACGACCACAGGGTCGGCGCTTCGGTGTCCGACACGTTCAAGGTGAAGTTGGACACGCGGGTGTTGCCGCAACGGTCCACTGCGGTGACCTCTCGGTCGATGGTGTAGCACGGCCCTTCGTCGTTGATGGACACCTGAGTGTCAACCCAAGACACTTCCACCTCGGAATCCACAGAGTCGCTTGCCAAAGACCAGTCAAGGATGTCACTTTCACTCCAAACCCCGTCCGACTCAGCCCAAGCTTGCAAGCTGCAGTCGGACATGGTCAAGCCGTAGTCGTTGTCCTCGCTGTACATGCCGCAGGACATGTCCAAGAGGGCTTCGTCCAAGGCCACAACAGGCGCTTCGTCGTCCACAGTGTGAAGGGTCTGCAGGAATGTGCTTTCGTTGCCGCATCCGTCGACGGCGGTGTACGTCCGCACGATCAACCCGTGCGGGCTGCAACCCTCCTCGGCCACCGTTTGGGTGAATGAGAGATCCACCCCAGCGCAGTCCTCAGGCATGGCTGGAATGTGGTTGAGGTCGCCGCACGCAATGGTGACGTCCATGGGCACATTGTCGAAGGACGGGCCTTCTGTGTCTTGCACCGTGATGACTTGCGTGTGCTGGGCAGAGTTGCCCGCTGCGTCGACGGCAGTCCAGGTCCGCACGACTTGGAATTGGGTGGTGCAGTCGCCCTCGTAGACTTGCTGGGAGTAAAGCACCTCGCCGCACGGGTTCTCAGGGTTTTCTTCGCACCCAGGGTATGCAGGGTTCCAACCAGAGCAGTTGTCGTCAATCTCCACACAGGGGACCTCAATCGACCACGTGTCGCAGTCTTCTCCCACCACTTCGCTCCACTCCAAGGTTTGGTCTTGAGGGGCGCCCAAGAAGACGGGTGCGGTGGTGTCCAAACGCTCCCAGCGCTGGACGACTTGTTCGCTCGAACCGACCACAGGGTCTACGGTGGCGTACACCAACTCCACGTGCTCGTCGTTGCATCCGGGCGCTTCGAATTCGGGCAAGGTGGCGTTGGCCACAATGTCTCCGGTCAAGCCGGCCACTGGAGCGCCATTCAACACGCCATGCCACCCAAACCAACCGCCAAATCCAAAGTCGCAATTGTGGTTGTTCGCCCCGAGGCCGATTTGGAAGCGCTTGCTTTGGGACACAGGCATGTGGTTGAAGTACAATTCGCCTTCAATCGATCCGGTTCCCACCAGTCGGGACATGGTGTTTTTCAAGGTGTAGACCTGCAGTTGTGTGGGGTCCACCTCGCATTCGTCGAGGGCCAAGAGGTCGGCGCCAGACTGGCTGGCAAGCCACTCGTCGGCGTCTTGCTCCGAGTCGAAGTGCAATTCCACGTCGAAGGTGATGGTTGGGTCGTCCGCATGGACCACTGAACCTTCCAGGTGAGCCGTGCCTGACCCATGGAATCGGGTCAACGTCAGCGGGTTGTCAGGGCTCTCCAAGAAAAGGTCTGAGGACACGCCAAGCTGTGCGCTCAATCCGTACATCCGCATCACGGCGTCGGGACCTGCGCCTTCAGCTGTGGTCAGTACGTGCGTCGAGATGCCTTCGTCTGTGAACGCTTGGACGCTGCAGAAAATGTCGGACTGGTCGCACACGTTCAACGCCTCCGCCTCAGGGGCGCAAGACAAGGGCAGGTCTTCGGCGCACTCCACGGTTTGGTCGGTCAAGCCGTCCAAGAATTCGGAGGCACACACCGTGTCCACATCGTGGTTGATGCTGAAGCAGCAGGCACCGTTGTCGCCGACCTGTTCTGCATACCCAAAGGCGTCGATGCTCACTTGCAAGGGATCGCAACCGCCGTCGTAGAAGAGGAGCGATGCTGCACAATTGCACAGGTCTTCAGACCATTCACCCACCACGATTTCGGTGCCGTCGAACATGGCGTTCATGTACCCACTGGGCGACAACACCACCTGAAAGTCGTCGGTCAATCCCGGTGCAAATTCGTCTTGCCCACAGGTGGACGCAATGCGGATGGGAAGGTTGACAAAGTCAGATCCGCAGAAGTACCCTGCACCTGGGCCGTTGCAGACGCCGCAGTCGTCGTACGCCCCCACGCAAGGGTCAACGTCGTCGCAAATGCCATCTTCGTCTTCATCGGCGAGGCAGTCTCCGTCGCAGTCGCCAAGGGCGTCAGGGAAGAAACAAGACCCGTCGTTGGTGTTGGCTGCTTCGTTGTAGTTGCAAGCCCCAGCGCTGGTGCAACCGAGCAGAGTGGGGATGCATGAGCCGTCGTCGTAGAACACAGTGGCCGGGTCGTAGGCTTCGTAGTTGAACGCTTCCGGATCGGTGCATGTCCCACACTCCCCGTCCCCCGAGCAGAGCAAAAAGGTCATGCGGATTTCGTTGTTGGGGTCTCCGTTTTCAAAAATCTGGACAGTCATTTGGCCTGAGAGGCTTCCGAGCGTGGTGATCTGGGCCACAGGCACCTTCAGGTTGTCGTGGTTGCTTGCGACACCGCTGTGCGTGCCGTCGCCGTTGACATCAGGCAGGTTGAACCACAAAAAGCCAAACACGTCACCTTCCGTGTTGATGTTGTTCCCAAACGGCGTGCCTCCATCGAATTCGTGGGTCCAGTCCACGTTGCCTGACGAGTATTCAGGGTGGTTGTCGCTGGCGGCCGTGGCACCCAAAGTGAGGTAGCTGTCAAACGCCAATTCAGGGAACGTGGCAAAGGCCGCGGGGTTGACGCCGCTTGCGTTCCAGCTGGGATTCAAGGGGTGGTTGTACCAACCGCCTGAGGTCGACTCCAACACCAAAGGGCTGTCGGCGTCGCCGCTGCACGAGCTCAAAAAGTCGTCCTCGTTGAGCATGTGCATGAACAAACGATATGTGGTTTGGCCTGCCAGCTCTCCTTCGGCATGGAACGCCACTTGCTCCACTTCCATCCAATACCCGAGGGGGGCGTCGGTGGAACTGGTCACGACATTCGACACTTGCGGCGCGGCGCTGAGTGTCAGGCAGGACAGCACGAAGCAAAGGGTGAAAGTCAAGGAATTCTTCATTGTCGAGAAGACTTGGTGAGGTTGTACGAACGACGCATTCAACTTCAATTCACGGGACAAGCATGTCGCTGAAAGTCGCTTGTTCCGGGCCCGAAGGGAGTTCAATGATTCGTTCATGTTGGGTGTCGACGGCATAAGGACCATCTCTTGCGAAAATACACATAAACCCGAACAAATCAAACATAAATTTTGATTCGTCGGGCGATTATGCGTTTTCGTCATTTCCTCAGGTCGAGGAAAGTCAAATCGCGTTTAAAACCAAGTGTTGGCCAATGCTTCAACACAAAAAAGCCCTCAATCCGGGGGCTTTTTGAAGGGAGAGTGGGGACGTGTTACGCCACCACGTTCACGATCCGCCCGGGCACCACAATGACCTTACGAATCGACTTGTCTCCGAGTTGTTCCAGCGTCTTGTCGTGGGCCCGGATGAAGGCCTCGACGTCAGGTGGTGGCAAGGACGCCGCGAGCTCCACTTTGAAGCGCACCTTGCCGTTGAACGACACGGGGTAGGTCACCGAGTCTTCCACCAAGAACGCGTTGTCGGCCACGGGCCAAGCGGCGTCGAGCACTGAGCCGGCTCCGCCTGCGGAGGCCCAGAGTTCTTCGGCCAAATGCGGGGCATACGGGCTCAACAAGACGGCCAACGGCTGGAGGGCGTTCTGCCCCAGGCGTCCTTGGAACGAGGAGAGTTCGTTGACGGCAATCATGAGGGCGCTGACCACGGTGTTGAACGCGTGCCGGTCGAGGTCGTCCGTGACTTTCGCAATGGCCTTGTGGACGATCCGAAGGGCCTCTTCCGAAGCTTCGGCCGGCATGTTGCCCTCGGCAAGGGCTTGGGTGTACAGGCGTTGCGTCTTGCGCAAGAAGTTGTGGACCCCGCTGATGCCTTGGGTGTCCCAGGGTTTGTGCTGGGTGAGTGGACCCAAGAACATTTCGTAGCAGCGCAAGGTGTCGGCGCCGTAGCGTTCGACCAAATCGTCCGGCGTTTGCACGTTGTACTTCGACTTGGACATCTTCTCCACCTCGTGGCCGCAGAGGTAGGAACCGTCGTCTTCCAAGATGAACTCGGCCTTGGCGTATTCTGGCCTCCAGGCGCGGAACCCCTCGAGGTCCAACTTGTCGTTGTCCACCAGGTTGATGTCCACGTGGAGCCTCTGGGTGGCGTGGGCTTTGCGTTGGCTCGCCGTCACATAGGTGTCGGTGCCTTGGATGCGGTACACAAAGCTGGACCGTCCCAAGATCATCCCTTGGTTGATCATCCCTTTGAACGGTTCGTCGAAGCCGATGTGCCCCCGGTCGTGCAGGAATTTGGTCCAAAAACGTGCGTACAACAAGTGCCCCGTGGTGTGCTCGGCCCCACCGACGTACAGGTCCACCTGGCCCCAGTAATCGCTTTTCTCGCGGGCGCAAAACTCCGTCTCGTTGTGGGGGTCCATGTACCGCAGGAAGTACCAGCTGCTTCCTGCCCAACCGGGCATTGTGTTGGTCTCCATGGCGTCGCCTTGAAACACCGGCCAGTCCTCCTTTGCGGCGCGGGCCAACGGCGGTTCGCCGTCTTCGGTGGGCAGGTATGCGTCCACTTTGGGAAGCGTCACTGTGGCGTCGGTGATGCGTTTGGCCACGCCTTGCTCGTACTTGATGGGGAAGGGTTCACCCCAGTAGCGCTGACGGCTGAAGACCGCGTCCCGGATGCGGTGGTTGATGGTTCGCGAGCCCACGACTCGTTCTTCCACCCAATCGATGGCCAAAGGGATGGCGTCGGCGGCTTTCATGCCGTCCCATTCGCCGCTGCCACAAAGGACGGCGCCCTTGTCGGTGCACACCGCTTCTTGCGTGTCGACCCCTTCAAAAATGGCCGGGATGTCGAGCCCAAAGTGCGTGGCGAATTTCCAGTCTCGTTCGTCGCCGGCCGGCACCGCCATGATGGCGCCCGTGCCGTAACCGGCCAAGACGTAATCGGCAATCCACACGGGAATCAACGCGCCGGAAATGGGATGCACGACATGCCCCCCTGTGAAGACCCCAGAGATGGATTTGTCGCCTTGCCGGTCCCGCTCAGATTTGAGACCTGCAGCGGTGACGTAGGCGTCCACGTCTTGGCGCTGCGCGTCCGTTGTGAGCTGGGCCACCAGGCTGTGCTCTGGCGCGAGGACCATGAACGACACGCCGTGCAGGGTGTCAGGGCGGGTGGTGAAGACTTCAACTTCGGCGCCCGACGCGTCCGGTTGTCCTTGGTCGTCCGCGACCGCAAACCGAACGGAGGCCCCCTCCGAGCGTCCAATCCAGTGGCGCTGCGCATCCTTCACGCTGTCGGTCCAATCCAGGCCGTCCAAGCTGTCGAGCAATCGGTCTGCGTAGGCCGTGATGCGCATCATCCATTGGCGCATGGTCTTCTTCACCACGGGGTGTCCACCACGTTCGGAAAGGCCGTCCTTGACTTCGTCGTTGGCCAGCACCGTGCCGAGGGCAGGGCACCAATTGACTTCGCTGTCCGCGAGGTAGGCGATCCGGAAGGCCATGAGGACTTCGGCGCGTTCCTGCTCGGACATGCTGTCCCAGTCGGTGGCCGTGAAGGTTCCGTCAAAATGCGCCCCAAAATGCGGGAAGCTCAGGCCCTTCCACCAGTTCTCGTCGCAGGCGGCATGGACGTTGAAGTTGCCATTCTCCGCGAAGGCTTCGGCGAGTTCAGCGATGGGGCGCGCTTTCTGGGCTTCGGTGTCGTACCAGCTCTCGAACAGCTCCCCAAAAATCCACTGGGTCCACTTGTAGTAGGAGGGGTCGCTGGTGCGGACTTCCCGGGACCAATCGAAGCAAAACCCGAGCTGTTCCAATTGGTCGCGGTACCGGGCAATGTTCTGCTCGGTGGTGATGGCGGGGTGTTGGCCGGTTTGGATGGCGTACTGCTCCGCCGGAAGTCCAAAGCTGTCGTACCCCATCGGGTGAAGGACGTTGAAGCCCTTGTGCCGCTTGTACCGGGCGTAGACATCGGACGCGATGTATCCGAGCGGGTGTCCCACGTGCAAGCCCGCACCGGAAGGGTAGGGGAACATGTCCAACACGTAGTACTTGGGTTTGGAAGAGTCTTCGGTCACCTTGTAGGCGTCAGAATCCTTCCACGTGCGTTGCCATTTGGCCTCAATCGCCCGAAAATCGTAGTCCATGCGGCAAAGTTAACGCCCCAAACTCGACCTTCGCTTGCGATGAACCCCCTGAAATCACTGGATGTGGGAGGCCGTGTTCCGCCGCTGTTGCAAGGGCTTGGCCGGGCCATTTGGCCGGGCACGATGTGGTCGGTTCAAGGGTCGGATGCGGTGCATTTGACCTTCGACGACGGGCCGGACCCGACGGTCACCCCGTGGGTGTTGGACATCCTGGCCCAACACGGAGCCAAGGCGACCTTTTTTGTGGTGGGCGACCAGGCGGCCAGGCATTCGGACATCCTTGAGGCAGTGAAGGCGGCGGGCCACGCCGTCGGAGGGCACACCATGCGTCACGAGCGGGGTTGGCGCACCTCCACAGCCCCATACGTGCAGTCGGCCCTGGACTCCATGGATGGACTGCAGCCGTTGTTCCGCCCTCCCTACGGGAAAATGACCCCGGCCCAAGCACGGCGCATCGGGGCGCACGCGGACCTCGTCATGTGGGACGTGCTGAGCGGAGATTATGCCCTGGAGGTGGGGCATGTGCGGGAAGTGGCCTCGGCCCAAGCCCGGCTCCGAAGGCGCACCAAGCCAGGCAGCGTGGTCGTGTTTCACGACAGCGCCAAGCATGCGGCAGGGCTCAAAGCGTTGCTGCCGGACTTCTTGACGTGGTTGTCTCAGAAGGGCATCCCGATGAGGGCGATCAGCCCTTCTCCGAAGCGGCGGCTTCCCGAAGGAGCTTGAGCTTGGCCTTGATCTCGTCGATTTCGCGCTGGTACCCGCGGATGGTTTTTTGAGCTTGCTCACGGATCGACTCTGCGCCCTTGCCCGTGAAGCGCTCCATGTTTTCCTCGGTGGACGTGATGCGCTGCTGCAGGCGGCCGATCTTGTCGCGCAGGATGCTCTGCTCGCGACGCAGGTCACGGGAATCGCCCGAGGCGAGCTTTTCGATGCGCTTGGAATAGGTTTGCACGCTGCGTTCTGAACGGGCCGCGCTCAAGGCGTCGTAGTGCTTGTCCATGGCGGTGCGGAACCGTTCCATGATGCTGTCGAGGCTCTTCCTGGGGATGAAGCCAATCTCACGCCATTCGGTGCTGAACGCCTTCAAGGTCTCGAGGTCGGTGTTCCGGTTTTCGGAGAGGGTGAACGCCTCGATCTTCTCCAACAACGCCTGCTTCAAGGCCAAGTTCGCCTTCTCCTCCTTGCTGCGGTCTGCAAACTGGGCCTTTTTAGCTTTGAAGAACACGTCCTGGGCGGAGCGGAAACGCTTCCAGAGCTTGTGCTCGTCGCCTGGCGCGCAGGGTCCGGCAGCTTTCCAAGCTTGCTGCAATCGAATCATGGCGTCCGACGTGGCCTTCCAATCTGTGCTTGACTGAAGCGCTTCGGCTTCTTCGATCAGTTTGACCTTCTTCTCTTTGGCCACTTTGCTCGAGGCCTTGACGCGGTCGTAAAAGACCTGCTTGCGCTCAAAGAACACGTCAGCCGCTTCCCGGAATTGGCCCCAAAGGGCCTCGTTGTGCTCCTTGCCGGCGAAGCCCACGGCTTTCCATTGGCCTTGCAAGTCGACGACTTTTTTGGTGGCGGCTTGCCAGCCTTTGTGGTCGTTGACGTCTTCGGTCAAGACTTCCTGAAGGGCGGTGATGAGCGCTTCCTTTTGGGTCTTGTGCACCTCAAACTGGGCGCGGATGCCGTCGTAGTAGGACTTCACCGCGTCGAAAGTTTCGCGCGTCAGCCCAAAGAACGTGTCCGCCAACTCTTGGTAAGTCTCCCGCGGCGAAGGCCCCACGTCGAACCACTGCTTTTGCAGGCCTCGCGCCAGCGTCTCGCGCTCCTTGAGGTCCTCGATGGTGGCGAGCGTTTTCGCTTGCTCGATCAACCCTTGCTTCAACACCAAGTTTTTCTGCAAGTCGTGCTCTTGAAGCTGCTTGTAGATGTTGATGTTGTAGAAAAACTCGTCGCGGAGACGGTGGTATTCGTCGTGGGTCTCTTTGTAGCGGTCGCCGGGAACGTCGCCTGTGGCCTCCCACTTCTCGCGCACCTCGTTGAACCTCGCGAACGCCGCCCCGATGTTTTCTTCTTCTTGGATGGTCTTGCGCAGCTCGTCGATGAGTGCGGTCTTCACCTCGAGGTTGGCCCGTTGGCTTTCTGCAATGCGCTGGCGCCAAGCCTTTTCACGTTCCTTGAATTGGGTCACCAAGTCGTTGAACGTCAATTCTTCAGGGCTGGGCTTGAATTCGAATTTCTCGTCGGCTTCGCGTTCTTCTTTTTCCCAAGCGTCTCGCTGGGTGCGGAAGTCTTCTTGAATCAGACTGCGAAAGGAATCGATCTCGGTGCGCACATCCTTGCGGATGGCCTCCAAATCCTCGTTGGTCAAGAGGGTTTGGATACGTTGCAAAATTTCTGACCGCATGGCGGTAAAGTTGAGGTTGTTGAGGGCCGCAATTTACGGGGTTTTGATGCACCTTCCGTGTGTGGAAAGTGAATTGAAGGAGCCCAAACCCCCTGCAGCCGTGCTTGAGCGCATGCGGGCGTGGTGCGGGATGAGGGACCGGTCGGAGCGTGAAGCGGAAGAGAAATTGAAGGGCCTGTTGGCCAAGATGGAGCCTCTGCCGGCGGCCACACTCAGGGCGCAATGGGTGGGCGACTGGATGGACCTCCTTGTGGAAGAAGGAAGCCTGGACGACGCCCGCTGCGCGGAGTCGTACGTGCGGGTGCATTTGGAACACAAGTCGTGGGGACCCCTGAAAATCAAAGCGGGCTTGTCCGCGCGGGGGGTGGCACGCATCCACATCGACCGGGCGTTGGCCCAATTCGACGAGGCACGCTGGCAGCGAGAAGCGGACGCCTTGGCGGCGCGCCGGGCGGACGAGCTGGCGACCCGCCGGCCGCGGGTGGTGCGGTGGTTGTTGGGCCGTGGCTTCCCGCAGCGCATGGTGCTCAACGCCCTCGACCGCACGGGGCAAGGCTGAGCTCCAAGGCTTGGGCCGGGGCATGTACTTTTGTCCCATGTTGACGATGGACCAAATCGCAGCCTTGGGCAAGCGCGTGGACGAGTTGAAAGGCTACCTCGGCGTGGAGCAGAAGAGGATGGAAATTGCCGAGGACGAGAAGCTCACCCAGGACCCTGAGTTTTGGAACGATCCCAAGGAAGCTGAGAAGGTCATGAAGCGCATGCGAACCAAGAAGGGGTGGGTGGAATCGTTCGACAACTGCGCCTCCGCCGTGGAAGACGTCACGGTGCTTCACGAATTCATGAAGGCCGGCGAGGCCGAGGAATCGGAGGTCGACGCGGCCTTCCAATCGGCCCAAACCGCCGTGGAGGAGCTCGAGTTCAAGAACATGCTGAGCGCGGAAGAGGACAGCCTGAATGCCGTGATGCAAATCACGTCGGGTGCCGGCGGCACAGAAAGTTGCGACTGGGCCTCCATGCTCATGCGCATGTACCGCATGTACGGCGACAAGAACGGGTTCAAGGTCAAGGAACTGGACCTTCAGGACGGCGACGTGGCTGGCATCAAGCAGGTGACCATGGAGTTCTCGGGGGACTTTGCGTTTGGCATGTTGAAAGGGGAAAACGGGGTGCACCGCCTCGTGCGCATCAGCCCATTCGACAGCAACGCACGACGCCACACCAGCTTCGTGTCCGTGTACGTCTACCCCTTGGTGGACGACACCATCGACATCCACGTCAACCCGGCAGACATCACTTGGGAAACCTTCCGCTCCGGTGGAGCAGGGGGGCAGAACGTGAACAAGGTGGAGACGGGTGTTCGCTTGCGTCACGCGCCGACGGGCATCATCATCGACAACACCGAAACCCGTTCCCAGCTCGGCAACAAGGAAAAAGCCATGCAGCTTTTGAAGTCGCAGCTGTATGAAATGGAGATTGCCAAGCGCAACGAGGCCCGTGCTGAGATTGAGGCTGGCAAAAAGAAAATCGAGTGGGGCTCGCAGATTCGGTCTTACGTGATGCAGCCTTACAAAATGGTCAAGGACGTGCGCACAGGACACGAGACCTCCAACGTCGACGCCGTGATGAACGGCGACATCGACGGCTTCCTCCGTGCCTACCTCATGGGGGAGGGCGCCGGAGCCGACCACGGCGACGACGTGTGACCGTCGTCGTTTCATTGACAGACCCGACCACTTCTCAAACCCACAGACCATGTCGACCCGCATCGAAAAAGACACCCTTGGTGAAGTCCACGTCCCCGCGGACAAATACTGGGGCGCCCAAACTGAGCGTTCACGCAACAACTTCAAGATTGGCCCGGTGGGGTCGATGCCCATGGAGGTGGTGCGTGCCTTCGCCCATTTGAAGCGGGCCGCGGCCCTGACCAACGCCGAACTCGGGGAGTTGGACGCTGGCAAGAAGGATCTGATTGTGGCGGCGTGCGAAGAAATCCTCGCGGGCAAGCTGGACGACCAATTTCCCTTGGTGGTGTGGCAAACGGGGTCAGGCACCCAAAGCAACATGAACGTGAACGAGGTCGTGGCGAACCGCGCCCACGTCCTGGCGGGTGGCGTCTTGGGCCAGGGCGACCGTCCTGTCCACCCGAACGACGACGTGAACAAGAGCCAAAGCTCCAACGACACGTTCCCCACCGCCATGCACATCGCGGCCTACAAGGCTGTGGTGGAAACCACCCTTCCTGGGGTGGAGCGGTTGCGCGACGCGCTGCAGGCCAAGGCCGAGTCGTTCCACGACGTGGTGAAGATTGGCCGCACCCACTTGATGGACGCGACGCCTTTGACGCTGGGTCAAGAGTTCGGCGGGTATGTGGCGCAGTTGGAGTTTGGGTTGAAAGCCTTGCGCAACACCTTGCCCCATTTGGAGCAGCTGGCCTTGGGGGGCACGGCTGTCGGCACCGGGATCAACACCCCCGAGGGGTACGACGTCCGGGTCGCGGCGCACATCGCCGCGTCCACCGGCCATCCGTTCGTGACCGCCGAGAACAAATTTGAAGCCCTCGCGGCCCACGACGCCATTGTGGAGACGCACGGCGCCTTGAAGCAGCTCGCCGTCTCGCTGAACAAAATCGCCAACGACATTCGCATGATGGGCTCAGGTCCGCGTTCAGGCATTGGCGAGCTGTTGTTACCTGCCAACGAGCCGGGCTCCAGCATCATGCCCGGGAAAGTCAACCCCACGCAGTGCGAGGCCATGACCATGGTGTGCGCCCAGGTGATGGGCAACGACGTGGCGGTGACGGTGGGAGGCACCCAAGGCCACTACGAATTGAACGTGTTCAAGCCGATGATGGCCCGGAACATCTTGGAGTCGGCACGCTTGATTGGCGACGCGTGCGTGTCCTTTGCGGCACACTGCGTGGACGGCATCCAGGCGAACGAATCGCGCATCACCGAGCTGGTGGACAACAGCTTGATGCTCGTGACGGCACTCAACACCAAGATTGGGTACTACAAGGCGGCAGAAATCGCGGGCAAAGCGCACGCTGAAGGGACCACCCTCAAAGCCGCGGCGCTTGCGACGGGTTACCTCACCGAGGAGGAGTACGACGCGTGGGTGGTGCCGGGAGACATGGTGGGACGCCGCTGAGGCTCACACCAACGGCTCGCCCTTTTCACGCTTCAATTCGCCCACCAGGGTCTTGACCCATTGCTCGTCCGACGCCGGGCACACCAACAAGGCGTGTGGGGTGTCGACGACGATGTAGTCGTGCAGCCCTTTGAGGGCCACGAATTTTTGGCCAGCCTCGGAGGCGTTGCCCACCACCAAGTTCTGGGTGGCGTCCACGGCGTGCAGCTCCACATTGGCCGCGGCGTTCCCTTGGTCGTCTTTGGACAGTTTTTCCTTCAAGCTGCCCCAGGTGCCCAGGTCTGACCACCCGATGTCGCACAAAACAACTTGCACGTTGGCGGCCTTTTCCATGATGCCGTAGTCGATGCTGATGTTTTCGCAGTTCCCGTAGACCGTCGCGAGGGCTTGGGTGTCGTGGAGGTCCAATTCGGCGAAATCGTGAAGCATGTCGGGCAGGTGGTCTTCAAACGCCCGCTGGATGTTGCGCAACGACCACACGAAAATGCCGCTGTTCCAACAAAAATCACCCGACGCCAAAAACGCTTGCGCGGTCTCCAAGTCGGGCTTTTCCGTGAACGTTTTCACAGGTCGCACCTCAGCGCGTTCCTTGTCATGTGGCTCCTCGTGTTGGATGTAGCCGTACCCGGTGTCGGGGCGGGTGGGTTGGATGCCCAAGGTGACCAGGCTGTCGGTGCTGCGCGTGGTTTCCAAAGCCGTGGTGCACACGTCAAGGAACCCGGACTCGTCCAAGATCAAATGGTCGGAAGGGGCCACCACCATGGCGGCTTCAGGGTCGCGCGCCGCCACAACGGCGTTGGCGTAAGCAATGCATGGGCCCGTGTTGCGCATGAACGGCTCGCAGAGGATGTTTTCCTCGGGCAACCGCGGCAAGTGTTGGGTCACTTGGTCTTTGTAGCGGGCGTTGGTCACCACCAAAATGTGGTCGGCCGGCACGAGCTTCTCCAACCGGTCGAAGGTCATGCGGATGAGCGACCGCCCTGTGCCCAGGATGTCCAAGAACTGCTTGGGTTCTTCTGAGCGCGACATCGGCCAAAAACGTGAGCCGATGCCTCCGGCCATGATGACGGCGAAGGTGTTGGGGATGTGGGCCATGGGGTCAATGAGGGGGTTGGGCAGGCACAAACCACTCTGGACAGGTGGGGCACTTGCCTTTCGTCGCTTTGGTCGTGGTGCAACCCGTGCAGGTCACCCCCACAAGGAACAAAGCGGCCGAGAGAACTCGAAAGAGGTTCAGGTTCATGGCCGCGAAGTTAACTCTTACCTTCGGGGCATGGGTCTCTTCTTCCACATCGGGCGTTACGCGTCGTTCCTGCGGAGCGTGCTAAGGCGCCCTGAAAAGGCGTCGGTGTTCCGGCGTTTGCTGGCGGAGGAGATGGCGGCCATCGGTCTCCAGAGTTTGGGGATTGTGGCGCTGCTCAGCGTGTTCATGGGCGCGGTCATCTGCATCCAGACGGCCCACCAAATCGGAGGTTGGATCCCGGTGTACACCATTGGCTTCACGGTGCGACAGACCATGATTCTGGAGTTCAGTCCCACGTTGATTCCCGTGATTTTGGCGGGCAAGGTCGGCTCCAACATCGCGTCTCAGTTGGGCACCATGCGCGTCACTGAGCAAATCGACGCGTTGGAAATCATGGGGGTCAACAGCGCTGGACACCTCGTGTTGCCCAAGATGTTGGCGGCCCTCGTTTGCATTCCCTTCTTGGTCATCCTGAGCATGGGCCTGGGCATCGGCGCCGGAGCGTGGGTCGCCGTGTCGGCAGGGTTGAGCTCCATGGCCGACTTCGAATACGGCATGCGCATCGACTTCAACGCCTTCGACGTCACGTACGCCCTTTTGAAGACCTGCGTCTTTGCGTTGATCATCAGCTCGGTGAGCGCCTACCACGGGTACCACACCTCAGGCGGTGCCCTGGAGGTGGGCCGGAGCAGCACCAAGGCGGTGGTGTACGCCGTGGTGATTGTGATGATCGCCAATTTGTTGTTGACCCAAATGCTTTTGGGCTGATTCTGGCGACATGATTGAGATCCATCGCTTGTCCAAATCCTTCGGAGACCAACAGGTCCTCCACGACATCTCCGCCACGTTCCACACTGGGAAGGTCAACTTCATCATTGGCCGAAGCGGGTCCGGAAAGAGCGTGATGACGAAGTGCACCGTGGGTCTGCTTGAACCGGACCAAGGGCACGTGTCCTACGACGGGCGGGATTTCACGGCCATGGACCGCGCGGGACGGAAAGCCGTGCGCCAGGAAATCGGCATGCTTTTCCAAGGCAGCGCCCTCTTTGACAGCATGACGGTGGAGGAGAACGTCATGTTTCCTCTGCGGATGTTTGCAGACCACAGCGAAGCCGAGATGAGGGACCGCGCGGCGTTTTGCCTGGAGCGGGTGGAGCTCCCCCACGCGGCTGCCAAATACCCTTCGGAGCTGAGCGGGGGCATGCAGAAACGCGTGGGCATCGCCCGCGCCATAGCCATGAACCCGAAGTACTTATTTTGCGACGAGCCCAACTCTGGGCTGGACCCTCAAACGAGCATTGTCATCGACAACCTCATCGGGGATTTGACCGCCGAGTTCAACATGACCACTGTCGTTGTGTCCCACGACATGAACAGCGTCATGGAGGCGTCGGATTTCATCCATTTCGTGCACCAGGGCCAAATTGCCTGGCATGGCCCCTCGGACGACCTGCTTCACGCCGAACACCCTGAATTGGAAGCGTTCATCTTCGCGTCGAAGCTCATGAAGAAGGTCCGGTCCAACCCCCCAGCCAACCCATGAGCGAACGTTTCGAACCTTACCAGCTGCCGAGGCTGAGCGACGAGGAGATGGTCGCCCAAAGCCGGGCGTTCTTTGACGAGATGAACACGCGCCGAAGTGTGCGGGTGTTTTCCCCGGACTCCATTCCCCTGGAGGCGGTGCGCAACTGCATCGACACGGCGAGCACAGCGCCGTCGGGGGCGCACAAGCAGCCTTGGACATTTTGTTTGGTCACCGACCCAGCGCTTCGCAAAGAGATCCGCAAGGCGGCTGAGGGGGAAGAATTCAAGAACTACCACGGCCGAATGAGCGAAGTCTGGTTGGAGGATCTCAAACCCTTCGGCACCGACCACATCAAGCGCTTCATCGAAGACGCCCCCGCCCTCATTGTGGTCTTCAAACAAGTCCACGACACGGCGGACGACACGGGCAAGAAACCCAACTACTACGTCAACGAGAGCGTGGGCATTGCGGTGGGCATGTTGTTGACGGCCCTGCACCGCATTGGATTGGTGGCGTTGACCCACACGCCCTCGCCCATGGGGTTTTTGGCGGAGGCTTTGGGGCGCCCCGACAACGAGCGGGCGTTTTTGAACATCCCCATCGGGTTTCCTGCAGAGGGGGTGGAGGTGCCGGTGTTGTCGCGCAAGCCCCGCGCAGACGTCCTTGTGGAGCACCTCGGGTGACGGTTATCCTTGCGAATTCGTTCAAAAGTTTCACACAGGCTTGTGAAGGCCTCGAAACGCGCCGTTAATTTGCGCCCGAATTCAAACAGCACAATCTTTTATCATGTCTGATATCCAAGAAAAAGTCACCGCGATCATCGTGGACAAGTTGGGCGTCGATGCAGGCGAAGTTTCCACCGAAGCGTCATTCACCAACGATTTGGGCGCGGATTCTTTGGACACCGTGGAATTGATCATGGAGTTCGAGAAGGAATTCAACATCGCCATCCCAGACGACCAAGCTGAGAAGATCAGCACTGTGGGACAGGCGGTCGATTACATCTCTAAGAACGTCGGCTAAGTCCACCTTTCGGACTCAGCTCAACCATTTCTGTTTTGGAACTTCGTCGCGTCGCAGTCACGGGTTTGGGGGCCTTGACGCCCCTCGGCAATGACGTCCAGTCGTTTTGGGCCAACTTGGTCCAAGGCCAGAGCGGCGCCGCGCCGATCACGCGATTCGACGCGACGAATTTCAAGACGCAATTTGCGTGCGAGGTCAAAGATTTTGACCCCTCTGAGTGGATTCACCGCAAGGATTCACGAAAGATGGACCTGTTCACGCAGTATGCCGTGGTCACTGCAGAGATGGCGTTGAAAGACGCCGGCCTCTCTGCGGAAGAAGGCGGCAACCTCGACCCCGACCGGGCAGGGGTCATTTGGGGTTCTGGCATCGGAGGGTTCCAAACCTTCATGAACGAAGCCAAGAACTTCTACACTGGAGACGGCACCCCCCGGTTCTCGCCGTTCTTCATTCCGATGATGATCACGGACATTGCGCCGGGTCACATCAGCATCCGCAACAACCTTCGTGGACCCAACTACGCCACTGTGTCGGCGTGCGCGAGTTCCACCCACGCGTTGATTGACGCGTTCAACACCATCCGCCTCGGCAAAGCCGACGTGGTGGTGACGGGCGGCTCTGAAGCGGCGGTAACCGAAGGCGGCATTGGCGGATTCAACGCGTTGAAAGCCCTGTCCACACGCAACGACGACCCCGCACGTGCTTCGCGTCCCTTCGACGCCACACGCGACGGATTTGTCCTTGGTGAAGGCGGTGGCGGGATCATTTTGGAAGACCTCGAGCACGCCCGTGCCCGCGGCGCCAAGATTTATTGCGAAATGGTGGGTGGCGGCATGACCGCAGATGCCCACCACATTACAGCGCCACATCCTGAAGGGTTCGGGGCACGCAATGTGATGAAAAACGCCTTGGACGATGCAGGCTTGTCTCCCGCAGACATCGACTATGTCAATGTGCACGGCACGTCCACCCCGTTGGGAGATGTGGCCGAGGTCAAGGCCATCCAACAGGTGTTCGGCGACGACGCCTACAAGTTGAACATCAGCTCCACCAAGAGCATGACAGGCCATTTGCTTGGCGCGGCAGGTGCCGTGGAAGCCATGGCGTGCATCATGTCCATCGTGGACCAGGTGGTGCCTCCCACCATCAACCACGAGCACGAGGACGAAAACCTCGATGCCAAGCTGAACTTCACCCTGAATCAAGCCGAAAAGCGCGAGGTGCGCGCGGCGTTGAGCAACACGTTTGGCTTCGGAGGCCACAACGCGTCAGTGGTGTTCAAAGCCCTTTCATGATTCGTGCCGTCCTGCAGCGGTTGGGACAGGTTTCCCAGTCGGGGCCGGACAAAGACATCACGACCCTTGTGCGTCGCGAATTTGGGCTGCGCGCCAGGGCGAGGAACCGAAGTGCCTACGAGGAAGCGTGCACGCACAGTTCCATGCTTGACGGAGACAAGACAGGCTTGAAGAGCAACGAACGACTCGAGTTTTTGGGCGATGTGGTGCTGGACATGACCATGGCCCATTACCTGTACCGGAATTTTCCTGAAGCCCAGGAGGGCGAACTGACCAAGCGGAAAAGCCGCATCGTCAACCGCAAGAACCTCAATTTGCTGGGCAAGAAAATGGGCCTGCATCACCTCATCAAGGCCAAAATGCGCCGCGAAGACATTCACGACACCATGGTGGGGAACGCGCTTGAGGCCTTGATCGGGGCTGTCTACCTCGACCACGGCTTCGACAAAACGCGGAACGCGCTGCTGGCCATGTTGAAGCGCCACGGCCTGGAGGACCAAGTCAACGAGACGAGGGATTTCAAGAGCAAGCTTCATCACTGGGCGTCCAAGCGCAAGAAGAAGCTGACGTTCGAGGTGATTCGCGACGACAGCAACGGAGGAGAGGAGCGTTACGAGATCGCCGCCAAGGTGAACGGGGAGATGCTCGGCATCGGGGTGGGCCGAAGCAAGAAATTGGCGGAGCAAGAAGCCGCTCGACGGGCTTGGAAAAAGGTGTTCGACCGCCGCCAAGGGACGTCCAAGCGCGCTGAGGCCACTTCGGAGGAACCCGCCAAGCCGAAGCCCAAGCCGCAGCGCCGGAGGCGTCGCCGGAAACCGGCCTCCAAGGATTGACCATGCTCCACACGCTGGAATGGGAATACGAGCCAGACTATGAGTTGTTTGGGCTGAGTTCAACGTTCGGGTGCCACCGCTTGGCGTGGTCGATGAACAGAGCATTTGGCTGGTCCATGTCGTGCGACCAAGACGTGGTGTCGACCCATGGTCGCGAAACCGAGACGGTCCACCCCTCCATGAGGTACGTGAACGAAGCCGACGGCATCGCGGTGACCTTGGTGTTGAATCGGTTGGCGGAGGGCATGCTCCTCGAGGGGGTGTCCGGGCTGGATTACTTGGTCTTGTTGAACCACCACGAGCTGGCCGCCCATGAATTCTTGGCCCAGCTCCGGCAACTCCGTGAAGTCTCGTACGCCATCGCATTGGACCCAGAGGCGTCCGGCGCGATTGAACCCCTTTCGGTGTTCGATTGACACCCCCAGATTGAAGAATTAACCGCAAGACAACTTGCGGAAGTCGGAACTGCCCCCATTTTTGCATTTCGCAGAGGAAACGCCCTCGCACACCTTACGCGCGCACCTTATGACGCAACCTGCAGCCAAAGCCAAAAGCACCAAAATTGTGGCCACCCTCGGCCCCGCCTCGTCCCCTGAAGACGTCTTGAGGACGTTGATTCACGAAGGCCTGAACGTGGCCCGAATCAACTTTTCTCACGGATCCCACGACGTGCACGGCGCCACCATCGACACCGTGCGTCGTTTGGACGAGGAACTCGGGACGTACACTTCAGTGTTGGCTGATTTGCAAGGCCCCAAGTTGAGGGTCGGGGACATCGAAGGGGGTGAAATGCCCCTTGTGGAGGGGGAAACCTTGGTGGTTCGCGTCGGAAAGGAAATGGGACGCGACGGGGTTGTGTACACCGACTACGAGGCCTTCGCAGCCGATGTGCAGCCCGGAGAGCGCGTGCTCATGGACGACGGCAAGCTCGCCCTGCGGGTGACGGAGACCAACGGCAAGGACGAGGTGAAGTGTGAGGTGGTGCACGGTGGACCGTTGCGCCCCCGCAAAGGCCTGAACCTTCCTGAAACCAAGGTGTCGTTGCCCTGCATCACGCCCAAGGACCAAGCTGACCTGGAATTCGCCCTGTCGAAGGACGTCGATTGGATTGGGCTCTCCTTTGTGCGCCAAGCGTCCGACATCCAGGAACTCCGTGACCAAATCAACGCGGCAGGCAAGCACGCCCGCATTGTGGCCAAAATCGAGAAGCCCGAGGCCATCGAAGACTTTGACGCCATCCTCGAAGCGACGGACGCCGTGATGGTGGCCCGGGGGGATTTGGGCGTGGAGATGCCCATGCAAGAGGTCCCGTTGTTGCAAAAAGAAATCGTCCGAAAGTGCATGGCCAAGGGCAAGCCCGTCATCGTGGCCACGCAAATGCTCGAGAGCATGATTGAATCGGCCACCCCCACACGGGCGGAGGTCAACGACGTGGCCAACGCCGTGTTGGACGGCGCGGACGCCGTCATGCTCAGCGGCGAAACCAGCGTTGGAAAGTACCCGGTGCACGCCGTGCGTGCCATGCGGCATGTCATCGAGAACATCGAATCCAAAGGGTCGGTGGACCGCCACGAGCGTCCTCCTCTGCACCCTGACGACGAGCGCTTCATCTCAGACAGTATCTGCTACAACGCCTGCCGCTTGGCGCGTCGGGTGGACGCGGCGGCCATTGTGACCATGACGTTCTCAGGGTACACCGCCATCCAGGTGAGCAGCCAACGGCCCTCCGCCACGATTTACATGTTCACGGCCAACCCCAAGGTGTTGAGCCAAATGAGCTTGGTCTGGGGCGTGTACGCCGTCCCTTACACCAAAATGGTCAGCACCGACCACACCATCGCCGACATCAAGGCGTTGCTGTTGAAGGAGGGCAAGGTGAAGGACGGCGATTTCGTGATTCACTTGGCGTCCATGCCGATTGCGGACGCGGGGATGACCAACATGGTGAAACTCAGCCGCGTCTGAGGGCGGCACGGCCAAACGCCAAACGGGCGTGGTTTATCTTCGCGGGCGCAGCCCGCGGCGAGTCGTGGGAGGCGCATTTGAGAACCTTCCAACCGACCCCCGATGGCGTTGAAATTTCCGGAACGTGGCCCATTGAATTTGCCTGCACTCAGCGAGGAGTGGCTGGCCATTTGGGACGACGAAAAGACCTTTGAGCAGAGCGTGACAACGCGTCCGGCCGAGAAGCCCTACGTGTTCTTCGAGGGTCCCCCCAGCGCCAACGGCAAGCCTGGCATCCACCACGTGATGGCGCGGGCCATCAAAGACATCTTCTGCCGCTTCCAAACCCTCAAAGGCCACCGCGTGGAGCGCAAGGCCGGGTGGGACACCCACGGTCTCCCGGTGGAGCTCGGCGTGGAGAAGGAACTCGGCATCACCAAAGAGGACATCGGCACCAAGCTCACGGTGGAGGAGTACAACGACGCATGCCGCAAGACGGTGATGCGCTACACGTCGGAGTGGAACGAGCTGACCCGTCAAATGGGCTACTGGGTGGACATGGAGGCGCCCTACGTGACTTACCACACCAAGTACATGGAGTCGGTGTGGTGGCTGTTGGCCCAAATGCACAAGAAGGGGCTGCTCTACAAAGGCTACACGATCCAACCCTACAGCCCCATGGCAGGAACGGGGTTGAGTTCGCACGAATTGAACCAACCTGGCACCTACCGCGACGTCAAGGACACCACGGTCGTGGCCCAATTCAGGGCGACTGAGGCTTCCAAGGCCCAGTTGTTGGCCAAGTGCGGCTTGCATGACGGGGGGTTGAATGTGGACTTTTTGGCCTGGACGACGACCCCTTGGACGCTGCCGTCCAACACCGCCTTGACGGTTGGGCCGGCCATTGACTACGTCGTCGTCAAAACGACGAACCGGTACACCAACGAAGAGGGCCTGGTCGTGTTGGCAAAAGCCCTGTTGGGCAAGCAGTTTGGCGGAAAGAAAGACCCAGATCACGAGGTGTTGGCGGTCGTCAAGGGGTCTGATTTGGTGGGCCTGCGCTACGACGCGCTGTTGGATTGGGCCCAGCCGATGGAGGACCCTGGGTCGGCTTTCCAGGTCATCCCCGGCGACTTTGTCACCACCGAGGATGGCACGGGCATCGTGCACACGGCCCCCACCTTCGGGGCGGACGACGCGCGGGTGGCCAAGGACGCTGGCGTCCCAGCCATGTTGGTCGACGACGGTCACGGCCACGGCGTGCCGCTGGTGGATTTGCAGGGACGGTTCAGGGTGGGGCCGTTTGCCGGCCGCCATGTCAAGGCGGAATTCGACACGGACGCCCCTGAAGACGCCAAATCCCTTGACGTCGAAATCGCCATTCTGCTCAAAGAGCGTGGCCAGGCGTTCAAGGTGGAGAAGTACGAGCACAGCTACCCGCACTGCTGGCGCACGGACAAACCCATTTTGTACTACCCGCTGGATTCGTGGTTCATTCGCGCCACAGAGGCGAAGGCGCGGATGCAGGCGTTGAACGACACCATCACTTGGAAGCCGGAGAGCACAGGCACGGGCCGCTTTGGCAAGTGGCTCGAAAACGTGAACGATTGGAACCTCAGCCGGTCGCGGTTCTGGGGCATTCCGCTTCCCATTTGGCGGACGGAAGACGGCTCAGAAGAGCGTTGCATTGGATCGGTGGAGGAGTTGAAGCTGGCGTGCGACGAGTCGGTGCGCGCGGGCGTGATGGCGTCCAACCCGTTTGAGGGTTTCACGGTCGGCGACATGTCCGACGAGAATTACGACGCCATCGACCTCCACAAGCATGTGGTGGACGAGGTGGTGCTGGTGGCCCAGGACGGTCGACCCATGAAGCGTGAGGCGGACCTCATTGACGTCTGGTTTGACAGCGGAAGCATGCCTTACGCCCAATGGCACTATCCGTTTGAGAACAAGGACAAGGTGGACGGCGCCCAAGCGTACCCCGCGGACTTCATCGCCGAAGGCGTCGACCAAACCCGCGGCTGGTTTTACACCTTGCACGCGATTTCAACCATGGTGTTTGACCAAGTGGCCTACAAGCGCGTGGTCTCCAACGGTTTGGTGTTGGACAAAAACGGCCAGAAGATGTCCAAGCGCCTTGGCAATGCGGTGGACCCCTTCGAGACGCTGGCCAAGTACGGGCCGGACGCCACCCGCTGGTACATGATCACGAACGCCCAGCCCTGGGACAACCTCAAGTTCGACGTGGCGGGCATCGGGGAGGTGCAGCGGAAGTTCTTCGGGACCTTGCACAACACGTACAACTTCTTGGCGCTCTATGCAGGGGCCGACGGCTACCAAGGCGGAGAAGCGGAGGTGGCGTACCCGGATCGGCCAGAGATCGACCGCTGGATTTTGAGCCGCTTGCAGGGGCTGGTGGAGGAAGTGGACGCGGCGTACGAGGCGTTGGAGCCCACACGCGGAGGCCGCGCCATCCAGGACTTCGTGGTGGATGAATTGAGCAATTGGCATGTGCGTTTGAGCCGGCGTCGTTTCTGGAAAGGGGAGATGAACGCCGACAAGCAGAGCGCGTACCAAACCCTCACCACCTGCCTTCGGACCGTGGCCGTGATGGCCTCGCCCATCGCGCCGTTCTACATGGATCGGCTGTTCCGCGACGTGACCGGCGAGAACGCGTCGGTGCACTTGGCGGATTTCCCCGAGAGCGACGCCACCCAGCGCGACGAAGCCCTCGAAGCCCGCATGTCGTTGGCGCGTCAATTGTCGTCCCAGGTGTTGAGCCTGCGCAAGCGCGAGAAAATCCGCGTGCGCCAGCCGCTCAAGCGCATCATGGTTCCCGCCCTAGACGAGGCGACCGCCGGTCACCTTGCGGCCATTTCCGAGTTGGTCAAGAGCGAGGTGAACGTGAAAGAAGTGGAAGTCTTGCGCGACGACAGCGCGTTCGTCAAACAGGCCAAGGCGGATTTCAAGGCCTTGGGCCGGGCGATGGGCCCTCGCATGAAGGCGGTGGCGGCGGCCATTGGCGGCATGTCGTCTGCGGACGTGTCCGCCTTGGAGCAGCACGGAACGTTTGCCCTGGACCCCGGGGATGGCCAAGGCCCCATCGAATTGACCACAGAGCACGTAACCGTCCAAACCCAGGACATCCCAGGGTGTTTGGTCTCAAGCGAGGGTGGCGTGACGGTGGCGCTGGACGTCGTCTTGGACGACGCGCTGAAAGCAGAAGGCTTGTCGCGCGAGTTGGTGAACCGGGTTCAAAACCTGCGCAAGGACGCGGGGTTGGAGATCACCGACCGCATTTCATTGGCGGTCTCTGCAGAAGGTGAGGTTCGTCGTGCACTCGAGTCCAATTTGGACTATATTCGAACGGAAACGCTGGCGACGGAAGTGACTTGGACAGAGGAGGAAGCCGGCGAGAACTTGCAGCTTGAAGACGGTGCGTCGGTTTGGGCTCAAGTGACCAAAATCTGATCCGCACGCACAACCACAACGCCACACCTTATGGCTGAATTGAGATACTCCGACGGCGACTTGAAAGAGTTCGAGGCCCTGATCCATGAAAAGATTGCCAGCGCGCAAGAAGACTTGGACCAGTTGCAACGCTCTTTGTCGCACAGCGACGACAACAGCACCGAGGACACCGCGCCCACCTTCAAAATGATGGAAGATGGGTCGGAAACCATGAGCCGTGAGGAGACGGCCCAATTGGCGGCGCGGCAGCAGAAGTTCATCCAGAGCTTGCAAAACGCGTTGTTGCGGATCAAGAACAAGACCTACGGCGTGTGCCGCGTGACAGGCAAATTGATTCCCAAGGAGCGCCTGCGGTTGGTGCCCCACGCCACCCTTTCCATCGAGGCCAAGCAGCGCCAGTGAGGCCCACGCTTCGACAGCTTGTGTGGCGGGTGCTGGTGCCCGTGTTGGTCCTGGACCACTTGGTGAAGTTTTGGGTCAAGACCTCCTTCACGGTGGGCGAGCGCATGGCGTTCGTGCCGGGCATCCTCGAGCTGCAATTCATCGAGAACGAAGGCATGGCCTTCGGATGGGCCCTCCCTGGGGTGGCGGGCAAATTGCTGTTGACCGGCTTCCGGTTGGCGGCAGCCGTGGTCATCGGGTTTTACATCCAGCGGCGCATCACGGAGCGTGCGCCCAAGGGCGTGCTCTACAGCTTGACCTTCGTGTGGGCCGGCGCCCTCGGGAACATTGTGGACAGCGCGGTCTACGGCCGCATCTTCAGCCGCTCAGGCTGGGGGACATTGGCGGACGTGTTGCCTGTGGACGGGGGCTACGCGCCTTGGTTTCAAGGCAACGTCGTCGACATGTTCCACTTCATTGTGACCTGGCCTTCTTGGTTCCCCATCGAGTCGTTGGCCGGACGCGAGGTCTTCCCACCGATCTGGAACTTGGCGGACGCGGCCATTTCAGTCAGCGTGATTTGGATGCTGTTGAACCAGCGCTCGTACTTCCCTTCGGTGCGCTGAATCACGCCGTGACTGGGGCATCGACCCAGTCGCCGTGCTCTTGGATGAGCTCAATGAGGGCTTGCACAGCCTCGTCTTCAGGGACGTTCCGCCGCACCACTTCCTTCTCCTTGTACAGGGTGATTTTCCCGGGCCCGGTGCCGACGTAGCCGTAATCCGCATCGGCCATTTCACCAGGGCCGTTCACGATGCATCCCATGATGCCAATCTTCACGCCTTTGAGGTGGTTGGTCACTTCGCGGATTTTGGCCGTCGTTTCCTGAAGGTCAAACAACGTCCGACCGCAACTCGGGCAGCTGATGTACTCGGTCTTGGAGATGCGGGTGCGCGCCGCTTGCAGGATGCCAAACGAAAGGGCGTTTCGCTTTTGCAACGGGGCGTCGGCGGCGTCGAGCCAAATGCCGTCGCCCAAGCCGTCAATCATCGGTCCGCCGAGGTCGGTGGCCGATTGCAGGGTGAGGCGTTCTTCGTCCAAGCCTTGCCACGTCCGACGAAGCACGACTGGGGCATGAAGGCCGAGTTCATCGAGCGCAAGCACCGTGGTGCGCAGGTCGACCATGGCGTGGACGTGTTGGGTTTCCACCACCCACACCACGTCAGGACGCATGGCGCCGTCGGTGGTCTTTGTGGCCGCCGCAAGCGTCTCTGTGACGTCGACACGGGACACGCGAATCCAGTGGGGTTGGCCTTCGGTTGGGGTGGGAAGCGCGTCGATCGCTTGCGCGGCGGTCCACAGCGGGATGTGTTGTTCTGGGGGCGATGGCAATCCACGCCAAACGTCGGCGTCCACAAGCACCTGCAAGGTGCCTGGCAAGCCAAACGTCAAGGGCGTTCTCCCCGCATACACGTGGTCGCACGCCGCCTCGTCCAGGTTCCACTTGTCCAAGGGCACGCTGTACCGGTACCCCGCGCCAAACAAGTGGGCAGGTTCTGTGTCTCCTTCGCGCAGGGTGTGGACCACCACCGGCACATGCCTGCCGCCGACGTTGTCCACTTCCCCGCACACCCTTCGGCTGTAGTTGAAGGGGTCCAAGTTGTGGTCGACGGGTTCGATGGGCTCGTGGCCCTGGCGGGAGGTGTACCGCTCCACGAGCATCCGTCCCACGGGCATTTCAGCCTCGGGTTCTTCGGTGAGGCTCACCCGCACCGTGTCGCCGAGACCGTCCTCCAAGAGCGTGCCGATGCCCAGGGCCGATTTGACACGGCCGTCTTCGCCGTCGCCGGCTTCCGTCACCCCCAAATGCAAGGGGAACGCCATGTTTTCCTCGGCCATGCGGGCCACGAGCAACCGGTACGCTTGCACCATCACTTGGGGGTTGGAGGACTTCATGGACACCACGACGTTGTGGTAGCCTTCGTCCACGCAAATCCGGAGGAATTCCAAGGCGCTTTCCACCATGCCGAGGGCCGTGTCCCCGTACCGACTCATGATGCGGTCGGACAAGGACCCGTGGTTGGTGCCGATGCGCATGGCCCGTCCCAGGCGCTTGCACTTCTGGACCAGGGGCGTGAATTTCTCCCGGATGCGGACGAGTTCTTCCGCGTACGTTTCGTCGGTGTACTCGAGGTTTTCAAACCGCTTCTTGTCGGCGTAGTTGCCGGGATTCACCCGAATTTTCTCCACGTGGTCGGCCGCGATTTCCGCGGCGTTGGGTGTGAAGTGGATGTCGGCCACCAACGGCGTTTCGTGCCCCGAGGCACGGAGCTTCGAGGCAATGTCGCCGAGCGCTTCAGCGTCTCGCTTGCTGGGCGCAGTGATGCGAACCAGCTCGCAACCCACGTCAATCATCCGAATGCTTTGCGCCACGGTGGCCTCCACGTCCATGGTGTCTGTGGTGGTCATGGACTGCACCCGAATGGGATGGTCGCCGCCAATGCCAATCTGGCCCACACGCACTTCATGCGTTCGGCGTCGTGCGTAATTGAAAGGGTCGGGGCAGTAGGAATTCTGGCTCATCGTCAAGGTTGCGCTGTGAAGATAACCGCTGACTTGCACGGATGTTGCCCTGGGCCGACTTGTACTTTTGCACCCATGTCTTCCGCCCAAACCTCCGACGCGTCAGACCTCCACGCGGTGGTCGTGGGCGGGGTGGCGTTTGGAGACCGAAGCCGGGTCGTCCGGTTGTTGACGGGAGCCCACGGGTGCATCCCACTTTGGGTGCCCAACGCGTCCAAACAAAAAGCCCTCTGGCACCCCATGGCGTCGCTCGAGGTGAGCGATTTGAAGCCTCGAAAAGGGCAAGGCCTCTGGAACGCCAGAGAATGCCGTCGGGCGGACAAACAGCTGCAACTTCGACGCGACCCCGCCCGGTCGGCCGTGGCCTTTTTCTTGGCCGAGGTGCTCGCGTGCAGCTTGGAAGAGGGCGCCCCTGCCCCGGAGGTGCATGCCCTCGCCGTACATGCCTTGGGGTGGTTGGAGAACGAGCCCCAAGTCCCTTGGATCCACGTCAAGTTCATGGCCCACCTTGTGGACGCCCTCGGAATGATGCCCTTGTTGCCAGATGACCCAACGTGGCGCATGGACGTGAACACTGGGGAATTTGTGCCGCAGGAACACGCGCCCAAGACGGCCTTGGACCAGGCGGTGGTGGCCGGCATGAGGCAAATTCCTGGCATGGAGTTTGCCCAACTCGACACGCTGAACTGGAGCTTGGACATGCGGAAGGCACTCGTGTTGGGCGCCCACCGCCACATCCAAAGCCAGCTGGGCAAAACCCGAGAATTGAAAAGCTACGATGTGCTCGAAGCCTTGTTTGCGTGACGTCCGGTGCTGGAGTGCCTTCGCCTTGGCCTTGTTGCTCTGGGGAGGAGGCGTCGCTCGGCCCCTGCGCGCCCAAGTGATTTCGCCCGGTCAAGAGGGCGAGAAGAAGCGCCTTGTGGTTCGCACCAACGGCGCCCCCATCCCGTTCGCCACCGTGCTGAACACAAGCACAGGGCAGGCCATGGCCGCCGACGCCCAGGGTGTGGTGATGTTCCCGGCCTGGGGCCCCACCGACACCTTGCGGGTGCAGTCGCTGGGCTACGAGGAATTGACGGTGGTGCCCGGCGCGTCTCCGTTGAGCACGTTGGAGTTGCAACCAGCCATGTTTGCCATCGAGGAAGTGGTGGTGGCGTCAAACGCGTTGACAGGGACAGCCATGTCCAACATGGGCGTGTCTCAGGTGGCCAAACTCACCGCGCGTGCGCCTGTCCTCACCACGGAAACCACAGGCGATTTGTTGGAAGGCTCAGGCCAGGTCCACCTCCAAATGAGCCAGCAGGGCGGCGTCAGCCCCGTGCTGCGCGGCTTCGAAGCCAACCGCGTTTTGTTGGTCGTGGACGGCGTCAGGATGAACAACGCCATCTACCGGGCGGGGCACGTTCAAAACGCCGGCACCGTGGACCCGTTTGCCATCCAACGCACCGACGTGATCATGGGCCCGAGCAGCGTGCTGTACGGCAGCGAGGCCTTGGGTGGGGTGGTGCATTTTGTGACCCAGGCTCCGCGGTTCTCTTATGGAGGCATGGAGGTGAAAGGCAAGCTGTTGACCCAAGGAAACACCGCCAATGGTGGATGGGCAGGTCACGCTGAAGTGGCCGTGAGGGCGCCGCGGTGGGGGTCGGTGACCCAAATGTCGCACCGGCATTTTGGGGACTTGCGGATGGGCTCGTGGCGTGCCCATGGAGACAGCACGTGGGGATTGGTCACCCACCTCGTGGAGCGCAGGGCGGGACAGGATGTGTTGGTCGACAACGCCGACCCAGAAATCCAAGCGCCCACGGGGTACCGCCAATGGGACCTTCAGCAGCGCATGAGGCTGCGGTTGCGCCAGGGGTTTGTGGATGTCAACGTGCAGCACAGCACCACCACGGACGTTCCTCGCTTTGACGTGTACGACGACCGGGTGGGCGGATTGCCCAAATGGGCGGAGTGGCGCTACGGCCCCCAGGAACGCACCATGCTGGCGGTCACGCACCAGAAGGCTTTCTCTGGAGGTTGGGTTTGGACCACGCTGGGAAGCCTGCAAGACGTGGAGGAATCTCGCATCAAGAGGCGCTTTGCGCAGGACATCAGGGTCACCCAGCTGGAGCAAGTGCGTGTGTGGGGTTGGACCTCGGTGTTGAGGGGTCGCATTCGGGAGTGGCGTATGGAAGGCGGGCTGGACGGGCAATGGAACCGGGTCGCGTCGTCTGCTGCGGGCACCGACATCGTGACCGGCGCCCAGAGTTTGGCCCAAACCAGGTACGCCGACGGCGGGTCTTCCATGAACACTTGGGGGGGCTTCGCTTCCGCCCAACGGAATGTGGGCGACCACGAATTTCGAGGTGGCCTTCGCTACAGCCATGCGGCCGTCCTGGCGTCGTTCGTCGACACCACATGGATGGCCCTGCCAGACCCGGACGTGAACCAGCAGAAGGGGGCGCTTACGGCCAGTGGAAGTTGGACGGGGCCGATTTCCCCGCATTGGCAGGCTGTGACCTCGGTGGCGAGTGGGTTCAGGCACCCCAACGTGGATGACTTGGGCAAAGTCCGAGAAAAGGGCGGCTTTGTGCTCGTGCCCAACGCGGACCTCAAGCCGGAATACCTCTACACGGCCGAGCAAGCGGCCACGTGGATGTTGCGGCCAGGAAGCGACGTGTTGGTGGTCCAAGGCGCCGCGTTCGCAAGCCTGTGGCACGACGCTATCGTTCAGGCAAACGCGACCCTGGCAGGCGACACCACTTTGGTTGTGGACGGCGACACGGTTCGGATTCAAATGAACCAAAACCTGGACCGGGCCTGGGTGCGCGGGGCCAGGCTGGAGGTGTCGGCCAAGCTTTGGCCCAAGACGACTTTCCGCGGGGTGGTCAACTGGACGCGAGGCACCGGATTGGGGGACGAAGGGGTGCCGCTGGCCCACATTCCCCCGACGTTTGGGTTGGTGGAGCTGGTGAAAAAGGGCGAAGTGGGGCGTGTGGGCACGTCTGTGCGTTACGCCTTCGAGAAGCGGGTGGAGGACTACGGCCCTGGGGCCACGGACAACTTGGACGAGGCACTTCCCACAGGCACCCCAGGGTGGGCGGTGTGGAATGTGGAAGGCTCGGTGCGCGTGACAGAATGGTTGGAGTGCAGGGTGTCGGCCTTGAACTTGCTGGACCTTCATTACCGCACGTTTGGCTCCGGGATTTCTGCGCCGGGCCGGAACGTGAGGGTCACCGCCACCGCGCGATTCTGAGTACCTTCGGAGCATGCTGTTTGCCGACGTTGTGGGACACGAGGCCTTGGGGGCCAAACTCCGAGAAGCGGCCCGTTCTTCCCGTGTGGCGCACGCCCAGCTCTTCGAGGGACAAGAAGGGGCAGGCGCGTTGGCGTTGGCCCGGGCGTACGCCCAATACTTGACCTGCAGCCAACCGGGTGAACACGACAGCTGTGGGGTCTGCACGTCTTGCCAAGCCCATGCGAAGCTCCAGCACCCCGACGTGCATTGGTGTTTTCCTTTTTTCAAGGCAGATGGCCAGGAAAAAGCCACGTCTGAACCGCACCAGTCCACGTGGCGAGAGGCGATGCTGGACGGGGCCTACTTGGGCGTGGAAGATTGGCTGGAGCGGCTGGGCGCCGACCGCAAACAACTTTTCATTTCAGTCGACGAAGCCTTGGAAGTCAACCGAAAGCTGGGGCTGAAGTCGTTCCATGGCGGCTGGAAGGTTTGGATTTGCTGGTTGCCCGAGACCATGCGTGTCGACACGGCCAACAAGTTTTTGAAGCTCATGGAGGAGCCCACCGACCAAACGGTGATGCTCTTCGTGACCCAGCACGCGGACCGCCTGCTGGCGACGATTCGGTCCAGGGTACAGCGCATCCACGTGCCCAACCTGGGTCTGGAGGCGGCGGCCCAAGGGCTCGTCGACAAGTTTGAGCTGGCCCCAGACCTGGCGTCGAGTTTGGCGCACGTGTCCGACGGCAACCTTGCCATGGCCTTGCGCCGTGCGAAAGCGGGGTCGGACCAGCCGGACTTGGATCGGTTCAGCGCGTGGATGAGGGCCTGCTGGGCCCGAGACGGCCAGGCCATGGTGCAGGGTTCCGACGACTTCGCATCGCTGGGCCGGGAAGGTCAAAAGCGCTTTCTCCACTACGCATTGCATTTGGTCCGCCAAAGCATCGTGGGCCATTACGGGGCCCAATCGTTGGTGCGGTTGACGGAGGGGGAGCAGGGCTTTTTGGCCAAATTCAGCAAATTCATTCACCACGACAACGTGCTGGAATTGAGGCAGGCGTTGGAGGACGCCCACAGCGATGTGGCGGGCAACGTGAATGGCAAGCTGGTCTTTGTGGATTTGAGTCTGCGCGTGCACCGTTTGTTGCGGATGCCGGCGGGCGCCAATTGACCTTCCGTCGTTACCTTCGAAGCATGGGATGTGCGACGTGCAGCAAGGGCGCCGATGGGCTGCCAAGAGGATGCAAGAACAACGGACGTTGTGGGGACTGCGGGTGCGGGAGCATGTCCGTGTTCGATTGGCTTGAAGGGGTTCCCCTTCCGAGTGGCGCCGCGCCATACGACGTCGTGGAAGTCCGCTTCAAGAACAACCGCAAAGGCTACGTTCGCCGCCCGCAGTCGATGGCTGTGCATGTGGGTGACGTGGTCGTGATTGACTTGCAGCCGGGCCACGACGTGGGGGTGGTCAGTTTGACTGGGGAATTGGTGAAGAGCCAGCTCAAACTCCGCAAAATCAAAGACGACCACGAACTCAAGCGCATCGACCGCAAAGCGACCAACGACGACATCGCGTTGTGGCACAAGGCGCGTCAGCGCGAGGACGAGACCGTGCGCGAAGCGCGTCAAATCATTCGCCGTTTGGGCATTTCCATGAAGTTGTCCGACGTCGAGTACCAAGGGGACAACGCCCGCGCCACCTTCTACTACACCGCGGAACAGCGTGTGGATTTCCGCGACTTGGTCCGTGAGTTGGCCAGCACCTTCGATGTGCGAATCGACATGCGTCAAATCGGCGCCCGCCAAGAGGCTGCCCGCATTGGCGGCATTGGCGTGTGTGGCCGCGAGTTGTGTTGCACGTCTTGGCTCAAAGATTTCCGCTCGGTGAGCACCGGGGCTGCCCGCTACCAGCAATTGTCGTTGAACCCGGGCAAGTTGGCCGGGCAGTGCGGCAAGCTGAAGTGCTGCTTGAATTTCGAATTGGACCAGTACGTGGAGGCGGTGAAGGAGTTCCCTTCCCCCAACGCCAAAATCCGCACCCCCAAAGGCAAGGCGGTGGTGTTCAAAATGGACATCTTCCAACGTTTGGTGTACTTCCTGCAACTCGGCGAGCCTGGATCTTCTCCGATTGCCATGAACGTGGAGGACGCGAAGGAATTGATCACCGCTTCCGAGAAGGGGGAGGTGGTTGGATCGCTGGCTTCCTACGAGATTGAGGAGGAAGTGGACGAGGTGGACAGCACCTTCGGCAACGTCGTGGGTCAGGAGAGCCTCACGCGTTTCGACGAAGCCAAGCGCAAGCGCCGCCGCAACAAGCGCAAGCCCAAGGGCAAGTCCGGCGGCCCATCTTCTGGTCAAGGCGGGGCCAAGAAGCCCGCAGGGAATCCCCAAGGCAACGCCCAAGGAGCGAAGAACGACGCAGGCAAGAAACCGAGCCGGAACAGAAACCGCAATCGGAACCGCAACCGCCGCCGTGGCCAAGGTGGGGGTGGCGAAGGCCAACAGGCCAAAGGCACCTCTTCGTGACCTCCCGGACGGCATGGGCGGCGCTCGCGTTGACGGCATGGCTGTCCAGTTGCGGCACGCCCCCTGTGGTGGCGGAGAGTCAAGAAGTGGCCCTCGACGGGTGGAATTCGAAAGACGTGTTGCGATTCCAATGGGACATGGACGACACCTTGTCTCGCCACGACTTGATGCTGGATGTGCGCCACGCCCAAGATTACCCCTATTCCAACCTCTACTTGTTCTTGACGTACCGTTTCCCCAACGGGAAGTCCCGGACGGACACGGTGGATTGCACCCTTGCCGACGAGTTGGGCAGGTGGCGAGGGTCGGGGTTTGGCGACCTTGTGGACCAAAGGTTTCTGATTCAACAAGGGATTCAATTTCCGTTGAAAGGACGGTACTTCCTGGAAGTGACGCATGGGATGCGCTCCGATCCGATGACGGACATCTCGGACGTGGGCTTTCGCTTGGAACGTCCCTGACGCATCCTGGGTCGGGAGGGCCGGCGCTCGGTGGGGAATTGCGTAAATTCACGTCCCTGCCAGAAAACGCGCCCATGAACCTGAAGACCACCACTCTGTTGCTCGCCCTCACGATGGCGTGCGGATGGTTGCCAACCACGTTGTTGGCCCAAACCAACGCGGCCGGAGAAGCCCATCCATGTGGATTGCACGAGGCCCATGCCGAGTTGTTTGCGCTCCGACCTGGCTCACGCGCTGTGGCATTGGAAGCCGAGCGCCAATTGGAATTGGAAACCCAGCAAGGGGAACTTGCGGGCAACCGCGCCGAAGTGTTGGTGATCCCCGTGGTCTTCCACATCATCCACTTCAACGGCCCAGAAAACATCTCGGCGGCCCAGATTCACGACGCCGTGGACGTCTTGAACACCAATTTTCGAGCCCTGAACGAAGGCACCAGCCAGGTCTACCCCGACTTCGCCGACTTGGTGGCCGACGTGGAGATTGAATTCCGCTTGGCCCAAAAGGACCCCAACGGCAACTGCCATCCAGGCTTCAACCGCATCGTCAGCGAATTGACGTACGTGGGCGACTCCGAGATGAAGTCTCTTATCCAATGGCCGCGCAACAAGTACCTGAACGTGTGGGTCTGCGAGTACGCCAATGGCGCGGCGGGGTACGCGTTGTACCCCGGTTCTGTGGCGGGTGGCCAAAACTCCGACATGGACGGCATCGTGCTGCAGCATACATACTGCGGAAGCATCGGGACGGCCAACTTCTACCGCTCACGGACGTTGACCCACGAGGTGGGCCACTGGCTCAACCTTCGCCACCCCTGGGGCAACAGCAACAACCCTGGTCAGCCTGAAAACTGCGATGAAGACGACTTGGTGGACGACACCCCCAACACCTTGGGCTGGACCTCCTGCGACATCAACGGCGAAAGCTGTGGGTCCTTGGACAACGTCCAGAATTACATGGAGTACAGCTACTGTGGCCACATGTTCACCCAAGGCCAAAAGCAACGCATGCGCAACGCGGCGCTGTCCACGATGGCCCAGCGGAACCAGCTTTCCACCCAAGCCAATTTGGAGGCGACAGGCGTGGCAGGGCCCGACAACTTGTGCGCTGTGCAGTTCGTGACCGACCGCCAAGTGATTTGCGTGGGCGACAGCGTAAAGTTCACCGACGAGAGTTACCACGGGGTGACTGGATGGGCGTGGGAGTTTGGCGACGGCAGCACCGAATCTGGCGCCGGTGAACTGTACCACACGTTCGAGGCCCCAGGCAGTTACGACGTCACGCTCACCATTTCCAACGAAGGGGGAGAGACCAGCGACACTTTCGAGGATGCGGTGGTGGTGTTGGATGCCGGGGACATGGATTTGCCCATGGCACAGGGCTTCGAAGCGGGTGAGTTCCCTTCGGAAGATTGGTTCATCGAGGACGTGTTGATGGACGGCACGTGGGAGGTCACCAGCGACGCGTCGGCGTCGGGATCTCGTTGCATGACCATCGAGAATTGGACCAACAACGTGGAGTTCAACGACGACTTCTTGCGCTCTTCCACCATGGACATGAGCCAGGCGGAGGAAATCCATATTAGCTACAAATGGGCCTATGCCCACAAGGGAACGAGCGAGGACGACGAGACCGACGACCGGTTGCGCATCAGCGTGACTGGGGACTGCGGCAACGACTGGGACTTGCGTCGGATGCATCGCGGCTTCATGGACCTGCCGTCGGCGGACCCGACCCCATTCCCCTTCACGCCCAACGGGCCTGAGGAATGGAAGCAGTTCACCATTGTCTTGGACAACGAAGAGTACCTCACGGAATTTTTCCGCGTGCAGTTCGAATTCGAGAGCCGGTTGGGCAACAACATTTACCTCGACGACATCAACATCACGGCGTTTGGCAACGGGACCATGGATTTGGCCGACGTGAGCCGACCTGAGTCGTGGGTGTTGGCCCCCAACCCCACCACGTCCACGTCCACGGTGGCGTTCAACCTTGGCGCCCCCACCGAGGTCATGGTCACGTTGCAAGACGTGTCTGGACGGGTGGTGCGCACTGAACGCAAATGGTGCGCTTCAGGCGCCCAGGAATGGACGCTGGCGGCACCTGCCACCCCAGGGGTGTACCTGTTGCACCTCGCGGCGCAAGAAGGTCCCCAGCGTGTGTGGCGCTGGGTGGTTCGATGAAACACAAAAAGGCCCGCCAATTGGCGGGCCTTCTCGTTTCTGCAGGTTAGGAAGGAAGGACTCAATCTTTGCTTCCGACCAAGAGCGACACACAGCCTTCATGCAAGATGGCGGCGTCCGTGTCGGGGACTTGGATCCGGAAACGAAGTCGTTGGGCATGCTGCAAGCTGAAGTCCACGTGGTCTTCGCCGTTGGAGTTGCTCCAGATGCGGATGCCTTGTTGGTCGAGGATGTCAAATGTGACTTCTCCCAAGACGGGATGGGCACACACGGCCACACGGTATTCCGTGGATGGCAAGAAGGTGACACTCAATTCAGCCTCGTCCCCTGCGATGAGGACGGCCGAGTTGTAGTTGTCGTTTTGGGCGTACCCCTCCAACACAGGGAGGCAGTTGCGCTTGGTGAAGGTGCGGCATTGCGCCGAGGCCGAAGCCGAGAGCAACGACAGAACGGCGATGCAAAGGGAAAGGCGCTTCATCGATGGATTCATGACGTTTACTTGATGAGTTCGTTACGCACCGAGCCCACGGCCTCGGTGATTTGGGTCAGCACTTCTTCGCTCGCGGTGTAGCTCGGGCCTCCTCCGATGATGAGGGCGCCTCCGCTCTTGGACACGTCGCTGTTGGCTTCTTCTTTTTCCACGGCGTCAAATGCAGTGACGATCGGCTGCAACTGCGCCACCATGGCCTTGAGCTCAGGAGATTGCTCGTAGCTCGTCACCAAATCCAGCACGTCTTCCATCACCAACTTTTGTTCTGCGATGCGCGTGCGGAGTTCTTCGTTGGCCTGGTCCACGTGACGCGTCGCGAGGTAGAGGCTCTCCACCCAGCCGGCCGCCACGAGCATGCCGCTGAGGTCTTCTTGTCCGTTGGACTTGAGTTTCTCGTTCATGTTGAAGAAGGCTTCAGACACGATGGCCACCAGGGAATCTTGGCGTGCACGGTTCGCTTCAGCGCGGGTCAACAAGTCGTCGCCCACGACGTCGCTCACACCCAGGTCGCGGGAAAGGCTCTTGACCACTTCGAGGTAAGTCAAGCTGATGGCGTTTTCTTCAAAAATGGTGGCGTAGCTGAGGTCGGCACCGTACACCCCCAAGTTGACCGCTTGGCGGTCTGCGGTGACGTAGTTCGACGCAGCCAGGGCAGAGTGCAAGTGGTCCTGGGAGAATTGGGCACCCGTCTTTTGGACGATGCGTGCCGTCTCCATGGGCGTGGGGGCCGCACGGAAAATTTTCTTCAAGCGCGTGGTCCGTTGGGTCACGGAAGCGCCTTCAGACAGGGAATCCCCAGAAGTGGTGGGGCTGCTTTGTTCCCCGCAGCTGGTCAAGGCGAAGACGCCAGCGGCCAAACCGAGGAACAGGGTGTTGCGAAGCTTGTTCATGCGTTTCAGGTTGGTACGAAGTTGGAGGTTCGTTCCAGGTGTACGCATGCGCGCGCAAAAAGTTCTGCACGCCAAATTGTGTACCGGAGGTCAGTGCGCTTCGAGCCAGGTCTGCCCGTGGGAGACTTCCACTTCCAGAGGCACCTCCAACTTGGCTGCCTGTTCCATGCACGCCACCAAGAGTTCCTTCACCTTGTCGAGTTCGTGGACCGCGGCATCCACCACCAATTCGTCGTGCACTTGCATGATGAGCTTGCTGTCCATGCCTTGAAGCGCCTTGGCCACGTCAATCATGGCCACTTTGATGATGTCCGCGGCGGAACCTTGGATGGGGGTGTTGACGGCGTTGCGCTCTGCGAAGGCGCGCACCACAGCGTTGTTGCTGGCGATGTCGGGCAGCGGCCTGTGGCGCCCCATGAGCGTGGTGGCTTGCCCTTCCTCGCGGGCCTTGGCGACGCAGTCTTGGGTGAAAGCTTGCAATCCGGAGAATTGCGCGTGATAGGCCTCGATGATGCCCTTGGCTTCTCGGCGGGGGATCCCGAGTGTTTCCGCCAGCCCAAACGCCCCTTGGCCGTAGAGAATGCCAAAGTTGACCGCTTTGGCTTGGCTGCGTTGGTCTCGTGTGACCTCGTCGAGTCCCACCCCGAACACCTTGGCCGCTGTGGCCGCGTGGATGTCTTCCCCTTGTTGGAACGCTTCGATCAGCCCCCGTTCGCCACTCATGGCTGCGGCGATCCGAAGCTCGACCTGGCTGTAGTCGGCGGCCACAAGCACACGGTCTGGCGCACTTGGCACGAAGGCCTTCCGAATTTCCCGGCCTTGGGGTGTGCGGATGGGAATGTTCTGGAGGTTGGGGTCCTTGCTGCTCAAGCGTCCGGTGGCCGCAACCACCTGCATGTAGGTGGTGTGGACCCTTCCAGTGTCAGGGTGGATCAACGCGGGAAGCGGTTCCACGTACGTGGACCTCAACTTCTTCAACTTTCGATACTCCAGCACTTCCGACACGATGGGGTGGGCGTCCTTGAGTTTGCTGAGGACGGCCTCGCTGGTGGGGTATTGCCCGGTTTTGGTCTTCTTGACTTTGGCCGGGATTTCGAGGTGGTCAAACAGCACGTCCCCCAACTGCTTGGGCGAGTCGACGTTGAACGGGGTCCCGGCATGCGCTTGGATGGACGCTTGAAGGGCCTCCAATTGGGTGGCCAATTCGGCGCTGAAGGCCGACAGGTGGTCGGTGTCCAAGGCTACACCTTGAAGTTCCATGTGCATGAGCACGGAAAGCAGCGGCATTTCCACGTCACGGTACAACGCCTCCAGTTGGCTGTCGGCCAGTTTGGGCAACAGCACCTCGGCGAGTTGGAGGGTGATGTCGGCGTCTTCGCACGCGTAGTTGACCACCTCCGCTGGAGGCAGGTCGGCCATGCTTTTTTGGTTCTTGCCCTTCTTGCCCAGCAACGCTGTGATGGGGATGCACTGGTAGCCGAGGAACGATTGGGCGAGGGCGTCCATCCCGTGAGGTTGATCGGGCTCGAGCAGGTAGTGAGCCACCATGGTGTCCTCGAGGCGGGTGCGGGTCAGGTCCACCCCGTGGCGCGCCATGATTTTGCCGTCGTACTTCAGGTTTTGGCCCACGACGGTCGAGCTGGCCGACTCCAACAAAGGCTTGAACACCGCCCGAATGTCTGGCCACGACTCTGCGTCGACAGGCACGTAGGAGGCCACGCCGGTTTTGTGGCTGAAGGACATGCCCACCAAATCGGCAACCATGGCGTCCAGCCCTGTGGTCTCGGTGTCGAAGGCGAAGCGCCCGGCCTCGGCCAACGTCTTGGCCAGGTCGGCCCACGCGTCAGGGGTGTCCGCCAACGTGTAGGCCACCTTCGACTCGTCCAAGGAAGACAGGGTGGAGACGGAGGGAGCCACTTCCATGGCGGCGTCAAACATGCTCAGTTGGCCTTCGGAATCGTCTCCGCTTGAAGCTGCGGCCGGAGCTGCCGTCGCGGCCTGGGCCGGCGCAGCGCTTAGCGTGGCTGAGTCGCCCAACAGGCGGCGGGACAAGGTGCGGAATTCGAGTTCCTCAAGCAGGGGTGCCAGCGCAGCGCCGTCGGGCGCCGACATGGCCATGTCTTGGAAGTTTTCGTCGAACGGGATGTCGAGGACGATGGTCGCGAGCTCTCGCGACAAGAAGGCCAACTCCCGGTTGGCTTCCACTTTCTCCTTCATCTTGCCTTTCAACTGGTCGAGGTTGTTGTACAACCCTTCCATGGAGCCGTAGGCCTGGAGGAACTTGATGGCGGTCTTTTCGCCAACCCCAGGCACGCCGGGGATGTTGTCGGCCGAGTCGCCCATCAACCCCAACAAGTCGATGACTTGGGCGGGGTCTTCCAGCCCGTACCGCTCGCGCACTTCGTCGGGGCCCCACACGGTGGGCGGGTTGCCCCCGCGTCCTGGGCGGTACATGCGAATCTTGTCGCTCACGAGTTGGGCAAAGTCCTTGTCCGGCGTCATCATGAAGACGTCAAAGCCTTCCTTCTCGGCGCGTTTGGCCAAACACCCGATGAGGTCGTCGGCCTCGTACCCCGGCGCTTGCAACACCGGAATGCGCATGCCTTCCAAGATCTTCACGATCCACGGCACGCTCAGCTTGATGTCCTCGGGGGTCTCGTCTCGGTTGGCTTTGTAGTCCTCGAATTGTTCGTTCCGCAGGGTGGGGCCAGGTGGGTCAAACACCACCGCCAAGTGCGTCGGCTGTTCCCTCCGCACCACTTCGAGCAGTGCGTTCGTGAAGCCAAACACCGCAGACGTGTTCATGCCTTTGGAGTTGATGCGCGGGTTCTTGATGAACGCGTAATACGCCCGGAAAATCAGGGCATAGGCGTCCACCAGAAAGAGCTTCTTGTCGGAGGGAGGGGTGATCATGCGAGGCGGTTCTTGACGATGGGCACGGCGCTGCAGGCTTCGCCGAACATGAGAGACTTGACGACCGGCCCCAGGTGCTGGGTGAACGCCACCAGGGTGTTGGGGCCGCCTGCCGTGGCGCAGCCCTTCACGATGACGCGCTGTCCACGGTACGTCTCGAGGTCGAGGTCGAGCACGGCGTCGTGCCAAGCGCGCTGCAATGCGTCAGCTTTGGATCCCACCATGGCCAGGGCCCCAGCCGCGTTCAACGTTTGGGCCACGAACATCCAGGCCCAGTCCGGCAGGATTGCGTCGGTGGTGCAATGCAGGGCCACAAGGTGGTCGGCGTGGCTGGAAGCGTCCCAGCGCTTGACGCTGTCTCGGAAGTCCTTTTCCCGAAGGACAAACCCTTGGTCGAGCCACTGAGCCACGTCCACCTCGTCCACCTGACGGGGTCGGAGTTCTTGGCTCAAATCGAGTTGAATCAGGCCACTTTCTTGGACACGGTTGACCAGGGGTTCTTCCATGTCCCGAAGCTACATCACGGGGTCACCAGACCCAATTCAGACGTCAGGCAATTCGGAGCCCTTCGTCGGCGCTTTCTGCACCTCGGGCTTGGACCATGTCGGTCGCCTTCGTCACAATCGCCTCCGCGTCGTAACCGCACTCGGCGTAGAGCTGGGCTTGGGTGCCGTGCTCGATGTACCGGTCGGGCACGCCGAGTCGAACGACCTTGGCCGCGTAGCCTTGTTCCATGGCCCATTCGGTGACCGCACTTCCCATGCCGCCTTGCACGCAACCGTCCTCAATGGTGATGACGTCTTTGAAGCGGCTGAACACCTCGTGGAGCAGCACTTCGTCCAACGGCTTGACAAACCGCATGTCGTAATGCGCGGCAGACACGCCCTGGGCTTCCAATTTCTCTGCGGCGGCCACAACTTCGGTGCCGATGGCCCCGATGCTGAGCAGGGCGACGTCGTCCCCGTTGCGGAGGCGTCGTCCCCGTCCAATGTCCACGGCTTCAAACGGCGTTTGCCAATCGACCATGGATCCGGTGCCGCGTGGGTAGCGGATCACGAACGGACCGTTGTGCTCTTGCGAAGAGGTGTACATGAGGTTGCGTAACTCTTGCTCGTCCATGGGGGCGCTGACCACCAGGTTGGGGATGCATCGCATGTAGGCCAAATCGTACACCCCGTGGTGGGTTGGTCCATCGGCCCCCACAAGCCCGCCTCGGTCGAGGCAGAACACGACGTGAAGGTTCTGAAGCGCCACGTCGTGGATGACTTGGTCGTACGCCCGCTGCATGAACGAGGAGTAGATGTTGCAAAACGGCACCAGCCCGCGCGTGGCCATGCCCGCGCTGAACGTCACCGCGTGTTGCTCGGCGATGCCCACGTCAAACGCCCGGTCAGGCATTTCCTCCATCATGAATTTCAAGCTGCACCCGCTTGGCATGGCTGGGGTCACGCCGACAATGCGGCGGTCCTTCTTGGCCAGCTCGATGATGCTGTGCCCAAAGACGTCTTGAAATTTCGGGGGCTTGGGGGTGGTGTCCGTGGACTTCACAATCTCCCCGGTCACCTTGTCGAACAGCCCTGGGGCGTGCCACTTGGTGGGGCTTCCCGCCTCGGACGGCGCATAGCCGGCACCCTTGCGGGTGACCACGTGGAGCAGCTTGGGGCCTGGGATGTCCTTGATGTCTTCGAGCACCTTGGTCAAGTACTCCACGTCGTGGCCATCCACCGGGCCGAAGTACCGGAAGTTGAGGGATTCAAACAGGTTGCTCTGCTTCAGCACGGCCCCTTTGATGGCGTGTTCCACCTTCTGGGCAATCGCCTGGGCGTTGGGCCCAAACTTGCTGATCCGCCCCAACAATTCCCAGACTTCGTCTTTGACGCGGTTGTAGGTGTGGGAAGTGGTGATGTCGGTGAGGTAATCTTTCAACGCCCCCACGTTGGGGTCGATGGACATGCAGTTGTCGTTGAGCACGACGAGCATGTTGGTGTCCTCCGCACCACCGTGGTTGAGGCCCTCAAAGGCCAACCCCGCAGTCATGGCACCGTCGCCAATGACGGCCACGTGTTGGGTGTCCTTGGCCCCATTGTGGCGGCTGCCCACGGCCATGCCAAGGGCGGCGCTGATGCTTGTGCTACTGTGCCCCACGCCGAAGGTGTCGTATTCGCTTTCGCTCCGCTTGGGGAAGCCAGACAAGCCTAGATATTGGCGGTTGGTGTGGAATTCCTTCCGGCGGCCGGTGAGGATTTTGTGGCCGTATGCCTGGTGGCCGACGTCCCACACGATTTGGTCTTCAGGGGTGTTGAAGACGTAGTGCAGCGCCACGGTCAGTTCCACGACCCCCAAGCTTGCGCCGAAGTGCCCTCCTTTTTCAGAGACCACGTCCACAATGAATTGACGAACGTCGTCCGCGACCTGCTGAAGTTCTTCAGGCTTGAACTTGGACCTCAAGTCCGAGGGGTGCTCGATCTTGGAGAGGTGTGGGCCGGCGGCGTAAGCGTCCATGGAATTCAAATCATTGGTTGAGGGGATGTAACAAATCTAACCCCCTCGTGTTTCCTTTCCGCCCAAAAGACGTCAAGCCAGCACCTGCGCGGCCAAGCCGAGCAAAATGGCGCGGCCGTCGGAGTTGGCCAGGTCGTCGCTGCAGGCCCGTTCCGGGTGCGGCATCATGCCGAAGACGTTCTTGCCCTCGTTGCACACACCGGCGATGTTGAGCAAGGCCCCGTTCGGGTTGCTCATGGCGTTGACTTGACCTTCCTCGTCGCAGTACTGGAAGAGGATTTGGTCGTTGTCTTGCAGCGCCTTCAAGCCTTCGTCGTCGATGTAGTAGTTGCCTTCGCCGTGCGCGATGGGGATCACCAACGGAGTGTCGGTGTCGCATCCAGCCGACACGGCCGCGGTGCGCGACACGGGCTTGAGGTGGACGTTGCGGCAAATGAACTTGCGGCTTTCGTTGTGACGCAAGGTCCCTGGCAGAAGACCAGCTTCGCACAAGATTTGGAACCCGTTGCACACGCCCATCACGCGGCCGCCGCGGTTGGCGAAGGCGATGACTTCCTCCATGATGGGAGAGAACCGGGCAATGGCGCCGCTGCGCAGGTAGTCGCCGTAGCTGAAGCCCCCTGGGAGCATGACCGCCTCGCACCCTTGCAGGTCGCGGTCTTTGTGCCAGAGTTGCACCACATCAAATCCGAGGTCTTGGCCCAAGGCATGGACCATGTCCATGTCGCAGTTGGAACCGGGGAACGTGACGACGCCAATTTTCATGGTGCGAAGGTCGGCATTCTCACGCGCTTGGGCATGCCATCCAAGCCGCATTTTCCCACGTTCATCCACAATGGTTTCAGAACTCTTCAGAGCGTTGTGTATTTTCGCTCCGCAATCTCGCAGACATGAACACCCAAGATCTCATCACCCCCCTCGCTCAGTTCATCGAATGGACCTTCCAAACGGTGTTGTTGCCCATCAGCGACCTTTTCAACTGGGGCGTGATTGCGTTGGGCCTTGCGGGCCTCGCGTTTTGGCTTCGTCTTCAGTCGAAGTACAACGCCCGCGCCGAACAACACGGCACCATCATGTGATCCTCGGGGCGTCTCAAATGACGTCCTGGCCGATGTCCCTGCGGCAATTCTTGCCCGCAAACGAAATTGAATCGGCCAACTCGTAGCTCTTCTTCACCGCGTTTTCAGGGGTCGCCGCCATGGCTGAACATGCCAACACGCGTCCTCCCGCTGTCACCACATTGCCTCGGCTGGTGGTCGTGCCGGCGTGGAACAGCAGGGCGTCCTTGTCCACCTGTTCTGGCAATTTGATGGTCTTGCCCTTGGGGTAAGGACCGGGGTAGCCTTCCGACACCAGCATCACCGTGCTGCACGTGCGCGGGTCGATCTGCAGGTGGTATTCGCTGAGCAGTCCCGCCCCCATGTTCTCGAACAAGTGAAGCAGGTCGGATTGGATGCGTGGCATGATCACCTCCGTCTCCGGGTCGCCCATGCGGCAGTTGTACTCCACTACGTAAGGGTCGCCACCCACTTTCATCAATCCAAAGAAGATGAACCCGTTGTAAGGAATGCCGTCCGCAGCAAGTCCTTTGACCGTGGGAATGATGATTTGGTTGAGCGCCTTCTCGTGGAATTCCGCGTCCATGAAGGGCACGGGACTGATGGCGCCCATCCCGCCGGTGTTGGGGCCGGTGTCGCCTTCCCCAATGCGCTTGTAGTCTTTGCCCGAAGGCAGCAGGTGGAACGCCTTGCCGTCGGTCACCACGAACATGCTGCATTCAATGCCGTCCATGAACTGCTCGATCACCACGCGCTGGCCTGCCGCGCCGAAAGAGGATCCAGACAGCATGTCCTTGACCACTTGCTCAGCCTCTTTCAAGTCCTCGGTGATGATCACCCCTTTGCCCGCGGCCAAGCCGTCGGCTTTCAAGACGTAAGGGGCCTTCATTCCATGGAGGAACTTCACCGCGTCGTCCACTTGTTCGCCGGTGAACGCGCCGTACGCCGCCGTCGGAATGTTGTGGCGCTTCATGAATTCCTTGGCAAACGTCTTGCTGCCTTCCAGTTGGGCGCCCGCTGCACGCGGTCCAATCACCACCAACCCAGGGTGCTTGCCGCAGTCGTGCAGGTGGTCCACCAACCCGTCCACCAGCGGGGCCTCAGGCCCCACGATGACCATGTGGATGTCGTGCTTTTTCACCGCACGGCTCACGGCGTCGTGGTTGGAGGCGTCCAATTTGAGGTTGGTCGCCACCTCGTCCGTCCCGGCATTTCCAGGGGCCACGAAGAGTTGGGTCAAAAACGAGCTTTGGGCCAGTTTCCAAGCGATGGCGTGCTCCCGTCCACCGGAGCCAATGAGCAAGACGTTCATGCGCGTAAAATTACGCCATCCCTTTCGGGGACAGGTCGTGAGGTTATCCACAAAACCCGCACTTCGGGGCTACCTTCGTTCCTGTGCTGAGCGTTGTCATCATTGCCAAAAACGAGGCCCACAACCTGCCCCGTTGTCTGGAATCCGTGAAGGGGTTGACCGACGAAGTGGTGGTGGTGGACTCCGGCTCCACGGACGGGACATTGGACGTGTGCGCTCAATTTGGCGCCACGGTGCTCCAGCGCCCCTTCACCACGTACGCCGACCAGAAAAATTGGGCGGCCGACCAGGCTTCCCAACCCTACGTGTTGAGCCTGGACGCCGACGAATCCTTGAGCGACGACCTCTCAGAGGAATTGATGGCGTGGAAAACCCGCGCCGCGTCGGCCGACAAACTTCCCTTCGACGCTTGGTCCTTGCCGCGGCTGACCTCGTATTTGGGCACCTGGGTTCGCCACGGAGGATGGTACCCAGACCGAAAAATCAGGTTGTGGCGGCAAGGCACCGGCGACTGGCAGCCCGCCCACGAGGGGGGCATGTTGCACGAAGCCTGGGTTCCCCGGGCCCCGGGCCGCGTGGGCCAGCTCAAGGGCGACTTGCACCACCACAGTTACCACCACTTCTCGGACCACCTCAGGCAGTTGGCCAAATTCTCCACCCTGGGTGCGGCCGACGCCAGACTTCAAGGCAGAACCAGCCACGCGTTGAAGCCGTGGCTCCGTATGGCTTTCCAATGGTTCAAACAAGCCGTCGTCCAGTCGGGATGGCGGGATGGTGCCACGGGCTTGTGCATCGCCCGTTGGAGCGCGGTCTCCGCACATTGGAAATGGCGTCAAGTCCGTGCCGCCCGGGCCTGGGACTCACGTCAAACCATCGGCATCGTCCGGACGGACGCGCTCGGGGACAACGTGCTGTCGCTTCCGATGGCAGGTGCCTTGAAGGCCCACCACCCCGAGGTGAAGGTGGTGTGGATTTGCAAGCCCTACGCCGCAGATGTGGCGCGTGCCTGTGGGCATGTGGACGAAGTCCGAACCTGGGACGGCGCTTGCCACGAGGTGATGAAAGGGCTGGATGCGGTGGTGTTTGCCTTTCCGGAACCTGCCCTGGTCCGCGCTGCGGCCAAGGTGGGTGTGCCTGTTCGGGTGGCGACAGGCCGCCGTTGGGCCACCGCTTTGCTCGCCACTCGGAGGGTGTGGCGCAGCCGCAAAACCACACCTGCCCATGAGACCCTTCAAGGGCTCCACCTGTTGCACGGCTTGGACGTCCCTGCGGGGTTGCGTTTCCCCGAAGCCAGCGATTGGCGCGGGTTGTTGGCGATGACCCCGCCCCTTGACGCTTCGGCCGCCCAAGCGGCCACAGGCCTTTCCGACGACCCATGGTCCCGCATGGTGGTGCTGCATCCGGGCAACCACGGGTCCGCCAACGGCTGGTCGGTGGATCGCTTTCAAGACTTGGGGCGTCGGTTGACCGAGGCAGGCTGGGTCGTGGCGGTCACGGGCACCGCGTCGGAGCGGGTAGCTCTGGCCTCGTGGTTGGGCGAGCCTGAGGTCGTGGACCTAGTGGGCAAGTTGGACATGCCTGGCCTGTTGGGGGTGTTGGCCCATGTCAACTTGTGCGTCGCCTCGAGCACCGGGCCGTTGCATCTGGCCTCTGCCTTTGGAACCCCGGTGGTGGGCCTGTACCAGGCTCAAGCGCCGTTTTGGCCCGCGCGCTGGGCGCCTCTCGGGCCCGGCGTGGTGCTCGAAACGCGGCAGGAAGCGCCGGAAGGCGGCTTGGGCATTTCTGTTCAGGACGTCTCGGAGGCAGCTTTGGGGTTGTTGGCTTGAACGCCGGAGGCCAGCGCCCACGCCAGCCCGGCCACCATCGCACCCGCCTGGGTCTCCAGCGTGTCCTCAAACACGCAGCTGAGCGCCACGACCAAACCACCCCACAGCGCGCCTTTCACAATGCGGGCCGACCACATGTGCGTACCCAAAAACGCCAGCCAGAGCAAGACCGCCACCAAGCCCCCGGTGACCCCCCAAGTGAGGTGCTGGTTGTGGGCGCGGTGCCGGTGTTGGGCGGCAAGTTTGGTGCCTGTCGCGTCGTACCCCGCCTGAAGCGCCGCTTCCGCATCTCCTGCGCCATGCCCAACCCACAGGGCTTGGCCCCACGCGTGCCAACCAGCTGCCCAATGCTCGAGGCGTTGGAACACGGAGTGTCCAGAGGGGTTGCCTCCTTCCAGCCACGTTTCCCATTCCCAGCGAAAGGCCGCAAGGCGCGCCTCGAAACCTCGACGTTCCACCACAGAGGTGGCCCCCGCTTCGATGCGTTGCACCTCGGCAGGGGTGAGCTGGAGGATGTGCGCCCCGTCCTTCGGCCAGCCCTTCGAGGTCAGGTACCGCCAAAGGCGAGCGCTGAGTGGGAATCCAGCTTGGCTGAGGGTGGACAGGGGAACGTCTGAGATTTGGTCCCAAGCCTGGTCCCATTCCGCACGGCAGACGTGCATGTGAAGCCGGTGACCATTTTCAGACGCCAGGCGTTCTGGCCTGTGCTGGTAGGGATTGCCCCAGGACGTGGTGGTCGGCCAGGGCTGCGCTGGCAGAGGGGTGGGCTGGAGCACCCAGACGGCGGCCACAGCTGCCACTGCAGTCAGCGCGAGCACCCCACCGCGGTACCGCCGCTGCCAAGTGTCGGGAACGCGTTGCAGCCCAATCCAAGCCCAAGACAAAGGAAGGAGCACCGCGCTGGTCAGGGAGCCCGTGACCCCCACAAAGGCGCCCCACACCAAGGAAAACAAGGCCAGTTGCCACATCAGCCTGGACGTGGCTGCCCAGCCAAACCCGAGCGCGGCGAACAGGGACAGCCGAACGTGGGACACCCAAGGCGACCAATCTCGGCCTTCCAACACTTCACCTTGACTGAGTTTCCATGCGCCCCAACCGAGGCACACGGCCATCGCCAAGCCGGCACTGCCCAACACCCAACCGTGCACCTTTGGGCGGTTGTGGTCGTCCATGCCCAAGGCGGGCCAGGCCAACATCAACACCAGAATGGGCCACTGGAGCCCCAACACGCGCCAGCCCCACGACGCGTCGCTTGTCCAGACCATGGACAAGGTGCTCCACCCCAGCAAGGCTGCCAAGCACAGCATGGGCCTCCATGACGAAGCCGAGGTCAGGCGACGTCGCCCCTCAGGAGATGTGCAAAGGACCCCAACGGTCAACACCCCCAACCAAGCCGTGCCGATGGACATGGCGGCGTGCGAAAACGGCAGCCCCCACACCAGCGCCGCCCAACCCGCGAGGGACAGGGTGTTGAGGCGCGAAGGGGTCATTCGGATTCGGGTCCAGCCAACACGTTCAGGTATTCGCCTGATTCGAGCAAGTCGACCGCCTTCAGTGCCACCTCGTCTTGCTGGAGGCCGTGCTTGAACTGGCCTGTGGTGTTGTAAAGGTGCACAACAAGTTCTTGTTCCAAGGCCCGTCGAATGGCGACTTCGTGGCGGGCCAAGTCGGCAGACACCTCTGCGGCGAGCCCCGCGCGCAGGGCGTCAAACGCTTGGGCGTTGGCGTCGTTCAACCACTCGGCTTCGGCTGTGGCTTCGAGCTTCTCGAAGGCTTGCAGGCTTTCGGAGGCGTAAGGGACGTCGTCCATCTGGGCCACGTGCATCACAAACTGGTCCCAAACCCCGTCGGTGAGCTTGAAGTTTGCGGCGTTGTCTGGCTTGACCAAAGCGTCGCGTTGGGCGACGGCGAAGTCGAACAAGACGCCTTCCTCCTGGAGTCCGGCAAGCACGTATTTGACTTCAGGCTTGGGGACTTCCACGTCGGGAATCACCCCTCGGCCTTCGAGGACTTTGCGGCCGTTGGCTGTGTAGAAGGTGGCGAGGGTCGAATCGGCCATGGCGTGGACTTCACCGGCTTCATCGCGGTGGCTGTAGTCCAAGCGTTGGACGCACCGCCCGCTGGGGGTGTAGTACTTGGCGACCGTGACTTTCATGCGGGTGCCGTAGGCGAGTTTCTTGGTCTGCTGCACCAGGCCCTTGCCGAAGGACTCTTCCCCGACCACGATGCCGCGGTCAAGGTCTTGCAAGGTGCCGGCCACGATTTCAGAGGCCGACGCGGACTTGCCGTCCACCAGGATGGCCACCGGCAGGTTGGGACGCAGCGCGTTCCCTCTTGTTTGGTACGACTTGTTCCAGTCCGGGCGCTTGCCCTTGGTGCTGACGACCTCTTGCCCTTTGCCCACAAACAAGTTGACCATGGCGATGGCCTCCCGGAGCAACCCACCGCCGTTGCCACGCAAGTCCACCACCACGTGCTCGGCCCCCAACGAATCCGTCAAGTTGAGCAGGGCTTTGCGGACATTCATGCTCGCGGTTTTGGTGAAGGAGTTCAAGGCCAAATACCCTGTCTTGTTCGTCAGCATGCCCTGGTAAGGCACGTCCGGCACCTTCACTTTGCGCCGCTCCAGCGTGAAGGACAGAGGATCGGCGAAGCCAGGCCGCTCCACCGCGACAGTCACTTCGGTGCCGGTGGCGCCTTGCAGCAAGTCGCCGATTTGGTCGTTGTCCAGACCGGACAAGGCACGGCCGTCCACTTCTGTGAGGACGTCGCCCAGCCGCAAGCCGGCCTCGGCCGCGGGCTCGCCTTCCAACAGGTTGACGATCGTCGTTCGGCCCTTGCGTGTTTCGATGCTCGCACCGACGCCACCGTACTCGCCAGTTTGCATGAAACGGACGTCCTCCATTTTGGATTCGGGGAAGTACCTGGTGTAGGGGTCGAGTTGGGCAAGCATGGCCTTGATGCCGGTCTCCATCAACTCCCCGGGGGCCAATTCATCCACGTAAAAGAGGTTCAGCTCGCGGAAAGCCGACTGCATGATTTCCAACTGCTTCGACATCTCGAAGTAGTCGTCTTTGGCCGAGGTGGTGGCCATCCACAAGACCATTCCTGCTGGAAAGGCCAACCAAAAAAGCGTGCGACGCATGGTGCGGGGTTGGGCGGGTGGGACGTGACTTCAGGCCGTGCCCTCCGTGGCGCCTGTGTGTTGGGCCAGTTTGCTGGCGGCATGACGCACCCAGCGGCGGCAGTCGTCGAACGAAGGGACTTCCTGTCCAACAAAGATGAACACCACAGCCCATTGGGGTGCCCCTGGTTGCCAATTTTTGGCGAGGGCGGTTTTCTCCACCCGCCAGGCTTCCCGCAACAGCCTTTTGATTCGGTTGCGGTCCACCGCCCGGCGGAACCGCTTCTTGCCCACGGTGAAGGCCGCTTGAAATGGAACGTCTTGGGTGAGAGGGGCGGTTGTGGCCCGAACCAACACGGGGAATGCCTTGATTTTGACCCCCTGTTTGAACGCCAAATCCATCAAGGCGGCCGACTTCAGCCGCTCACCCTTGTGCAGGGAATGCACTCAGCCGGTGATGTATTGCTCGATGGCCATGGACATGGAAGGGGCCTTGGCGGTCGGCGCGTTGATGTCGATCCTCAACCCGGCCGCCTCTGCAGCTTTGGCCGTGGTGGGCCCAAATACCGCAATCCTTGTCTTGCCTTGCTCGAAATCGGGGAAGTTCTTGAACAGCGACTCGATGCCACTGGGGCTGAAGAACACCAGCACGTCGTACTTCACGTCGCTCAAGTCGCTGAGGTCGCTGCACACCGTGCGGTACATGACGGCCTTGCTGTAGTCGAACTTGCCCGCATCCAACGCGTTGGGGATGCTGTCTTTGAGCAAATCAGAACACGGCAGCAGGAACTTTTCTCCCTTGTGCTTCTTCATCAAGGTGACGAGTTCGTCGAACTTGATGGTGCCGTGGAAAATCTTGCGCTTCCTGTACACGACGTACTTCTGGAGGTAGTACGCGGTGCTTTCAGAGATGCAGAAGTACTTCATGGTGTCCGGCACCTCGAAGCGCAGCTCCTTCGCCATGCGGAAGTAGTGGTCGACCGCCAGACGACTGGTCAAAATCACAGCGGTGTGCTCGGCCAAATCCACGCGCTGCTGGCGGAATTCCTGAGCCTCCATGCCCTCCACGTGGATGAAAGGACGAAAATCGATGGTCAGCTTCTGACGCTCAGCCAGGTCGAAGTACGGCGACTTCGCGGTGGTCGGCTTGGGCTGCGAGATCAGAATCGTGTTGACTTTGTTGGCCATGGGATTCGGTTCAATGTTCAAGTGAAGCGGAGGGTCATCCATGCTAGGATTGACGCCACCCATCCCCATTCGAGGACGCAAAGATACAGAATCCCAGGCAGGTCGGTTTGACCGGACACGAGGCTGGACGCACGAAGGGCGCCAACCCCGAGCAGCACCGCCATCCACCCCCATGTGATCCAAATGGCCCAATCCCCGTGCGCCAACCAAGGCTGGATGGCACATGCCACAGCCCACAGCGCGAGCAACAAGCCTTGCCACGTGCGGTTGTGCCGGGTCACTTCCACCATGGTGCTGGCCAGGTCTCTGTCCTTGAAAGCCACCCACCCGGTCACGGTTTTGGCCACGACGTCGCCCAGCACGGCCAGAAGGGCCCACCACAGGCCTGTGCTTGCTGGGGATGCCCAACCTGCACAGCACAACCCCGCGGCCCATCCCAGCACGGCCACGGCGTGGCTCGTCACCACCCCAAGGGTCCTCGGGGTTTCGGAGGCGTTGCGCGCCAACAACTTTCGGGGCTGGCTCCAAGCCCATTTCCAGCGCTGGGTCTCTCGTTCAAACGCCGCCATCAGCAGCCACGTGCACGCCATGCACCCCACGGCAAGCCTGAGCAAGGGCAGGTTCACGGCAATCCAAGGTTCCAAGGGGGCGACCTCCAGCATGCCGCCCAAGTTCGAGCGCCACACGTCAACGCCCCCGAACCGCAACAAGGCATTTCTCCACAGATTGCCATGCACCGTCCACAAGGGCTTGTGCCCACGCGACGTAGGTTCTGGGACCGACCACCTGCCCGTTGGAAGAGGTGCCGTCCCAGGCCCACTCGGCTCTGCTCGGGGACGCCGAGTTGGCATCCGCAGAGCGCATGCGGCCCCTCAGACGTGGCGTCCAGGGTCCAGAGGGAGTCTTCTTCGGCGAGTGTCCATTGGTCCAAGTCGCCCCACCACCACGTTGCCCCCACTTGAAGGGAGTCGAACGTCTGGGTTTGGGCTTGTGCATGAGTGAACGCAAACGTCATCCACCCCACCCACGCGAACACCCTCCAGCCTTTCCCCTTTTTCATGGCAGGCAAACCTCTTAATTTCGCCTTGTGGCCGCACCACCGACGGTGAATTGCGCGGGCACGTTTGCAAATTCGTCACCTTCCCAAACCATGAGCAACAACCTTCCTCAACTCCGCGTGGCTGTCGTGGGCGCCACAGGCATGGTGGGCCGGACCATGTTGAAGGTGTTGGAGAAGCGTGCTTTCCCGGTGGGCACCTTGATTCCTGTCGCGTCGGCCCGGTCGGTGGGGAAGAAAGTGGAATTTGCGGGGGAGCACATAGAGGTGGTCGACTTGGACACGGCCCTTGCCCAAAAGCCCCACTTGGCGTTGTTTTCAGCCGGCGGGGCGCTGAGTTTGGAATGGGCGCCGAGGTTTGCGGAGGCGGGAACCACGGTGGTGGACAACAGCAGCGCATGGCGCATGTCCGACGACCACAAATTGGTGGTGCCGGAAGTCAACGGAGACGTGGTGGGGGCGGAGGATTTGATTGTGGCCAACCCCAACTGCACCACCATGCAATTGGTGATGTGCCTCAAGCCCATCCACGACAAGTGGGGCATTGAACGTGGCGTGGTCAGCACGTACCAAAGCGTCACAGGCACGGGCCAAGTGGCCGTGGATCAGCTGAACGGGGAGCGTGCGGGCTTGGACCCGGAGCGGGTGTATCCGCACGCCATCGACCAAAATTGCCTGCCGCATTGCGACGTCTTCTTGGACAACGGCTACACGAAAGAGGAAATGAAGGTGCACCAGGAAACCAAAAAGATCCTGGGCGATCCGTCCATCGGCTTGTCGTGCACCGCGGTGCGGGTGCCCGTCTTTGGCGGCCACAGCGAGTCGGTGTATCTGGAGTTGGCGAGCGATGTGGATTTGGACGAGGTGCGTGCTGCGTGGTCGGCGTTCCCTGGCGTGGTCGTGCAAGATGCCCCGCAACACAATGATTATCCCATGCCACGCCGTGCCCACGGGGAGGACGAAGTGTTCGTGGGCAGGTTGCGAAAGGACTTGACCCATGCCCGGGGCATCCATTTTTGGGTGGTCGCGGACAACCTGAGAAAAGGGGCCGCCACCAACACCGTTCAAATCGCCGAAATGCTGGTGAAGGCAGGTCGATGGGGTTGATATTCAGCGTTTTTAACAGGTCGGTGAGCACAAGTGAAGGTGTGGTGTGGCCCATTGAAGGCGCATGGCGACGTTCTTGACAGAACCTAAAACACCACATCATGATTTCATGGAAAACCGCGGCGGTGGCCGCACTGACTTGGGCTGCAGCGTCTGTGACTTCTGCCCAGCAAGTGACGCATGTGGCCAAAACCAACCCCTTTGGCCTGTTTGCATCGCAGTACCAACTCGGCTACGAGCACGGACTGAACGACAACTTCAGCGTGCAGCTGTCTGCGGGCTTTATGGGCGGCACAGGGGAGGCCAGCGATTTGAACGACCCCCTCTCTCTCAACATGGTGTCGACCCAACGCACGGGGTTCATCGCGGTCCCCGAGGTGCGCTGGTACCCCGGCGCCTCAGCCTGCGAAGGGTTCTACTTGGCGCTGGCGGGCCGTTACCGCACAAGTGAAACTGTGGACGCAGACGGCAATGTGCGGCTCGATCGATCGGCCGTGGGCGGCGCGTTGTTGCTCGGGTTCCAGAGCTTGTCTGACGGGTATGCAGTGGACTTTTTTCTCGGACCGCAGTACAAAACAGTGGACGCGTCAGGCGATTTGGACGTCAGTGGCATCTTCAACAACGACGACAACGTTGGGGTGCGCTTCGGGGTGAACCTCGGCTTCGGCTGGTGAGGTCCCCAACGACTGTGAATCTCAAGCCCTGCCTTATGGTGGGGCTTTCTTTGTGCCTACCTTTCGACCAAACACTGCTGAAATGATTTTTCGTTGCCTTTTTGCCGCTTTGGCACTCGTGCTGACAAGCAACCTGTTCGCCCAAGAAACCCCATGGCTCGGCCTCGTTCCTGAAGTGGAACACTCCGAGGGTGAATTGGCAGGCATGACCACCTACCGCTTGTACCTCTACACGCTGGGGGACAACGATTTCTTGGTGAGCTGCTCGGGCGACGACCAAAACCCCATGTACCTCAGCAGCACATCCGAGCCAGCATGGTTCCAGCACGACCTGGCTACTACGGCCTTGGCGACCGACGTGAACCCGGCATTTTTCGACGCGTTCCCTGAGTTCGCGTACGACAGCTGGTTCACCATTGGCGCAGAAGACAACACTGCAGTCGTTGATGTGGTCGAGTTGGCGGACCCAGAGTACGACGCGTTCGAGGTCTTTGAAAACGGCAACAACGTGGCTGTGGAGTCCAGTGTTGGTTGCGCGTGGTTCGTGATCCCTATGGCCAACAACACTGAAGCATTTTCAGGTGAGGACCAGCGGATTTTGGTGGCGCAATTGACCACTTCAGGAGAGGTTTCAGGCCAAATCCAGGTCCAGCTTTTCCCAGACTTCGACAACCAGAACGAATTCCGAGAAGCGCTTCCCATTTTGACGGCCTGCAACGATCCTGAGGCGCTGAACTACGAGCCTCTGTCGTTCAACACGGATGGATGCTTGTACCCCCCGGTGGATGCGGTGGCCGAGTTGCCTGAGACCGTGGCCTTCGAGGCGTTCCCTTCCCCTGCCGACGACCGTGTCACCGTGGTGTTCCCCAACAACATGCTTCACGAAGTGGCGGGAACCACGCTGGAAGCCACCGCGGTCGACGGCCGTGTGGTGAAGACGTGGTCCTTGAACGGCGGCACGCAAGTGCTGGACGTCCAGGGATTGGCGTCAGGCCAATACGTGCTTGTGGCGCGTGGCCGACAGAACGAGGGGTTGCAATTCCGCGCTCCGCTCGTGGTCCGTCACTGAGGCGAGGCGGTCATCCGGGGATGCGCTCCCCGACTCTGAACACGATGTCGTGAAGGTCCTTGCGGACCTTGGGATTTGGGGTGTGCCCTTCTGGGGCGTGTCCCACCGCCAACAACGCGATGGGGGTGTGATGGGCTGGCAATCCGGTCAATTCGCCAAAGGCCTTTCGGTCAAACCCTCCGGCCTGCATGCTGGTCAACCCTTGCTCCACGAAGGTGAATTCCATGGCGTTGACCGCCATGCCCACGCCGTACATCGCCGCGTGGTCAGGCTCGCCCGTTTTCTCGAGCACCCCTGAGGCGACGACGCCCACAATGGCGCCGGCGTCTTTCATCCAGGTGCGGTTGGCTTCCACGGCGGTGTCCAGGAGCGCGTCGAAGCCCGCTTCCCCTTTCAGGCCCACCACGAACCGCCATGGTTGGTTGTTGTACGAGCTGCTGCTCAAACGGGCGGCTTCAAAAGCTGGAGCCAGGTCTTCCCAAGCCAAAGCTTGGCCTGAAAACGCGCGGGGGCTGTGACGGCGTTGGGCGAGGTCGAGGACGTTCATGCCAGTCTCAACAAGCGTTGGCCAGGGTTGTTCTGCGCAACAAAGCTCAGCTGATGACGTCCCCGGGTTGGACCCCTTCTTCTGGACTCACAAACCGCAACCCGCCGTCTTCCGTGCTGGCCATGAGCACCATGCCCTGGCTCTCGATGCCACGCAACTTGCGTGGGGCCAAATTGATAAGCAAGGTCACCTGACGACCGACCACGTCTTCGGGTTTGAAATGCTCCGCGATGCCGCTCACCACCGTGCGTGTGTCAAGGCCTGTGTCAACCGTCAACTTCAACAGCTTGTCGGCTTTGGGCACTTTTTCGCATTCCAGAACGGTGCCGACCCGCAGGTCGAGTTTGGTGAAGTCGTCGAAGGTGATTTCGTCTTTTGCAGGCATGATCTCTCGGGTTGTGTCGCCCCCCTTTTGGCCAAGCTTGGCGACCTGGGCGGCCACGGTGTCGTCGTCGATTTTGGCAAACAAGATGGACAGCTCCCCCAGAGTGGTCCCCGCCTGAACCATGTCCGGTTGGGCGTCGGCCCAGCGTGCGTCCGTCAAGCCAAACGCCGCACTGAGTCTGGCCGCAGTTTGGGGCAAGAAGGGTTCCAGCAAGACGGCGCAATTGCCCACCACCTGGCAGGTCAGGTGCATGATCGTGGCCGTCCGTTCAGGGTCGGTTTTCTGCAGTTTCCAGGGTTCTTGCTCGGTCAAGTATTTGTTCCCCAAGCGTGCCACGTTCATCGCCTCAAGCTGGGCTTCCTTGTAGCGGTGACGCTGGATGAGCTCGCCAATTTTGTCAGGCGCGGCGGCCAAGGCCTCGAGCAGCGCCCGGTCCGTGTCGGTCAAGTCTTCCTGGGCAGGTGCCGCGGGGACTTCTCCGCCATAGTACTTCTTGGTCAACACGAGGACGCGGTTCACGAAGTTGCCGAGCACGTCGGCCAGTTCGTTGTTCACCTTGTCTCGGAAGTCGCTCCAGGTGAACTCGCTGTCCTTTTGTTCCGGCATGATCGCCGTCAAGACGTAACGCATGGCGTCGCTGCCCTCGGGGAAGTCTTCGAGGTACTCGGTGACCCACACCGCCCAGTTGCGCGACGTGCTGATCTTGTCGCCCTCCAGGTTCATGAATTCGTTGGCGGGCACGTTGGTGGGCAGGTTGTACCCGCCGTGCTCTTTGAGCAAAATCGGGAAGATGATGCAGTGGAAGACGATGTTGTCTTTGCCAATGAAATGCAGGAGTTCCGCGTTGGGGTCCTGCCACCAATCCTTCCAGTCTTGTCCATGGGCCTCACACCACTCCATGGTGGCGGTGATGTATCCGATGGGCGCGTCGAGCCACACGTAAAGCACCTTGCCCTCGGCGCCTTCCACAGGCACGGGCACCCCCCAATCCAAGTCGCGCGTCATGGCGCGGCTTTCCAGCCCGCCTTCAATCCAGGACCGGCACTGGCCCAACACGTGGGCTTTCCACGTTTTGGGGTCGTGGTGTGGTTGTCCGTCCAGCTTGCCCTCGACGATGTATTCCCTCAGCCAAGACTCGTGCCGTCCCATGGGCAAGTACCACAGGGTGGTGGGCTTCAACACAGGGGTCGAGCCGCTCAACGTCGACTTGGGGTTGACGAGCTCGGTGGGGCTGAGGGTCTTCCCGCATTTTTCGCATTGGTCTCCGTAGGCCCCGTCGTGCCCACATGAGGGACACGTGCCTTGGATGTAACGGTCCGCCAAGAACTGCTGGGCCTCCTCGTCGAAGAATTGCTCCTCCGTTTTCACCTCAAACCCGCCCTTCTCCATGAGGGTCAGGAAGAATTCCTGGGCAACTTGATGGTGCTTGGGGGACGAAGTGCGGCTGTAGTGATCGAAGCTGATGTCCAACCCGGTGAAGGCCTTTTGCATCTCTTCGTGGTACAAATCCACAATCTCCCGGGGCGTGGTGCCTTCTTTTTTTGCACGAAGCGTGATCGCCGCACCGTGTTCATCGCTCCCACAAATCCAAAGCACGTCATCGCCCGTGCTGCGCAGGTGCCGGACATGAATGTCCGCAGGGAGGTACGCACCGGCAATGTGTCCCAGGTGAATCGGGCCATTGGCGTAGGGCAGGGCGGAGGTGATCATCCTCCGCTTGGGGGCGCTTTTCGACATGGGGACAAAAGTAATCCTGACCTCGATTCAAGCTGCATCGCGTCCAATGGACACGCCTACTGCAAGGCGTTTTCCCCAGTTCCGCGGATTTTGAATGTGGAGAACTGCAGGTTGGGGGGATTGCGACATTCGAGGTGGCCCACCTTTCTTTGGAAGCACCGACGTGGTCGGACCAAACTTTTGGACATGAAAGCAACTGCAGAGAAGACCGAGGCCGTGGCGAAGGAAGTGACCTTGCAAGGCGTGGCCGACAAGCGAGAAATTTTGGAGGCCTATTTCCAGAAGAAAATCTGGGGGAAGCGCGAGCACAACTTCGCGAATGGCGCCAAGACCGCCGCTGAAGCGGCGCTCCGTCCTCAAAAGGGCCGGGTCCTCTGAGAACACCTCCGCCTTTGAAGCCCGGGGCCAAAGTCGCCCTGGTGACCCCTGCGCGCCACGCGTCGCAGGAGGTGGTCGACGCCGCATCGGCGGCGGTGAGAAGCTGGGGGTTTGACCCTGTGCTGCACCCCGACACCAACCAACCCCATGGACAATTCGGCGGCACCGACGCCCAGCGGGCGGCGGCCTTGAACGTGGCATTTTCGGACCCCGAAATCGGGGCGGTGTGGGCCCTTCGAGGAGGGTACGGATGCACGCGCCTGCTGTCGCTCCTGGACGTCCAACCCTTGAGGGACAATCCGACTTGGATTGTCGGGTTTTCAGACGTGACGGCCCTTCATGGGTGGGCCAACCAAGCCGGGGTGGCCTCCTTGCATGCGCCGGTGGCGTCGACATTGGCGTCGACCGACGACGACGACGGCGCCGCGCTTGTGGAGGTGCTGAAGACCGGCGAGCCCACGTTGGATCAACTCGATCGCGCGGTCGTGGGCGGGAACCTCTCGGTGCTTTACGCCATGTTGGGCACGCCTCACATGCCGCCGCTGGAGGGCAAATGGTTGCTTTTGGAAGACTTGGACGAGTACCTCTACCACCTCGACCGCATGCTCGTGGCGTTCACACAAGCGGGGGTGTGGGGGCAGGTGGCCGGGGTGATGGTGGGGTCGTTCACCGACATGCGAGACAACACCGTCGCCCACGGGCAATCGGTCGACAACCCTTTTGGGAAGACAGCGGAAGAGATTTTGGCGTCGCACCTCGGACCGGCGAACTGTCCCGTGGAGTGGGACGTGCCCGCCGGTCATGGGGCCAGAAACGCCCCCTTCATCCTGGGCTGAAGGCCGCCGACCTGGGGCCGGGCCGGTCGTACCTTGCCGGCATGTTTGGAAGCATCAAAGACCAATTGACGCAGGAGTTGGCGGACATCGACGCCGCGGGCCTGTACAAGCGTGAGCGTGTCATCACCTCGGCGCAAGACGCGGAAATCACCCTCGACGACGGCAGCAAAGTCTTGAATTTTTGCGCCAACAATTACCTCGGGTTGAGTTCCCACCCACGGGTCGTGGAGGCGGCCAAGCGCGCCATCGACACCCACGGGTTTGGCATGTCCAGCGTCCGCTTCATCTGCGGAACCCAAGACATCCACAAGGAGTTGGAACAACGCATCGCGGACTTCCACCACACGGAAGACACCATCCTTTACGCGGCGGCGTTCGACGCCAACGGTGGGGTGTTTGAACCGCTTCTCACCAAGGAGGATGCCATCGTCAGCGACAGCTTGAACCACGCTTCCATCATCGACGGAGTTCGGTTGTGCAAGGCGCAGCGATACCGCTACGCCAACAACGACATGGAGGAGCTGGAGCAACGCCTGAAGGAAGCGCGCGCCAACGGCGCACGTCACATTGTGGTCGTCACCGACGGGGTGTTTTCCATGGACGGCTATGTGGCTCAAATCGACAAGATCTGCGACCTCGCCGACACCTACGAGGCCATGGTCATGGTGGACGAATGTCATGCCACCGGGTTCATCGGCAAGACCGGGCGCGGGTCGATCGAATTGCGGAACGCCCTCGGCCGGGTGGACATCATCACCGGCACCTTGGGCAAGGCCATGGGCGGGGCCATGGGGGGATTCACCACCGGCAAGCGAGAAATCATCGAGATGTTGCGTCAGCGCAGCCGCCCCTACCTGTTCTCCAACTCCCTGGCTCCGAGCATTGTGGGCGCGTCCATCGAGGTGTTCAAGATGCTCGACGAGACCACCGAGTTGCGTGACCGCTTGGAGGCAAACACCGCCTATTTCAAGGAAGGCCTCCGCAAGGCGGGACTGCCGTTCAAGGATGGAGAATCGGCCATTGTGCCGGTCATGTTGGGCGACGCGAAACTCTCTCAAGTCATGGCGAACGCCCTGCTGGAGGAGGGCATCTACGTGATCGGGTTCTTCTACCCGGTGGTGCCCAAAGGGGAAGCCCGCATCCGCGTGCAACTCAGCGCAGCCCACACCCAAGCGCACTTGGACCGGGCGCTGGCCGCGTTTGAAAAGGTGGGCCGGGACCTGGGCGTGGTGGCATGAGACAGCACGTGGTGGTCGTGGGCCGGGGACTTGCAGGGGCCATGGTCGCCTGGAAGTTCGCCGAGCGCGGCTGCCGCATTTCGTGGTGGGGCGACGGAGAGCCCGGCGCCTCGCGTGTGGCCGCAGGCATGTTCAACCCCGTCTCGTTCAGGCGTGTGGTGGAGGTTTGGAACGCGTCGGCCCATGTGGCCAACATGAGGTCCACGCTCCGAGCCATGGAAGAGACGTTCGGGATGCACGGTGCCTTGGTGCACGACGTGCCGGTGGTCAAGGTGTTTGCCAACGACGCCTACCGCCAAACCTGGGACGACCGCTGGGCCACGGACCACGGCGTCACCCAGTGGGCGGAGCGTGGTCAACCCGCTGAGGCCCTGGGCATCACATCCTTGAACGCCCCCCACGGGGTGGGCAAAGTCCACGCCGCAGGCTGGGTGGATGTCCCGGCATTGTTGGATGCGATGGAGACGCATGTGGCGACCCACCACACCTTGGTCGACCGCGCCTGGCGGGTGGACGATGGCCTTCCCGACGGGGCCGATGTGGTGGTGGATTGCCGTGGGGTTGGGGCGGCCAAGGAGCTCTCAGAGGTGGGGTTGAAGGTCAACCCCAACCACGGTGACGTCCTCACGTTGAGCACAGAGGCCGAGGCTTTGCAGACCCAAGGGCACAACGTGAACAACGGCAAATGGCTGCTTCCCATGCGGCAACAAGATGGGCGGCAATGGTGGCGTTTGGGGGCGACGTATTCGTGGGACAAGCCCACCTCCGCGCCGCATGCCCCAGCGGCCCGAGCTTTGAAAGACCACATGGCGAGCGCCTTCCATGAAGAGGCGAGCCAAGCCTGGGACAAGGCCAGGGTGGAGGCGCACCAAGCGGGACTGCGCCCCGCGTCCCCCGACCGTCGTCCGATGGTGGGGCCATGGCCTGGCCAACCCGAGGGCGTGCTCATGCTCAACGGCCTGGGCACACGGGGGGTGTTGGTGGGCCCTTCGGCGGCGGAAGCGCTGGTGAATTTTTGGCTGGACGACGCGCCGATTTCCCCTGAAATGCGGCCGGATCGCTTCAAGTCCGTGCGGGCACGTTTCCCAGACTGAGCTGTTCCTAACCCTTGCCGTCTCGCCGCCTCCGCGCGCGTGCGTGAGGTACTTTGGGAACATGTTGCACGAATCGATTGCCCAGGCCTTGAACCAGCAAATTGCGCTGGAAGGCCAAAGTTCCCACACCTACCTCACCATGGCGGTTTGGGCAGAAACCTCCGGTTTTGACGGGGTCGCGGAATTTCTCTACGCCCATTCTGAGGAAGAGCGTCAGCACATGCTGAAGCTGATGCGTTTTGTGAACGAGCGCGGCGGCGTGGCCGAGGTGCCCACCGTGGAGGCGGGGCCCACCTCGTACGATGGGCTGAAGGAAGTGTTTGAGAGCATTTTGGCGCACGAAACGAAGGTGACGGAAAGCATCAACCACGTGGTGGACGCCTGCTTGCAAGCCAAGGATTACACCACCCACAACTTCATGCAGTGGTACGTCAGCGAGCAAATTGAGGAGGAAGGGCTGGCGCGCAAAATCCTGGACAAGTTGGCGCTTGCAGGCAACGATCAAGGCGCCCTCTACTTGTTTGACCGCGACATCTTGAGCTTCGACCAAGAAGGCCACGCCGGCAACTGATTCTTTTTGAGATGCAGGTCCTGGCCCACATGAAACGAGGAACGCGGTGGCTTGCGCTGGGTGCGCTGGCGGCCGTGTTTTGGGCGTTTCAAGCGGGCCAACAGGACCCCAAGCTCGACACCACCGACCCACACCTGCTGACCACGGCGCAGTACCTCTACCACTTCGCCAAAGACAACGATTGGCCCGAGGCGAGCAAGCAGGGGCCGTTTGTCATTGGGGTGAAAGACAACCCTGCGTTGGTCCGGATTTTTGCGGAGAACTACGGGACGCCGCCCATCGGGGACCAACCGCTTCGGTTGGAGGAGCTCGACAACGAGGAGACCGTGGAGGACATGCACATCTTCTACACCGACGCCAAGGGCGACGAGTTGGAGATGGACTTGAAGCGCATTGGGGGTCGTCCGACGCTGGTGATGACCCGAGGGTTGGAGGCCCTGTCCAAAGGGGTGACGGTGAATTTGATCGTCCACGAGGGACTGCTGCGCTACGAACTCAACCAGCAAGACGCGGACCGCCGCGGGGTGTTGGTTGGCAACCGAATCACATCATGGGCCGTCACGCGTTGAAGTGGGTGGCTTTGTGCCTTTGGATGGTGCCGGCGTGGAGCTTGGCCCAGCCAGGCATGGACCTGGACCGCGACGTCCAACGCGCCATCCTGCTCGGCAAAGCGGGAGAATTTGCCAGGGGCTTGGAGGCGTTGGAGGCCCATTTGGGCCAGGACAGCCGGCACGCCGAAGCTTGGTTCATGTCTGGCTTTTTGCTGAAGGAGTGGTACAAGCAGTCCGACAACCGTGCCCACAGGCAAGAAGCCGTGCAACGCTTGGCCACGTCGCTCGACCTCCAATCGGCCCAGGGCCGTCCTGCAGATTGGCTGCCTCAGGCGAGGCGGGCCCTCGGGTATTTGGGCGACGACTGCTACGACGACGCCGTGGCTGCGGTGAACACCTTCCAGGCAGGGGACGAAGCCAACGTGTTGGCCCTCGTCGACCAATACGCCATGGCCGTCCAAGCGCTGAAGCCTGGGACCGACCTGTCGGCGGAGCGGGCCGCCTTCCACAGGAACATGGCCCACGCACACGCCACGCTGTACGCGGCCACCTCGGACGAGGTGCACTTTGAGGGCATCCAAGCGAATTACCGAGAGGCGCTGGCGCTGACGCCGGACGATCCCACGGCGTGGTACAACCTGGCCGTGCACGTCTACAACCGCGGGGTGGGGGTGATGAAGGAGCTTGGGCTGGAGACGTCCCTTGGGGAAATCATCGAAAAGCAACAAGCCAGCCGAGGCCATTTCTCAGCAGCCTTGCCGGCCTTTGAATCGGCGCTGGAGCTCCAACCGGGCCGTGCCGAGATCCTTCTGGGGTTGGCCACGGTGCACCATGCCTTGCACAACCAAGCGGAACGCGACCGGTACCACGCCGCCTGGAAAAACGCCCGCGGCCGATGAAGTGGCGTTGGAACATCGCGTGGCGCATGGGCACAGGTTTTGGCGTGTTCATCTTGGCCGTCGCCATCCTGTTGGTGGTCACCAGGATGAACCTCTCCGAGAGCAGCGCCTTGGGCCAAGAAATCGACGAGGTGCTCGTGCCAAGCTTGGGCGCCCTCGAGCAGTTGGACCAAACTTTGGCCGACAGCCGCGTCTGCATCAACCACTGGCTGACGCGCCAAAGCCGCGCGGAAGACGAAGAAAAAGTCCTGCTTCGCCACATTGTCGACCGCAAGTTGCCCCAGCAGATGGCCACCTTGAAAGCCATGGACGGCGCTTGGACCCCTGCGGCTTCTGCGCACGTCGACACCCTGAGGCAAGAGGTGGACCGCTTGCGCGTGCTCTACGGATACATCATGGAATTGCTCCCAGACTTCCGCAGTTACGACAACCCTGCCAAGGTCATGGAGGCCGAGCGTCACGCGGTCGACGGCGGAGAATTGGAACGATTCACAGCGGCCGTGCAGCAGCGGCTGTACACCCTGACTGAAGCCCAAAACGAATCCCTTCGCCAACAC